>CAVIHW010000038.1:0-22518 GCA_963642615.1 Oscillospiraceae bacterium | reverse complement strand
CATAACTGCCACTAGATCCTTAGTCTAGCCTGTCTGCCAATTCCAGCACTCCCGCGAACGTTTAATAATATACCACAGTCTTTTCATTCTTGCAAGCACTTTTTTTATGTTTTTACTTTTTCTTCATAATATGGTATAATTCCTAATGACAATTATAAAAAGGCAACCTGAAATGAGGTTTTTACCATGAATAGAAAAAAACAAAACCAACTGGAAAGTTATCTGATTGCCATTGCTATGTTTATCGTGGCCACCGCACTTGGCATTATTTTGTTTTCCATCATTTCCCAGCGCAGTGTGGATGCGCTTGCCAAAAACAAACTTATGCTGAACGTATCAAGACAACGTTCCCATTTTGAAGAAGTCCTGGATGTCAATTACCAGTATCTGGATGCAGCCGCCTCCCTGATCGGTTCTGATGGGGTGCTGATCTCAGACAAAAACATGGATATCGTTTCTGCCATCAAGAGCACCACCTCGATTGACCATGTGGCTCTCATCGAACCTGACGGAACAGCGCATTATGAAAATGGTGAGATCAAGGATGTATCCCATCGCAGTTATGTTCAGGAGGGTCTTGCCGGGCAGCACATCTTAAGTGATCCGCTCCAAAGCAGCGTTGACCAGGAAACCCGCGTGATCCTTGGAGTTCCTGTTTATCATGATAACACCGTGATCGGAATCCTTGGCGCCTCCTACAACGTCACCTTGCTCAATCATATGATGTTCGATGATCTCTTTGACGGAGAAGGCCTAAGCATCATCATCAATGAGCGGGGCGAGATCATGACTTTAGACGGCCACTCCACGGATCAGACCATCTGTTTGGATGATAACTTCTTTGACTTTTACGGCCAATGGAATCTCTATGGATCAAGCTCCCTCGTGGACATCCGCAAAGCCTTTCAGAAACAGGAAAGCGGTCTGGTCCAGTTGTATCCGGAAAACAATCCAGGAAAAAGCTGTTATATCAGCTTCTCTCCGCTCCACTTCAATCACTGGATGATCTGCTATGTTGTTCCGGTCTCCACTGCCACTGCCAGCTACTCTTTTGTGATGAACTATGCTTTCGCGCTGAATGCTTACTTTATCATTCTGGTCTTCCTGCTTGTGTGGCGCATTTTTGTCATCCATGACAAAGACCACCGGGAACTGGTGCACAACGCTCAGATCGATGCTCTGACCGATATATATAATAAGGAGCATACCCAGACTGCCATTGACGATTTTCTGGCCAATGCACAGACAGATATGCTCCATGCTTTCCTGATCATGGATATTGATAAATTCAAACATGTCAATGATACTTACGGACATGCCGCCGGTGATCAGATCCTGCAGCAGGTCGGACAGTTTTTGAAACGGGAATTTCGAGATAACGACATCATCGGACGCATTGGCGGTGATGAATTTGTAGTCTTCATGAAAAACATCTCATCTCGCGAAGCTGCCACATGGCGTGTACAGAACATGGTCTGCCACATCCGTTCCATCAAACAGCCCGCAATAGACGGAAATGTCATTACCCTCAGCGTCGGAGTGGCCTTCTGTCCAGAACACGGCACTCAGTTCGATGAGCTTTACCGCAATGCCGATAAGGCACTGTATCAGGCCAAGCGCGGCGGGCGCAACAACTTCTCCGTCTACCAAAGCGTTTAGTGACGCCCGAGTTCTTACTAATATTTTGCTATGATCAGATTATCTCCCTCCTGGATCCTGGTATCACCTGCAGGGATGAGGGTTTCATTTCCTCTCCTTACAGATACGACCAGGGTTCCTTTGGAGAGAGTCACTTCTTTTAACATCTTTCCGCTCCACTTATCACCCTTAACGGCAGTCTTTTCCCTTAAGATCAGATTTTCTCCTTCCGTAAACTCCGGTGCCGCAAGGATCAGAAGATCTCCGGCCAGCAGGCTGGTATCTCCGTTCGGGATCAGCTTTTCTTCGCCTCGAAGGATCATAACGATCAGCATTTCCGTCGGAAGGCTGATCTCACGTACTTTTTTGTTGCAGAACAGGTGTCCTTCCTGAATATGTGTTTTCACAAAATGAATGCTGCTTTCTTCCTCATAGTCGTTGAAGGTACGGCGCACATCCATATTCCGGTCGATCATGTTCAGCCTGCGGGAAACCAGAGGCAGAAAGGTTCCCTGGATCGCAATGGAAAGAAGCACAACACAGAATACCAGGTTATAAAGGTTATAATGCATGGGCACCTTGCTCAATACGGCCATGATCGCAAATACGATGGAAGCCGCTCCGCGAAGTCCCGCCCAGGACACAACTCCGACCTGACGGATATGGGAACGAAACGGAAGCAGGATCGCTGACACGGCTGCCGGACGGGCGATCACAGTCATAAAGAACATGATCATGGCTGCCGGTGCAAGAACCGCCGGCAGTTCACTCGGTGTTGCCAGAAGACCCAGCAAAAAGAAGATCATCATCTGTGCGATCCCTGTCACGGTATCAAATACATACATCAGATTTCGTTTTTCCGGTATCCTGGAGTTTCCCATGATGATGCCGCACAGATATACCGCAAGGTAGCCATTTCCACCGATCACCTGCGGCAAGGCATAGCTCACAAGCATGGCTGCCACGGCAAAGATGGTATTTCCCTCCTCAACCTGGAAGGAAAAATGATCCATAGCCTTGACTGCAAGCCATCCTGCCGCAGCACCGCACAAAAGGCCAAGGCCAATCTGCTGGATCAGCATAAGAGGAAGTGACACTTCCTTTCCGCTCATCATGGCGATCAGGACTACCGTCAGCATATAGGATACCGGATCATTGGAACCAGATTCCAATTCCAGAAGAGATGCCGTATGATACTTCAGGTCGAGTTTGTTGGTACGTAAGATATTGAACACGGAGGCCGCATCCGTGGAAGCAAGGACTGAGCCAACCAGAAAGCTCTCAAGCCACGGAAGCTTTAAAGCAAAATGTACAAATGTACCTACAAATCCGGTTGTCAGAGCCACACCAAGGGTAGAAAGGAGCAGCGCCTTTGCGGCAACACTCTTCGCTTCCCTTACATTGGTTCCAAAACCACCATAGAAAATGATAAAGATCAGACTGACAGAGCAGATGATCTCGGTTACCCCATAATCGTCAAACGCGATCCGAAAAATACCTTCTTCTCCAAACAGCATTCCCAGCCCGATAAAGATCAAAAGGGACGGGACAGCCAGCCTGGAAGTAATGCGCCCCATCAGGACACAGATCAGAATTACAACCCCCACCAGAAGAATGATCTGATTCAAAAATTTGCTCCTTTCTTTTTTGAAGATGCCGCATTTTTGTGTCTTGATACAACAAAACCCGTCCGGTTTTTGAAAAAACCAGACGGGTATATGGCAAACTTACGCCTGCCAAGGTATTAAGTTTTTGTTAAGATTTATCTTAAGCTAATTTTGCTTTTGCAAGCTCAGCCAGTTTTGCAAAGCCCTCAGCATCGTTGATTGCCATATCGGACAGAACCTTACGGTTCATCTCAACACCTGCTAACTTTAAGCCATACATGAACTTGCTGTAAGAAAGACCATTGATACGTGCTGCTGCGTTGATACGTGCGATCCACAGCTGACGGAACTGTCTCTTTCTCTGCTTGCGGCCTGCATAAGAGCTGGTCAGAGCTCTCATAACGGACTGCTTTGCTACTCTATACTGTTTAGAACGTGCTCCTCTGTAGCCTTTAGCCATCTTCAGCACTCTATTGTGTTTCTTTTTTGCGTTCATACCGCCTTTAATTCTTGCCATCGGTTTTTCCTCCTTCTTAATCTGATCCGTCTATTAGAGATATGGTAAAATCTTCTTCATTACCTTTGCATTGGTAGAATCGGTAACGATATCTTTTCTAAGATTTCTCTTTCTCTTGGTGGACTTCTTAGTTAAGATGTGAGATTTGTATGCTTTATTTCTTACCAGTTTACCGGTACCGGTCTTTTTGAAACGTTTTGCAGCTGCTCTGCTTGTTTTTAATTTAGGCATTATAACTTCCTCCTTAATCTTTCTCTTTGCTTTTACTTCTTGGCAGTCAAAAACATAACCATGCTTCTTCCTTCCACTTTGGAAGGCTTGTCAATGATTGCAATGTCCTTTAAGCTCTCCGCAAAATCATCCAGGATGTATCTGGACTTGGACATATGTGCCATCTCACGACCACGGAAACGTAAGGTAACTTTGACTTTATCTCCCTTTTCCAGGAATTTTCGTGCTGCGCCCGTTTTTGTGTTTAAGTCGTTGGTGTCAATATTCGGAGACAACCGCACTTCCTTAACCTCGATTACCTTCTGTTTTTTTCTAGCTTCTTTTTCTTTTCTTGCCAGCTCGTAACGATATTTACCGTAATCGATAATCTTACAAACCGGTGGTTTTGCCGTAGGAGCAATCTTTACGAGATCCAGTTCTGCATCCTGAGCCAGTTTAAAGGCTTCTTTTGCGGACATGATTCCCAGCTGCTCGCCGTCCTGACCAATCAATCGAACTTCTTTGTCTCTGATCTGTTCGTTAATCATTAACTCGCTAATAGTCGTGCACCCCCATCATAGAATTCTGCATGTCTGTTTTTCTGCATAAAAAAAGTAGATAGAATATTCTACCCACCCTCAAAAGCATCGCATAGGACGTTTAAGCCGCCGCATATACGCATTCTTTTCTATAAACCAGGGTCACTTGCTCGTGCCGAGGTGAGGTGGATACCTACTTTCCTGTGTTGCGTTCTTCTCACAACTTTTGTGAGTATACTATGAATCCCCGGAAAAGTCAAGCCTTTCCCGGGGATTTTTTTATCTTTATTTCTGTTCTTCCACTTCGATCTTGCGAATGGTCTTTTTCTGGATTTCCTCTTTGATGGCATCGATGAATACTGACAGATCCTTTGCACCCTCATCGCCAAGATATCTGCTTCTTACGGATACCTTGTTGTCCTGCTCTTCCTGTGCACCAACCACCAGCATATACGGAACTCTTGCCAGACGTGCCTCACGGATCTTATAACCCATTTTCTCAGAACGCTCGTCTACAGAGCAGCGGATGTTGTTCGCCTTTAATTCTGCTTCAATCTTTGCAGCGTAATCATGGAACTTTTCGGAGATCGGGATCACGCGAACCTGCTCCGGGCACAGCCAGGTCGGGAACAGTCCGGCATATTTCTCAATGAGCCATGCCAGGGTTCTCTCGTAGCAGCCCATGGAAGTACGATGAATGATGTACGGACGTTTCTTCTCGCCATTCTCATCAATATAGTACATGTCAAACTGCTCGGCAAGAAGTGCATCCCACTGAATGGTGATCATGGTATCTTCCTTGCCATATACGTTTTTGGCATTGATATCGACCTTCGGGCCATAGAATGCAGCCTCGCCCACATCCTCAACAAACGGGATATTTAACTCCTGAAGCATGGTACGGATATGACCCTCTGTTTCTTCCCACACAGAAGCATCGCCGATGTATTTCTCACGGTTTGTCGGATCCCACTTAGACAGATGATAAGTTACATCCTCTTCCACACCCAGAACCTGTAAGCAATACTGAGCCAGTGCGATACAATCCTTAAACTCCTTAACCATCTGATCCGGTCTTACGATCAGGTGTCCCTCAGAGATGGTGAACTGGCGCACACGGGTCAGACCGTGCATCTCGCCGGAATCCTCGTTGCGGAACAGGGTGGAAGTCTCACCCAGGCGGATCGGCAGATCACGATAGCTATGCTGTTCTGCTTTGTATACATAGTACTGGAACGGACAGGTCATCGGACGCAGTGCATATACCTCTTTGTCCTTCTCCTCATCGCCCAGAACAAACATGCCGTCTTTATAGTGATCCCAATGACCGGAAATCTTGTACAGATCGCTCTTTGCCATCAGCGGGGTCTTGGTCCTTACATAGCCGCGCTTGGTCTCCTCATCCTCGATCCAGCGCTGCAGTTCCTGCATCATGATTACGCCGTTGGGCATGATCAGCGGAAGTCCCTGGCCGATCACATCCACAGTCGTGAAAATCTTCATCTCACGTCCCAGCTTATTGTGGTCGCGCTTCTTTGCCTCTTCCATCTGAGTCAGATGTTCCTGAAGCTCTTCCTTGGTTGCGTATGCAGTTCCGTAGATACGGGTCAGCATCTGGTTTTTCTCGCTGCCTCTCCAGTAAGCACCGGAAGAAGAAAGAAGCTTAAATGCTTTAATACCCTTGGTACTCATTAAGTGCGGGCCTGCACATAAGTCAACCCAGTCACCCTGAGAGTAGAAGGAAATCTCTGCGCCTTCCGGAAGATCCTCGATCAGCTCTACCTTGTATGGCTCGTTCTTCTCTTTAAAGAAGGCGATCGCATCCTCTCTGGACTTAGTAAATCGCTCGATCTTCTCACCCTTCTTGATGATCTTCTTCATCTCTTTTTCCAGCTCATCCAATGCTTCTCTGGTGAACGGCGGGCACTCGAAATCATAATAAAAGCCGGTATCGATAGACGGTCCGATGGCAACCTTTGCATCCGGATACAAATTCTGCACAGCCTCAGCCAGTACATGGGAAGTGGTGTGGCGGAGCACTGCCAGACCCTTCTCGTCTTTTGCAGTCAGAATGTTTAACTCACAGTCCTGATCCAGAACAGTGCGCAGATCCTTAACCTCTCCGTTTACCTCACCCGCACATGCCGCGCGTGCTAAGCCTTCACTGATATCGTAAGCGATATCAATAATGGATTTTGCTTCTGCATACTCTTTTTTGCTTCCATCTTTTAATGTGATGATCATGTCTTTTACCTCCTGATTTTTCTTTGCACGAGGGACGATAATACTTTTAGAAAATACAAAAAGTCCCTTGTCTGATGTGCTTTTCCATCGGACAAGGGACGACAATTTTATCGCGGTTCCACCCTGTTTGCTCTCTGATCTTCTCAGACAGCCACTCATTCTGTGACGATAACGGAATCACCGGATCCGATTAAGGATCACTCCGAGCTGGTCTTCCTGCTGGCTCTCCCATAAGGCACTTGCACCAAATGTGCCTCTCTCTGAATGGCTTCGTCAGAGTACTCTTCTCATCAACGTGTTTCATATGATAGCTTTTCTCATATCTGTCACCGATTATAGCACGGAAGGCAAATATGTCAAGCATAAAATCAATTTAAGTTCGCGTTCAGGGTACGTATTGCCGCCAGGCAGCCAAGCTCCGTTCCATTGATGTCGTACAGCTGACCATCCTGAATGAAATTGTATACGTGGATATTATCCAGATACACCTCCCCATCTGTTTCGAAGCTCACCTCATAAAAGCCGCCCCGGCCAAAATTCAGGTCATATTGCTGTTTTCCGTTGATCTCCAGCTCCTGGGCCACAGAGCCCAGCTTTACTGTAAGCCGCACCGGTTTATCACTGTCTGCCGTAAAACGCACATGGCCATCGTGCGTTGTGCGGCCGCCGATCCGGTGCCCCACCTTCTGCGAGAGGATGCCGCCCTCCTGTAAACAGAGCTGATTGCTCCCGTCGCGCTTTATCACACTGCCGCCGGTCACATTCCATCCCTTTGTTCCCAGAGCAAACTGGTGATTGTAGACCGGATTATTGGTATAATTCCGGTAGGTCCATACCGCATATCCGTTGGTATGGGTTCGAAGGATATCCGAAATCCCGGTCAGATACGAGCTGCGATGATCTTCTGCCAGCCTCGCGTTCTGTTCAAAGCCTTCCGTTGCATCCATATACAAAAGCTGATCGATAAAAACAGGTTTGCCCTGATTATGGGTACGCACAATGGAGAGCTGCTCATTCATGGTACAGACCGCGTTATCTGCGGAAATGACGGCACCAAAATCCTGTCCCATGGAAACGCTGTACATCAAGGCTGTATAGGAAGAATCTCCGCAGGAAAAGGTACGATAATGTTCTGCTCCGTCCTGACCGTTTCCGTCCTTTGCCGTAATCGGATCGATATCCAGCCGTACTTCCATGGAAAGATTCGGAAATACCTTCTGGGTGTCTTGTAAAAGGTCATTTAAAAAATCATCATAAAATTCAAGAAAAAGCTTAAAAGCATGGTCATCCCTGACCGGGATATGGACATCCTCATAGCTTTTGAATTCTTCCTGCGGCTGGTAGTATTCATTGACCGCATTCAGAGAGTAGTGTTTTTTCAGCCACGCCTGGTAACCACAGGTTTTCGCTGCGATCCGGCTGTTCGCTCCTCTTCCATGATTTCCGGCATCTTCCGCATAATTCCAGAAATCCTCCCAGGTAATGAATCCGCCATGAAAATTTGCATGTGCCGATGCAGTCCGGTAAATCTGCTTTGCATAGGCCAGCCAGGCCGCCCGCGTGCCGGAATCGCTTAAGAGCTCCCGATAACGTTTTGTAGCAATCGTCCCCTCATCGGCATAATAATCCCATACATAGCCGATCCGCAGTTCTACCAAAAGTCCCTTTGCCTCAGCCGCATCCATAACCGTATCTAGCTTTCGAAAAGCATAGCGGTTATAGGAAACCGGAACCACCCCAGGCTGAAATTCCCGCCATGGCAGAACCAGTACAATGCTATTGAAACCATCTGCAGCAATCTGTGCAAGCTCCTCCTCCATATGGTCGCTTTCCGAATTCCAGAAATTACTCACCCATGCATCGGATGCATAGGTTGCAGCTTTTAAGTAAGGTGATGCCGCCTCACTTTGGATGCCAAGACGCAGAAAAAGCAGCAGCGTCACTGCTGCCATCCTTCCAAGCTTCAACTGATACCTTCTTTTTTTCTTTGTCATATACCTCACAGGCAAACGCCTTTTCCTCCCTGATACACTAGTAAAAAGAAAGGCCGCGTGATTACGCGGCCTTTAGCGTGGAGCTGAGGGGAATCGAACCCCTGTCCGAAAACCAATTCCCTGTTCTTCTACTATCATAGTCTGTTATTTGACATTCCCTCTGCCGCACGAAAGCAGACACCCTTGCGGTTTTGGTAGCTTCATGATACGCCCATGCACGCAAAGCTTAATGCATGTCGTTTCTCACATAGTCGATGCCAGATTCTTAATGTGTGAGTGCACTAAGGCTGACAGCAGCCATTAGGCTGCGTATGCTAAATTATCTTCAGCGTTTAATTTTAATTTTGCCGTTTGACGCACCGCATGCGGATAGCTTCACCAGCTGCATGATCCCCGTCGAAACCAGTACAACCCCTTACTGGTCCGCCGTGACTTGCCGGCGATCTTCGTTATTGTAACATCCGGGCTGCACTTTGTCAACGCAGTCCGGATGTTTTGATCTTTGATTTATTACTGAATTTTGTGGATCCAGCCTTCCGGAGCCTCGATCGTGCCCATCTGGATTCCGGTTAAGGTATCATACAGCTTCTGGATGGTCGGTCCCATCTTCTCCATACCGCTCGGGAAGCAGATTTCCTTGCCATGGTCTACCACCTTGCCTACCGGAGAGATGACTGCAGCGGTTCCGCACAGTCCGCACTCTGCAAAGTCGGAAAGCTCAGACAGTTTTACCGGACGCTGGGTTACCTTCAGACCAAGATAATGCTCTGCAACATAAACCAGAGAACGTCTGGTGATGGACGGCAGGATGGAGTCAGACTTCGGAGTCACAAGCTCACCGTCTTTGGTTACAAAGAGGAAGTTTGCGCCACCTGTCTCCTCAACATAGGTTCTTGTTGCCGGATCCAGGAACATGTTCTCATCAAAGCCATTGTGATGTGCAACCTCATGTGCATGAAGGCTCATGGCATAGTTTAATCCGGCTTTTACATGTCCGGTTCCGTGAGGTGCTGCACGATCAAAGTCGCTGACACAGATGGTGATCGGTTTTGCACCGCCCTTGAAGTACGGTCCAACCGGAGTTACCAGGATACGGAACTGGTACTCGTCTGCCGGTTTTACTCCGATCACGGAGCCGGACGCGAACATATACGGACGGATATAGAGCGTTGCACCGCTGCCATACGGCGGTACCCATGCCTCGTTTGCCTTTACCACCTTGTCAAGTGCCTCCATGAAGCGCTCCTTCGGAAACTGCGGCATCTCCAGTCTTGCACAGGAATCCATCATACGCTCTGCATTTAAGTCCGGGCGGAAGGTTACAATGCTTCCATCTTCCGTGGTATAGGCCTTTAAGCCCTCAAAGCACTCCTGACAATACTGCAGGATACCTGCGCACTCATTGATCACGACGTTCGGATCCTCCGTGAGGGTTCCCTCGTCCCACTTTCCGTCTTTATAGTTTGAAACATAGCGGTAATCCGTTGGCATATAGCTGAATCCGATATTACCCCAGTCAAGGTTTTTCTTTTCCATTGTCTTATCCTCCGTCTCTGGTTTCCACACTGCATGCGCTTTCTTATCCGTGGAAAGATTTATCATCGTTTGATTACTCAACATTATAGAACGGACTGTTCTGAAAATCAATGCCTGATTTTGATTCTCCCTATACAAGTGCGTCATAACAGATATAATCTCATTGCATGATACGCGTCACTTTTATAACTGCGATGCGGCTGTTATGTGCCTTCACACTTACGCTGCGACCTGCTATCTCAGCTTCTGCTTGTAATCCCGTTCCACCTCACGGCGCTGGTCTTTCTTTGCGATGTCATCGCGCTTGTCATACAGCTTTTTGCCTCGGGCAAGGCCAATCTCCACCTTAACCAGGCTGCCCTTGAAATAGACCTGCAGCGGCACCAGAGTCAGGCCTTTTTCACGGATCTTTCCCTCCAGTTTATTGATCTCACCACGGTGCATGAGAAGCTTTCTTGCTCGCAGCGGATCCTTGTTAAAGATATTGCCCTTCTCATACGGATTGATGTGCATGCCGTAAATATAGACCTCATTCCTGTCGATCCGCACAAATGCTTCCTTAACGCTGCATTTTCCCATGCGGATGGATTTGACCTCTGTGCCGAACAGTTCAATGCCGCACTCAAATTTCTCATCAATAAAATAATCATGGTAAGCCTTTTTATTGTTGGCCACCAGCTTGACTGCTTCTTTCAAACTAAAACCTCCTGTCTTTTCCCCGGGTGAAAATAATCCTTACGGAAGTTCCACATTTTTTGCCGGGATAAAATCGATCGTCTTGGTAAGCCGGTCCGTACCGGTTACCACCACCTGGATCTTCTGTCCAAGCTTGTAGGTTTTTCCGCTCATCTCTCCCCGAAGCTCCATGCGCTCCTCGCTAAAGACATAATAGTCGCCATGAAGCTCATTGACATGCACCAGACCTTCCACGGTATTGGGAAGCTCCACGTAAAAGCCCCAGTTTGTCACGCCTGAGATGACGCCGTCAAAAATCTCACCAATGTGCTTTGACATGTATTCGCACTTTTTGAGTTTGATGGTCTCGCGTTCCGCCTCCTCTGCCCGCCGTTCCGTAGCTGAGCACTGAATGGTCACGCCAGTCAGGATCTTATCATAATGGGCAACGCGTTTTTCACTAAGGCCACCGCGCAGGTTTTCCTTGATGATGCGGTGGATCTGCAGATCCGGATAACGGCGGATGGGAGACGTGAAATGGGTATAATACTTTGCAGCCAGACCGAAATGGCCGCTGCAGATGGGCATATATTTTGCCTGTTTCATGGAGCGCAGGGTAAGACGGCTGATCAGGGCTTCCTCTTCTGTCCCCTCGATCTTAGTCAGCAGCTTCTGCAGCTCTTTCGGGTGTACTTCGCCGTCATGGGTGCGGATGGTATAGCCAAAATTGTTGATAAAAACGCCAAGGCGTTTCATTTTCTCCGGATCCGGATTGTCGTGGGTACGGTATACAAACGGCAGCTCCTGCCAGAAATAATCCTCCGCAATGGTTTCATTGGCCATCAGCATAAAATCCTCAATGATCTTGGTAGCCGCATTGCGCTCATACGGCTTGATCTCTACAGGACGCCCTTTTTCATCCAGGATGATCTTGGATTCCGGGAAATCAAAATCAATGGAACCGCGCTGCCTGCGTTTTTCTCTCAGGATATCGGCCAGTTCCTTCATAAGGTCAAACATCTCCACAAAGCCCGCGTAAGCTTCCATGGTCTTCTCATCCCGATCCGTCACAATAGCATTGACTGCCGTGTAGGTCATGCGGCGATCTACCCGAATGACGGTCTCTGCGATCTCATGACCCAGCACACGTCCCTGCGGGTCAATCTCCATGATGCAGCTTAAGGCCAGGCGGTCAGTTCCCTCATTTAAGGAACAGATCCCGTTTGAAAGCTTGTGAGGCAGCATCGGGATAACACGGTCTACCAGATATACGCTGGTGCCCCGTTTTAAGGCCTCCTCATCCAATGGGCTGTTCTCCGTCACATAGTGACTGACATCTGCAATATGAACGCCAAGCTTATAACCATAGCTTTCCCGGCTGATGGTGATCGCATCGTCTAAATCCTTGGCATCCTCACCGTCAATGGTGACCGTCTGCCAGCTGCGGATATCCTTTCTTCCCGCCATATCTTCCTTTAAAACTTCATCCGGAATACGGCTTATCTGCCTCATGACCTCCTGGGGATATTCATCCGGAATGCCATAGGCTTTTACGATGGATAAGATATCGGTTCCCGGATCATTCACATGGCCGATGATCTCCGTAATGACCCCTTCCGGCTTCTTTCGTTCCCCGCCAAAATCCGTTAAGCGCACCACAACCTTATGGCCGGTCACTGCGCCCATATCCTTGCCCTGCGGGATGAAGACATCCTCGTTGATCTTCTGGTTATCCGGCACCACGAATCCAAAATTTTTGTTTTTCTGGTAAAATCCGACAATGGTCTGGTTTGCATGCTCCACGACCCGGATGACAGCACCTTCCGGGCGCCTTCCCTTTAAAGCCGGGCTTGCCGTGATCTGCACGGTATCTCCGTGCATGGCATCCTTTGTCTTCTCCGCCGGAATGAATACATCCTGATCCATTCCCTCCACCGTCACAAATCCGAAGCCCTTTGCATGACCGCAGAAGGTTCCCGTCAGCGTAAATGCCTCCGGTTTTCCATACTTGCCGCGTTTGGAAAGACCTACCTTTCCTTCCGCCACAAGCTCATCTAACACTTCCTTTAATTCGTCCCGTTTTTCCCGCGGGACATCAAGAAGCATAGCTAACTCCTTCAGCTTCATCGGCACATAGGTCGGGTCACCGATCAGGGCCAGCATGGCTTCTTTTCTTTCTTTTAATAATTCTTCTGTCATAATTCTCCCTGTAATGAAAAGGCACCCTTGTTTCCAAGAGTGCCTGATCCTGTGCTTAGACTAAATTTAATACGATTGCCAGTACCATAAATGCTACTGCTGCAAATGTCGTGAACTTTTCCAGGGTTCCTTCCATGGAACGTCCCTTGTTCTTTCCCCAGTAGGTCTCTGCCATACCGCCAATGGCACCAAGTCCCTGGGATTTGCCCTCCTGAAGTAATACAATCACGGTCAAAGCCAGACATATAAGAACGAAGATCACGGATAAAATCGTTTTCAGCATCGAAAATGCACCTCCTAATAGTCAAACACAAACAGTTTAGCATAGGCGACCGGAAAAAACAAGCGGTTTTTAGCTGCGAAGCTCGATTTCGTAGGTCTTTTTGAGCTGCTTTAAGATTTTCTTGACGTATCCGTCTACGGTATCCGCACCAAATGCCTCCTCCTTCGGGGTAAACAGTACGGTAAATGCCATGGATTTTTTATCCTCTGCAATCTGCTTTCCTTCGTAAACATCAAACAGGGTTACATCCTTAACAAAGCCACAGGCCTTACGGATGCAGTCCTCCACCTGACCGCAGGTAATGTCCTTATCCATAACCAGAGCCAGGTCACGCTTCTCTTCTGCAAATTTCGGAAGCGGCTCGAATACCGGTGCCTTGCCATACCATTTTTCCAGAGCCTTCATGCTGATCTCCAGGACATAGGCATCCTCACGCATGTTTTCTTCCTTCATGATCTCGTACTTCACCTTGCCGAGATAACCGATCTCCTCACCCTCGCAGAAAATAGCTGCTGTCTGATACGGATGTAAAAACGGCTTATTTGCATTTTCATAGGTAAAGGAAAGCTGCAGCACATCTGCTACCGTCTCTGCCATACCCTTTAAGGTAAAGAAGGATTCATTTTTGCCGAAGACACCGATGCACAGCGTCTCTCTCTCATCCGGATACTCGGTAAGCGGCAGGGACTTTGGAATGAAGGCATTTCCAATCTCAAAGATACGTCCTTCAAAGATGCCTCTCTTCTGGTTGCGTCCCATCGCATGGATCATCTGCGGAGCTAAGGTGGTTCTCATCAGGGACAGATCCTCGTTGATCGGATTCAGGATGCGGATTGCCGTGCGTTCCAAAGCATCCTCTGCATATCCCATCAGATCCAGATCTGCCGGGGAGAAGAAGGAGTAATGGATTCCCTCAAATGCACCCACACTGCAAAGGGCTTTCTTCACCTTCAGGATGGTCTTCTGACGCAGATTGGTTCCGCCAATGGTAACCTTTGCAGTCGGAAGGAAGGTAGAATTGATATGATCATAACCATACATACGGATGACTTCCTCTGCCACATCCGGATAATCCTCCATATCCTCACGGTAAGCCGGGAAGTGCAAGGTCAGTTCATCCCCATTGATCTCAGGATTAAAATTCAAGCCAGTCAGGATACGCATAATATCCTCATCCGGGACTGTGATACCAAGCACGCCATTTACCTTTTTGATGCTGGTCTTAAAGGGAACCGGCTCTAAGGAATTGCCGGTGTTGACATTTTTATGCGTCTTGGAGATCTTGCCGGCTCCCAGCTCCTCCACCAGATGCAGGGCACGCTTCATAGCCATCTCGGTCGCATACTCATCCACACCCTTGGAGTATCTCTGACTTGCATCAGAAGACTGTCCCAGGGCACGGGAGCTTCTGCGGATGTTGTCGCGTGCAAATTTTGCAGACTCAAACATTACTTCGGTGGTCGTATCGCGGATCTCGGAATTTAAGCCTCCCATGATACCGGCCAGTGCAACCGGCTTTTTGCCGTCGCAGATAACCAGATTGCTGGAATTTAAGGTAAACTCCTTCTCATCCAGGGTTACGATCTTCTCTCCTTCATTTGCACGTCTTACCTGAATGGCATTGCCTTCCAGATAGTCGCAGTCAAATGCATGGAGGGGCTGACCAAGCTCGCGCATGATATAGTTGGTAATATCAACAATGTTGGAAATGGAATTGTTGCCAACCAATGCCAGACGTCTTCTCATCCAGGCCGGAGACTGTGCAAGCTTCACATCGTATACATAGTGAGCAATGTAGCGCGGGCACAGATCCTGTGCATCTACCGTGACATCAAAGCCCTCTTTTTCCACTTCAGTCTCGGTGTAGTCCAGAGCCGGTGCCTTTAACGGCTGACCAAGAGCCGCTGCAACCTCTCTTGCAAGACCAAAGATACTCTGACAGTCCGGACGGTTTGCCGTAATGGAAACATCAAAGATCCAGTCATTTAAACCGGTAATCTCCTTTACGTCTGCACCCACCTGTGCATCCTCCGGCAGAACCAGAAGGCCGTTGTAGCCGGCACCCGGATACAGATCTTCATTTAAGCCAAGCTCGGTTCCGGAACAAAGCATGCCATAGGACTCAAAACCTCTTAATTTTCCTTTCTTGATGGTTGCCACGCCCTCAATGGTCACATGGTCTTTGGCGGTGGCATATACCTGAGCGCCAACCATGGCTACCGGGAACTTGCCTCCTGCCTTCACGTTGTCTGCACCGCAGCAGATCTGTAAAAGCTCCGGTCCGCCTACATTGACCTGGCATACATGAAGATGGGTCTCCGGGATCGGCTCACAGGACTCTACATATCCAACCACGATGCCACTGATATCCTTACCAACCTGCCACTTTTCTTCTACTTCAAATCCACAGTCGAACAGTTTCTTTTCCAGTTCGTCCGCGGAAACATTGATATCTACATAGTCATTTAACCAGCTTAATGGTACAAGCATTTCTAATCCTCCTGTCCTGATCAGTCATCGATCTGATCTAACACACGCAGATCAGACTCAAAAAGCATCTTGATGTTGTTGATGCCATATTTCAGCATTGCGATACGCTCCAGTCCAAGACCGAAGGCAAATCCGCTGTATTTCTCGGAATCGATGCCGCAGTTTTCCAGCACCTTCTTGTTTACCACGCCTGCACCCAGAACCTCGATCCAGCCGGTGCCCTTGCACAGTCTGCAGCCCTTGCCGCCGCACTGGAAGCAGCTTACGTCAACCTCAACAGACGGCTCCGTGAACGGGAAGTAGGATGGGCGGAGTCTGGTACGGGTGCTCTCGCCAAAGATTCTCTGAACGAACATATCCAGCATACCTTTCAGATCACAGAGGGTAATGCCCTCGTCAACCACCAGTCCCTCCATCTGGCTGAACATTGGAGAGTGGGTCGCATCATCATCTGAACGGAATACCTTTCCGGGGGAAACAACCTTGATCGGCGGCTTCTTTGCTTCCATAACGTGAACCTGTCCTGCCGAAGTCTGGGTACGAAGTAAAAATTCCGGAGACAGATAGAAGGTATCCTGCATATCGCGTGCCGGATGATCCTGCGGAGTATTCAGCGCAGTAAAGTTGTAATAATCCGTCTCGATCTCCGTTCCCTCATATACTTCAAATCCCATGGATGCGAAAATATCCGTCAGCTGGTTGCGCACCGTGGTAACCGGATGCAGATTGCCATAACGGATCTTTACAGGCGGCATGGAGATATCGATCTTCTCGGACTCGTAGCGCTGCTGCTGTTCCTTCTCCTTTAATTTCTGATCCAGTTCATCAAAAAACTGGTTCGCCCATTCCTTGGCACCATTGATGGTCTTTCCAAATTCTGCCTTCTGGTCATTCGGCACATTGCGCATTTCCTTCATCAGCAGACCAATGCGGCCCTGCTTGTTATCCAGGAAGGTCTTCTTGAACTCATAGACACTTCTGGAAGTGGTCAGAGCATCTGCGCCCTGACGGATCTCTTCTTTGATCGCAGCGATCACTTCATTCAGTTCTTTCAAATCCTGCATGATTTCTCTCCCTCATAAAAATGTAATAAAAAATCCCCTTACGCTTATGCGCAAAGGGACGATCTTATACCGTGGTACCACCCAGCTTTCTGCAGGCAAACTGCCGCAGACACTTTCCGGTATGTAACGTATACCAGACGGCAAGGCCTACTCTGCGAAACAGGGAATGTCAGATCACATACCTTGTTTGGCATTCAGCGATGCAGCTCCCGTGGGAAATTCGGATATCTGTCTGAACGGAAAGGAGCTCACAGCCACCGACTCCTTCTCTCTGACCGGAAACAGTATCTTAAAAACACGATCTTTGCTTTTTACCGATATTCAATGACCATTTTAGTCAGTTTTATAAGAAAAGTCAAGGAGTTTTCGAGTGAAGATCACCTTGTCTTTTTTAATGCTTGGCATAAAATTTCTTATGCCGTACAAAGGGTACTGTTTTATCTTAGAAGCTTGGATACTTACCATCCCATACAATATCTCTGTAATTTTTCTGATCTGTATCTCCCTCTGTTGAAATACACAGGATCCGGGAGTCTTTTCCAATACCAATCTGTTTTCTTAAATAGTCCAGACTTTCATTGGTCATTAATTCTGCCACAAATCCCAAAGTTGCAGCACCACTTTCACCGGAGATCACTTTTTCATCATCTCCCATTGGATTTCCAAGAACACGCATGCCTTTTGCCGCTACATAATCTGGAGCAGAAACGTAATGTTCTGCATAGCGGTGAAGCATATCCCAGCCGATTGTGCATGGTTCTCCACAGGCCAGCCCTGCCATGATCGTATTCATATCACCTGTAACACAATGAATCTTTCCGTCATCTGCACTGGCTGTATGGAAAATGCAGTCCGCCTTATTTGGCTCTACAATGGTGATAACTGGTTTCTTTTCTTTATAGTAATCAGCAAAAAATCCTGTGATCGCACCAGACATGGCACCCACACCTGCCTGGAGAAAAATGTGTGTGGGAACCACACCATTTAACTGCTCAGTCGCTTCCAGAGCCATTGTAGTATATCCCTTCATGATCCAGGTAGGAATTTTTTCATATCCTTCCCATGCAGTATCCTGAACTAAGATCCAGCCGTACTTTTTCTCGCACTCCGCTGCAAAACGGACTGTATCATCATAATTAAATTCTGTGATCTCGGCAGTCGCTCCCAGCTTTCTGATATTTTCCAGTCGCTCTTTTGCACTTCCTTTTGGCATATATACCACTGCTTTTAATCCCAGTTCATGACAGGTCCATGCAATTCCTCTGCCATGATTTCCATCGGTTGCTGTAACAAAGGTTAAGTCTTTGGTAATTGCCTTTACTTTATCACTTTTTAACTTTTCAAAGGTCAGTTCATTTTCCGGTATTCCCGCTTTTTCTGCAATATATTTTCCAATACAATAACTTCCGCCCAGACCTTTAAATGCATTTAAACCAAAACGGCTGCTCTCATCTTTCACATATACCCGATCTACCCCCAGATATTCTGCCAGATGATCCAGTTTTTTCAGATCTGTTGCATGATACCCCGGAAAACTGGCATGATATTTCTGTACTGCCTCTGCCTGTTCTTTTCCAAACAATACTGACGGGCCATAATCTTTGCTTACTTCCTTATTTTTCACTGCTTTTACAGACTCCTGCATTTGCTTTTCCTCCTATTACTCGACCGTTTATTACTTGTCTGTTGGAAGACAGGTACGCACTACTTCATAGAAATACCATGCTCCTGTTTCCAGATTGTTGTCATTATAATCAAAATGAGGATTGTGACAGCTGTATACTTCTTTCTGATCTGGCTTTTTGCCACCGATAAATACATAGCAGCCTGGCACTTTCTCAATAAATCTTGCAAAATCTTCAGAAGCCATGACCGGTTTACTGTTTGTGTCTACATTCTCGCTGCCTACTACTTTTGCCGCTGCCTTTGCAGCTTTCTTTACGCATGCTTCATCATTTACAAGTGGAACGAATTCATGGGTATACTTAAATTCACACTCTGCATTGTAAGCTCTGCACGTATTTTCGCAGATTTCCCGCATTCTCTGTTCAATGATCTTCTGAGCCTCTGGTGTAGTACTTCTTGTATCGCCTAAAATGGTAATATTTGAAGGGATCGTATTATGTACGCCGTCTGAGAAGATTTCTGTACAGGAAACTACGGTTGGATCTACCGGATTTTCATTTCTGGAGACAATGGTTTGCAGTCCCAGAATGATCTGCGCAGCGATCACCATAGGGTCAACTGTAAAATGTGGAGAGGACGCATGTCCGCCATGACCATGGATCTTGATCTCAAAATTGTCCTCACTTGCCATAAATCCACCGGTTCTCATATGGAATGTGCCTTCTGGATCACCTGGCCAGTTGTGAAGAGAATAAAATTCATCCATTGGAAATTTTTCTAAAATTCCATCTTCCATCATGGCCTGAGCACCTTTTCCAGGTTCTTCTGCAGGCTGGAACACCAGTCTCACGGTACCACTAAAATCACGATTCTTTGCGATCAGTTCTGCTGCCCCAAGAAGTGTGATCGTATGTCCATCATGGCCGCAGGCATGCATTCTCTTCGGAATTTTAGAAGAATATGGATGTTCTCCTTCTTCTGTAATGCAGATACAGTCCATGTCTGCCCGGAGTCCGATCACTTTTTTACCTGTTCCGCAGGTCATATTTGCAACAATTCCTGTTTTGCCAATCCCTGTATGTACATCATACCCCATCTGTCTTAACTTCTCTGCTACAAAAGCGGCTGTCTTTTCCTCTTCAAAAGCAGCTTCCGGGTTTTCATGGATCTGATGTCTCCACTGTGCTAACTGTTTTGCAAATTCTTCATTGTGTGTCATTTTTATTACCTCCTGCTTAATTCTTATTTATCTAATAATTTAATTACTTCTTCTGTACTGCCCCACTGTGGTTCTTTCTTTTCTTCCAGCTGTTTATCATAGTCATTCATTACGTATTTTACATACTTAAACAGACCCACTAACGGGATCAGATTAAAGAACACAAGGAAAGCAGCACAAAGGTCCACAAATGTCCATAACAACGGCAGTGAAAGCACGGAACCTAAAATAACTACTAATATAGCCAGAACTTTATATCCTTTTACCACCTGGTCTGTATTTTTCTTAACCAGGAAACGTAAACTGGTTTCTCCATAAAATACATCTGCGATCAATGTGGTAAATCCAAATAAAACCATTGCAATCAGTACGATCCACTTTCCTGTGATACCAAGAGTAGAGGAAAATGCCGCCTGTACCAGATTGATGCCATCTTTTCCAGAATTGACTGCTCCTGTAAGTAAAATGGCAAAACCAGTGCAGCTGCAGATGATGATCGTAGTAATGAAAGTTCCCAGCATTGCTGAAAGTCCCTGATCTCCCGGGTGTTTTACAACTGCGGAAGCATGCATGGAAGCGGCTGCTCCATTACCTGCGTCATTAGAAAAAAGCCCCCTGGCAACACCATTTCTAAAAGCCTGCTGAACGGTATATCCAACTGCTCCTCCGGCGGCTGCCTGACCGGTAAATGCTGCTTTAAAAATATCCGCTAACATTCCAGGAACAGACTGAATATTTAAAATAATGATAATTAAAGTAAAAATAATATAAGCACCGGCCATAAACGGTACAACTGCAGAGGCTGTATCTGTGATCCTCTTTACACCACCCATTACGATCAGCGCAGCCACCAGGCCTACCATAATGCCAGGTATGATCCTTGGAACATCCGCAACTTCTACAATAGCAGAAACAATAGAATTGTTCTGGATCATAGCAATGCAGAAACCAGCTGAAAAGATGATCGTTACTGCATAAAGTACAGAAAGCACTTTGCTGTGGAGTCCGTTTTTCATGTAATAGGGCGCACCACCATAATAATTACCATCCGGACCTTTTAAGTGAAAAAGCTGTCCAAGAGATGCTTCACCAAAACTGATTGCCATTCCCAAAAGTGCTGTAAACCACATCCAGAACATAGCTCCCGGCCCACCTGCTGCAATGGCACTGGCTACCCCTACCAGGCTTCCCGTTCCTACCTGACCGCCTACTGTGGCGCAGAAAGCAGCAAAACCAGACACTGCCCCATCCTCTGTTTTCTGCCCCTTAAGTACAGTAGGAAGAAGACGCTTAAAATGTCTGATCTGGGGAAACTTCAGACATACGGTGTAATAGACCCCCGTCAGCAGCAAAAAACCAGCTACCGGATAACTCCATAGAAAATTGTCGATGGTTGAAAGTAGTTGCATCATATCTTCTCTCCTTTTCTTTTTTGTTTTATACTGCATTTTTAGTGCAATATATCGCACTTTTCTTGACACAAATACTAGCACAATGTATAATGATTGTCAAGATACTAAATCAAATTAAACAATTCTTATAAAAATAAAGGAGATTTTTTATGCCAATTCCCAAGAAACCAAAAGCCCAGGCTCCTAAAACAGCCCGTGCAAGGGTTTATCAGACCTTAAAAGAATGGATTGAAAACAATACATTAAAACCAGGTGAAAAAATATATGACACGGAGCTTGCCTCTTATTTTGAAGTAAGCCGCACCCCGGTACGGGAAGCCATGCAGCTTTTGGCAGACCAGAAACTGATTGAGATTACTCCCGGAAAAGAAAGCCGGGTGGCAGAAATTGATTTCGAGCAGCTAAAAGAAGTGTATATTTTATTGGGAGATCTAAATGCACGTGGGATTGAATTCGCCTTTCCTTTTATTACAGAACAGCATATTAAAGAGTTGGAAGCCATCAATCAGAAGATCTTGTCCGGTACCGCAGAAAATTTCCTAATTCAGGACACCTTGTTCCACCAGTACATTTTAAATCTTTCCGGAAATTCATTTCTCAATGATTTTTGCAATACTCTTACTGCCCATGCTTCCCGTTTCAGAAATCTTTACGCAAATGCGGTTCCCCAACATTCTTTGCAGGAAACCTATCTAGGTCATGAGCAGATCATCAAAGCACTAAACGCAAACGATATGGATGCTGCTTGTCAGGCGATCCGGGATAATTTTACATTTATCATTCCTAAGATTGATGAACTCACCAAACTTTATCAAAGCGATACAAAAAAAGACGAAGAACTGTAGGTTTCTACAGGCTTCGCCTTTTTTCTTTACTTATGTGCTTTTACTTAAACGCTGCTACTAACTCTTCTGCATCATCATGTCCCTGTCTTTGCAGTTCGCCGATATACCATTCTGTTACCGGTTCTACGATTGCCTTAAAAGAGTCGATGTCAAGGTCCGATTCAAGATCACCTTGTCTCAATTTCTGTTACACCAAAAAATCCAGACATTTCTGTCTGGATTAACATGACCTCGCCGGGAATCGAACCCGGGTTTACGCCGTGAGAGGGCGTCGTCTTAACCGCTTGACCACGAGGCCTTATTCTGTTTTTGAGGAAACACTCTGCTCCATGCCGCACATTCTGTGCTCACAAAGCAATCATTGCATGTACCCTCAAAACCACATATTGAATTTCATCCGTTTTACAATCGCGGTTATCA
>CAVIHW010000037.1:0-23035 GCA_963642615.1 Oscillospiraceae bacterium | reverse complement strand
CATACCCTTTTCTCTTTGGCTTGTCAACCCCATTTTTTAAGAAAGAAAACCTCTCAGGTTTATCAATAAAGAAACATTAGGCCGCATCCTGCCAAAAAAAACCAAAATCCCGGTGTCTTTAAGAAGGTAAGAACAATGGGCTCTTTCCGGTAAATCCAGCCTGAAAACCAGGAAAGTTTGCGGTAACAGGAAGCCAGCATGATCACAGCGATCACAAGGCTTACGTAGGCAAAGATATTGAGTAATCCGGAACCGATCATGGCCAACAGACTTCCCTTGTCTATTCCCCTGGACAATAATACCGGGATCACACCGCCCATGAAGTTGACCATCATATGCATCATGATATTGTATCGGATGTTTCCGGTACTGCTGTATAGCCAGGCAAATACCATGCCCAGGATCCATGCATAAAAGAACTGGTAGAAATTTCCGTGGAACAGCGCAAAAAACAGTCCTGATATGATCACAGCAGTCTTCTGGCCATAGGGCACCATGCGGTCTATGAGGTATTTTCGAAACATCAGCTCTTCCATCACCGGAGCGATCAGCACCGTTGTAAAGAAGATCATGCCAACATCCATCATGTCAACCATTTCCGAAACCGGATTGCTGTACTCGGTTCCGTTTAGGATTTCTGCTGCCTGCATAAACAGATTGCCGATCATACTGCCAAGATAGGTAAGGCCGTAGCAAAATACAAACAGACCCAAAAGCTCCACAAAACGGAGCTTCTTTTTCTCCCTCATTTCGCAGGACGGAATTCTTCCCATCATAAAGGCAAACACAGGAAAAGCGATTCCGTACATAGCGATCTCTGACACCAGAAGAGCCGCGCGCGTAAGCACTCGGCTCTCTCCGAAGGTCAGAACTAGAACTTTCCAAAGCACTCCCAGAAAGACCTGGGCTGCCAGGGAAACAAACAGGAATGCGGTAAAAGCCCAGCATATCCTGGATATCTGTCTTCTGGTCTCCATAAATTTATACATCCATCTTGTCGACCTTGGCTGCCCGGGCTTCAACTTCTTTTTTCTGGATATCACCAGGAGCCTGCTCATAACGGCTGAACTCATACTCATATAAGCCAATGCCGCCGGTCATAGAGCGAAGGTCTGTATTATAGCCAAACAGCTCGGACATCGGGATATCCGCCTCGATCACCTGTTTGCCGTGATGATCAGAATTCATGCCAAGGACACGTCCTCTTCTGCGGTTTAAATCTCCCATAACATCACCGGTAAATTTATCCGGCACAGTTACCTTTAAGGATGCGATCGGCTCTAAGAGAACCGGGTTTGCCTCCATGAAGCCCTTCTTAAATGCCATCATGGCTGCGGTCTTAAATGCCATCTCAGAGGAATCTACCGGATGGTAGGAACCGTCAACCAGGGTTGCCTTCACACCAACTACCGGATATGCAGCCAGAGGACCCTTTACGCAGCTTTCTGCGACGCCTTTTTCCACTGCCGGGAAGTAGTTTTTCGGAACCGCACCTCCAAATACCTTTTCCTCAAAGACATATGGTTTTTCCAGGTCTCCGGACGGTTCAAAGATCATCTTGACATCGCCATACTGTCCATGACCGCCGGACTGTTTTTTGTATTTGCCCTGAACCTCCACTTTCTTTCTTAAGGTCTCACGGAATGCAAATTTCGGTTTGCTCAGTTCGATCTCGACCTTGTAACGGCCAAGAAGCTTGCTGACTACCACCTCTAACTGCTGGTCGCCAATGCCGTATAAGAGAAGCTGGCGGTTTTCCTTGTCATTTACCGACTTTAAGGTAAGATCCTCTTCCATGAGTTTTGCCAGTGCGCTGGAAACCTTGTCCTCATCCCCCTTGGTGACGGTCTTATAACGCATGTAGGTATATGGTGTGGACGTCTGCGGCTTGTGATATACGATCGGAGCAGAACGCAGGGCAATGGTATCACCCGTCTGGGTTACGCCAAGCTTGGAAACTGCACCGATATCACCTGCGCGAAGCTCGGAAACCTCGATTGCATCCTTGCCACGCAGCAGATACAGCTTGCCGACCTTTTCCTCAGTATCTTTATTGACATTGTAGATGGTGCTGTCCGGCTTCAGGATTCCGGTGCAGACCTTCATCAGCGAATATTTGCCGATAAACGGATCTACAATGGTCTTGAATACGCGTGCAGACAGAGACACCTGATCGTTGTATTTGGCTGTAAAACGCTCACCGGTGGAAACATCCACACCGATACATTCGAATTTGTCCGGAGTTGGCAGATAACGGTCGATCACCTGCAAGAGGGTCTTAAAGCCCTGGCAGTTGACACCGGAACCCATCAGTACCGGAACAATGGAACCATCTATGACATGTTCCCTCAGAGCGCCCTGGATCTCTTCCAGCGTAAATTCCTCACCGGAGAAATAACGCTCCATATACTCCTCACTGGTCTCTGCCACTGCCTCTAAAAGGGCATCTCTTGCAATACCCAGATTTTTTCTGGAGTAGTCAGGAATCTCACATTCTTCGTAATCACTTAAGTTGGTAAATCTTCTGCCGGCCATCTTTACAACGTTGACATAACCGACAAACTTTTCATTTTCACGGATTGGAAGCTGGAACGGTGCAATGCTTCTTCCGAAGCGTCTCTCCAGTTTCAGCACAAGTTCACGAAAGCTTGCATGATCATCATCCATGTTGGTAACAAAGATCACACGAGGCAGTTTCAGCTTATCGCAAAGCTCCCATGCTTTTTCCGTACCAACCTCAATACCTGCCTTGCAGTTAACCACGATAATAGCTGCATCTGCCACACTGACTGCTTCTTCTACTTCGCCTACGAAGTCGAAATAACCCGGGGTATCCAGGATGTTGATCTTCATCATGCCGTCATCGCCCTGATATTCCAGTGGGATGAGGGAAGTGGAGATGGAAAACTGACGTTTGATTTCTTCTTTGTCGTAGTCGCTGATGGTGTTTCCGTCAACGACCTTGCCCATGCGTTTGGTGACGCCGGTTACCAGGGCAAGTGCTTCTGCAACCGTCGTCTTTCCGGCCCCGCCGTGGCCAAGCAAAACGACGTTTCGGATCTGATCTGTACCATAAACGTTCATATAATTCCCTCCTATACCTTCTTTTTTATCTATGAGGATATTCTACTAAAAAAGTCGGAAAATTTCAAGCTGAATATACGATTTGCACAAATTATTTTTCTTGCAATTTCGAAAGTGTCTGTCCATATCCAACAACATCATTTTCCATCCACAGCACTGTCGCAGTTTAAAGTAATAAAGCATTGACAACATTTTCAGATTATCTTACAATAGTGTTTGTATTTCTGAATCATTATCCATACATCACAGGAGAATTTTAACATGAAAGATACAACCTTTGGCTTTATCGGTCTTGGACTGATCGGCGGTTCCATTGCCCGCGGCATCAAGCGGGCTTGCCCGGATGCTAAGATCATGGCATATATGCGCACACAGGCCAAGCTGAAACAGGCAAAAGACGACGGCATTGTGGACGTTATTCTGGACGGGATCGGAGAACCTTTACGGGAATGTGACATCATCTTTTTATGCACTCCCGTGGAATACAATGCCGATTATCTCGCAAAGATCCGTCCGTTTCTCAAGCCGGGTGCGTTGATTTCCGATGTCGGTTCCACCAAGGAAGACATTCACCGTGCAGTCACAAAGCTTGATATGGAAGAGATCTTTGTAGGCGGTCACCCCATGGCAGGCTCCGAGAAGACCGGTTATGAAAATTCTACCGATCATCTTCTGGAAAATGCCTACTACATCATCACCCCGACAAGCAAGAGTTCCAAAGAAGATACCGACCGGATCGTCAATGTGGCTACGGCCATCGGCTCCATCCCGATCGTCCTGGATTATCATGAACACGACCGGATCGTGGCAGCGATCAGCCATCTTCCGCACCTGATCGCATCCAGCCTGGTAAACCTCGTCAAGGATTCCGACAATCCGCAAGGGCTCATGAAGAGGCTTGCAGCAGGCGGCTTTAAAGATATCACACGCATTGCATCCTCTTCCCCGGAAATGTGGGAACAGATCTGCATGACCAACACCGACAACATCATCGACATGATGGAGCACTACATTGCTTCCTTAAACCAGATCCTGGATTCCTTAAAAGAACGCCGCGGTTCGGATATCCATGAGCTTTTTGATACCTCACGGCTTTACCGCAATTCCATCTCTGAGAACCGAAAAGGTTCCCTGGCACCGGAATATTCCTTCACCGTGGATATCGTGGACGAACCGGGTGCTATTTCCACGCTGTCGTGCATCTTGAGTGCCCGCGGCATCAGTATCGGAAATATCGGCATCAACCATAATCGTGAGCAGGGCGAAGGTGCCTTGAAGATTGTCTTTTATGACGAAGCATCCATGAAACAGGCATGGAACCAGCTCAAAAAATACAATTACGAACTGATCCCGAAGCATTAAGCTGTATCCCGGTTTTATCACTTCGGTCAGGGAAATGGAGTTTATACTTATGAAATTCAATCAGATTCACGGACTGCGCGGAGAAGTCACCATACCGGGTGACAAATCCATCTCCCACCGCAGTGTCATGTTTGGTTCCCTCGCAAAGGGCACCACAAAGATCACAGGCTTTTTACAGGGCGCAGACTGCCTCTCTACCATCTCCTGCTTTCGCAAGATGGGCATTTCCATCGAAAATTCCGGAAACACCGTTCTGGTACACGGAAACGGGCTGCACGGTCTTTCTGCACCGGATCAGATATTAGACTGCGGAAACAGCGGCACGACCACCCGCCTGATCTCCGGCATTCTTGCCGCACAGGATTTTGACGTAACCTTAACCGGCGATGCCTCCATACAGAAACGTCCCATGAAGCGGATCATGGAGCCGCTTAGTCAGATGGGTGCCGACATCAGAAGCATCCACGGAAACGGCTGTGCACCGCTTGCGATCCACGGACAGAAGCTGCACGGCATCCATTATCAGTCCCCCGTTGCCTCTGCCCAGGTAAAATCATCCATTCTCCTGGCAGGACTCTATGCAGAAGGAGAGACGAAAGTCACTGAGCCTTCCATCTCCCGTAACCATACGGAGCTGATGTTAAAAGAATTCGGAGCCGATGTCCATACCGAAGGCAATACCGCCGTCATCCGGCCTGCCACAGAACTGTTTGCACAGGAGATTTCCGTACCGGGTGATATCTCTTCTGCCGCTTTCTTCCTCGCAGCAGGACTGATCATCCCGAATTCCGAGATTCTCATCAAAAATGTGGGCATTAATCCAACCCGTGACGGCATGATTCGCGTCTGCCAGACCATGGGAGGTGACCTTACCCTGACAAACAGAAAAGAAACCGGGGAACCGGTTGCCGATATCCTGGTACGCACAAGCAGCCTGCACGGGATCGATATCCATGGCGAGATCATCCCGACCCTGATCGATGAGCTTCCCATGATCGCAGCCATGGCTTGCTTTGCCGAGGGCGACACCATCATCCGGGATGCTGCTGAATTAAAGGTCAAGGAATCCAACCGCATTGCTGTCATGACAGAAAATCTGCGCCTCATGGGTGCTGATGTTACAGAAACCGAGGACGGCATGATCATCCATGGAGGAAAGCCGCTTCATGGTGCCGTTATTGACAGTCACTTAGATCACCGCATTGCCATGACCTTTGCCGTCACTGCAGGCTTAGCCGAGGGAGAGACCGAGATCCTCGGTGCAGAGTGTGTCAACATCTCCTACCCGGGCTTCTATCAGGATCTGGAAAACCTGACAAAATAAACATCTCAATAACTTTTAAGATTCTCTTACAACCCACGCAATCCACTTGGCAACATTCCCGGAATGTTCTATAATGGACGGCGTGGGTTTTTGATTTTTCAGCCCACTCACTAACTTATCAACTTAGGAGAATCTGACTCATGAAAAAGAACGTATCACGCATGAAAGCCCTGCTTCTCGGGTGCATCTGTGCAGTCACGACGGCACTCTCTGCCGTACCTGCAAATGCTGCCACCGTGGTTGCAGGCGGTTCCTCAGCCACAAACGATCCGGCTCTGACCACAGCGCCCGGCACCTATACGGAACAGCAGTCCGACGGAGTTTCCGTAAATAAGCCCTCCGCACCTCCCACCGTCTGGGTGGTAGGCGACTCCACTGCCGCTGCCTTCAATGACACTTCCTACTACTCTCCCCGTTATGGCTGGGGCACCCAGCTGGGACTGTACTTACAGGGTGTCAATATCCGGAATCTTGCCATCTCCGGAACCAGCTCCAAATCCTATGCCGACACGGAACAGTATCAGACCCTGCTTGCGAGCGTGCAGGCTGGTGACTATGTGCTGATCGGCTTTGGCCACAACGACGAGCGCACCGAACAGGGACGTTATTCCAACCCGACCGGATCGGTTTCCACGAGTGGTTCTTTCCAGTATAATCTCTACGAGAAATATGTAAAGCCGGTCAAGAATAAACAGGCAAACCCCATCCTGGTCACCCCCATCGTCCGCCGCAACACGGCAAACAATTACACCGGTGAAGACGGACATATCACCACCACAAAGAAGAATGAGGAAGGCACCTTCCAGGGAGGCGATTACGCCAAGGCCATCCGCCAGCTCGGAGTCGGAAAAAGTGTTCCGGTTCTGGATCTGACCGCCCGCACCAAGGACGTTTATGAGAGGCTTGGAGCCGATGGAGTCAAGAACCGCCATGCACAGACCTCCAACCGCGATGTCAGCATTGACAACACGCACACCAATCTTTACGGGGCTCAGTGCAATGCCTGGTTCATTGCAGACGAACTGTTAAAATCCAGTTCCAGCCTGAAAAACTACGTGATCGCAAATCCGCAGGTTCCTCAGTATGACAGCAATTCCGTCAATGCAAACTATCATGCACAGAGTTTTTCCGCACCGACCACGGTAAGCAGCATCTTTTCTGCTGTCGGTGACTGGAAGCCTACCGTATTCGGAAACATTGACGGATATGAATATTTAAACAGCATGTACTTCTGCCTGCAGGGCAATCAGGACAATTCCTTCCATCTTGCTGTCGGCACCAGCTCCGGTGCAACAAGAACCCAGCAGGTGGGCGGCATCGACCAGGGCAGCGACGGTATCGCCATGTTCTACCGCGAGGTTCCTGCCTCAGCAAGCTTTGTCCTGTCTGCAGACGTTACCATCAATGCCTACAATGCTTCCGTATTAAACTCGTTTGGCCTGATGGTGAGGGATGATATCTATCTTGATACCATCATCAATGACACCCTGGGAGATTATGTGGCTGCCGGACAGCTTCAGCTCTCTACTGCTTCTCCGTGGAACTGCTTCGCAAGAAAGAACGGCCAGCTCATTTCCGGAGGTAGTGCTTCCCGCATCTACAAGCCGGGTGAAACCGTTCATGTGGAGATCCGTAAAGGTCCGGACGGATATACCTGCGTCTTCGGTGACAATGCAGCCGTGTCTGCCGGTTTTGACTTCCCGCTTACCGCTGTGGACTCCGACCGCGTCTATGTCGGCATGTTTGTTGCACGCAGCGCAGATGTTACCTTTAAGAATGTAAATCTGATCTATCAGTAAAGAAAAAAAAGATGCCGCCAGGTGGCGGCATCTTTTTTCTTATCTCTCGTCAGTATCCCAGTTGTGATATACAGCCTGTACATCATCATCGGCATCCAAAAGATCTAAAAGACGGTTCATGTACTTGATATCGTTCTCGTCACTTAACTCTACCCAGGTCTGTGGGATCATGGTGACATCGGCTTCCATCATCGGAATATTTTCTTTCTCCAGAGCCTCACGAACAGCACTGAAATCATCCGGATCTGTGATGACTTCGTAGCTGTCTTCTTCCTCTGCAAAGTCCTCTGCGCCTGCATCCAGAGCCATCATCATCAGCTCATCAGCATCCAGCTCGCACTCTTCCTTGTCAATGATGATCTGTCCCTTTTTATCGAACATGAAGGAAACGCTTCCCTGTGTTCCAATATTTCCGTTGCCCTTGGTGAATGCACTTCTGACATTTGCTGCGGTACGGTTCTTATTGTCGGTCAGGGTATCAACAATGATCGCAACACCACTCGGACCGTAACCTTCATAGGTCAGCACCTCGTAGTTTACAGAGTTTGCATCGCCTGCTGCCTTCTTGATTCCGCGGTCGATGGTATCGTTCGGCATGTTGTTGGCTTTTGCTTTTGCAATGACATCACGAAGCTTGCTGTTGTTAGCCGGATCCGGGCCGCCCTCTTTTACAGCTACGGCGATCTCACGGCCGATCACGGTAAATACCTTTCCCTTTGCTGCATCATTTTTTTCTTTTTTGTGCTTAATATTGGCAAATTTAGAATGTCCTGACATAAAATAACGCTCCTTACTTATACTTTCTCTTTTCGTCCGAAAAACATCTTTTCTATTCTAACACTAATCTTCTGTGGTTGCAAGAGCCTGCGGCAATTTTGTAACACGCACGGAGTGGATCATCTTGTTTTCCACCTTCAGAACACAGAAACGATAGCCAAGATATTTCGTCTCCGGCTGCTCCTCATCTCCCGGGATCCGGTCAAGGCGGGAGATCAAAAGTCCGTTGATGGTATCATAATTTTCCAGATCCTCCTCCGGAAATTTGATGCCAAGCTCCTCCTCGGCATCCTCCAAAGGAGTCATGCCGCTCATGATCAGGGCATCTCCCTCGCCACGTACGATATACTGTTCATCCACATCGTACTCGTCTAAGATATTTCCCACGATTTCCTCAAGGATATCTTCCATGGTCACAATTCCGGCTGTCTGACCATATTCATCGATGACGATCTCCATATGGATCTTCTGGGACTGCATTTCCTGAAAGAGGGAATTGATATTTCGCGTCTCCGGAATAAAATGCGCCGGACGCAAAACGCCCGGAACATTGGCGATCTCCATCCGGGATTCCTGTAAATTTTCTGCATGAAAGAGCACATCCCGCATATGCACCGTGCCAATGATGTCATCGAGGTCTTTTCCGTAAACCGGATACCGGGAATTTTTTGCTTCCTTCAACACAAAATGGGCGGCTTCCCTCAGGGACATGGAGCCGTCCAGCGCCACAATGTTTTTCCGGTGTGTCATGATGTCACCGGCTTCTTTGTCATCAAATTCAAAGATATTGGTGATCATCTCCGCTTCGCTGGATTCGAGCACCCCCTGTTCATGACCCTCATTGACCATGTCCATGATATCTTCTTCCGTTACATTTTCCTGTCTGGATTTTATGATCTTCCAGATCACGCCGGCCGCTGCCAGGCAAAGTACCACCGCACCCATAAGCAGGATCAGACGCGAATAGCCATCGTCCATAACGATTACAATCTCCTTTACTTATTTTGTATACACGATACGATTGTACTAAACTTCCGACTCTTCGTCAACACAGAACCACATCCGGGAAGACCTGTCTTTCCTATAAATCAAAATAATCCATACTTTCCACGACCTGTCCGCCCCGGTAATAAACTCTCGGCACACGTTTTCCAATGTCGCAGGCCATCTCATAATGGAAACCTCCGCAAAGCTCTGCCAGGCGTTCCATGGTGATTTCTTCCTCTCCGTCTTTTCCGATCAGGGTGACCGGCGTATCCACACAGACGCCTGGGATCTCTGTCACATCCACCATAAACTGATCCATGCAGACCCGGCCAAGGATGGGCGCACGCTTTCCGGAGATCAGGACATATCCGCGATTGGACAGACTGCGCGGATAGCCATCACCATATCCCACCGGAATGGTTGCAACCCGCATGGGATGCTTTGTGACATAAGTGCCTCCGTAACTGATCTCCTCCCCCGGGCCGATCTCCTTTACATAGGTAACAAAGGACTTCAGTCCAAGAGCCGGCTTTAAGGGCACCTTTTCTTTTTGCACCTCATCCGACGGATACATGCCGTAAATGGTAATGCCGGCACGGACATAATTCAAATTGGCAGAAGGCAGATCAATGATGCCGGCACTGTTTGAGCAGTGCTTCATAGGAATCCAGATTCCCCGCTCCTTTAAAAGCTCTGCAAAATGCAGATAGCGGTCAAGCTGCTTATTCGCTGAATGTTTATCTTCCTCGTCTGCCCTGGCAAAATGCGTAAACAGGCCTTCTACCTCAATGCCAGGCAGGGCGGCTATGGCGGCTGCCAGATCCGCACCGGATGCATCTGCCTCCATGCCGATGCGGCGCATTCCGGTGTCCAGCGCCAGATGGATCTTTGCTGTTTTTTTCATGCTCACTGCCAGATCTGACAGCGGTTTTGCCTGTTCCATCGTAAAAATAGCCGGACGGATCTCCTTTTCAATCAACTCCTGATACCAAAAAGGATGGGTCACACCAAGGATCAGGATGAGCTTTTTAATGCCATGGCGCCTGAGAAGCAGTGCTTCCTCCGCTGTGGCCACTGCATAGCCGTCCACATAAGGCGCGATCGCCTCTGCCACAGGTACCGAACCATGACCATAGGCATCGGTCTTGACTACTCCGATCATACCGGTTTCCTTGTTGATATTGCGGCGCATGGATTCCATGTTAAAGGTGATCGCATCCAGATCTACCGGTGCATAAACGCGTGTATACTGTGTTACATTCTTCATAATCTTATCTATCCTTCATTTGTTGTCTGTTATTTTCATGCCAACAGCGCATTGGCAAGATCCGTGGCAAGCACTGCATTTTCTCCAAGCTTAGCCGCCGCACGCTCTCCTGCCCTGCCATGCAGATAGACGCCAAAGGCCGCGGCCTCCGTGCAGTCCATCCCTCTGGCTAAGAGTCCTGCGATCACACCGGTCAGCACATCTCCGGAACCGCCTTTTGCCATGGCACTGCAGCCACTCTGGTTGATCCAGGCATTGCCATCCTTGTCGGTGATCACGGTGACGGCATCCTTTAAGACGCAGACCGTACCATACCGGGCGCTGTAGGCTCTTGCCTCACCCAAAGGATCCTTTTTTAGGTCAGCGACCGGAACGGAAGTGAGGCGGCTCATCTCGCCCATATGGGGTGTCAGGATGATATTTTCTGTAAAGTACCGTGTCAGATACGGATGGGCAGCCACACAGTTTAAACCATCGGCATCCAGGATCATGGGGACATAGGCATCGGACAGGATCGTTTCAAGCAGATATTCCACATAGGGTTCCCGAGAAAGCCCGGGACCTGCCACGATCACATCCGCCCAGGCACATTCTGTTTCCAGGATCTTTTGCATTTCCTCCTCCCGGTCAGGATCATAACAGCTAACCAAGGCTTCCGGAATCTGCGTCTGTAAGATCTGCCTGTTTTCCGGCACCGTAAGGATTTTTACAAGACCGGCTCCGCTTCGGTAGGCACCGAGAGCAGAAAAATACGCCGCACCACTCATACCGCGGCTTCCGGCAATGATCAGAACCTTTCCAAAGCTGCCCTTGTTTCCGTCCGCTCTTCGTTTCGGAAGCTTTAAAACGTCTTTTTCTGTGACCAGATTGGCATCCCATCCTGCCCTCTTAAGACTGATGTCCGGAAAACCGATGTCTGCCACCTGCAACGTCCCGGCGTACTGTTTTCCGGGATACAAAAGCAGGCCGGTTTTTGCATAGCCAAAGGTTACTGTCACATCGGCCTCCAGGGCAATGCCCATGATTTCCCCCGTCGTTCCATGGATTCCGGAGGGTGTATCCACGGCAATCACTCCGGCTCCTGATGTTTTTTTCAGATCCTGAAGCACTTCTAAAACCTGACGGTACTTTCCTCCGATCTCCCTTCCAAGACCGATCCCGAATACGGCATCCAGAATGATGTCACAGGAATGCAACGCTTTGTCAGTTTCTGTCTCCTGTGCAATAGAAAGATGCTCTGCGATCTGCTTTTGAATCTTCATTTCCTCCGAATCATGTACCGGATCTCCCACAAACCAAAGCCGTACCGCATAGCCGCGCCCCGTAAGGATGCGTGCTGCCGCCACTCCGTCGGCACCGTTATTCCCGGTACCGCAGACTGCCAGGATCCTGGCATTTTCCCCAAGGTTTCTTTCAAGAGCCATCTGTTCGGCTGCCTCTGCTACCGCCAGTGCCGCCCGTTCCATAAGCACCAGAGATGGGATACCGATGGTCTGTATGGTATACTGATCCACTTCTTTCATCTGTCTGGCTGTTACCGCATAATTCATATAGGACACCTCCTGATCAAATCAGCGGACGCGCCGCAGTGCGCATCCCCGCGAAACGCTTCATGTAACAGGAACGAAGTTTTTCCTATTACACAAAAAAGGCCGGCAGGCACAAGAACGCGCTGTCCCTGCCTGTCGGCGTTTCCGTTATGATTCACTCTTTGCCTGTTTTTCTTCTTTTTCTTTCCGATCCTGCATGCTGCATACCCGGTAGGATAAACGCATGAGACTCTCGGAAAGATGTACGTTTTCTACCACAACGTCATCCGGTACGTTTAGATCGACATGGGCAAAATTCCAGATTGCCTTGATCCCGGCATTTACCAGACGATCTGCGATTTCCGGTGCCTTGGTCTTTGGAATGGTCAGAGCCGCCATCTGGACATTGTTGTCCTTGATGAACTGTTCCAGATCATCCACGCCTCGGATCTCGATACCACGGACAACCAGACCGATCAGCCTCGGGTTGATATCGAACATACCCTTGATGATAAAACCGCGCTTTTCAAAATTTGCGTAGTTTGCAATGGCCTGTCCAAGGTTTCCGGCACCGATGATGATCAGGTTATGCTGACGGTCAATACCAAGGATCTTGCCGATCTCTGTATACAGGTATTTCACGTTATAGCCGTACCCCTGCTGACCGAAACCGCCGAAATTGTTTAAATCCTGGCGAATCTGGGAAGCAGTTACCTTCATCCGGGTACTCAGTTCGTTGGATGAGATACGCTCTACACCTGATTCCAAAAGCTCGCCGAGATAACGGTAATACCTCGGGAGTCTTGTAATAACTGCTTTGGATATCTCTCTATTTTCCATGATGCACATCTCCTATACGTAAACTCTTGGTAACGATTCCGTAAAGTTACCACTATTGTTTCTATTATAACTGCTTGCGAAATCTATGTCAATGTTCTATGACTTTCTGAATAAAAAACACTCAAAAATTGCTTTACAAGTATCAAATTCCTATATTATACTTGATAAGACCTATAGTAGAAAACGTAACGAAATGGAGTTATCTATGATTTTATCATGCAATCACATCAGCAAAGCCTTCGGCACAGATGAGATCCTGTCCGAGGTTTCCTTTCATATAGAAGACCAGGAGAAGGCTGCCATTGTCGGCATCAACGGTGCCGGAAAGTCCACCCTTTTAAAGATCATTGTCGGAGAAATGGCGACAGATTCTGGTGAGGTTGTCCTCGCAAAGGGGAAAAGCTTAGGCTACTTAGCACAGCACCAGGATTTAGACAGCAGCCGCACCATCTATGAAGAATTAAAGGAAGTCAAACAGCCCGTTATCGATATGGAAAACCAGATCCGCGAGCTAGAAATGCGCATGCAGGATGCCTCCGGCGAAGATTTAGAGCAGATGCTTTCCACCTACAGCCGTTTGAGCCATACCTTTGAACTGGAAAACGGCTATGCCTGGAAAAGCGAGCTGACCGGTGTGCTAAAGGGACTTGGATTTACCGAAGAAGAATTTCACAAGGCAGTTTCTACCCTCTCCGGCGGCCAGAAAACCCGCGTCTCACTCGGCAAACTGCTTCTGTCACGCCCGGATATCATCCTTCTTGACGAGCCGACCAACCATCTGGATATGGAATCCATTGCCTGGCTGGAAACCTATCTGTTAAATTACAACGGAGCTGTTATCATTGTAGCTCACGACCGCTATTTTTTAAACCGCGTTGTCACCAAGGTTGTCGAGCTGGAACAGGGGCATTCCTCAGTTTATCTTGGCAATTACACAGCCTACAGTGAAAAGAAGGCCATGATCCGCGCCGCACAGATGAAAGCCTGGTTAAACCAGCAGCAGGAGATCAAACATCAGGAAGAGGTCATTACCAAGTTAAAATCCTTCAACCGAGAAAAATCCATCAAACGTGCAGAAAGCCGCGAAAAGATGCTTTCCAAGATCCAGGTCTTAGATAAACCGGCTGAGATCCAGGATGAGATGCGCATCAGCCTCGAACCCAATATCGTAAGCGGAAATGACGTCCTTACCATCCAGGATCTTTCAAAGTCCTTTGGCAGCACCCACCTGTTTTCCCACGTGGACATGGAGGTAAAGCGCGGCGAACGCGTAGCCATCATCGGCAACAACGGTACCGGAAAAACAACCATCCTAAAGATCATCAACGGCATGCTGCCTGCGGATACCGGCACCATCACCCTGGGTTCCAAGGTGCACATCGGCTACTATGACCAGGAGCACCATGTACTTCATATGGAAAAAACCGTATTTGAGGAGGTTCAGGACGCTTATCCAAACCTTACCAACACGCAGGTGCGCAATATCCTGGCAGCCTTCCTGTTTACAGGAGACGATGTCTTCAAGCGGATCTCCGACCTGAGTGGTGGAGAACGCGGTCGTGTCTCCCTCGCAAAGCTTATGCTCTCCGAAGCCAACTTTCTGATCTTGGATGAGCCGACCAACCACCTGGATATCACCTCCAAGGAAATCCTGGAAAATGCGTTAAAAAATTATACAGGAACCGTCCTCTACGTGTCGCATGACCGTTATTTTATCAACCAGACAGCCACCCGCATCCTGGAGCTGACCGGTCAGACCTTCTTAAATTATATCGGAAACTACGATTACTACCTGGAAAAGAAGGATCTGATGAAGGATCTCTATGTAGATGCAAAACATACCGAACGCGACCGTGCGATCGGAACTGCCACCTCCAATGGCAATCTGAGGGCCACCGGAGTGCCCGGTATGGCAAAGGCCTCTGCCGACACAGAGGTTAAGCTGGACTGGAAGGCACAAAAAGAGGAGCAGGCCCGCATTCGCAAACGCCAGAATGACTTAAAAAAGGTGGAGGATGAAATCCATAAGCTGGAAACAAGAGATTCCGAGATTGATGAGCTTTTGTCTCAGGAGGACATCTACACCGATGTTGCAAGACTTGTAGAACTGAACAATGAAAAAGAGTCCCTCCAGAAAAAGCTGGAAGAACTCTATGAAACCTGGGAAACACTTGCAGAATAAAAATCCTGTTATAGATCCTTAAAATCAACCAGGACGGTGTATCGTTGTAAGGAAACGCCTTATATACGATACACCGTCCTGTTGTTTCAGTTCATGCATTGCAGGAACGTCTATTCTCTGAGGATGAGTAAGACGATAAGCCGGGTTATGTCATTGAATGGTCATCTATCTAGACCAGATGTCACCACCTGGTTCAAGCGACCTACCCGAAAGCAGACGGGCCGCCTTATGCTTTCTGTTCGGTCTTGCTTCGAGTGGGGTTTACATGTGCCCCGTCTGTTACCAGCCGGGCGGTAGTCTCTTACACTGCCATTCCACCCTTACCGGCAAAGCCGGCGGTATATTTCTGTTGCACTGTCCCTAGAGTCACCTCCGCCAGACGTTATCTGGCACCCTGCCCTGTGAAGCCCGGACTTTCCTCTCCCACGGCCTTTCGGTTCCGTGGCAGCGACCATTTGTCTTACTCAACTTTTGTATTCTAGCATCATTCGTTTTTGCTGTCAATCCCTCTATACCCGAAAGCAGCTTCCTCCGATAAACTCTCGGATCAGGGAATTGCGAGGAATCTCTTCACTGCTTACCCCAAGGAAGTAATCCAAAAACTTTAACAACCGTTTGGCTTCCATATATTCTGCACTGTCTCTGGGAACCGAAAACAGCACCGGCTCTGCATATTGTTTTAAGACTGACAGTTCATATACCAGGGCAGAATTGAACATGATATCGGCATCCTCCTGATAAGGGAAAATATTTTCCTCCTCCCCTTTGCGTACCGAAGGCCACATGCGGATGGTATCCTGAGCCGAAGCACCTCTGGTTCTTGCATCCCGCACGATGCGCCGCAGCAGGCGTCCGTCTGTTGTGGGAATGCGATTGTGTTCGTCTATATTTAACTGAGTCAGGGCACTGATGTAAATTTTGAACTTATTCTTGCGCGGCAGCGCATAGGAAAGCCTTTCGTTCAGACAGTGGATGCCCTCAATGACCAGCACATCGCCTGCTCCCAGTGTCAGATACTCGCCATGATATTCCCGCACACCCTTGATAAAATTATACTCCGGCATTTCCACGGTCTTTCCGGCCAGAAGGTCTGTCATATTCTGGTTGAACAACGCCACATCCAGACATTCTAAGACTTCATAATTATAGTTTCCGTTTTCGTCACGCGGACTGTCCTTCCGGTTTACAAAGTAATTATCAACAGCGATCGGATGCGGCTTTAACCCCTTTGCCTTTAACTGAATGGAGAGGCGATGAGAAAAGCTGGTCTTTCCGGAGGAGGAAGGCCCTGCGATCATAACGATCTTTTTTTCCGGACAACCCGCGATCTGATCTGCAATATCACCGATCTTCTTCTCCATCAGGGCTTCCTGCATCAGGATCAGTTCGCTCACCTTCCCATGACAGATCACATCGTTTAAGGCTCCCACAGTAGGAACCTCTAACTGTCTTCCCCAGCATTCTGTCTCACTTAAGACTTCATAAAGCTTCTCGCGATCATGAAACTCAGCTACCTGTTCCGGGTGCTGCTGATCGGGGAGCAAAAGCATCATCCCGTTTCGATAACTGATCAGGTCAAAGTATTTCAGACAGCTTGTGTTCTGCACCATATAACCGTAGTAATAATCCTCAAATTCTCCGATATTATAGAGATTTACCTGTGACACCCTGCGATAGCGAAAAAGCCGCTCTTTTTCGTACATACGATGGCGATGAAAGTGTTCCATAGCCTCATCAGTCGACACATTACGTTTTGAGATCGGCAGCGCAGCCGCCACATATTCCCGCATTTTTGCCTTGATCCGGTCAGTCAGCTCCTGTGTTTTCTCAAAATTTCCCTCAGATTCAATAAACAATCCATTGGAAATGGCATATTCCACGGAAATTTTCCGGATATGTTCTGCTCCTACCACCTCATAAAAAGCCTTCAAAAGAAGAAGGATCGCACTGCGCTGATACGCCTGTCTGCCCGGCTTATCCGCGGCCGTAAGAAATTCAATCTTTGTACCTTCCTTCAGTTGATTATAAAGCTCCTGCAGCTTTCCATCCACCACCGCCAGTAAAATTTCATGCTGGCTGTGCGGCTGGGCATCCTTCGCTGCATCTTTTAAACAGCTACCTTCCGGATAGATTTTTTCTTCCCCAGACACCCATACATGAACCATATACTTTCTCCTTTCATTTCCGGTTTTGGCTCAAACCAGTTTAGCCGGAAAATCCCACTCTGCCCGGACAACTTCCACCAAACCGCCCGAAATCTTCTTCACATAGTCTGCCATAAACGGAATAAAGATATGTTCCAGTCCGTAATGCCCCGCATCCATGATGGCCATCCCCTGAGCAGCCGCATCGATCGCATCATGATGGCCGATATCCCCGGTGATCAGAACCTCAGCCTGTTTTTCAAGAGCATAGCGGATCATGCTTCCGCCTGCCCCCGGAGAGATCGCCACACGGCTCACCTGTTTTGGTGCTATATTTTTTCCGTATATCAGAACAAAGGGTAATCCAAATGCCTGTTTTACCTGTTTAGCCAGGTCATCCAGGGCTACCGGCTTCTCCAACATACCGACTTTACCGATTCCTGCAGCAGCACCATCCTTTTCACCGGTAAGCTCAAGCGGTTCTCCGTTTCGGATCCCAATCAGCTCTGCTGCCAGATCCGCCATGCAGCCCGGAGCTGCATCAAAATTGGTATGCATAGCGATATAGGAAATATCTGCCTGCAAAAGTCTCAGGATGCGACGGCTGATAAAATCCTCGTCACTGACCTGTTTTAGGGCGCGAAAGATCAGCGGATGATGCGTCAAGAGAAGATCTGCGTGTTCCCGGACAGCCTGATCGATCACCGCATCTGTCGCATCGAGAGCCACCAGTACCTTTTTCACTTCCTTGTCCCTGCGCCCAGCCAGTAGCCCAGGATTATCCCAGTCACAGGCCAGATTTCTTGGTGCCAGTTCTTCCAGTTTTTCCATCAATTCCCGGCAAAGCATGATAACGCCTCCTTTGTCTGTTCAAGTTCCCGTTTGAGGCTTTCCCTGCGCAGTCTGGCTCCTTCTGTCTTCTGATCTGCCAGGTGCCTTAAAAGCTCTTCTTCCTGAGACAGCTCCCGCTCCAGAAATTCCTTTAAAACCGGATCCTTCTTTTTTAGAAGGTCTGCCCCGTAACGATACTCATATTCCTTCTCATACTGCATGAAGCCCGGGCTCACATGCAGGATCACATAGTATTTTCCCTCATCAAACAGCATCTGCTCCTCCACAATGGCAAGTCCAAGCTGCTCCAGCCCGTGCCGGAAAAGCGAAAGCTCCGACTGCGGTGAAAGAACATAGTGTTTTACACTGTCATACAGATGTGCACCATCTTTCAGGATGCGAAGCATCAGCTCGCCTCCCATGCCCGCGATCACCACGGTATCTGCCTCATTCGGACGAAGCTCTTTTAATCCGTCACTCAGACGGATTTCAATCCGGTTCTGCATATGGTACTCTTTTACATGCGCCGCAGCCCTGCTTAAAGGGCCTTTTCGCACATCCATGGCGATCACATGCTCCGCTTTTCCCATCTCGATCAGACGGATTGGGACGAATCCATGATCCGTCCCAACGTCTGCCACATATCCTTCTGTCATGTCGGATGCCGTTTTGGCGATCCGTTCCAGTCTGTCTGATAATCTCATCGTATCCTGTCCTTTATACCTGGTCAGTCCAGGTAATCCTTCAGTTTTTTACTCCGGCTCGGATGGCGGAGCTTGCGCAGCGCCTTGGCCTCGATCTGGCGGATCCGCTCCCTGGTCACATGAAACTGTTTTCCAACCTCTTCAAGGGTTCTCGGCCTGCCGTCATCCAGGCCAAAGCGCAGTCGTAGCACCTGCTGCTCCCGCTCAGTCAGAGACTGCAAAGATTCCATAAGCTGCTCATGCAGCAGCGAGAAGGCAGCCTCATCAGCCGGTACCGCAACATGGTCATCCTGGATAAAGTCGCCAAGATGGCTGTCCTCTTCTTCTCCGACCGGTGTTTCAAGGGACACCGGATCCTGGGAGATCTTGCGGATCTCATTCACACGCTCCACCGGAAGCTCCATCTTTGCAGCAATTTCTTCTGTGGTCGGCTCCCTCCCCAGTTCCTGCACCAGCTGTCTGGATGTGCGGATGAGGCGGTTGATCGTCTCTACCATATGTACCGGGATACGGATCGTGCGAGCCTGGTCTGCGATCGACCGGGTGATAGCCTGACGGATCCACCAGGTTGCATAAGTAGAAAACTTATAGCCCTTGCGGTAGTCGAACTTTTCCACAGCCTTGATAAGCCCCAGATTTCCTTCCTGGATCAGATCCAGAAACTGCATGCCACGCCCCACATACTTTTTTGCAATGCTGACAACCAGACGCAGATTGGCCTCTGCCAGACGCTTTTTTGCCAGCCCGTCACCAAGCTCGATCCGCTTTGCAAGCTCAATCTCCTGCTCCGTTGTAAGCAGCGGGATTTTTCCGATTTCCTTTAGATACATACGGACGGGATCCCCCACACCTACGCCTTCCGGCACAGAAAGATCCAGCTGTTCCAGCTCAGTCTCTTCCTCCTCTTCTGCTTCTTCATCCAAGAACAGATCCGGATCAATATCCGATTCCTCTTCGGTACGGAGCACGTCAACATGATTATTGTCCAGGAAATCATAGATCCGGTCTAATTTATCCGGATCCAAAATCTCCCCCTTGAAAAAGTTTAAGATTTCCCGGTTTTCCAGAACATTCTTCTTCTTTTTCGCCTCTTGCAAAAGCAATCCCAGTTTCTCATCAAATGCCTGTGTACGTTCCTCCATATCGATCACCCCTTCTAATCAATGGATATCCGAAGCGTTTTCAGTGCTGCCTGCTGCCTTATGATCTCCTGAAGCGCTGCAATATCCGATGCGCTCCGGCTGGCTTCATCCAGACTGTTCTTCTTCACTTTCAGTACGGTTTCAGAAAATGCCTTTCGCTGTTCTTCATTATTTAAAGAATCCTGGAGGCTTGCGTTAAATAACGCCGCTACCTGTCTGTATTGCTCTTCATCGTTGATAAACCGGCTTAAAATGCCCGCCGGATTGAGTGTTCCGTCCCTGTGTCCGTCAAATACCATCTTGGCAACCTCGTGGTACAAAGGCTCGCGAAAATCATCCGGTCCGATCACTCCGTCAATCTTTTCAAAAAGCTCTGGCCTCTCGATCAGCCAGGTTAAAAGCAGGCGCTGAGACTTGCGGATGCCATCATCCTTTTCATTCTTTTTTCGAGGCTCCCGCACCTTGTTTCCTTCCGCCTCCCGGGTTCTGTCCGGTATCATGCCCGGCTGACTTCCCATCCGGTTTACCAATTTTCTCAGATCCTCATACAAAATGCCCTGTGCCTGTGCCACCGCATGGATATAATTATCCCGCTCCAGTGCTTCCTGAAATTCCAGCAGCTTTCTTGCCGCTGCATTGTAAAACCTTGTTTTTTGTTCCGGATCCTCCATATCATAATCCCGCTTCATGACATCGATTTCAAACAGGAAGCTGTTCTGCGCACGTTCAATGCGTTCCCGAAAGGCCTCTGCGCCCAGATTTTTGATGAATTCATCCGGATCCTTGTAGGGTTTCAAATTCAGCACCCGGGTAGAAATGCCCGCCTCCTTTAAGATCGGGATGGCACGCAGAGCTGCCTTGATCCCGGCTCCATCACTGTCATAGGTCAGGATGACGGTGTCCGTATAACGTTTTAAGAGCACCGCATGCTGACTTGTAAAGGCCGTTCCCAAAGAAGCCACCGCATTGGTAAAGCCCGCCTGATGCATGGCGATCACATCCATATAGCCCTCACAGGCCAGCATGTATTTTTCCCGGCTGGTACGTGCATAATTCAGGCCATACAGGTTCCGGCTCTTATCAAAAATGGCAGTCTCCGGAGAGTTTAAATACTTCGGTTTTCCATCTCCCAAGACCCGACCTCCAAATCCAATGACCCGGTTGTTCACATCCATGATCGGAAACATGACCCGGTTCCAGAACTTATCATAGGTGCCGCGTTCTTCCATGGTCACCAGGCCGCTGTCTCGTAAGAGCTCATCGGTATATCCCTTTGAGCGCAGATACTGATACAGATCATCACTGGTTTTATTGGAAAAGCCAAGTCCAAAACGCCGGATCGTGTCATCGGTCAGTTCGCGTTTCCGAAAATACTCATAGCCCATTTGACCCTGTGGCTTATGCAGCTGATAATAGAAATAGTTTGCAGCCAGCTTGTTGATCTCTAACAGGACTGCCCGTCTGTCTGCCTTTTCCTTTTCTTCTTTCGAATATTCTACCTCCGGCAGGCTGATCCCTGCCCGGTCGGCCAGCACCTTAAGAGCCTCCGGAAAGGTGAAATTTTCATATTCCATCACAAAGGTGATGACATTGCCTCCGGCACCACAGCCAAAGCAATAATACATCTGCTTCTGGGGCGATACCGAAAACGAAGGCGATTTCTCATTGTGGAACGGACAGAGCCCGAAATAATTTGCTCCTTTTTTCTGAAGCTTTACATATCCAGAGATCACATCTACAATGTCACTCTTTGTCCGCACTTCTTCTATGACATCTTCCGGATAAAACATTTCCTGCTCCTTTCTGGGTTACTCCTGCGTTATCTTTCATGTGCTGTATGAAGAGCTTCTTTCTTTTTTGCATCCGTCATTCAGTGGATCTTCCACGATTTCGGAATAAACAATTCTTCAAACTTGTCAATGGAATAGCTGTCACTCATACCGGCAATATAATCACAGACCACCCGCTCTTTCGGCTCCTTTTGCTCACGGATCATAAAGAGATACTCTCCCGGAAGTTCCTCGATATGTTCCAGGTAATACCGGTATAAAAATACCAGAAGCTGCTGTGCCCGGCCTTCTTCTGCCTTCGGCACCTTATTTTCATAGACATGTTCAAACATCCATCCGCGAAGTCCCTGCATGGCCTCTTCGATCTGCGAAGACATCCGGATTTCCGGCTGATCAAGGCTCTGCCGGATGATGTCATGGATCAAAAGATCCAGGCGCTCCCGCACACTGTGCCCCAACACGTTGGTATATTCTTTTGGTAGCTGTTCTTCCGTAAAGATCCTGGCGCGGATCGCATCATCAATGTCGTGATTGATATAGGCAATCTTGTCACTCAGGCGCACCACACAGCCTTCTAACGTGGCCGGATGACCGCTTGTCCGGTGATTGCGGATCCCGTCTCTCACTTCAAAGGTCAGATTCAGTCCCTGTCCGTCTTTCTCAAGACGTTCCACGACTCGCACGCTCTGTTCAGAATGGACAAAGCCACATGGGCAGAGTTCATTTAAGATCCGCTCGCCGGAATGTCCAAACGGCGTATGCCCCAGGTCATGTCCCAAAGCGATGGCCTCTGTTAAGTCTTCGTTTAAACACAAAGCTCTGGAAATCGTGCGGGCAATCTGTGCCACCTCCAGCGTATGGGTCAGGCGCGTCCGGTAATGATCCCCCTCCGGAGCCAGAAATACCTGGGTTTTGTGCTTTAACCTGCGAAATGACTTGCAATGCAGGATGCGGTCACGGTCACGCTGATAGGCCGTGCGGATATCACACGGAGCTTCCTCTCGTTCCCGACCCTTTGTCCTGCTGCTGCAGGAAGCGTAGGGACTTAAAAAATCATTTTCCCACTTTTCTCTCATTTCACGGATATTCATAAAACACGCCCCCTTTCCTTCCGGATGTGCTCACAATTACTATTAGTATAGCATAATTTCAGAATTTTTGATACTGTTTTCCCGTTTCAGGGTAAAAAAAAACAGAGAACTTTCATTCTCTGTTTTGATGCAGAAGATGGGAGTCGAACCCACAAGGTATTGCTACCACACGGACCTGAACC
>CAVIHW010000036.1:0-23658 GCA_963642615.1 Oscillospiraceae bacterium | reverse complement strand
TTTATTTTTTATGAGCCATTTATGATAATGTCCTAATATACCACAAGGGAAAATGTCCCACGTGTGGTATGATACTTCCATCAACAAATGGAGGTGACTATCATAAGAAAGGTAACATTATCAATGGATGAACAAAAGAAGTACGAAGTAATCAAGGAATTAGCTGATCACCCAATTCCAAACAAGCAGAGAGCTGCCATCACTCTTAATTGCACTGTACGTCATATCAACCGCATGCTCAAAGGTTACAAGGAACAAGGCAAGGCATACTTTATACATGGCAACAGAGGCCGCAAGCCCGCTAATACAATCCCGGTTGAAACACGTAGTCGTGTTGTTGATTTATATCGCAGAAAGTACTATGACGCCAACTTCGAACACTTCACTGAGTTATTAGGGAAACATGAGAACATCCACATCTCTCCTTCCGCAGTTATGTCTATTCTGGAAGCCGAGTACATCCTCTCTCCCAAGGTTACAAAGGCGAAGAAGAACAGGGTCAAAGAACAATTAGCTGCTGCGAAAAAAGCTGCCAAAACACAGAAAGAAGCAAATCAGATCCAGACGAATCTTGTTGCCGTTGAAGACGCTCATTCCCGCCGTCCCAGAGCCGCTTACTTCGGCGAACTGCAGCAGATGGACGCAACTCCACACGAATGGGTTACCGGCCAGACATGGCATCTTCATCTGGCCATAGATGATGCTACAGGTAGGATAACCGGTGGCTGGTTCGATACTCAAGAGACGTTGAGTGGCTATTACCACGTTTTCCATCAGATCCTCACAACTTACGGTATCCCCTACAAATTTTTCACAGACCGCCGCACTGTGTTTACCTATAAAAAGAAAAATTCCCCATCTATTGATGAGGATACCTATACACAGTTTGCTTATGCCTGTAAACAACTGGGTGTTGAACTTGAATCCAGCAGTGTACCACAGGCAAAAGGACGGGTAGAACGCTTAAATCAGACGCTACAGTCGCGCCTGCCAATCGAGTTGAGACTTGCAGGCATAACGACCATAGACGCCGCCAATGAATTCCTGAACTCATACATAAAGGAATTCAATGAGAAGTTTGCCCTTCCCATTCATGGTATCAAGTCTGTGTTCGAAACGCAACCCCAAAACGAAAAAATAAACGTAATTCTTGCGGTTCTATGTGAAAGAACGGTGGATACTGGACACTGCTTAAGACATTCCAATAAATACTATCGCATGATTGACCGCAATGGACATCAAGTTCACTACCGCAAAGGAACGAAGGTGATGTTTATTCAGGCCTTTGATAAGAATCTATACTGCTGTGTTAATGATAAAGACATCTATGCCTTGGAAGAAATACCGGAACACGAAGCAAAATCAAAAGACCTAGATGTAGACTATACTCCGCCAAAACCAAAGAAAACCCATGTTCCATCAATGAATCATCCATGGAGGCTTCAATCCTTTAAAAAGTTTGTTAGACAGCAAGAACATCATTGGAATGATCCAGATACGCAAATCGCATAAGGAGCGGAGCTGTTGTCAAGAGGATCGTGGAATAATGAGCCACAGGCTCTTTATGCCGCGAAAGCCTCTTGACATAAAGCTCACGGATTATCCTATTGTAAGGAAAGAAGTCAAAACTTCTTTCCCTGCCTTCCCGGCGAGGGACGGGTGTGGGCAGAGCCCATAAATGTAACAAGCCCCAGCAAAAAGCCGGGGCTAATGTTTCAATTATTTTGGGACATTTTCAAAAATGCTTGACAGCACTTTTTTGCATATTTTTTATTTTTTTATCGGTTATCCACTTTCTCCGGATACAGATCATGCTGGGACAATCTCTGCCATGCGACTTCCTCCCAGCGCGTTCCCGGTTTTCCATAATTACAGTACGGATCGATGGAAATACCGCCGCGTGGAGTGAATTTTCCCCATACCTCAATATATTTGGGATCCATCAGGCGGATCAGGTCTTTCATAATGACATTTACGCAGTCCTCATGAAAGTCCCCATGATTCCGAAAGCTGAACAGGTAGAGTTTTAAGGATTTACTTTCCACCATCCGCTCTCCCGGAACATAGGAAATTGTAATTGTAGCAAAATCCGGCTGTCCGGTGATCGGACAGAGACTTGTAAACTCCGGACAGTTAAATTTTACAAAATAATCATTATCCGGATGCTTGTTTAAAAATGTTTCCAGGATCTCCGGTGCATACTGATCCGGATACTTCACTTTCTGATTACCTAACAGGCTGATGCCTTCTTTTTCAAGCTCTGCTTCTCTGCTCATATTCTTTCCTCACTTTATTTGTTTGTAAAAGCCGGATCTTCCACTCCATTCAGACGAAAAGCCTCCCTGCGGTCTACACAGGTGCCGCAGACGCCGCATGGAGTCGTACCACCCTCATAACAGCTCCAGGTCAGATCATAAGGTACATTCAGTTCCAATCCTTTTTTCACTACCTGAGCTTTTGTCCAATTGACAAACGGTGCCTCAATCCGAAGTTGTCTGCCGCTTCCTTCGTAGATCGCCTGATTCATAGCCTCATGAAAGACACTGCTGCAGTCGGGGTAGGCATTTCCCGCCGCATCATCCGCATGGGCACCATAGTAGATCACGCTGCATCCTTTTGAGAGCGCAATGCTTGCTGCGGACGAAAGAAAGAGTCCGTTTCGGAACGGAACATACGTCGATACCGGTGTCCCGTTTGTCTCTTCTAACTGTTTTGCATAGCTTTCATGCGGAATTTCTTTGTCTGAATGCTGCAAAAGTGAACAGTCACTGTACCGGAAGATCGGAGCCAGATCCAGATACAAATGCTCCACCCCGTAATACTCTGCCACCTTCTTCGATGCCTCAATCTCCTTCTCGTGCTTCTGTCCGTAGGAAATAGAAAGAGCAATCACCTGATCTTTTCCATATTTTTCTACTGCCAGTCCAAGACAGGTTGTGGAATCCACACCACCACTCGATAGCACAAGTGCCTTTGTTTTTTCTGTATTATTCTCCATTTCGCAATTCCCTTCTTTCCGTTACTTAAGGGGCAACAATCATCTACTCGCCCCACAAACATGTTCCATCTCTTGAAATACTACCTTCCTGCACGGATCTGCTGAAACAGATTCATCTGCAGCATTGCGTCCGTCTTAAACCGTCCGCGAAGCGTTGTCGTTGTAGTGACCGCATTGGTCTTTCTGATCCCACGGGCTGTCATGCAGCTGTGGCATCCCTCAATGATGACCGCCACATCCGGCGAATCCGTGGCCATTTCCATGATTTCTGCGATATCACTTCCGATCCGCTCCTGAAGCTGGAGACGTTTTCCTACCATATCTGCTATTCTTGCGATCTTACTCAGACCAAGAACCTTGCCTTTGGGAAGATAGGCGACACTGACTTTCATGTCATACATCAGTGCCAGGTGATGTTCACAATAACTGAAGATCTCAATGTCTTTCACAAGGACGAGATCCTGTGAATCTTCTGCACTCTTCTGGATAAAGTTTTTTCGGAACATCTCTGCGATCTCCTGGTTGGAGTAGCACATTCCCTCAAAAACTTCCTCATACATTTTTGCAACCCGATCCGGGGTTTCTTTGAGTCCTTCCCGGTCAGGATCATCACCAAGCGCCTGAAGGATCCCCCGGATGTGCATCCTGATCGCCTCGGTATCAATTTTCCGACTGCGTTCACATCCCGTATCTGTCTGATTATTTCTCATTTCTTCTGCATTCATCTTATCATCCATTTCAAACTTGCCTGTTTCCGTTGTTTTCACCCTATGACTACTTCTATACGCCGCGTTTATTCGGATCCCAGATTACTTTATGAAGCTGCAGCTGCAGTTTCACATCATTCAGTTTGTTCTCGATCAGAAAATCCACCATTTCCACCGGCTCGATCCGGCCAAATACCGGACTCAGGTAGACCTGTACCCGCTCTCTCAGATGATACTGCTCCATGATCTCAAGAGCGCGTTCCATATCTAAGCGACTGCTGACCACAAATTTCACAGTGTCTTCCTTCGATAGTTTGTCCATGTTCGACAGAAGCATTTTGGATTCCATTCCGCTGTCCGGCATCTTGTAATCCATGGTAAAGGACGGCCTTCTTGCAAGGTTACAATAAGGTGCAAGGTCAACGCTTCCGTTTGTCTCGATCTCCACGCGCTTTTCAGGGTCCTGCAAAATTGCCTCGATCAGTTCTGCCATACCCGGACGCAGAAGCGGTTCCCCTCCGGTCAGTGTTACATTTCTGACCTTGCTCTCTTCAAGATAGGAAACGATCTCGTTTGCAGTCATCTCTGTGCTCTCGCAATCTGCTTCATTTGCCCAGGACGTATCACAGTAGTTGCAGTGCAGATTGCATCCTTTCAGCCGGATAAATACAGCAAGCTCGCCCGCGCGGCGCCCTTCTCCATTGATACTGATAAATTTTTCCACAACCTGATACACAGGTGTATTTTTTCTATTTTCCATTCTTGCTTCCTTTACTTGTCCATGCGATAAACCGCGCAGTTATTCGGGGTTTCATAAACCGTTGCACTCGCTACCGGATATCCAAGTGTCCTCATCCTGTCAAAGAAATATTTGGAAAAATTCTCTGCGGTTGGCCGAAATGGCACTTCTGTCAGGATAAATCCTTCTTCGCGAAGCGCCTCTACCGTCTTCTCTTTTAATGTCCCGCACTCAAAGATCAGCGTATGATCTAACTCATCTGCAAGCTTTTTCAAATCCTTTTTCAGATCACCAAAATCCACAAGCATTCCTCGCGTCTGGCCTTGCATTTCCAGATGCTCTGCCTGGATTTCTACCTCCACATGCCATCGGTGTCCGTGAATATTAGAGCACTTTCCCTGATATCCCGAAAGAAAGTGTGCAGAATCAAAATCTGCCACTGTTTTTAACTGATACATATCTATTTTCCTCTCTGAATAAAACAAAAAGCAGACCCATGCCAGAGTCTGCTCGTTTTTTACGATCTTAGAATCTTTAGCCCTGGTTTTATTTATAGACAGGATGGTACAAACGAACTGTCTTCTTATTCTTTTATCCTTGCTTATTGTATCCAGTTTCAGGATCCCTGTCAATCATCTTTTAAATATACCAGAGTTCCCGTTTCGTGGTAGAGATTGCGTCTGCCCCCGCAGCAAACAGCTCCAGGACCTCTTTCTTTTCCGAGATCAGGCCACCTGCGATCAGCGGGATGCCGGTACCGGCACGAAGGCGCTGTATGGTCTTCGGGATTACGCCCGGCATGATCTCGATCATATCCGGGTGGAACGTTTCCAGCATCTTTTTCGTATTGTCCACAGCCATGGAATCAATGATAAATGCACGAAGGATCCCGAACATTTTCAGTTCCTGTGCCCTGCGTACCAGCATTGGCTTTGTGCTGATTATGCCGTCTGCCCCTGTCTGCTGCTTTAAAAAATCAATCGCTACTTCCTTCGAGCCAAGCCCCTGCACCAGATCCGCATGCACCATGGCATACTTGCCATGAGCTTTTACCTGCTCCACGATTTTCCCGATACTGCAGATGTTCCCATAAAGGATAAACACGACCTGACATTCCGTATCCAGACATTGTTTCAGGCCGTCATCATCTTTCACCGCTGCGATCACAGGTGATATTTCTAATAAATCAATCGCTTTCATCATTTTTTACTGTCGATCCATCCTTTGCATACACCCGGATAATTGCTGATCACGCCTTCCACGCCCCACTCATACATCTGTTCCAGGGCACCCATATCGTTGATGGTCCAGACGTTCAGCAAAATCTTATGTTCCTTGCAGCTTGCTACCATGTCTACGGTCAGAGCTTTTACCCCCGGATGATAATACTGGAAATCAAATTTCTCACAGTAATAGCCCGGATTGCCCAGATCATCATACTCTACCAGTGCTCCGCACGGAATCTCCGGAGCCAGCTTACGAAGCAGGGTAATGGAAGAATGAAGAAAAGAAGAAAATACAATTTTCTTTTCCAGTCCATACTTTTTCACCAGTGCCAAAGTCTTTTCTTCCAGTTCTTCATAGTAATACACACCGGACTTGATCTCGATATTGGTTACCAGGTTCGTATCCTTTACCCAGCTGCAGTATTCCTCCAGAGTCGGGATCGGCTCAAAGTCATACTTTCCGTTCCAGGCTGCGGCAGCATTCAGCTTTTTTAACTCCGCCAGGGTGAAATCTCTTACCCATCCCGTTCCGTCTGTTGTGCGGTCTACCTTTTCATCGTGGATGATCACAACTTGTCCGTCTTTTGTAAGCTGCACATCCAGCTCAATCCCGTAACAGCCGGTTTCCTCTGCCTTCTTAAATGCCAGCATGGTATTTTCCGGATATCTGCCGCTGTAACCCCTGTGTGCATAAACCTTCATGTGAATGCCTCCTGTCTTTCCTCGGGCAGTTATGAATTTCTTTACTGCCATCTAATTTCGTATCATAGCACAGCACTGTCTTGCTGTCCATACAGGCTCTGTAAGGAATTGCAGCAGCCAATCAAATTACTGCCGTCTCTACATTTTTAGTCGCCACGACCGGAACACCGGTTCCGGCACAGTTTGCGATCACAATGTCTCCGATATGAACCGGAGCCGCAACCGAAACAGCACGGATTTCCTCCATGCACGCGAAGATCTTGTTTTTCGGGATATCTTCCTTTGTTTTTACTGACACCATGGCGATCGTGCCACCTTTTACATGGACAGAAGATGTTACTACCCGGGTTGGGTTGGTCACTTCTTTTTTTGCATAGATCTCGCCGCGCTTACAGGTATTTCCGGCCACTGTGATCGTTTCTCCGTCCATAATCACAGTCAGAGGGCATCCCAGTGGACACCCGATACAGGTCAGTTCTCTCTTTTCCATCTCATTCCACCTCCGTACAGATCCGGATTTCCTTTAAATCCGGATATTTCTGCAGATCTTCTTTCTTTAAGATCACCTGCTCCATCTCCCCCGGAGCCAGAACCTTTTTCTTTCTGGCCTGAGCGCGGGTTTCGTCCAGATATACGCTGATGCTGCGGTCGCGGTAGACATCTGCCACACGGAAGCGCACAACTACCTGGTCTCTCATGTTATTGACATCGATGGTCTGAGGGACGGTGTAACGCACGCCATTTTCTGCCTTCAGGGTAACCATGTGCGCCTCAGCCTTTGCCTCTTCTTCACCTTTTTTTGCTTTTACATAAGCCGCAGCGTTGGTTCCTGCCAGAGCAGCCTCCTCGGACACATAATCCACCAGATCATGCACATGCAGCACATTACCACAGGCAAATATGCCCTCCACGCTAGTCTCTAAGCGGTCACTGACATTTGGTCCGGAGGTCACGCGGTTCATCTCTACGCCTGCCTCTTTTGTCAGCTCATTTTCCGGGATCAGGCCTACTGATAATAACAGGGTATCGCAGCTGTAATGCTCCTCGGTTCCCGGGATCGGCTTTCTGTCCGGACCTACTTCTGCCAGGGTAATGCCGGTCACACGCTCCTTTCCCTGGATATCCACTACCGTATGGCTCAGCTTTAACGGAATGCCATAGTCATCCAGACACTGAACGATATTCCTCTTTAAACCACCGGAATACGGCATCAGCTCCGCCACCACCTTGACCTTCGCGCCTTCCAGCGTCATACGGCGTGCCATGATCAGGCCGATATCTCCGGAGCCAAGAATGACAACTTCCTTACCTACGCTGTAGCCCTCAATGTTCATCAGGCGCTGCGCGGTTCCTGCGGAGTAAATGCCCGCCGGACGGTAACCAGGAATGTTCAGGGCACCTCTCGGACGCTCGCGGCAGCCCATAGCCAGAATGACGGCGCCTGCCTCGATGGTCTCCATGCCGTGGTCACGGCTGATGACCGTCACCTCGCGCTTCTCGTTGATGTCAATAACCATGGTATTTAAACGGTATGGGATTTTCTCCTCCTCCGCCATGGCAATATAACGTGCCGCATACTCCGGTCCGGTCAGCTCTTCCTTAAAGGTATGAAGGCCGAAACCGTTGTGGATGCACTGATTTAAAATTCCGCCAAGGCTGCTGTCGCGCTCCAGGATCAGAATATCCTGAATGCCTGCTTTTCTTGCTGCTACTGCCGCAGCCAGGCCTGCCGGGCCGCCTCCGATGATTACAATATCATGTCTCATGATCGCTCCCCCTTATTTCTGTCCTTTCAGCATTTCAGATCCCGGTGCATTCTTACAAACCGCTTCCATGCGAATGCCAAGCTCTCTTGCAAGGATTTCCATGGTACGCGGTGTGCAAAAGCCCGCCTGGCAACGCCCCATGCCCTGACGCACGCGGCGCTTGATCCCGTCTAAGGACTTCGCGCCCAGGGTTCTGGTGATGGCGTCCACAATTTCACCTTCACTGACACCCTCGCAGCGGCAGATGATGGTGCCATAGGCCGGGTTCTTACGGATCAGTTCTGCCCGCTCTTCTTTGCTTAAAAGTTCCGGACGGACAATACCTTTTCTGTTTCCGTTCCAGTCTTCCTTCTTTGCCGCATTCAGCTTTTCTGCCACTTTCTCTGCCAGCCACTGACCGATAGCCGGAGCGCTGGAAAGTCCCGGGGACTCAATGCCTGCTGCATCGAAAAAGCCCGGTGCATCCTCTGCCTCCCCAATTACAAAATCATCGCCGTCCTCATGGGCACGCAGTCCGGCAAAGGAAGTGATAACCTGACGGAACGGAATGCCCTTGACGCTTAATGCTGCACGGCTCATCAGAGAATCCAGTTCTTCTGCAGCCGTCGCCGTCTGTTCCCTGTCCTCAACATCGGTTGCGGTAGGTCCGGTCAGCAGGTTGCCATGTACGGTCGGGCTGACCAGCACGCCCTTGCCCATCTTGGTCGGAAGCTGGAAAATGGTATGGCCAACCAGGTTTCCGGCCTCTTTATCTAACAGACAGTAATCGCCCTTTCTTGCGGTGATGTGAAGCTTTTTCTCACTGACATCGTTGTGGAGGGTATCTGCATACACGCCTGCTGCATTTACCACGCAGGACGCCTCGATCTCACCCTGATTTGTTTTCACCCGATATCCTTCCTCCATCTTTTCAATATGCTCCACCTCAGTCAGGAAACGGAATTCCACGCCGTTGTCGCAAGCATTTTCTGCCAGGGCAATGGTCAGGCCAAATGGACACACAATGCCGCCGCTCGGTACATGAAGTGCTGCAACCACGGTATCCTCAATGTTCGGTTCCATTTTACGCACTTCGTCTCCGCTGATGATGGACATGCCCTCCACGCCGTTTTTCACGCCTTTTTCATAGAGTGCCTGCAGAGCCGGCCTGTCCTCCTTTGCAAAGCAGAGCACCAGAGAACCATTGCGCTTGTAATCAAAATCCAGTTCTTTCGAAAGGTCTTCCATCATCCGGCTGCCCTGAATATTAAACTTTGCCTTCAGAGTGCCCGGCTCCGCGTCAAAACCGCCATGCACAATGGCGCTGTTGGCTTTGGATGTTCCGGAACAGACATCCTCTTCCTTTTCCAGGACACAGATTTTTAACTGATATCTGGAAAGTTCCCTCGCCACCGCACAGCCGATGACACCGCTGCCGATGACCACTACATCGTATTTCATACCGTTCATACTCCTGTCTCCTCTATTCCGGGTCCGCATACCGGACTCGCATCTTCTCACGTTTCGCACCTTGTGAAAACGTGACTTTTCTTTACTCGCTGACTGCCGGGACCTCGTCCATCTCTGCCAGACGGGCCAGCAGTTTTGTTTTCTGATACCCTCTTTTTATCCCCGGATCCATACCTTATAAATCAGCGGACGCGCCACTGGCGCCTCCTCGATATGCATAGCAACACAAAGAAGCGTACCCTAAGAAACACAGACAGATCCTGTGCTTCTACGGTTACGCTTCTCTTATGCTCTCGCGTGTATGGATTCAGTTGTCATAATTTGTTTTCTAAAACTCACCGACTCTGGTGCAGGCAACAAAGTGTCCCGGCTCAATCTCGCGCAGCTGCGGATTGCCGTTCTTGCAGCACTCTGCCGCACAGTCGCACCGCTTCATGAAACGGCACTCATCCGGCAGGTTGACCGGAGAAGTGATCTCGCCGCGGATCAGCTGTCGCACCGGCTTTTCCTTTCCTACGATCGGAAGCGGGATTGCAGATAAAAGTGCCTTGGTATACGGATGTACCGGATTCTGGAATAATACATCAGACGGTGCCTTCTCCACCATCTGTCCCAGGTACATAACCGCAATGTCGTCGGAAAAGTACTTTACAACCGACAAATCATGGGTGATGAAGATATAAGTCAATCCCAGATCTGCCTGCAGTTTCTTTAACAGGTTAAGGATCTGTGCCTGAATGGATACGTCCAGTGCGGATACCGGCTCATCGCAGACGATCAGCTTCGGTCTTACAGCCAGGGCGCGGGCAATGCCGATACGCTGGCGGCGGCCGCCGTCAAGCTCATGCGGATATACGTTCATATAGCGATCTGCAAGACCTACCGTGCGCATCAGTTCCAGAGTTCTCTCTTCAATATCCTTCTTTGATTTTAACAGCTTGTGTTCTATGATCGGCTCGCTGATGAGCTGCATGACCGTCTGTCTCGGATCCAGGGATGAGAACGGATCCTGAAACACCATCTGCATTTCCTGACGCAGCGGGCGCATCTGTCTGCGGCTGTAGTTTGTGATATCCTTGCCATCAAACAGGATCTTGCCCCCGGTTGGCTCCAGCAGCTTTAAAATGGTTCTTCCGGTTGTGGATTTGCCGCATCCGGATTCCCCTACAATACCAAGGGTACGTCCCTCTTCGATCTTAAAGCTGACTCCATCTACCGCATGAAGCTGTCCGCCCGGGGTATTGAAAAATTTTGTGAGGTTTTCTACCTCAAGGATTGTCTTACCTGCCATCTTGGTTCCCCCTTAATCTGAATTCCGGATCTTTATAGGCGCTGCAGGCAACAAAGTGGGTTGCGCTGCCATCCACGGATGTAAGCTCAGGAACCGCTTTTGTACATGCCTCGGTCGCATACGGGCATCTTGGCGCAAATGCGCATCCCGGCGGCAGATCCGACGGATCCGGCATCAGGCCCTGGATCGGCACCAGCTCCTCACCGCGCTGCTTTAAGTTCGGCAGGGAATCAAACAGGCCTTCGGTATACGGATGACGCATGTGGTTGAATACATCGTCTGCCGTTCCTTTCTCCACAATGCGGCCGGCATACATAACAGCCACATCCTCACAAACCTCTGCCACAACCCCAAGGTCATGGGTGATCATGAGCATGGACATCTCCTTCTCACGGATCAGCTGCTTCATCAACTCCAGCACCTGGGCCTGGATGGTTACATCCAGGGCAGTGGTCGGCTCATCCGCGATCAGAAGCTGCGGGCTGCAGGCCAGAGCAATGGCAATGACAACACGCTGCTTCATGCCGCCAGAAAACTGATGCGGGTAATCGTAGGCACGGGATTCTGCGATGCCTACCATCTTTAACATCTCTTTTGCCTTCTCGAAGGCCTCTTTCTTGGAAATATTCTGATGGAGTGCAATACTCTCACCAATCTGGTCTCCAACCGTCATAACCGGGTTTAACGCGGTCATGGGATCCTGGAAGATCATGGCAACATCGTTGCCGCGCATTTTTTCCAGTTCCTCGGATGACATCTTTAAGACATCTTTTCCATCCAGCCGGATCTCGCCGTTTTTGATGACGCCCGGCGGATTCGGAACCAGATTTAAGATGGAAAGTGCTGTGGTGGTCTTGCCTGCACCGGTCTCGCCCACCAGACCCAGTGTCCGTTTCTTCGCAATAGAGATATCAATGCCATTGACCGCATGGACATCTGCATCTTCTGTCTCATAATGGACAACCAGGTTTTTTATATCAAGAACTAACTCGTCCGCCATATCCTATTCCTCCTAAGTCATATCTGCTTCTTATTTTTTCAGCTTCGGATCCAGCGCGTCGCGCAGGCCATCGCCCAGAAGGTTCAGGGCAAGAACCGTGAACATGATGGCAAGACCCGGAATGATGCACATGTAGCTTGCGTCACGGATGTGGCTTCGACCTGCCGAAAGCAGCGCCCCCCACTCCGGTGCCGGTGCCGGAACACCGATTCCAAGGAAGCTTAGGGAAGAAGCTGAGATGATGGTGGTACCAATGAGCAGTGTGATCTGCACGATGATCGGGGAGAGACAGTTTGGAAGGATGTGCTTTACAATGATCTTCCAGGTTGGCAGTCCCATGGCGTAGGAGGATTCCACATACTCCTGATCACGGATGGTCATAACGGATGCACGCACGATACGTGCAAAGCTGCTGGCGCAGGAAAATGCCAGCGCGATCATTAAGTTGACGGTGCTCGGTCCAAGTAAGGATACGATAACAACTGCCGTCATGATGTTTGGAATAGAGTAGAAAATATCAATTCCGCGCATGATGATGGAATCGGTGATTCCGCCTTTAAATCCTGCCTGGGAACCCAGGATGGTTCCAACCACCAGTCCAAGCAGTACAGAGCCGACGCCGATGATCAGGGAATAACGGGCACCGTAGATGATACGTGCAAACAGATCGCGGCCATACTCATCGGTTCCAAACCAGTGCGCTGCGCACGGTCCCATAAGACGATCTTTCATATTCTGTCCGATGACATCCTTCTCATAATCGAAGATGACCGGGCTGAGTACCGCTGCCAGTACCAGGATCACCAGAAAGGCCAGTCCCAGCATGGCACCGCGGTTTTTTGTCAGACGCCGCCAGGTTTCCTGAAACAGCGTACGTTTTTTATATTTCTTTTTGATTTCGCTTGCCTGTGCCATGTGATCACCCCTTCTTGCTGTACTGTGCCTTGATTCTCGGGTCAAAGAATGCATAGATCAGGTCTACCACCAGGTTGATGATACACATGAGGATGGAGCACATGATGATGGCTCCGGTAACCATCGGAGTATCACGCTTTGAGATAGAATCGTAAACCAGGCGTCCGATGCCCGGCCAGGAAAATACGGTTTCTGCGAGGACGGAACCGGTGATGACCAGCGACATCTGAAGGCCGATGGCTGTGATGATAGGGATCAGCGCATTCTTTAATCCATGCACGGTGATGACCTGTCTCTCAGAGCAGCCCTTTGCCCGCGCGGTAGTCATGTAATCCTGTCGCAGTACATCCAGCATGGAGGAACGTGTGGTTCTGGTGATGAGGGCAGCCAGGCCAAACCCTACCGTCACTGCCGGCAATACCAGACTGCTCAGGCCTCCCTTGCCGCCCGTTGGGAACCACCCCAGTTTTAGCGAGAATATGATGATCAGCATCAGACCCAGCCAGAAGTTTGGCATGGACGTGCCGAACAGGGCAAATATCATACCCGCGGTATCTTTCCAGGTATTTTGATGGATCGCGGTATAAATACCAAGCGGCAGGGATACCACTACAGCAATGAACACAGCGGCTCCGCCCAGCATCAGGGTATTTGGAAGACGTTCCATGAAGGTCTTGAATACGTCACGCTTGGTCACATAGGACTTTCCCATGTCGCCGGTCAGCATGCCCTTCATATAGTTTCCATAACGTACGATAAACGGATCATTCAGTCCAAGTTCTTCACGGATCTGCTCAATCTGTTCCGGCTTAGCGTTGTCGCCCGCAAGCATTAACGCCGGGTCACCGCCGGTCAGGCTCATTGCCCAGAAGATCAGAAATGAGGTTACCAGAATAACCGGGATCAGCATCAGAAGTCTTTTCCCTATGTATTTCAGCATTTTCCTGTCGCTCCTTTTTTCCAGTCAGAGGCTTATATGGAAACTTGCGGGTCTTTGTAAGCACCCGCAAGTCTTTTTGGCCATTATGTTTTTGTTACTGTCACACCGCGTATTTCTTTACTCTGCGATGTATGCGTGACGCCAGTCATGGTTGCCGCCACCATAGAAGTACTGTCCCTGAAGGTTCTTGTTGTATGCAACAACCAGGTTTGCAATGTATAACGGAACCTGAGGACATGCATCTACTAAGTAGGTCTGTAATTCTTTTGCAGTCTCAAGACGCTTGTCCTGATCCTTCTCTGTTGCTACGATGTCGATCATCTCATCTGCCTTGGAATCAGAGTAGTGATGATAGTTGGAACCGGAACCGGTGTAGAACAGGTCACGGTATACGAAGTCAACCTTGGAGTCCTCGTTCCATCTCCACAGGAAGAGCTCCTGATTGCCGTCTACACAGGTGGATTTCAAGGTTGCAGTCTCCATCGGCTCAAGGGTTACGTCAATGCCGATATCTGCCAGGTTTGCCTGGATGATGGTTGCGATCTGCTCATACGGAGCACCGGATGCGTAGGTTAAAGTAGTGCTGATACCGCCGTCCGGGTAACCTGCCTCTGCCATTAAGGACTTTGCTCTGTCTACGTCATAGTCAAAGCCATCCATATCATCATAGAAGCCCCACAGGCCACGGTTTAAGATGGTAGTCTGCAGTGTGCCCTTGCCGTATACGGCTGCCTCTAACACTGCATCGCGGTCGATCGCGCAGGCAACAGCCTGTCTTAAGGTCTGGTTGTTCCACGGCTCCTTCTCTACGTTGAATGCAAAGTAGAAAAGACGGGTACCGGTCTGCTCGTAAACGGTGATGTTGTCATCGTCTTCCAGATACTGCAGCTCGTTGATCGGCGGGTTTACGCAGACATCGATCTCACCTGCCTGCAGTGCCATAACACGGGAAGATGCCTCCAGATACGGACGGAACTCGATGGTCTCTGCTACGCCAGGAGCCAGGTTATCATCTGCCGGAAGGTCATTGCCCCAGTAATCGTCAACCTTTACCAGTCTGCAGTACTCACCCTCTACCCACTCGTCAAACTTATACGGGCCGGTACCGATGTAGTACGGATCCTCTACGCCGTCGTCGTATGCCTTCTTAGACTGGATGGATAACGGAACAGATGCCAGAGACTGGATGAACTCGTTGTTATATTTCTCGATCTCGATCTCGATGGTGTAGTCATCTACTACCGTACAGCCAACATAACCTGCAAGAACGGATGCTACCATGTTGCCGGTTGCCATATCCAGAGTGAACTTTACGTCCTCTGCGGTCATCGGGGTCTTGTCTTCATCGTTGAAATGAACGTCGTCACGCAGCTTCATCTCGATGTGGGTGTCATCTTTGAACTCCCAGGATGTAGCCAGACACGGAACGAAACGATCATCGCCCTGGGAACCATTGTTAAAGAATACCAGGGTCTGATGGGTGTTTTTTAATACAATGTTGTTGATCTGATCCTGCTGCTGCTGCAGATCCAGGGTATTGATGTCAGCATCCGTACCAATGATCAGGCTGTCTTTGTGACCGGCTGATGTGGTGCTGCCTTCCTCTGTTGTTGCAGATCCAGAGTCACCAGCCGGTGCTGATGTGGAGCTGGACTTTCCGCCGCAGCCTGCCAGGGATGCTGCCAGCATGGCGACGCTAAGCAGCAATGCAAGTTTTTTCTTCATACACACTTCCTCCATTTTTCTTTGTTATGCCGCAACTGTTTTGCCTGTTGTTACAGTTCATACGTCGCAGGAACTGTCTCATCACAGTAACAGCAAGTTTCACAAATATCCACATTGAAACGCAAAAACAGCACAGAAGTACGGCAGCTGACGTTCCAAAACGAACCCCGAAAGACATGCCCTACACACCTGCGCTGCTCTGTTTTCTCTATGCAATGTGTATATTTATTTACCAGTTATTTCAAAGTATACCATCAATTCAGGAATTGCACAAGCATTTTTCACGACAATTCTTCGTTATATTGTTAACTTTTCCTAAGTTTAACCCTTATTTTTCATCAATTTTTCAATCTTGCACTTGACAAAATTAAGTCATGGCAATCCTTCCGGCCAGCAAAGCCTCTGCAAGGATCAGGTCTTCCGGCGTGGTCACCTTCAGATTTTCATAACTGCCCTCCACCAAACGCACCTTCGTGCCGCTCAAGTGTTCCACCACCATGGCATCATCCGTGATACCTTTCTGAAGGGAAACATCTGACATCAGACGGTCATAAGCCCCTCGCACCAGCGGATAGGAAAACGCCTGAGGGGTCTGTACCTGCCACAGTCTGGAACGATCCGGTGTGGTCTCTGCATAGCCCTCTGCGTCCGAGATCTTAATGGTATCCTTCACCGGCATACCCACCACGCAGGCCTGGTCTGTGATTGCCGCCTGTGCCGCCCGGGAAATGATATCTTCCGTCACAAGAGGTCTTGCCCCGTCGTGGATCAGCACGTAATCGCAATGCTCCAGTGCTTTCAGTCCTTCATAAACCGAATGGTACCGCTCTTTTCCACCAGTCACGATCTTCTTCAGTTTGGCAAGATTTAAATCCGGCAGGATCTCCTGTTTTACATATTCTGCTTCTCCGGCTCCGGTCACCAGCACCAGGTCATCTACGCAGCTGTTTTCAAAAGCTTCCAGCGCATAGGAAATCAGAGGTCTTCCATTTAACAGCATATATTGCTTTTGAATGTCACTGTGCATCCTGCTTCCCCGGCCACCGGCCAGGATCACCGCCCCGATCCGGAATGTATCGATCATGATGTTTACCGCTCGCCCAGCTTCAGGTTCGGGATCGCATTCAGATCCCATCCATGCCGGGTTCCCTTCTTATATTCATAGTAGGCAGCACAGCCGATCATGGCCGCATTGTCCGTGCAGAAAATCGGAGACGGATGATAGAAGCGGATATGCGCCTTATCACAGGCCTCCTGCAGGGCTGCCCGGAGTGCGGAGTTGGAAGCCACTCCACCGGCAATAGCAAGCTTGTCATATCCGTATTCCTTTGCTGCCAGAACCGCGCGGCTCACCAATGCCTCTACAACTGCATTCTGAAACGACGCCACAAGATCCGGCACATGGATCTCTTCCCCGGTCATATGGGCTTTGTTGATGTAGTTTAAGACAGCAGATTTCAGGCCACTGAAGCTGAAGTCATACGGAGAGCCCTCCACCTTTGCCCGCGGAAACTCGATGGCGTGCGGATTGCCCTCTTTTGCAGTCTTATCCACCTTCGGACCTCCCGGATAGCCAAGTCCTACCGCACGTGCCACTTTGTCAAAGGCCTCTCCAGCCGCGTCATCGCGGGTACGGCCGATGATCTCAAACTCTCCATAGTCCTTTACAATGACCAGATGGGTGTGTCCGCCTGATACGATCAGGCACACGAACGGCGGTTCCAGATCCGGATTTTCAATGTAGTTTGCGGATACATGCCCTTCAATATGATGCACGCCCACCAGCGGTTTCTTTGCCGCAAAGGCAATGGCCTTCGCCTCTGCCACACCAACCAGAAGGGCACCTACAAGACCGGGTCCGTATGTCACACCGATGGCATCCACATCTTCCAGAGTTACCTTTGCCTCCTCCAGGGCCTGGGTAATGACCTGATTGATCTTTTCAATATGCTTTCTCGATGCGATCTCCGGAACCACGCCACCAAACTGGGTATGCAGGGCAATCTGGGATGAGATCACATTAGAAAGCACCTCACGCCCGTTTTTCACCACGGATGCAGCAGTCTCATCACAGGAACTCTCAATGGCAAGGATCAACGTGTCCTTCTTTTCCGTTTTTTCTGTTTTGTTTATTTCCATATCCTACTCCTCATCAAAGGTCAGTTCCCGGGTCCAACCGTCCCGTGCCGCCTTTGCACCGGGAAAAATCTCCCGTACTTTATCCATAAACTCATCCGGCCGGTTTAAGGAAGGGCTGTAATGCGTCAGCCACATTTCCGCCGGCTGTGCCTTTTTCGCAAGATTTGCCGCCTCATACATGGTCATATGCTTGTATTCCCTTGCCTTGGCTTCTTTTCCGTCCTCTCCGTACATGCCCTCACAGATAAAAAGGTCTGCATGGTCTGCATACTCGGCGATGACCGGCATTGGTCTGGTATCTGTACAGTAAGTTACCTTTAACCCTTTGCGATCCGGTCCAAGCACCATGTCCGGGGTGTAGGTAATGCCATCCATCACCAGGGTTTCCCCCTTTTGCAGCCGGCTCCAGGCTTTCATCGGCACGTTCTGGGCTTTGGCACGCTCCACATCGAAACGCCCGGTTCTCGGAATGGAGATGGAGTAACCATAGCAGACCACATTGTGGTTTACCCGGTAGGCATCGATCACGTAAGGTCCGATCTGAAACTGATGCCGGCTTTCCGTCATTTCCACAAATTTCAGCTGGAACGGAAGCTCCGGTGCAATGGTCCGGAGAGCATTTACCACACGTTCAAGCCCCTTGGGCCCGATCAGGGTCACCGGCTCTGTGCGCTCTGCATTACCCATGGTGAGAAGGAGACCCGGAAGTCCGCTGATATGATCTGCGTGATAATGGGTAAAGCAGATCACATCGATGGGCTTTGGGCTCCATCCTTTTTCCTTCAATGCCACCTGTGTCCCTTCCCCGCAGTCGATCAGAAGGCTGCTGCCATCACAGCGCGCCATCATCGCAGTCAGCCAGCGATACGGAAGCGGCATCATACCACCGGTTCCGAGTAAACAAATATCTAACATAAACTGATTAACCTCATTTCCTTTGTTGCAATTATCATAATAGCATACCTAAGTGGATTCAATGAAATCCCGCTTCCACATCATCACAGCATCCTCTGTCGGATTGTGATAGTAGGCTTTGCGCACAGCCTCCTTTGCAAAACCGTAGGATTCATACAAATTTCTGGCCGGAAGATTGCTTTCCCGCACTTCCAGGCTGACTGCATAAACCTTCTTGTCACTGGCATAAGACAGCATGGCATCCATAAGGATCCGACCAATTCCCAGTCGGCGGCTGTCTGGATGTACGGCAATGCGCTGGATCTCGCCCTCTCCGGCCAGCACACGCAGGTTGCAATATCCCAAGATCCGGTCGTCCTGTTCATAAACATAGTAGACATCATAAGGGCTGAAAAGCCCGGACTCCAAAATCCTTGCCGACCAGCTTTCGGAAAAACAAAGCTCCTCAAGCCGGGCGATCTGTTGGATATCCTGTTCTTCCATGCAGCGGATCATATCTGATCTCCTGTTCCGACACTGTGTCCTGCTGCCAGTTCACTGGTCTTACCCTGACGCTTCGCCTCTTCCAGCTCTCGCTCTGCCTGCGCCTTTTTCAGATAATCCGGTGCATGATCCATCGCGGATATTGTCTTTCCTTCTGCAAAGTACACGCTGCCAAGGGATGCCACGCTGGCACCGCGCTGGCGGTTTGCCTGTGCCGGAGCGAACGAAAACGGCACGGTCATTTCCCGTCGAATGACAGCCTCATGAACCGGCACGCCGTCTCCCAGAAAGATCACGCGCTCTCCGCGTTCATTTAATTCCCGGATCAGCTCCTGAATATCCATGCTGCACTGCGGTTTTACGATTTCAAAATCTTCCTCATAATGATACAGACCGGTATAAACCTGTCCTCTTCTTGCATCCATGATGGGACAGATGAGGGCAGATGTTCCGTATAAATTGTAAGCCATGGCATCCAGAGTCGGCACGTGCACCAGAACCTTTTGAAGTGCCAGTCCAAGCCCCTTTGCGGTAGCGGAACCGATACGAAGTCCGGTATAGGAGCCGGGACCGCCGGATACTGCAATGGCATCCAACTCATGAAGATCCAGCTCCAGCATCCGGGTCACCTCATCGATCATGGGAAGCAGAGTCTGGGAATGCGTCTTTTTTAAATTCACGGTATATTCTGCCGTCACCTGTCCGTCTGTCACAACGGCCACGGAAGCCACCAAAGATGCACTTTCTATTCCAAGTATCTTCATTCCAATCCCTCCACGGTTATCTTTCGGTAATCAAAGCCCTGTTCCAGGTCTTTTTCGATCCGGATACAAACTACATCATCCGGCAGGATCTCCTCGATCCTCTGTGACCATTCGATCAGACAGACCCCTTCTCCGTAAAAACAGTCTTCATAGCCGATCTCATCCATCTCATCCACATCTCCGATCCGGTAGACATCAAAGTGATACAGCGGGATCCGGCCACAGTCATACTGCTGCACAATGGTAAAGGTCGGACTGTTTACCGGCTCATCAATTCCAAGTCCTTCGGCAAAGCCCTGTGTAAATACGGTTTTTCCAACTCCGAGATCGCCATCCAGGCAGTAGATCTCACCCGGTTTTGCCTGTTCTCCCAGACGTTTCCCGAGAGCAAATGTCTCCTCTGGACTGCTGCTTTTATATTCCATCAGATTTTCCTCCGTTTCTCTTTTGGAAGGTGTGCCGTCACCAGCTCGCGAAATGCCTCTTCCTGATTTTTCAGGGCTGACTTCGAGATCAGATATGCATGAACCCGATCCATATAAAGAATGTACATGGAGGGTTTTGCATCCAGCCGCCCCATCTGTTCCCAGGTAAACTCTGCTTCGTTTTCTTCCTGGCTCACGGTCAGCTTTTCATCGTCAAATCTCAGGCGCATCGGATTTGTTACTGCCGGACGCTTTGCCTGTTTTGCAGCCTTCATCCATAACAGAAACGGCTGCCAGACCGTAAAGATCAGCGCACAGACCACAAGCAGGCACCGGTACGGTATACTCGTACTGCTCCACCGAAAGATCAGAAGATACAAGGCTGCCAGGGAAAACAGCACATTGAAGATCCCCATAAATCCGGCATTTGCGTGATACATGGAAAAAATCCAGAGTTCCTTTGCCGTAATGCGCAAGGTCATATCCACGGTTTTTCCTGTCTGAACCGTTTCGTGTTTTTCCTGTGCCATAAAGCTGTATCTCCTTCCTATAGTTTCATTGTCAGGGAAATGCGCTTTTTCGTCAGGTCAACGCCCAGCACCTTCACCTCTACAATATCTCCCACACTGACTGCCTCAAGGGGATGTTTGATATAGCGGTCGGTCATCTGGGAAATATGTACCAGACCGTCCTGATGCACGCCGATATCCACGAACGCACCAAAATCAATGACATTGCGTACTGTTCCCTTCAGCACCATGCCCGGGGTCAGATCTTTCATCTCCAGAACATCGGTGCGCAGGATCGGTTTTTGCATCTCCTCACGCGGATCTCTTGCCGGTTTTTCCAGTTCCTTTACAATATCCTTTAAGGTGATCTCGCCAAGGCCAAGCTCCTCTGCCAGTCCCTTGCATCCGCGCACCTTTCTGCCAAGCTCCCTTAATCCGCCAGAAGCAATGTCTTCCGGATGATAGCCAAGCTTCTTTAACAGGGTTCTGACCGCCTCATAGCTCTCCGGATGTACGGAGGTCATGTCTAACGGATCATCTCCACCGTTGATGCGCATGAAACCTGCACACTGTTCAAAGGCTTTCGGGCCGAGTTTGGCTACCTTTAACAGCTGTCTGCGGTTTGTAAAGACTCCGTTTTCTTCCCGGTATGCCACGATATTTTTCGCAATGGTTTTTGTAACACCGGAAATGTATTCCAGCAGGGAGGCGGACGCGGTATTTAAGTCAACACCTACGCGGTTTACACAGTCTTCCACAACGCCCTGAAGGGTCTCACTTAAGTTTTTCTGGTTCATATCATGCTGATACTGACCTACTCCGATGGATTTCGGATCGATCTTTACCAGCTCCGCCAACGGATCCTGCAGTCTTCTCGCGATGGATGCGGCACTTCGCTGTCCCACGTCAAAACTCGGGAACTCCTCGGTTGCAAGCTTGCTGGCCGAATAAACAGAAGCACCTGCCTCGTTGACGATCACATACTGTACCTGCTGCGGAACCTCCTTGATGATATCCACGATCACCTTTTCCGACTCTCTGGAAGCGGTTCCGTTTCCAAGGGAGATCAGGGAAATTCCATATTTTGCGATCAGTCCTTTTACAACCCTTTTCGCCTCTTCCACCTTATTCTGAGGTGCGGTCGGGAAAATGACTGTGGTGTCCAGTACTTTTCCGGTAGCATCCACGACAGCCAGCTTGCAGCCAGTACGGAATGCCGGATCCCAGCCAAGCACCACACGGCCTGCCACAGGCGGCTGCATCAGAAGCTGCTTTAAGTTCTTGCCAAACACCTTGATGGCACCGGCCTCAGCTTCCTCTGTCAGAGAGCTGCGGATCTCACGCTCAATCGCAGGTGCGATCAGACGACGGTAGCTGTCAGCTGCAACCTCTTTTAAAACCGGTGCGGTATAAGGATTGTCCCGAGTGATCACCTGTTTTTCCAGATAACGCAGGATCACTTCCTCTGGCGCTTCCACCTTCACCGTCAGGATCTTTTCTTTTTCTCCACGGTTTAAAGCCAGCACGCGGTGACCGGCACATTTCTTCACCGGTTCCTCGTACTGATAATACATCTCATAGACCGACTCTGCCTTTTCATCCTTTGCCTGAGAACGGATGATCCCTTGCTCTGTGGTCATCTTGCGGATATAGGTACGATAATCAGCCTGATCCGAGATCCGTTCTGCAAGGATATCCTTTGCCCCGGCCAGGGCATCCGCTGCCGATAAGACTTCCTTTTCTTCCGACACATACTTTTCTGCAATCTTTTCCAACGGTTCTGCCACATTCTGCTGCCAGATCTGCTCTGCAAACGGTTCCAGTCCGCGTTCCTTTGCGATCATGGCACGCGTCCGACGTTTCGGACGGTACGGACGATACAGATCTTCCAGGGTTACCATGGTCATAGCATCCTGAATCTGCTTTTCCAGTTCCGGTGTCAGCTTTTCCTGATCACGGATGGAAGAAAGTACCTGATTTTTCTTTTCCTCCAGATTGCGAAGATAACGCAGACGCTCATCCAGGTTACGGAGCACCTCATCATTTAAAGAACCCGTTGCCTCCTTACGGTAACGGGCAATGAAAGGGATCGTATTGCCCTCATCGATCAGTCCGACTGCGGCCTCCACCTGTTTATAGCCAATCTGCAGTTCTTCCTGCAATATTTTAAAAATGTCCATCTTAAAAAACTCCTTTTTGCTGCTGTTCATACGCTGGTCAAACAAGGATCCTTGTTTTTGTGACCAAACCTTTACCATTATAATCCATAACCAAAAGCTTCGCAAGTATGTTGCAGTTCATGCATTGCACAGTCACGCCTTTTCATGTTATGATATCGTTGCTTGGATACGGATAGGCATTCTGATCCGGCATCAGGCACACATACTCACGGAGGAATTGATATGCAAAAAAATAACAGGGCAAAATGCCCTGCTCCTAACCGGCTTGCACAGACAAGCCTGCTTTTCAGTATTTTGGGGATCTTCAGCTGGTTCTATCCGCCCGTTCAGATCATACTCGGGTCGGCAGCTGCCGTAAGTGGCTGGATTTCCAGAAGAGACCGTCACTTTACCGGTTGCGGGATCATCGGTTTTATCATCGGGATCTTCTGCATTCTCCTAAGCTTCTTCATGTTTTTCCAGTATATGCTCGTCTACAGCATCGCCCGCGATCCCGCAAACGCAGACCTCATCCGCCAGATCTATAGGCATGCTCAGAGCATCCTAAATGCAGCCGGGGTGCCTGCAACATAAAGTAGCAACTTCACAATTTGATCTATACGGGTTCAAAGTGCCGTGGTGGTCATACATAACCGCATACCCTGGTGGAATTTTTACCTCGGGTGCGAGCATATCGTCTCCCCGGAGGGCCTGTCTGAGCGTGCAGCGCACGCGAGTTTAGCCCGCAGGGGAGACAATAGGCGGCGCAAGCACACGAGGTAAAAATTCCACCAGGGTATGCGGTT
>CAVIHW010000035.1:0-23813 GCA_963642615.1 Oscillospiraceae bacterium | reverse complement strand
CATTGGATGGTGGTATGGAATCACTTGTAATTTCATTGCTCAGACAACTAATAGTTATATTACCACTGGCGGGCATTTTCTCTATTTTTGTTAGAAAGGGACAGATGGGTATTTCATTGATCTGGTGGGCATTCCCGATAACAGAGATTGTAGCATGCTTTGTGGGATATGCATTTTTAAAGAAAATCAGAAAGAATAAAGTGGAAAAACTAAGTTAAGGAGGATATGGTTATGACAAAGAGAATCATTACGATCAGCAGAGAATTTGGAAGCGGTGGTCGATTTATCGGTGAAGAAGTGGCAAAGAAACTTGGTGTTGCATATTATGACAAGGATATCATCGGGCAGATTGCAGAACAGTCTGGATTGTCGCCTGAGTATATTCAGGAAAATGCTGAATTATCTCCAAAGAAAGGCTTGTTTGCCTATGCTTTTTCAGGGCGTGATATTACAGGAAAATCAATCGAAGATATGGTGTATGAAGCACAAAGAAAAATAATTATGGAAATCGCTGAAAAAGAAAGCTGCGTAATCATAGGAAGAAATGCAGATTTTATCTTAAAGGACAGGGATGATGTACTGAATGTGTTTATACATGGAAATATGCCGGAAAAAGTACAGCGCACCTGTAAATTATATAATGTTACAGAAGATGATGCTATAAATATGATAAATGATATAGATAAAAGACGCAGAACAAACTATAATTATTATACGGAACAGAAGTGGGGGATGGCAGGCAATTATACATTGTCATTGAACAGCTCTGTATTAGGATATGAGATGTGTCAGAAAATCATAATGGACTGTGCAAAAATATAAAATAAGGTACAGTTTGATATAATCTAGTGTATCCTGGAATCAGAATGCGAGCATATAGCCGGCACTTGTATAAACATCAATGTTATTTTGTTGTATTTCAATCAGTTCATCATATCACTTCCATTTTGTGTTATAATGTGTTATCAGATTTTTTGCCCTTGTATTATTATTGAATTGAAGAGCTGTCGGAAATCATTATTAAACGGAGTGATAAAAAGGAAAGTTGGAAAGTGAAATGCTAAAATATAGAAGGATAAGTGCTTCTGATGATGCGGCAATTGCTAAGATTGTACGTACAAATCTAGAAAAATTGAATCTAAATGTTCCAGGAACGGTATATTTTGATCCGGAACTTGATCATTTGAGTGCATATTACAACAGTATGCCTGCAAAAAGGTGCTATTTTGTTGCGTTAGATGAAACAGATCAGCTCATCGGTGGCGTTGGAATTGCTGAATTTACTGGAATGGAAGATTGCGCGGAAATGCAAAAATTATATCTGGATGATTCTGCAAAAGGAAATGGCTACAGCAAGGGACTGGTCACTGCTGCAGAAACCTGGGCAAAGAATGCCGGGTATAAGAAGCTATATCTTGAAACGCACAGCAATCTGACAGTTGCGATGAAGTTATATGAGAAGATTGGATTTAAGCAGATAGAAAAACCGGCAGGTGTGGTTCATGGAACAATGGATCATTTCTATTTGAAAAGTCTGTAAAACGCTAAAATTCCAGGAAAGGAAGTTAATTAGGATGAATTACATTTCAAGAGACAAAGCATTTGAATTATTAAAGAAATACAATAAGGATCCATTTCATATTCAGCATGCATTCACAGTGGAGGCTGTCATGAAATGGTACGCAAAGGAGCTGGGATTTGAAGAGGATGCAGAGTACTGGGGTATTGTGGGCCTTTTGCATGACATTGATTTTGAGCAGTATCCACAGGAACACTGTATTAAGGCACCAGAGCTTTTGAAAGAAGCCGGAGTAGGTGAGGATATGATCCACGCAATCTGCGCACACGGATATGGCATCACAGTTGGGAATGGAACTACGATAGATGTTGAACCGACTCATTTGATGGAAAAGGTTTTATTTGCTGCGGATGAACTGACAGGCCTGATCTGGTCAGCATCTCTTATGAGACCTTCAAAGAGTACCAAGGATATGGAGCTGAAGTCCCTTAAGAAAAAATATAAGAGCAAGGGCTTTGCTGTAGGATGTTCCAGAGAGGTGATCGCAAGAGGAGCAGAGCAGCTTGGATGGGAGCTTGATGAACTGCTGGAGAAGACATTGGAAGCTATGAAAGCATCGGAGGATGTGATTTATGCTGAAATGGAAGCGGAATCTTGTCATGCTGAATGATGCATGGGATTAACCTGCAAAAAAACAGGCAGGAAAGGACATTGTAGATGATGATGATTTCAGAGCGCAGAGAGCATGAATCTGCCAAAAATTATGTTCTGCGTTGTTTGATCGATAATATTGTAAATACAAATCTGGAGCCCGGACAAAAGCTAAATGAGCCAGATTTATGTGAACAGTTAAAAGTCAGCCGGACGCCATTTCGGGAAGCAGAATTGGAATTGGCACAAAGAAGGCTGATTGAGATCCGTCCGAAAATCGGTACGTATGTTTCGCTGATCGATGCAGAGTTGGTGGAGGAAGTGAGGCATTTGCGCGCGGTACTGGAAACAGAACTGGCTGGTATGGCCTGTGAGAAGCTTACGAAACAGGAATTAGACAGCCTGTGGGAAAATGTGGCACTTTGGCAGATGTATATTGAACGAACCCAGGAAGAAAAGATTTTTTCATTAGATAAGGAATTTCATAAACGATTATATCTGGCGTGCGGTTGTCCGTACTGGTATGAATTGGTGGAAAACCTGGCTCCGCATTTTGACCGCACTACCGTTTTGAGCTTCCGGTGCCGTCCGGTCAGAGCGATCCTGGAAGATCACACAAGTTTGCTGAAAGCGATCGAGGGGAAGGATGTTTCCAATGCCCGGACGATTGCTGCAAGACATATGCAGAGATATACAGAAAATCTGGCAACGATTCGCGAATCTTTTCCGCATTATTTCAGAAACTGAATGAGAGAAAGAGCTTTTATCATTTTAGCAATGATGAAGGCTCTTTTTTTGTAATAGAAACTTCGTGCCTATTGACGTTTGTTTCTAAATGATATATATTTACATATATGAAATATATATCATCGTTTAAAGTATATAAGAATAAAGGGAGCGTGGAATGATGCGAAAACAATACGATGTGATAATAATCGGGGCAGGCGTGGTAGGAAGTGCGATCGCAAGAGAATTGTCACGATATCAGCTGAAAATAGCGGTACTGGAGAAAAATCTGGATGTTTGCAATGAGACCAGCGGACGTAATTCAGCGGTGGTACATGGCGGATTCGCAAATCCGGTGGGGAGTCTGAAGGCCAGATGCTGTGTAGAGGGAAATAAAATGATGGGACAGCTGGCAGAAGAACTGGATTTTCCATTTAAGCGATGTGGTAAGGTTCTGGTGGGGAATACGCCCGAAGACAGAAAACAGCTGGAGCAGACCATGAAGCAGGGAGCGATCAATGGGTGCTGTGGCCTGGAAATGATCGATGAACAGAAATTACATGAACTGGTGCCGGCTGTTGTAGGAAAGTTTGCCATGTGGTCGAAACAGAGCGGCATTATGGATCCATTTCTATATACCGTAGCGCTTGCCGAGAATGCACATGAAAATGGGGTGGAATATTTTTTTGATCATAAGGTGACCGATATCACCAGACAGGACGGCCTCTATGATCTGCATACGGAGCATGGCGTTTTTTGTACCAGATGGGTGATCAATGCAGCAGGACTTGGTGCAAAACAGATCTCAGATCTGCTGGGATTAACCGGTTATCATGTGATCGGTTCCCGCAGCAATTATATCATCCTTCACAAACGTATGGGAAAACTTCTTCCAATGCCGGTATACCCGGTTCCAAGCAATACTTATATGGGAATCCACATTACACCAACGGTAGATGGCAATGTTACCGTAGGACCGGATGCAGAGAATACGGATATTTTGGACGATTATGGCGTACCGCAGGCTAATTTGGACAGTCTGGCTTTGGAAGGAGCAAAATTATGGCCTCACATTTTTAAGAAGGATCAGATCCGGACGTTTGCCGGAATTCAGCCCAAATGGGTGGATGAACAGGGCGTGATCCAGGATTGGAAAGTGGAGATCCGGGATGAGATTGCACCGAATGCAGTCAATCTGGTAGGAATTGAATCACCGGGGCTGACTGGCAGTATTCCGTTAGCCCGCCACGTCATTGAAATGATGCTCGAATATGAAAAATTTGAAAAAAATCCGGAATTTACGCCTTATCATAAGGGGATCATCCGGTTTGCGTCCTGTACTCCAAAACAACAGGCAGAGCTGATTGCCCAAAATCCGGATTATGGAGAAATCATCTGCAGCTGTGAAAATGTCACGAAAGCGGAAATCCTTCAGGCAATTCATAATCCGCTTGGAGTTTTAACCCTGACGGGGATCAAATATCGAACTCGTGCCATGATGGGAGGATGTCAGGGCGGTTTTTGCCAGCCGAAGCTGGAATATTTGCTGGAGCAGGAATCTGGCCTGGCTCCGTCTCAGGTGCGTTACAGCCGTCAAGGTTCCTGGATCTTGTCAGGCAATATGAAAAAGGAGGAAAACTAAGCATGGAACAGAAGGATGTTGTGATCATCGGAGGCGGTCCTGCAGGTCTTGCCGCTGCAGCGGAATTGCATAAACAGGGGATCCGTAATATGGTGATCCTGGAGCGTGAAGCCATGTTGGGAGGAATTCTAAGACAGTGTATCCATGATGGTTTTGGTCTGGGACGTTTTGGGCAAAGTCTGTCGGGACCGGAATATGCACAGGCATTTATCGACGAGGTGGAAAAGAGAAAAATTCCATACGAAACCAACGCGACAGTATTGGAGCTTACTCCGGACCGATGTGTGACGGCAGCCACTCGCAAGGGTCTTTGCAGGTATCAGGCCAAGGCGATCGTGCTTGCGATGGGGTGCAAGGAGCGCAGCCGCGGAGCACTTGGTATTCCGGGAGAACGCCCTGCCGGAGTTTTTACTGCAGGCACGGCACAGGCTTATATGAATCTTTACAACCGGATGCCTGGTAAGGAAGTGATCATTCTGGGTTCCGGGGATATCGGGATGATCATGGCTCGTCGTATGACCCTGGAAGGCGCACATGTTCAGGCAGTGTTTGAATTAATGCCATATCCATCCGGGCTTCCACGCAACATCGTGCAGTGTCTGGAGGATTATCATATTCCGCTGTATTTAAGCCATACCGTTACAGAAATTCATGGCCGTGACCGTCTGACGGGAGTGACAATCTCACAGGTGGACGAAAATCGCCGCCCAATCCCGGGCACGCAAAAGGAATACGCATGTGATACCTTGATTCTTTCTGTTGGACTGATCCCGGAAAACCAATTACTGGAACATGCAGGAATTGCCATAGATCCACATACAAGTGGAGCGATTGTGGATGAAAATCTTCAGACCAGTATTCCGGGGATTTTTTCAGCGGGCAATGTGCTTCATGTCCATGATCTGGTCGATTTTGTTTCGATGGAATCAGAGACATTGGCTCGTCACGCTGCAGCTTATGTGGAAAATGGCGTGACAGATCCCTGTGCGCTGGATGTAACCTGCGGCAATGGCGTGGGACATACGATCCCACAGAAAATCAGTGGAAAAAAAGAGTTCAATTTGTCGCTGCGTGTGAGAGATCACTATAGAAATTGCCGGATCGTTGTGCGTCAGAATGGTATAGAGATTGCTTCTAAGAAAATGAAGAAAGCAATCCCTGCGGAAATGATCCAGCTTCCGGTTTCAGCAGAAAAGATAAAACCGCAAGGTGCATTGGAGGTATTTGTAGAATGAAAAAGAAGTTTACTTGTATCGTCTGTCCAAACGGATGTGAAATAGAGGCAGAGGTTCTGCAAGGGCAGGTGACTGCCGTTACCGGTCAGTTATGTCTTCGGGGAGAGCAATATGTTCGTCAGGAACTGACCGCGCCGTGCAGAACACTGGCTACCTCCGTTCTGGTAAAAAACGGGGAACTTCCGGTAGCCAGTGTTCGTCTGACACAGCCCATTGCGAAGGATATGATTTTTCAGGTAATGGACGAAATAAAAAAAGTAGTATTAACGGCGCCTGTTCAAGCTGGTACTGTTGTGATACCACATGTATGTGGGACGGAAAGTGATGTGATCGTCACGAAAAATATAAATGAAAAACCGGAGCATTAGCTCCGGTTTTGAAAGATACTGCGAAAGATCAGGCGTACGAGTGGACCTACGAAAAAGACCTGTAAAAAGAATGCCATGGGAAAACAGATGACTGCCAGCTGGATCCACTGGCAAAACCAGTCTGCCGAAATCCCGTTATGTACCAGTGTTGCAAACAGTGTGACAATGGGAACCATCTGACATACCGTAAAGGACTGGATCGCAAGGATCATATGGATGGGTGGTGCACTGGCCGGGTCAACGATCCGGAATGCAAGCTTTTTAGCTGTATTTGTGATCAGGAAAAAGATCAGACAGAATACAACAACGTATTCCAGCCACATCTCCTTGATGGCAAGGGCAAATACCAGATACTTAAGAGAGCCGAATTTGAGCGCGACTGTATAGACAGTCATGCAGTAAACCATGCAAAAAGCCATGATGGCGGTGAAAATGATGCTTTGAAACTTTGTTTTTGGCATAATGATTCTCCTTTTTTTATGGAATATAAAAACGACATAAAATACCCGTGGATGGCCACCAGACAAAAGCCATACCGATATTTTATGTCGTTATTTATGTTCCGTATTTTATTTTCCGGAGGTCATTATAGCACAAAAATCACGATCATGTAAGTACGAAATGCGAAGCATCGGTAAATTCTGTTGCTGGACATATAGTCCGCAAATGGTCACATATAAAGTTTGGTAGACTTTAAAGAGAAAAATGCGTATACTGATAACAAGACGTGTTATCACGAAAAATGTAAAAACGTTACCGGAAAAGAAAGCGTGAACGCATGAATCAAACACAGGAAAAACCTCCCATCCACAGCTCCATAAGAAATAAGATCCTGATGCTGTCTGCAGCTATTGTGATCCCGTTTCTTGTCTTAACGGTAGTTCTTTTGATTTGTCTGAGCAGCTACCGCAGGCAGTATCAGGCAATCGTCAACAACATTGCCGTGGCGAATGCGTATAACCTGAATTTCAAGGAAGAGATGGATGAGAGCCTATACAAACTGGTCGTAGGATATATTAACTATGATGAGATCGGGACAGATCCGTCTTTAAAAGATCCGTATCAGATGATCCGGGAACTGAAAACAGAATTTACCAAATTAAAGGATGTCACAACGGAACCTGACAGCCGCTGGTGGCTGGAAAGCCTCTTACGAAACATCGATACGCTGGAAAAACGTGTGGACGATATCTTTTTCAATATCCGGATCGGAGGACGTTATGATGAAAATATCCGGGAACTGGATAATAACATTTATATTTTAACGGAGCTGATCCAGGATAATATCCAGTATTATATTTATTATCAGATCCGCACCATGGAGACAATGACCGGAGCCCTAAATCAGCAGATCCGGCAGTTTATCCTGGTCTGTTCGGTACTGGCACTGGTTTTGATCCTTGTGACAGTAAGCATGACCTACCTGATCACGGCAAATCTTCTCAGGCCTCTTAAGGTTCTTCGTGATACCATGCAGAAAATCTCTTCCGGAGACTTTCAGGCCAGGGCAAGGGTTCATTCCGGAGATGAACTGGAAGCTCTGGCAGACGGATTTAATGCCATGACAGGAGACATGCAGGGCATGATCTGCAAGATCAAGGAAGATGAGCAGAAAATGAGACATCTGGATCTTCGGCTTTTGCAGGAACAGATCAACCCGCATTTTTTGTATAACACGCTGGATACCATTGTATGGCTGATCGAGGGCAACAAGACCGATGATGCAGTCAGTATGGTGGTAACGTTGTCAGATTTTTTCCGGCTGGTGCTCAGCAAAGGCAGGGAATTTATTTCCATCCGGGAGGAGGAACGCCATATCCGCAGTTATCTGGAGATTCAGGAGATGCGTTACCGGGATATTTTGGAATACGAGATCTGCATGGATCCGCTTTTGTACCAGTATGAGATCCCGAAGCTGACCTTGCAGCCTCTGGTGGAAAATGCACTCTATCACGGCATAAAATATAAACGGGAAAAGGGATGCATCTGCGTAAGCGGAAGAAAAGAGGATGAAAATCTGATTTTAGTGGTAGAGGATGATGGAACCGGTATGACACCAGAAGAGCTTTGGCGTCTGCAGGAGGAAATCCTGCGTCCATGCCGGGAGACGGAGCATGGTTTTGGCCTTGCAAATGTCAATGAAAGGATCCGGATGTATTTTGGTCCGGAATATGGGATGGATATCTGGTCAGAAAAAGGGAAAGGAACCCGTGTCACCATCATAATCCCGGCAAAAAGGAGCGAGCAGCATGGAAAAACGGAAAATTAAAGACGGCAGAAATGTCTTCCTGAAACAGAAATGGGTGCTCCTTCTGGCGATTGCAGTGCTGACCGGATGTGGGCGTCTAAAACCGGAGGAAATTACTGTAACGGATGACAGTTCTGTAACAGTGGAAACGGTTCTGAATGAAAATCCAACAGGGGTAAATGAAAAGGGCAGTTATGCCGAAATCCAAGATCTGATCGTGGTGGGAGTATCCCAGGTTGGAAGTGAATCTGTATTCCGTACCACAAATACGGAATCTTTGCAGCGCACCTTTACCAGGGAAAACGGTTATTTCCTGATCTTTGATAATGCAAGGCAGAAACAGGAAAACCAGATCAAGGCTGTGCGGAATTTTATATCCCAGCGTGTGGACTATATTATTCTGTCCCCGCTTACGGAGGATGGATGGGATACGGTTCTTTTGGAAGCGAAGGAAGCTAAGGTTCCGGTGATCTTGATCGACCGTCAGGTAAAAGTAGAAGATGAGTCTTTGTATACAGCCTGGGTCGGTTCGGATTTTTACCGGGAAGGACGGGAAGCCGGCCGAATCCTGGAAGAAACCCTTGCCCGTGAAGGTAGGGAAGATGAAACGATCCGCATTGTGGTGCTTCGGGGGACAGATGGCTCTACGGCAGCCATTGGGCGGTCGCGCGGATTTGAAGAGATCGCAGCCGGACATGAAAACTGGTTGCTGGTAGAGAGTGCAAATGCGGAGTTTACAACAGCAAAGGCAAAGGAAGTCATGAAACGGATGTTAAAGCAGTACAGTGACATTGACGTGGTGATCAGCCAGAATGATGACATGACCTTTGGTGCACTCGAAGCTATGGAGGAGGCCGGGGTAAAGGCCGGAGAAGAAGGCGATATCCGGGTCATCTCCTTTGACGCAACAAAAAGCGCGCTGAGCCTGGTGGCGCAGGGTGTACTGTCTGCAGACATCGAATGTAATCCCGATCAGGGCATTTATGTGGATGCACTGATCAAAAAAATGCAGGAGAAAAAAGCGGCACCGAAGCTTACCTTTGTTCCGGAGACGGTTTATACAAAAGAAAATGCTGCGGCGGCGCTTCAAGAACGAAACTATTAAAAACAAGGGGAATGGGGGAACAATATGCTGAAAGTATTTCTGGTAGAGGATGAGAGTGTGATCCGGGAAGGTTTTCGGGATAAGATTCCCTGGGAACAGTATGGATTTGAGCTGGTGGGGGAAGCCGGAGACGGTGAGATGGCGCTTCCCCTGATCCGGAAAAAGAAACCGGATCTTTTGATCACGGACATCAAAATGCCGTTTATGGACGGCCTTTCGTTAAGTGAGATCGTAAAGGAAGAGCTGCCGAAGACGCGTATCATCATCATCAGCGGCTATGATGATTTTGAATATGCGCAGCAGGCCATAAAGATCGGTGTGGATCAGTATCTGCTAAAGCCGGTCACAAGACTTGCTCTGCGAAATGTGCTTATGGAATTAAAAACAAAAATGGAACAGGAGGAAGGACAGAAAAATTATCAGGATCAGTACCGGGAGGAAGTGCGGGAATTTGAACAATTTCCGTTCCGTCGTTTTTTTGAACGGCTGCTTGACGGAAGCCTTTCGGCCAAGGAAATTTATGAGGAAGAGACTGCGTTGTCGCTGGATCTTTCTGCGGACTGCTATAACCTTCTTTTGTTTACCATATATGGGCGAAAAAAATCAGATGCAGCGAAATGCGAACAGAGCCAGGAAGAATTGTTCCACTTTTTTCTCAGGCATCCGCAGTATACCCTGTTTCGTATGAATGTCAGCAGCTATGGTGTGCTGATCCGTGGAAGTGCAGATCATATGGAGCTGCTGACGGAACAGGCATTTCGCTGCTTTGGGGAGGTTTGCGAACATGCAAAGGCTCATCTGATGTGGTATGTGGCAGTGGGGACTTTGGTGGAACGCCTAAGCTTATTGCCGGAATGCTACAGAGAGGCCAATCACTGTTTTGCATACCGTTTTCTTATGCCGGATCAGCACATCCTGTCTCAAAAGACGCTTGGTGTGCAGTCTGGTATGGATGAAGCGGCTACTATGAAAACCGTGGATTTCATGCAGATGGATCCGGATCGGATCCGGGATTTTCTGGCCAGAGGAGAAGAAAAGGAGATCCATGACTTTGTGGAGTCCTACTTAAGCCAGATTTCCCATCCGCTGCAGTCTACGATGTTTCGCAGCTATGTAATTTTAAATATCCGCTTTGCTGTGGTCTCGTTTCTGGAATCCATGGGAGCCGGAAAGGAGACCTACCAGGAAAAGATCGACCAGGCCGTGCAGGCGGTGCGTGATGAAACGGGAGAACTGTTTCCTTACTTTGCCGGAATGCTGGATACGGCCATGAACATCCGGGATGAGATCAACCGGTATCAGGGTGGGAAACAGTTAAAGAAGGCACTGGAATATATTGATGAAAATTATACAAATGAAGATCTGTCCCTTGGTCAGGTGGCGGAAACAGTAGGTATGAGTTCTAACTACCTGAGTGCCATCTTCAGCCAGAATATGGAAAAAACCTTTGTAGAGTATGTAACCGAAAAGCGGATCGAAAAGGCAAAAAAACTTCTGCGCCAGACCGATCACGCTTCCGGAGAGATCGCGAAGATGGTGGGATACAAGGATGCCCATTACTTTGGCTTTGTATTTAAAAAACTCCAGGGACTCAGTCCGAGGGAATACCGGAATGAAAACCGGTAAAGCAGATCAGAAAAACATCCAGGGGACTTCCCGTGACTGCACGGGCAGTCCCTTTATGCTGTCTAAAAGAGTCTGGGCAGACAGTGCTCCAAGCATCTTTTGATCCGGGCGCAGAAGGATCGTCTGGGCAGGCTTCAGCTGCTGCGTCAGATGGCTTTGCAGAAAACAGCCAAAAGCGGTACATTCGGATAGGTTTGTTTTGACAGCAGGATTTTTAAGATCCAGGCGTTTTAGCGCGTCCAGTTCCTGCAAAAGCTTCCAAAGGATCCCGTCATGGTCACAGAGAAGGGCAGTGCAGTCAGAAAAACTTTCCGGGACCAGGGAAGATAAGAGTCTGGCATTGGTCTTACGGCTGCTGATACGCTCGGCCAGCATGGAATCATACCAGGAAATATGGCAGTCTAAAACGGAAAGGCCGGCCTCCTGCATGGTCTCCATAAAGGCAAGAAACCGGTCTGAGGATGCATGGTCATCGCTCTGAAAGAGGGCACAGATGCGTGTGTGTCCCTTTACAAAAAGCTTTTCAAGCAGCATGCGGCAGCCGTAATAATCGTCGTAGCGGACGCAGGGAAGATCAGAAAATCCCGGGCAGGGAGAAAACAGGAATACGATCTGACAGCCCTTTTTCATCAGAAGACGATACAGATCCCGGTTTGGATTTGGCAGCGCACTTTTTGCCGGCTGGATCAAAAGTCCCCTTGGTACGTTTTTTAGAAGCTCACAAAGAAGCTCCCGTTCGGTTTGAAAACGGTTATGGCTGGCTTTGCAGAAGAGAAAAAAGCCATGTTCCTCCAGAGAGGAGGAAAGACTCTGAAAAAATTCCGGAGCCGAAAAATCCGGTTCCTCATAAAGGATCAGAGCAATGTTGTTCTTTGCAGGGTCAGAAAACCTTCCGGTCAGATAGATGCCGCTTCCCTGCACTTTTTTGATGATCCCCTGTTCTTCTAATAATTTCAGAGCCGAGCGCACGGTCTGGCGGCTTACATGATAACGGAGCGCAAGTTCCTGTTCTGTTGGAAGCTTATTGGAAGCAGGATTTGACGGGTGTTTTTTTCTGTGTTCGGCATACAGCTCTAGCTGTCTGGCCAGCCATTTGTATTTGATCGCCATAAAAATCCCTCCTTTTTGCCATAAAAAAACCACTTTTTTGTTTGAAAAAGAGAAAAATGCACAACCAATCGGGAAAGACTGTGGAGGACGAAAAAAGGAAAAAAATCCGGAAAAAAGGAAAAAGATCCGGGAAATCGTAAATATTTCATCCAAAATCATAAAAAAACCACGGTTTGTAAAAATTGGTATTTAAAATAAATTATACAGAATAAAATTTGTATTGTAAAGAACAAACAAACAGCACAAATAAAAGAAAAATGAAATTGAAAGAATCGGCATGTCCCTGTACAATACAGACATAGGAGAAGAAACAAGAAACTATATATTCAAGAAGTGGAGGAAACAACATGAAAAAAAGAGTGTGGGCAGGTATGATGGCAGCAACGATGGCGGCAGTATCCCTTGCAGGATGCGGAAGCTCCAAACCGGCAGAGACTACGGCAGCTCCTGTGACCGAGGCAGCAGCTGAGGCAGCAACCGAAGCAGTAGAAGAGACCAAGGCTGAGGAAGCAAAACCGGCAGCAGACGGAGAACTGATCCGTGTAGGTATCATCAACAATGATCCGAATGAGTCTGGTTATCGTACCGCAAATGATGCAGACTTAAAGAAGATGTTTACCGAGGAGAATGGCTACGATGCTTCCTTTGCATACAGCTTAAAGAATGATGAGCAGATCACGGCAGCACAGAAATTCATCCAGGACGAGGTAGACTACCTGCTTCTTTCCGCAGCAGATACCTCCGGATGGGACAGCGTGTTAAAGGATGCACAGGATGCCGGAATCGGAGTGATCCTGTTTGACCGTACCATTGACGCAAGTGAAGATCTGTATCTGGCTTCCATCGTTTCCGATATGAACAAGGAAGGCGAGACCGCAGTAAACTGGCTGGCTGATCAGGGACTTGACAGCTATAACATCATCCACATTCAGGGTGTGATGGGTTCCGCAGCACAGCAGGGACGTACCGGTGCTCTGGATGATAAGGTAGCAGCTGAGGATAGCTGGAACCTGGTAACCCAGCAGACCGCAGAGTGGAACTCTGAAAAAGCACAGCAGATCGTTCAGTCTGTGATCGATGCAGGTACCGAATTCAACGTAATCTACGCTGAGAACGACGATATGGCAAAAGGTGCCGTAGCAGCTCTGGATAAGGCAAACATCTCTCATGGTGTTGGCAAAGACGTCATCGTAATGGGCTTTGACTGCAACAAGTGGGCATTACAGGAACTGTTAGACCAGAACTGGAACTACGATGGACAGTGCAACCCATTCCAGGCTTCCTATATTGACGAGATCATCAAAAAGGTAGAGGCAGGCGAGGAGATCACCGAGAAGACCATCATCATGGATGAGAAGGGCTTTGATGCTTCCACCATCACTGCAGATGATGTTGAAAATTATGGCATCTGATTTCATTCAGATGACTGTATAAACAGGATCATATAATCCAAATAGAAAGAGCGCGTGCGGCATAATCACATATGTACGCTTCGTGCTCTTTCTTAATAGAAGCATTTTCATTTAGCAAGAAGGGGTGAGCAGCCAGTGAAAGAACATGCGGTATTGGAAATGAGAAACATCTATAAAAGCTTCCCGGGTGTCAAGGCGCTGCAGGGAGTGAATTTCAACCTGGGGGAGGGCGAAATTCATGCTTTGATGGGGGAAAACGGTGCAGGAAAATCTACCCTGATCAAGGTGCTGACGGGTGTGTATGAAAAAGATGAGGGTGAGATCTATTTAAAAGGACATGACAAGCCGGTCAATATCCGCGCTCCGAAGGATGCGCAGAATCTGGGCATCAGCACGGTATATCAGGAGATCACGCTGTGTCCGAACCTGACCGTGGCGGAAAATATGTACATTGGCCGCGGAAACGAAAAAAAGGTCAGCTGGAAAAAGATGAATGCGGATGCAGACAAGATCCTGCAAAATTTGGGCATTCCGGCCAGGGCAAACCAGCAGCTGTCAGACTGCTCCATTGCGATCCAGCAGATGGTAGCGATCGCAAGGGCTGTGGACATGGATTGTAAGGTGCTTATCCTGGATGAGCCGACCTCTTCCTTAGACGAGTCTGAGGTGGAAAAACTCTTTGGCCTGATGCGTGACTTGAAAAAACGGGGAGTTGGCATTGTCTTTGTTACACATTTCCTGGATCAGGTTTACGAGGTCTGCGACAAGATCACAGTGCTTCGGGATGGCCAGCTGGTAGGCGAGTATGTCATCGAAGACCTGCCGCGCGTCAAACTGGTAGCGAAGATGCTTGGTAAGGAAATGAATGATATGGCAGACATCAAGAGTGAGGCCAAGCCTTACGAGGGTGCAGATGAGATCGTCATCCAGGCAGAGGGACTGCAAAGCGATGCCGGGATCAAACCGTTTGATTTCTACATCAAAAAGGGCGAAGTCAATGGCTTTACCGGACTGCTTGGTTCCGGCCGAAGCGAATGTGTGCGTGCTCTGTTCTCTGCAGACCATGTGGTTGCCGGAACGATAAAGAAAAACGGAAAACCGGTGAAGATCGCAAAGCCTTTGGATGCCATGAAAAACGGCATGGCCTATCTGCCGGAGGATCGTAAGAATGACGGTATCGTGGGAGATCTTTCCGTGCGGGACAACATCATTTTGGCAGCTCAGGTGCTGCGGGGCTTTTTCCGTCCGTTTTCAAAGGCGGAGGCGAACAAATTTGCAGACGAGTATATCAAGCTTTTGGAGATCAAGACGGCTTCTGCAGACACACCGATCAAATCCTTATCCGGAGGCAACCAGCAGAAGGTCATCCTGGCACGCTGGCTCTTAACCCATCCGGATTACCTGATCCTGGATGAGCCGACCAGAGGTATTGATATCGGTACCAAGGTTGAGATTCAGAAGCTGGTATTAAAGCTGGCAAGTGAAGGCATGAGCGTGACCTTTATCTCTTCAGAGACGGATGAGATGATCCGTACCTGTTCGCGGCTGATCGTTATGCGAGACCGCAAGGTGGTAGGAGAGCTGTCGGGAGATGAATTGAAACAGAGTAAGATTATGGAGACCATTGCCGGAGGTGACATGTAATGACAGAAAATAAGAACACGACAAAATCTGCATGGACAGACATCTTCCGTAAGCAGATCTTTATTCCGATCGCAGCGCTTTTGATCCTGGCAGTATTTAACCTGATCGTAGATCCGTCCTTTTTTAAGATCACGCTGGGACACAACAGCAGCGGTGATCCGGTACTGACCGGATATCTGATGACCATCTTAGACTATGGCTCTGAGGTTGCCATTCTTGCCATCGGCATGACGCTTGTAACTGCGGCATCCGGCGGACAGGATATCAGTGTGGGCGCTGCAGTTGCCATTGCCGGCTCCGCGATCCTGCGCGTTCTGGTAGGCCGCGGCGGGGACGGAAGCTTACAGGCTCCGATCCTTGTGGCATTTCTGGTAGCCTGCGTTGCCGGAATGCTCTGCGGTGCATTTAACGGTGTGCTGGTAGCTGTTTTTAAGATCCAGCCCATGGTAGCAACGCTGATCCTCTATACGGCAGGACGTTCCATTGCAGCCTGGATCAACAACAATGAGCTCCCGATCGTGACGGATAAAAGCTTCACCTACTTTGGCGGATTTATTCCGGGTGTGCCGATCCCGACCCCGTTTTTCCTTGCCCTGCTCTGTGTTGTGATCACGATGCTGGTACTGAAATTTACGAATCTTGGCCTGTATACCCAGGCGGTTGGTATCAATGCCAGCTCCTCTCGGTTAAATGGTTTAAACCCGACCTTTATCAAATGGCTGACCTTCGTGATCCTGGGTCTTTGTGTGGCTGTGGTGGCACTGATCAAGACAAGCCGTCTTTCTACCATCAACTATTCCGTGATCGCAAAGGATATTGAGATGGATGCCATCCTGGCGGTAGCCCTTGGCGGCAATGTATTAAGCGGAGGAAAGTTTAACATTCAGGCTTCGATCCTTGGTGCCTATGTCATTCAGTTCCTGACCACAACGCTTTACAAATTCAATGTTTCTTCCGATGCACTCCCGGCTTACAAGGCCGTGGTTGTCATTGCCTTGGTAGTCATCAGTGCTCCGACGGTAAAAGCAAAGATCGCTGCAATGGGAAAGAAAGCAAAAGCACAAAAGGGGGTTGCCTGATATGACAAAGATTAGCACAAAAAACGGCGCTCCGGCCGCAAAAAAGGCAAAGACAAAAATGACGGATACCAACCTGCTCCTGATCATCACGGTGACGGTATTTCTGGTTATGTACATTGGAGCAATGGTGTTTTTGAAAAAAGGCTTTTTAAAGCCGCAGACCTTTTTTAACATCTTAAATGCGAATGCAGCCCTGATCATCACAGCCTGTGGACTGAGCCTGGTCATGATCACCGGGGGCATTGATATTTCCGTAGGCGGTGTGGTTGCCTTGGTCAGCATGTGCTGTGCAGTATATCTGGATTACCAGGGCGGAAACCTTTTTGTTTCCTTCCTGATCGCTCTTGGCATCGGTCTGGCATTCGGCGTAGTACAGGGATTTTTGGTGGCTTACCTGGATATCCAGCCCTTCATTGTCTCTCTTGCAGGCATGTTTTTTGCAAGAGGAATGACCACCATTGTACATACGGCTCCGTTCAATGTAGCAAACGAGTCGTTTATCGCTTTAAAAGATACCCGTATCAACATTCCGGGTCTCGGGACCGTAAACAAGCTTGGCAAGTATGTTCCGGCTTATGTAGAGATTGGTGTAGTGGTTGCACTCTTGATCGTTGTGGTACTCTTTTGTGTGCTGCGCTGGACGAAGCTGGGACGCAGCTTCTACGCAGTGGGCGGCAACCGTCAGAGTGCTTTGATGCTCGGCATTGATGTAAAAAAGACCCGCTTCCTGTCCCAGATGCTCTGTGGTGTGCTGGCAGGCATCGGTGGATATGTCTATTTTTTGCATGTTGGATCCGGTTCCGCTTCTCATGCGTCCGGCATGGAGATGAACGCCATTGCTTCTTCCATCATCGGAGGAACCCTCTTAACAGGAGGCGTTGGCAACATCTTTGGAACCTTTGTTGGTGTGCTTTCCTTAAGCACCATCCAGAATATCGTTTCTTCCATCGGTCTGGATCAGGCATGGTGGACGGGCATTACCGTAGCCGGAATGCTCTGCGTATTTTTGGTAGTACAGAGTATTCTGCTTGCAAGAAAGAAATAGTTGTAAGAAAAATATCGGATCAAACCTGTAAAAATCCTGTCAGATTAATATGACAGGATTTTACAGGTTTCAGAAAGAAAATACAACATTGTGGAAAAAACAGAAAAGACAACCAAAAACCACAAGACAATTTTGTGAAAAAGTAGTAAAATGAAACAAGAAAATGCAAGGAGGGTCATTACATGAGTGCAAATAAAGAAAATATCATACAGTGGATCCGGGAAAAGAAAACCGCTCTCGGTATCGAGTTTGGTTCCACCCGGATCAAGGCTGTTTTAGTCGGAGCGGATCATACGCCCATCGCGTCCGGTGCCCATGACTGGGAAAACCGCCTGACGGATGGCATCTGGACATATACCCTGGAAGATATCTGGAGCGGCATCCAGGATGCCTATACAAAGCTTGCCCAGGATGTAAAAGATCAGTATGGGGAGATCTTACATGCGGTAGGCGGCATCGGCATCAGTGCTATGATGCACGGATACATGGTATTTAACAAGGACGGAGAGCTTTTAGTTCCGTTTCGCACCTGGAGAAATACGATCACCGCGGAGGCTTCCGAAAAACTGACAGAGCTGTTTTCCTATCCCATCCCGCAGCGCTGGAGCATCGCACATCTGTATCAGGCCATCTTAAATGGGGAAGAGCATGTGCCGGATATTGACTACATGATCACGCTGGAAGGATATGTACACTGGAAACTGACCGGACAGAAGGTTCTGGGGATCGGTGATGTGGCAGGCATGTTCCCGGTAGATATCCACAACCATGATTTTGACCAGAAAATGGTAGAGAAGTTTGATGCACTGGTAGCAGATCAGGGCTATTCCTGGAAGCTGCGTGACATCCTGCCGAAGGCTTTGGTGGCAGGAGAGGATGCAGGTACTTTAACGGAAGAGGGTGCAAAACTTCTGGATGTGAGCGGAAATCTGGAGGCCGGCATTTTGATGTGTCCTCCGGAAGGGGATGCCGGTACCGGAATGACCGCAACCAACAGTGTCAAAGTCCGCACAGGAAACGTATCTGCAGGAACCAGCGTATTTGCCATGGTAGTGCTGGAAAAAGAATTGAAAAACGTACATCCGGAGATCGACCTGGTTACCACACCGGCCGGAGACCTGGTAGGCATGGTTCATTGCAACAACTGTACTTCAGACTTAAATGCCTGGGTTGGTCTGTTTAAAGAATTTATGGAGAGCATGGGCATGGAGGTTGACATGAACCGCCTGTTTGGTGTGCTCTACAATAAGGCGTTAGAGGGAGATAAAGACTGCGGCGGCCTGTTGGCGTACAACTATTTCTCCGGAGAGCATATTACCGGCTTTGAAGAGGGACGTCCTCTGTTTGTACGCCGTCCGGATGATAAGTTTAATCTGGCAAACTTTATGCGTACCCATCTGTATACCTCCCTTGGTGCATTAAAAACCGGACTGGATATCCTGTTTCGGGATGAACAGGTCAAACTGGATGTCCTGCTTGGCCATGGCGGCCTGTTTAAGACCAAAGGCGTTGGTCAGAAGATCATGGCTGCGGCAGCCGGCGTACCGGTTGAGGTTATGGAGACCGCAGGGGAAGGCGGTGCCTGGGGCGCAGCACTCCTTGCAGCTTACCGCGTATGGAAAGAGGAAGGAGAAAGCCTGGATGCTTATCTGGAAAAGAAGGTATTTGGCGGTCAGCACGGAACCGTTGTGGAGCCGGATGCTGAAGATGTGAAGGGCTTTGATGCATTTATGGTACGCTACCACGCAGGTCTTCCGATCGAGCGTGCAGCCGTGGAAACCATGCCGGAATAAGCATCATAAATTTTTGGAGGAAATCAGTATGCTGGAAGCATTAAAACAACAGGTATATGAAGCAAATATGGAACTGCCAAAGAGAGGTCTTATCACCTTCACCTGGGGCAATGTCAGCGGGATTGACAGAGAGAGCGGCTTGTTTGTCATCAAACCGAGTGGTGTAGATTATGATCTGTTAAAACCGGAAGATATGGTAGTAATGGACTTAAACGGAAACCGGGTGGAGGGAAGTCTGAACCCGTCTTCCGATACACCGACCCATCTGGAGCTTTATAAGGCATATCCGGAGATTGGCGGCATCGTGCATACCCATTCCCCACATGCCACAGCCTGGGCTCAGGCGGGAAGAGCACTTCCGTGCTACGGAACCACTCATGCGGACTATTTTTATGGGGAGATCCCGTGTGCGAGAAACTTGACGGCACAGGAAATTGAGGAGGGTTATGAAAAGAATACCGGTCTTGTGATCGTAGAAACCTTCCAGGGAAAAAATCCGATGTATGTTCCGGCCGTACTCTGCAAGAACCACGGTCCCTTCGCCTGGGGAAAAAATGCAGCAGAGGCGGTTCACAATGCTGTTGTCCTGGAAGAAGTTGCCAAGATGAATTTCATGACCGAACTTCTGAATCCTAATGCCGACAACCGCACACCGCAGTGTATGCAGGATAAGCATTTCTTAAGAAAACATGGTCCAAACGCTTACTACGGACAGAAATAACAAAACGATTGACAAATTGATATCAAAAGGGATATCCTGTTTCAAAAGGGATGGTTGCAAGCCGGATCTTTTGAAACGGGATATTTTTTTACAGACAGAAGGAGTGACAACAGATGAAACAGATTTTTTTAAAACCGGAACTGCACAAATTCAGCCAGACAAAAGAATTTGCTGATACTTTTTCCCTGGGATCTGGAGACCTGATCCTGACAAACCGGTTTATCTATGAGCCGTTTTTTGGACAGCTTGGATTGGAGGCTGATGTCATTTATCAGGAAGAGTATGGAAGCGGGGAGCCATCGGATGAGATGTATGATGCGATCTGCCGCGATGTCATGAAAACAGGACAGCACAAACGTATCATCGGTATTGGCGGCGGCACGGTGCTTGATATCGCAAAACTGCTTGCCCTGAAAAACCATTATCCGGCCAAGGATCTTTATGACCGGAAACTGCCGATTGAAAAAGATAAAGAACTCATCCTGGTTCCGACCACCTGCGGTACGGGATCGGAAGTTACAAATATCTCGATCCTGGCATTTTTAAAGCGAAATACAAAGATCGGTCTTGCGCTGGATGAAATGTATGCCGACAAGGCAGTTCTTGTGCCGGAGCTTTTAAAGGGTCTTCCGTTCTGTTTCTTTGCAACCAGTTCCATTGACGCCTTGATCCATGCGATCGAATCCAGCCTTTCCCCGAAGGCAACCGAATATACGAAGCTGTTCGGGTATCAGGCCATTGAAAAGATCATCCGCGGATATCAGGTCATTGCCAGACAGGGAGAGGATGCACGGTATGAACTTCTGGATTCTTTTCTGACAGCCAGCAATTATGCGGGGATCGCCTTTGGAAATGCAGGCTGCGGCCCGGTACATGCCATGAGCTACCCGCTTGGAGGAACCTTCCATGTTGCCCATGGAGAGGCAAATTATGCAGTCTTTACCGGAGTTATGGAAAAGTATATGGAAATCCGTCAGGATGGGAAGATCGCGGAATTAAACAGGTTCCTGTCAGGCCTTTTGGGTTGTGATACAGAGCATGTTTATGAAAATCTGGAAAAACTCTTAAATCAGATCATTTCCAAAAAGACCCTGAAGGAATACGGTGCCGACATGGAGATGCTGAAAGCCTGGGCAGAAGCCGTGATCCGGGAACAGCAGCGCCTTATGGTCAATAGTTTTGTGCCGCTTGATGAAACGCAGGTATTTGAAATTTATCAGAAGCTGTATCAGTAAAAAATAAAATTGGTAGTTGACAGATCCTTTGACCTGTGATAACTTTAAACCATTAAAGTAAACATTCGAAAGTCGATGATCAAAGAGAGTACATTTGAAGTGACATCACAGAGAGCTGTCGGTTGGTGGAAGGCAGTATGAAGCTTCTTTTGGAATGGGTTTGTGAGATGCCAGGTGAACGCTTTGCAAGTAGCTGAGGCCGTGTTCCAGCGTTAATGGATACGGGTATCGAAAAAGTTTTTTCCGTACCTGGACTTGAGACAGATTGGTGGCAGATATTCCGATGTGGATATCTGCTTTTTTATTTTCAGGAAGATCTGTAAAATCGGGTGGCACCACGATCACATTCGTCCCGGTATGGCATGAAACTGTCATACCGGGCTTTTTTTGTTCTGTATATCAAGGAAGCGCCAGCAGCGCGTCTGATGATCTGTTTTTCGAAGAAGCTTATAACGAGGAGGAAATACGATGAGCAATGGAAGATTTGGTATTCATGGCGGTCAGTACATTCCGGAGACTCTGATGAATGCAGTGATCGAACTGGAAGAGGCATACAACCGTTACAAAGATGATCCGGAATTTAACCGGGAACTGACTGAGATGTTGAATGAATATGCTGGCAGACCGTCCCGTCTTTACTATGCAGAGCGCATGACCAAGGATCTTGGGGGCGCTAAGATCTATTTAAAACGTGAGGACTTGAATCATACAGGAGCTCACAAGATCAATAACGTCATCGGACAGATGCTTTTAGCAAAGAAGATGGGAAAGACCAGAGTCATTGCAGAGACCGGAGCCGGACAGCATGGTGTGGCAACTGCAACGGTAGCAGCTTTGATGGGCATGGAATGTGAGGTGTTCATGGGGAAGGAGGATACCGAGCGCCAGGCATTAAACGTATACCGGATGCGCCTTTTAGGTGCTAAGGTACATGCGGTAACATCCGGAACCGGAACCTTAAAGGATGCGGTATCGGAAACCATGAGAGAGTGGACAAACCGCATTGAGGACACGCATTATGTGCTTGGTTCCTGTATGGGACCGCATCCGTTTCCAACCATCGTAAGAGATTTCCAGTCGGTCATCTCAAAAGAGATCAAGGAGCAGATGTTAGAGAAAGAGGGTCGGCTGCCGGATGCAGTGCTGGCTTGCGTGGGAGGCGGCTCCAATGCCATCGGCGCTTTCTATAATTTTATTGAAGACAAAGAAGTGCAGCTGATCGGCTGCGAGGCAGCAGGACGAGGTGTCAATACCGCTGAGACCGCAGCGACCATTGCAACCGGAAAGCTTGGAATCTTCCATGGCATGAAATCCTATTTCTGCCAGGACGAATATGGTCAGATCGCTCCGGTATATTCCATTTCCGCAGGTCTGGATTATCCGGGAATCGGACCGGAACATGCCGCGCTCTTTGATGCTGGACGTGCCCAGTATGTAGCCATTACGGATGAAGAAGCTGTGGAGGCTTTTGAATATCTGTCTCAGACAGAAGGAATCATTCCGGCCATTGAGAGTGCCCATGCCATTGCCCATGCCATGAAGCTGGCACCAACCATGGGAAAAGACAAGATCATTGTGGTGAATGTATCCGGAAGAGGAGATAAAGACTGTGTATCTGTAGCAAGATACAGAGGGGAGGACTTACATGAATAAGATCGCAAAGGCATTTGAAAAAGGAAAGGCATTTATCCCGTTTATTACCTGTGGAGATCCATCCCTGGAGACAACGGAAAAAATCGTATATGCAATGGAAGAGGCAGGTGCAGACCTGATCGAGCTTGGCATTCCGTTTTCGGATCCGACAGCAGAAGGACCGGTTATCCAGGAGGCAAATATCCGTGCTTTATCCGGCGGAGTGACCACGGATAAGATTTTTGATCTGGTAGTAAAAATCCGGAAAAACAGTCAGATCCCTCTGGTATTCATGACCTACGCAAATGTGGTTTTTTCCTATGGAACAGAGCGTTTTGTAAAGAAGGCAGCAGAGATTGGCATGGATGGCCTGATCTTGCCGGACGTGCCCTTCGAGGAAAAAGAGGAGTTTGACAGCGTCTGCAAAAAATATGGATTGGATCTGATCTCCCTCATCGCACCGACTTCCCACGATCGCATCCGCATGATCGCAAAGGAAGCAAGCGGATTTGTTTACTGCGTATCCTCTCTGGGCGTGACGGGAATGCGAAGCGAGATCACCACCGATATTGGAGCTATGGTAAAACTGGTAAAAGAAGTAAAGAACATTCCCTGTGCTGTGGGATTTGGAATATCCACGCCCGAGCAGGCTGCAAAGATGGCAGGAGTGTCTGACGGGGCCATTGTGGGATCGGCCATCGTGAAGCTCTGCAAGGAATACGGAACCGATGCACCGGAAAAGATCAAGGCCTACGTTCAGGGGATGTGCGAGGCAGTTCACTAAAATGATAAATGCAAACTTGTTGCATTGAGTCCGAAGTTCCGGGAACTCATACAGAAACGCGGCACTAAGTGGAATTTTGTACCTCGTGCGCTCTGCCGCCTATTGTCAGGACTGCGTTCGAAACTCGCGTGCGCTGCACGCTCAAACAACTCACTCCGCCCTGACGCTATGCTCGCGCACTCGGAAAATTCCAATGTGCCGCTCATTCTGCATGGGTTCCCGGAACTTCTACGTTATT
>CAVIHW010000034.1:0-26379 GCA_963642615.1 Oscillospiraceae bacterium | reverse complement strand
CTCACGACCGCGAACGATGTCAACTTAAATCGTCAGACTATTGCGCGAGTTTATGTTTTTTTGTCCAAATGTCTGGACAAAGAGAAAGGCATACTAAATTTAGTATGCCTGTTTCCCGTGCCTAAAATTTACCAATATTTTTCAGATATTTTTTTTCTTATTTCCAGACCTCCTCAGCAATCTCTTTTACCAGCTTCAGCTTCGCCCACTGTTCTTCTTCTGTCAGCTTGTTGCCAATCTCGCAGGAGGCAAATCCGCATTGCGGACTTAAGTACAGACGATCCAGCGGCACATACTTTGCGGCTTCATGGATCCGCGCGATCACTGTCTGCTTTTCTTCCAGTTTCGGGGATTTGGTTGTGATCAGGCCAAGCACAACCTTTTTCTCTTCGGATACATGTTCAAGGCACTCAAATCCGCCGGAACGGGCATCATCAAACTCCAGATAAAGGGCACTGACCTTTTCCTGGCCAAAGACCAGCTGGGCAATCTTGTCATAAGCACCGGTGCACGCCCAGGTGGAATGGAAGTTTCCACGACAGATGTGCGTATTTATGATCAGATCTTCCGGCTGTCCCTCGATCACCCGATTGTTGATCTCTAAAAATTCCTTCTGCAGTTTTTCCAGCCCTGCATCATCGGTTCCAAAGAACATTCTTGCTTTCGGATCTACAAAGCAGCCCCAGGTGCAGTCATCTAACTGGATATTTCTGCAGCCTGCCGCGTAGAGATCTGCGATGACCTTTCGATATCCGTCCACCAGATCCGTGATCAGCTCTGCATCATCCGGATAAACCTTTCTTGTATCTGCAAGGTTCATCGGCATTACAAGCTGTTCTAAAAACTGTGCCGGTGCCGGGATGGTCTGTTTTGCTACGGTATTCGCATCTTCCAATGCTTTCACAAATTTATAATGCTCTACAAACGGATGCTGATCTACAGAAATTTTTCCGGTCAGGAAGGTATCATCGATCTTTGCTGCCTCATCATGAAATGGAAGTCCGTTTTCGGTAGTACTGTGACCCACGCCATGAAATCCCCACATAAAGTCCAGATGCCAGGTGGAGCGACGGAACTCACCATCGGTGATCACGGAATATCCGGCCTCTTTCTGTTTTGCTACCAGGTCGATGATGGCTGCATCCTCTGTTTTCTTTAATTCCTCTGCGGTGATCCTTCCTGATTCAAAATCAGCGCGTGCCTTCTTTAAGGATTCCGGTCTTAAAAAGCTTCCTACATGATCATAACGAAACGGGGTATGTTTACTCATCTTCTTTTCTCCTTGTCTTCTTATTTCTGGATTTTATGATACCCGCATTTCCGTTTTCTGTAAAATATTGAAAAAAAACGGTTTGCCATAGTTTTAGTCTATGGCAAACCGCTTCAACGCCTCAATATAATGCAGTGCAAACTTTCCTGGTGCTACCTTCGTGTTCGTGATATAGCCGATTTCCATATAATCATCGGCTTCTAAAGGCACCGCCACAATGTCTTTTCCGTTCAGTGTTTCATTGATCACACCGCTGCAGATGGTATAGCCGTTCAAACCGATCAGAAGGTTAAACAGCGTAGCTCTGTCGCAGACCCGGATGTCTTTCCGGCTCTCTAAGGTGCTTAAGATCTCCTCTGAAAAATAAAACGCATTATGGTCTCCCTGCTCGTAGGAGAGCCGTGGATACGGCTCCAGATCCTGCAGCGTGATCTTTGCCTGTTTTGCCAGCGGGTTTTTGGCTCCCACAAACACGTGGGGCTTTGCAAGAAACAGCCGCTCAAATTTCAGGTTATGTTCCTTAAATGTCTTTCTAAGGACTGCCTCATTAAACTGGTTTAGGTAGAGCACGCCCACTTCGCTTTTGAGTTTTGCAACATCCTCGATGATCTCATAGGTCTGGGTCTCACGGATGCAAAAATCATAAGTCTCACCACCGTAGGTTTTCAAAAGCTCCACAAAGGCTTCCACCGCAAAGGAATAGTGCTGGGTGGAAACGCAGAACTGGTGCCGTACCAGGGATGTTTTGGAGTATCGTTCCTCCATCAGTCTCGTCTGCGTAATGACCTGTCTGGCATAACCAAGAAATTCCTCACCCTCAGACGTTAAGAGGATTCCCTTATTGGTACGCTGAAAGATCGTGATGCCACATTCATGCTCTAGTTCCCGGATCGCTGCTGTCAGGCTTGGCTGGGAAATGTACAGCTTTTTTGCTGCGCTGCTCATGGTTCCGGCCTCTGCCGTCTCAACAATATACTTTAACTGTGTCAGTGTCATACATGATTTCCTTTTTATTCCTGATCAGACAGCAGTCTTCCGTCTTCCAGCAGGAAATATCGTTTCTCACCATCCTGGATCCAGCCGGTCATCATAGCTCCGTCATTTCCAAGATAATACCAGCTATTGTTGTAAAGGATCCATCCGGTTCTCATATATCCGTCCGTTCCAAACCAGAACCAGCGGTCGGATCCGTTATAGGAAATCAACTTCCATCCTGTTGCATATTCCCCGGTTGTCAGCCGGAACCGGTAGAGGTTTACGCTGCCGGATACCGGGCTCGAACTATCGTTTCCTGTGGCCTGCCCGGACAGGATGACTGGACTTTCCTGCGGCAGGATCCAGTAGCCATTGACACAAATGGCTCCGGCTGTTTTCTCCGCTACCAGTTTTACCGTCTCCGGCTGCCAGGTTCCATTCGCCCTTGCACTGACTGTGTTTTCAGAATGGCTGTCTCTCCTGTCGGTTGGTTTGGAATCTGGTGTTGGTGTCGGATCCGGTGTTGGATCTGGTGTCGGATCCACCTTTGTTTTTTCTGTATATCGGATATCAAAAGAACCGTTTCGCTTTGCCGTGATCCAGAATCCATCTTCCCGCAAGGTAAAGGACACCGGAACATTCTTATCTGCATCTACGATCACATAGTCATATCCATCCCGGTCAAGCCCCTCCGGATAGGGAAGCAGATATTCTATATAAGCTGCATTGGTAAAGTACAAGTCGCTATATTCTGAGGCATTGGTATTTTCATCGCTTGCCAGAAGACTATGTTTGGCATGAATGATTCCGCCTTCTTCCGTCTCTTCCACATCAGCACCAAACAGAAGAACCGCATAATTTCTTTCCTTATCCTTTAAATAAAACGGAGTATTGGCCTCATTGTAGGTAAAGGCTCCATGGATCACAAAATCTGATCCCGATTCGTATCCAACCAGGATATCGAAGGCCTCATAATAGGTTCCTTTATAAAGAAGATAAAGCTTTAGCAGACCCGGATTTTTCAGATTGTCATCCGTCCAAGCCACATATTCTTCTCCATCCTTGGTATAAAGGGCTCCTCCATCCGCAAGAAGCTCACGAAGCTCTCCGGCATCTGCCTGATAGAAAGTAACCTCGGAGCCTGAGACATCCAGGTGAACGTCTTTTCCAAAGGCATAGAAGGTCTTTTTCGGTGCCTCAATACTCTCGATCTTATCTTCGCTATCCTCATCACTTCGCTGATACCGATACCCCACTGTCGCACAGCCGCAGTCTTCATCCTCCGCCCCGGATTTGTGATCATAGATCCAGAAATAGATCTCATCACTTGCAGAATCCGAAACGGTGTAGCGCAGGTATCCATCTCCCTTTTCCGGTTCCTGGTTCAGGCCGCTGCTTTTGTTTGTGCCAACGAGATAATCTCCTGCATAGATATCGATCTTGTCTCCAACATGAAGCTTGGCATCCAAGGAAAGCTCCTCCGTTGTGCCCGCCTTACATACCTTGATCCTTGACGGATCCAATCCCATATTTTTATGCAGGACATAGACAAATGCTTTCTTTCCATCTTCGCTGATCTCTATGCCGGACGGATAAGCCGGATCCTCCGTGTAAAGGCTGTGTCCTCCGATACGAAAGATCGTATCCTCCGTAAATCTTGCATCATAACCCGGATCGATCGTCAGGATGATACGGCTCACATAGTCTTTCCCTGCTTCAAACTCGTCGTCATTCTGCATAGGAATAAGCGTTCCCTGTTCGACCGTATACCAGCCACTGCGTTTCGTGGTCCGGATTCCGACCTTGACTGCAACCGGACTTCCAACATCATACGGTTCACCAGAAACATTCAGATAGGATCGAAGCTGGTCAGCAGCCGTTTTTGCCGTATAGGTGGTTTCACCCTCTGCATCATAACAGGGAAGATGGATTCCTTTTCTGTATTTTGCAAAATAGGACATATCCAGGTACTGTTCCCCAATTACGTTAGCAGCGGCACCTGCTGCCTCCTGATTTATGACCTTCACAAAGGTGGTTTTCGTGCGGATCTCTCCATCGTCGTGCTCTGCACGCACCGTCAGCGCATAATAATGGTCTCTCGGAAGACTTGAAACATCCCAGGTCTCCATATAGTAGCTGGCAGACTGATCTTCGCCGCCAGACTGACTGTCGCGCTGGTAGGTCGGACGCACGTTTTCATAGATCGTAATCCATCCCGACTCGTCATCCGTTGGGACAACATCCCCTGCTGCTGTCACAATCGTGCCATCTTCCATCAGGCTGTAGTCCTGCGCATCGGTCCCAAGATCATAGGCCCTGGCTGTCAGCGTGAGGGCTGCATATCCGCTCTTTGCCTCCGTTTCTCCGTCAAATGTCACACTGATGGGGATGTAGGAGGCAGCCTCAGCTGCCAGATCTGCTTTCTTGACCTGCGCCGGTTTTCGGATAGCCAGAGCATCCTTATCTGCTGCCGCTGCAGTCTTAGTCTTACTGATATAGAAATCATCTACATCATAAAAGACGCTGTCTGTATCGCCAATTCCCCAGATTTTGACAAAGAACCTGCCGCCTTTTGCAAAATCCGCTTTCGTTTTATCTGTAAAGGTAAGCTCAAACACCTCAGAGGAACCACCATCTACCGTATGTTCATTTCCTTCGTTATAATATACCCAGTGTTTTGCTTCATCGGAATAGGAATCCAGGCTTACGGCTCCCGGTTTTGGTGCGGACGTATCGTCCAAATTTAAGGCTGCCGCATCAAATTCGACCGGTTCTAGCCCATGGTTGGTCACCCGGACCTTTACCGTCACATTGCCGTCTGCATCCATAACAAGATTGTGATCTTCCAGGATTTCCAGAGAAAATGCCGCCGGACGCCCCGCCTCCTCATCATAGCTAAACAACGTATCGGAAGCATGCGCTGACGGATAAAACACCGATGGTTCGGCATAGGTACAGGAAGTTTTGATATAATCCGAAAGCTCCTTTGCGCTTACCTCATAGTCGTTGTTCTTGTCTGCGGAAAACACATCGTACTCTGCATTTTTTCGGTAATATCCAAGGGCACAGCCAAAGACTGCGACCAACTGACCGCTGTCGGTCTGCATGCTGGTCTCGTAGGGAGAAGCCGCTGCAAAGATATAATATTCCGTCTTCTGACCGCTATTTTTATTCGTCTGAGCAGCGCCCTCTTCTGTATGGTCTTCCGATTCAGCCTTTGCCGACCGAAAGTCACGCACAAAGGACTGCATGGCCTGATCGGCCTCTTTTTGCGCCTGCTCGCTTAACTTCCGGTTATCAGTCTCGGTCTCTGCATCGTCCATCTCTGTATCATCCAGAGTAGTCGGCATGATCATTCCGCCGGAAAAGCAGCTGTCAAAGAGCATAACTACCTTTCCGTGCAGCTTGCTCACATGTTTTTTCAGTTCCTGAGCCGATATACTGTTATCACCGCCAATGCTCAAGTGTGAGGTTCCGTCCATGGTAATATTACCATGGCCAGAGTATGCGATCAGGGTCATTTCATTTGCCTCATCTTTTGCAAACTCATCGATCTTCTCCCAGATCTGCTCCTTGAAGGTAGACTTGGTTACTTCGGAATCCGCCTCTGCGGCCGGTATGATAAAGAGCGATATGTCATCTTCCTTAAACTGCTGAGTGCGCAGCAAAGTCAGCTGCAGGGCTTCTGCATCATGCACCGGTATGGTGCCAAGAGAGGGATCTCCATCCATTGCAATGATCAATGCCCTTGCCTTTTTCTCTGTTTTTGTTGCTGCCTCGATGGGTGCGATATAAGCTCCAAAGGTCTTGCGGATCTTTAGCTTCAACATGCCTCCATGCAGGCTTGCATCCGAAAACCGAACCCACTTTGCATCTTCATTTTCCGGGTCTTCACTATAATATACCTGATCTGTGAAGCGGTCTCCGGTACCAAATACCATATCCGCAGTGATATAAAAATCGTCATCTGCAAAACCATTGGCATAAAACCTCAGCCTGTCATCTCCTTTTATGACAGTGACCAAAACGGATAAGACCTTTGCTCCGTAGTATGTCTCTCCATTTTGCTCGCACTCATAGGATTCTGCCAAAACCTCTACGACGCTGATATAATCCTTTGTAACCGTAAATTTCTTCTGGTTATGGGCTACCGACGTATAATAAAAGGTAAAAGAATCGCCCGAATAATGCACCTTGTAATTCCGGATCGTGGCCTTTCGATTTGTAACCATTTCACCGTCTTCGTCTTCATCCGAATCCGCATCCTCGTCAGCTTCCTCATCTTCGCCCAAGGCATCATCTGCACGCAGTTCAATCTCATCGGTGTCGGACGAAAATTCCGAATCAGCCAGTCCCAGGTCAAGCGGCATATCCTCGTCGGCAAGACCGAAGGGATTGGCCGGATTGTCTATGGATGCTGTTTCATCCTTGGTGGTCGACTCGTCTTTTGAGGTTGACTCCGTTTCTGTTTGTTTGTCTGAGTCTGTTTCCTGTTCTGAATCGGATCCTGTTTTGTCGTCTGATCCTGTTTCTGAATCTGCATCGGACTCTGTCGTGCTGTCTGCGTTTGTTTCTGAGTTTGAACCGGATTCTGTTTTGTCGTCTGAGCCGGTTTCTGAGTTTGAATCGGATTCTGTTTTGTTGTCTGAATCTGTGTCTTCTGTTTTTTCTGTTTCCGGTTCGTTTTCGGAATCGACCTCGTCCTGCGTTTCTGATCCGTCTTCGGTTTTGTTTTCTGTTTCTGTGGCACCCGGATCCTCAGATTCCGTTTCGGATTCTGCTTTTCCCTCTGTTTCGGATTCCGCTTTCTCTTCTGTTTCAGATTCCGCTTTGGGATCCGTTTTGGATTCCGTTTTGGATCCTGTTTCGGATTCCGCTTTCTCTTCCGTTTTCAATTCCGTATCTGCTCCAGTATCTTTCGGATCTTCTGACAACGTATCGTCTTCAGTCTCTGCTGCATAAGCTGCTATCCCATATCCTGTTTGGGATAAGGGGGATACAGCCATACTGAAGCTGAGCGCAGCGGCTGCCAGCCGTTTCCAGTACAATCTGTTTCTTTTTTTGCTCATTTTCCCTCCCGTAAAGATTAATCCTGCATTTCATCACAAAAGCTTTATTGCCAGCATCGTAAGGTCATCAAACTGTGGTGCCTCCCCGGAAAAGCTGTCTACACTTGCCTTCATATTTAAGAGAAGAGTCTTTGGATCTGCCTCCGGTGTCTGATTTAATTCGTGCAGGATCCGTCCTGTGCCAAAGAATTCCTGCTTTTCATTTGAAGCTTCCGCAAGACCATCTGTATACAAAAACAATGTGCTGTTCCGATCCAGTTTCATCGTATACTCCCTATAAGCAGCGCCTTCCATAGCGCCTACCGGAAGTCCGTGCGGATCCTTGAAGAGTTCAAAATTTCCATCTGTTTTTTTTAGCATCGGATATTCATGTCCCGCATTCGCTGCCAGGATTTCTCCGGTCGAAAGAGTCAGGATGCCAAACCAGGCTGTCACAAACATGCTCGACTGATTATGCTGGACGATCATACTGTTGGCTTTCTCAAGAACTGCCTTCGGAGATGCTCCCATAATCGCGAAATTGTGGATCACGATTTTTGAGATCATCATAAACAATGCAGCCGGAATACCCTTATCGGAAACATCTGCGATCACGAGTCCAAGATGATCGTCATCGATCATAAAAAAGTCATAGAAATCACCGCCGACCGCCTTTGCCGGAGTCATGGAGCCATAAAGAGAAAACCGCTCATCCTTTGGGAAATTGCTTGGGATCGCATCTTTCTGGATCTGCGCAGCCAGGCTCAGCTCTGCCTTCCCCTTTTCGCGCTCCACCGTCATCTGGCGGATATTTTCCATATTACGAATGGTATCTTCTTCCATCTTTTCCAGGGAGGTTCCAAGCGCATGAAGCTCCGATATCGTGCTTAATTCCGAAAGCCGCACATCATAGTTGCGGCTGTTTTCGTTTGCAAAACGCTCCGCTTCCAGCGCAAGCTGACGCACCGGCTTTACAAACTGCCGCCTTAAGTAAACCGCAGTACCAATAGATACCAACACGGAAAGCACCAGGACAACTGCTGCCACCTCCCGAAGATAACGGTAACGTCCTATGGTAAGCTCCTTCATTGGTCTCTGAACACAAAGGATGGCCGAAACCGAACCATCGGAGGCATGAACCGGAACGAGGGATGTAATATGAGGATCCTTTCCGGCAAGATCCTTTAATCGGTAGATGGTACCGCGCTGCAGACCATCTTCATAGATTTCCCGATAAATAGACTGATATTCCTCATTGGTTGTGCTTCGCTCAAAGCCCACCTCCCACGGTGTATATCCGCTCTCCTCGGACGGAACATTGAACACGGACCGGAAACTGTTATAATCAGTCTGATCCACAGAAATCACATAGATCAGCGTAACGCCCTGCGTCCTACAGAGGAGCTGAAGCTGTTTTAGCTCAGTCTGATATTCACTGTCATCTCCTTTGCTCTCCAAAAATTCTTCGATCTGGTCTCCATTTATCACGGAAACTGCTGTTTCTGCCGTCTGAAATGCGAAATCATTGTAGCTCCTGGTCAGGGATTCCGTGAACAGGGCATATCCGATCGCGCTGACAATGACACTGAACATCAAAAGGATCAGAACATTTCTGCTGATGATCCGGAAGGATAAACTTCGCGTCGAGTACTTTTTCTTCATAATTCTGTCATATTTCCTTACTTTTTCTTTACCATGCAGCGTTTCTTAAAAAAAGAAATACCGTAGCAAAGGATCTGATCATAGTCCTCCTCATATTCCTTTGCATACATCCGATCATCTATTTGCTGCAAAGCCGTATCACATTCACTTTCCAGATTTTCCAGTATTCTCGTGTACTTTGCTTCAAAGATTGCAACACAAGCATTGATGGGATCGTAAACAACTACATCACTTCGGCCTTCTCCATGCTCCTTGTTAGAATCCACCATATATCCGGCACCTGTAAAAATGCCAGCAAGAAATGCGTGGTAGAAGTCTTCCCGATAGTCATGATAGCTAATCGTACGCCGAAGGAGTGCATTCATCTCTCTCGCAATGCTTTCATCGTCACCTCTCCAGACTGCATCAAACAAAGCATTTCGATTCCACTTCTTTGCACTGTCATCGAACCATTTGATGACAGTCGTTTCAAAAATCTCTTTGATCTCTGCATTTGGAATCATCAAAGCAACCATACCATCCGGCAGTTCACTCTTATCATCGTCCTCACGCGCTTTCGTCAGGTACCCTGTCAGGTACAGCGCACTCCAAAGATTATCTTCTGTGGAATGCAGATAATCATAGGTCAGGTTTTCATCTATACGCTGAATGATGCAGCCACCAGCCATCAATGTTTCAAGTTTATTCGTGATCGCGCTGCCCGCATAGTCAATAAAAGAACGGATGATGGCATTGTCACTGGTGTTCTTCCAGTAGCTGACCGGCTTAGCATTTGGATTGCGCTGCAGCTCCAGCAAATAATTCATTACATCCCACGGACAGTAAACATCACAATCACCGAAATGATATCCATCATACCATTTTTTGATCTTTTCAGCTTGATCTGTCTGAGCAGCATCCTTTAATAACTGATCAACCTCATTTTGTACAAATCCAAAATACTCATTAAAACGAGAGTTTGTGATCGTATCCGATACAAAATTATTTGTTCCCGTAAAAATGCTCTCTTTTGCAATCTTCAAACATCCCGTAACAACTGCAAATTGAAGTGCTCGGTTGTCTTTTAGCGCCTGCATTAAGCCTTTCATAACATCCAGCATTTTATCATAATAACCATTGTTGTTCGCTTTTGCTACAGGGACATCATACTCATCTATAAGCAGGATTACCGGTTTTTCATAATAACCTTGCATCATCGTTGTCAAAAGCATAAGGCTGTTCTTAACTTCTTTCATGGAGCCGATGCCGTGTGCGAGATGCGCAAATGCTGTTTTTTGGAATTCTGTAGCATATTTACTATCAAGCAAATACAGATGTTCATTATATAAGTCTGCGATCGTCATTGTGAGCATATCGTATGCCCCGGTAAAATCCAGACCGTCTACCTGCCGAAATGAAACAAAGACGGTGGGATACCGGTTCATCCACGCATCACATAATGTCTGATGTTCTACAATTTCCAGCTCTTCAAACAGTTTTCTGCTGTCTTTCCTGATATTGAAGAAATTTTCCAACATACTCATGCCAAGCGTCTTACCAAAACGTCTAGGGCGAATGATCAGTGTTACTTCTGCTTGTTCTTCCAAAATTTCCGTAATCAGACTGGATTTGTCAATATAATAAAACTCACCATTCCGGATTTTCTCAAAATCCGAAATACCAACTGGGATATTTATTTTTTTCATGAATCGGTGCGAGGATACTCGCGGCTCCCTCCTTTCTGCCTGCTCGGCGATTGCATAGTACTGAGTTAGTCAATCTTTGTAAATGTGACAGTCCCTTTCGTTTTCTGTTCTACCAGATAAACAGACTCATCGGAGACCTTCTTAATGTATGTTGACGTGAAACTGCTCTTATACTTTGGCTTCGTCAGACGGAACAAATAATAATCTTCTCCAAAATAATGGACAATCGAATACTCTGGCTCCTCGTCACTTCCTTCCGGATAAACTTTCTCATATGTGCCAGTTAAACTATCTGAAAATTGATAGAGACTCTCTACCAGCGACCGATCATTTGATTTGGTGATGATACCAAATCCGCTTGCCTCAAGATCAAAGGTCTCCACCGCTGTCAATTTGGATTGAAAGCTGACTCCATCATAGCAGACAAACGAATATTCTCCTGTTTTTTTGTCGCTGCTTCTCGTTCCGCTAAAGTATACAAAACTGCCATCATAGTATACCTTCGGCCAGTCACCGTAATAGGCGATCTGTCCATCCGACTCCTGCATCCAGTTTTTGCAATAATAGTTATCATCTTTCAGTGTTGCATCATAGGCCTTTGTTATGTTAGACAGATCCACTCCGTTAGTCGCTCCTTCAATTTTATCTGTCAGGGAAATGATCACATCCGTACTGTCAGGTTCAATCTTATTCCAGCTTGCATCTCGAATTGTTTGGCTTCCTTTTGCCCCTTTTCCCAAATTATTTCCATAAAACGGATCCTTATCGCTGTCGTTAAATGCATTCAGGTAGTAAACATCCGAGCATGTGATCGTTGTGTTATAATAATATTTATTTCGTCCGGTTGATCCGATAAGACCTGCTTTCCGATCTCCTCCTGTCAATTTTCCCATCGAATAGCAGTTGTTCATTGTGATGGTTCCTTGATGGATCGATCCAAAAAATCCGCCGACAGATTGTCCGTCTTGTTGGCTTTTGCTGCAAACTGAACCTGTGTTGAAACAACAACTGATTGTTAAGCTGCTTGACGCATTCTCCACCCATCCGATGATTCCACCGGCTGCCTGATTTGCAACGATGTTTGCTTCATAGGAATTTCCGCCACTGCCACCATATGGCAGCTGAATCGTGGCATATTTACCCTTTATTGTTCGACCACCATAATAGGATTGCGTTATCACGGAGCTATCCGATCCGGTTATCTTCATTTCACCGATCAAACCACCGGCATTGGAATTGGCAGAACCACTATCTGTCTGTGAGGCATAGATAAACGCCGATACCGCAGCATTGCTGATATTCACATTATTGGCTTCCAATCGTCCAAACAGGCCACCGGTGGTGTTGTAGCCTCGAACCTCTGTATTTTCTCCAATGATCTTTACCCGGTTCACCGTAACGTTTGAACCTCCGGTCTTACCAACCAGACCACCGGCTTTGCTGTTTGTGGAGGCAATCGATGCATCCAGCACAGAAGAATCTTCAATTTCAAGATCTCCACTCATAGCGCCAATAAAACCGCCTGTTTCGGAGTAGCCTTTTACCTTCAATCGGTCGTTTATCGTTGTGCTCCCAATCTTAACAGTTGTGTTATCGGTAGCTGCCACCAGTCCGGCAGCATTGCTGTTTTTCGATGTCACCGTTGCCTTATTTAATTCGGTATTTTTGATCGTCAAAGAGCCGCCATTTGCTTTTCCTACGAAACCGCCCGCTGTGTTGTAGCCCTCTACAGTCAGATCATCTGTAACCTGAAAGTTTCGAATGGTTGCAGCAACCCCATATTGCGTCTGGCCGATCAGACCACCGGCATCGCTATTTTTTGAGGCGACACTGACCGTTTTCAGCATAGAGTTATCACAAATATCTACATTGCCAGATGCAAAACCGATGAGACCGCCAGCATAGTTATTGCCGTTTGCCGTTACCGTCAGATTGTTTGCACTTATGCTGGACAATTTGATTTCCATGCTACTACCAACAAATCCGCCTGCATGGCTATTAGACGATGCAATTGTAGCCTCACCCTCAATGGAAGAGTTCGTGATTTCTATGGAGCTTCCATAAGTACTTCCTATGAATCCACCTGCTTCGTTCTTCGCCGTTATATTCGTTGTTCCGGTGAAGTTTACATTTGTAATATCCACCTCGTTTCCAGCGTAAGCGATCAAACCGCCTGCCCTATCACCCGTTGAGACAAAGGATCCGTTCTCAATGTTCATATTCTCAAATTTTATGGACTTCGCAAAATGACCAAAAAGTCCTGCATAAGAGGATTCACTCACGCGCAATCCACTGATCTTATATCCGGAACCATCGTATGCTGTGATGACCGTATTTACATCCAATGGGCTGAAATTTCCATTCCTGGTTTTTTGCGTGCTTGCTGCCCACACGTTTAAATTCGCACCCAGTTCTTGTTGAAAACCCAAGGTGAAGGAATCTGATTCACCAGACCAGTAAATATCATCGGTCTGAATTGCTCCAACAATATTATTGCAAACGCCTCCCCAGGAATAACCGATTTCATAGGATAAATATTCCAGATGCCTTGCATTATCGATCTGTACATAATACTTTCCGGATTCTGCAGCAGGAACAAAGCCCAAACCCTTCTTGCCGGCATCATTGTAATACGGTTTTATCGCCTTTATTTTATTCGTATTATGCTGCACCTCGTCCCCTTCCAGGGTTGCATCATCTGATTTCTTTAAATATCCAAACAGGCTGTTGGTCATCTCTTCCTTAGTTTCATCAAACGCTACCTCATCAAACGTCGAAACCTGTGATTCTGTAATCTGCTCAACATTGATCGTGATATCCTCTCCGGGGGAAAGCATATCTCCATTAGCAAAGATGCTTCTGAAATTACCGCCGCTTCTTGTAATATCATCCAGGTAAACCTCGAGCTTTTTTTCTCCGTCCTTCGTTACACACTTGGCAAGCTGCGTTATCTCCTGATTTCCCCAATCGCTGTATCTTCTCGTTACCGTCACCGCATTATTACCACTAGCATCTTCCGAACCCACTACCAGTAAGAAATACACATCATGGTTACTTGTCTCACCATGCACCTTCATCGCATATCGCAGCGGTTCCGTAATCTCCGTCATTCCCGTATCGATCCGCACGGTCAGGCGGTTTCCGTTTTCCACTTTAAACTTGCTGTCTTTCTTTTCTTCCGGCAGTATCCAGTCGCTGATATGCACGGTTGCATAGCGGGAAAGCGTTATTTTCTGTGTAGGATTCGCGGTAATATCTGCTTTCACCAGTTCCAGTACCGTTGGCATGGGATAGCTTTTGTCCAATGTATCATCATATGGAAATGCTTTGCTTTTCCCCTGAAGGTTTTGAAACGTGGCCGCTAACCCAGCAGAATACATCTGTACCCTGATTCCATTGACAAGGCCAACGCTATAGCAGTATCCGCAGTCAGATGCCTTTTTTCCATCGGCTGGCGACCATCTATCACCGGTATATCGGATAAATGCGGTGTAATTCTGATAACCGTTGGTCTCATTGATGCTTCCGGACGAAGTATAAACCGATGCCGTTACATAGGAATGGGAAATGGAGGCATTTGTTGGAACAATTGCCGCCAGACCGCCTGCTGCCGTGTTTCTGGCTACGATATTATAACGTCCCTGTGTTCCCTCAAAACCGTCCTCCGTCGGAAGTGGTGAGGAAAGCATCTCTCCATTTGCCGTATGGCCTCCTACATAGCAGCTGTCAATATCCACACTTTCTGATGTAAGAATAGCTCCAAGCAGTCCGCCTGCATAAGAAAATCCGTTCACATAAACCGAAGCAGAACTGCTGTATACCTGCAGTGTACCATTGGTCATAGCGCCCAAAAGTCCGCCTGCACTGCCGTTTCTTGCGTAAACCTGTAGTTTTTCCGGATTTACGTCAGTTGGAAGTGTTTTTGACGGATCACTTCCGCTTTGGCTGTCGGTGATCCGGTCAACGGTCTGATTTTCTACCAGGCAGCCATCCAGTGTCAGCTGACTTCCCTGAAAATCGCCTATCATACCTCCGGCATTGATCTGAGGAAATGTTGTCACAGCCTGTGAGGGACCTTCTGCATGGATATCCGGATACTGCACCACGACATCTTTCATAAGGATCCGGGTGTTTTCTGCTCCGCAGCCGATCAATCCTCCGGTGCTCACCTTGGATGTCACAACCGGATAAAACAGTTTCAGTTTTTCCACGGTCAGATTCTGTGTCACTGTGCCAAACAGGCCTGCACTTTCGGAATCAATGTTTGGCTGAATGGTTAAATTTTCTACAAAGAAGCCATTGCCCTTGTAGTTCAATGCAAACTGGGGCTCAACCGGGAGAAAGCAGCCGGTTGTGGTCGCATTCATCTGACTGAAAGAACCCGTCTCACTCCAATAGTAGGTGGTAATGCTTGCTTCCGTTTTCTCCAGGATGCCGGAGCCGATATTGGTGTGGATCTTTGCTGTATTTTCACGAAACGTTGTCCAGGAGATATCATTTACCTGCTCCGCCTGGTAGCGCAGATCGTCCGGATCTCCCACCTTTTGCAGATTTAATTCTGGCTCAGTCGGATCAAACTGAGATGCCCGATAGTCCAGGTTTTCCAGATGGCGGGCATTGGCAATGGTCACACCTCTCGTTTTCTTATCCTGGAAAAGGCTGTTTTCCTGATAGATGGTCGTGGTCTGATAGGGAGTTGTTTTGCCATCCGCGTAAATAGCTGCATAAACGCGCACGTTCTCACCGGGGATCAGCCTTGAAGAACCATCCCATTTCAGATGGGTATCTGAATTCAGGTCAGCAAACTGCAGCCCATTGGCTGTGATATCATCCAAAATCCAGTAATATGTTTTTGATTCCAGATCTTTTCTATATCGGTCGTCACCTGCAAGATTACTAGACTTCAGGTCGATCGATGCCTTGGCGCCGCTGTCTACTCCCTCGATCCAGAGTTTCAGAGCATAGTCCCGGTCTGGATAGCTAAGGTTGGGATCCTTTACAACCGCATACAAAACTTCCTCATTTTTCAGTTCCAGCGAAATGGTGTCCAGTTTCGTTTCTTTTCCGGCATCATCTTTTGTGCGCTCCCCGCCATAGAAACCAACCTGACACCTTCGTTTATCAACGTCCGTATTATTTCCCTGAAAGGATTCCCGCTTTGACGCATCGTTCGATGCTTCATTTAAAAGATCTTTTTTATAATCTTCCTCTACAAATGCATAGGTGTCGGAATACCATACCGCACGGACACATCCGCTCTGTGGTTCATAAAAGATCAGGTAATTGCCGCCGATACGCACGGTATCGTCAATGGAGCCATAGGGAAGAAGGCGCTCCCGGATGTCTTCATTGGCATTGGAAACAGAATCCTTTGCGGTATACCGGATACAATACAGATCTGCCGTGTCACTTACCGTACCGGAGCCGTCCTCCGAGTCTGTATCTGCTCCGCCGGTTCCGGCACCGCGATACTCGTTCACCTTTGTACCCAGCTTGATTTCCACGTCATCCGCAGAACTCTGTAAAAGGCGTTCCATGGTTCCCTGGGATTTTTCCAGACTCAGGCGGTTTTGTGCCGCAAGAAAGATCTCCTTTGCCGTCTGATCCATCTCCAGCCGCCGCAGGCTTCGCTGATAACGGATCACCGCAACAAAAGAAACGCCGGCAAGGATTATGATGATCGCAACGACCACCAATAATTCCGCCAGCGTAAACCCACTCGTTCTATTCCGGTTGTATTTTGCATCTTTCATATCAAGTTCCCTCCAGATTGACGGCTCTTATTTTTAATTCCGACAGTTCTGCCGCCGGAGTCGCATCATCGGTTTTCTTCTGTCGTTTGTCACATACTCCGATGTTTGTAATCGTAAAACAGCCATCTGCGTAGCTGCAGCTGTCAAAGGTTGTATAAAACCGTTTTCCCATGGCTCCGGATGAAAGAAGCGGATAAGCAGTGTCTTCATCATATGTCTTGCAGATCCCTGCGTCATCCGAGGATTGCAGAGAAAACCATAATCCGTTTTTTTCGCTCAGGATACGCAGAGCACCGTCCTTATCCTCAACCTCAAGGGCACCGGAAAGCTCCGCAGTGACCAGTTCCACGGTGGTTACCAGTACCTGCTGGGCTTCTGCCTTGGCGGTAACCTTTTGATAAACATTCTTGACCACAGTCACACCGCCGGTAACCACCAGGCCAACCATGGAAAGAATGAGGATTCCTGCCAATAGCTCTGTCAGGCTCATGCCCGCCTTCGACTGCAGGCGCCCCAGAAGCAGCCATGCAGTGCGCCGTTTGTTCTTCTTCATACCATTCACCCATATTCCAGAAATCGTTTTACATATTCTCATCCGTTACCTTTTTTTGCATGTTTGTTACGATCCCTGTCGTTTGTATCTCCAGATGGTGCTTGAACCGGAACTTTCCTGATAAACGCCCACAGAATAACTTCCGGGCACCGCACCAGCCCGCGATGTCCCGATATTTAATGGACTTCCATCTGTATCCTGGACGATTAAGGTTGCCGTCTGCGGATCGGAAGCTTCCGCCTCCAGTGCATTTCGTCCGGTATAATAGGCATCCATCTTCTTTTGTCCGAGTTCCATCATATGTTTGGAGGCGGTAAGTGCAGAGGCAAACATGGTCAGTCCCAGAGAGGCCACAAGAAGTGCTGTTAAAAGTTCCGTCAGGGACTCGCCTTTTTCTGACGAGAGCCGACCTATGACGTTTCTTCGCATCATGCCTTTTTCCTCCTCATATATCCTATGATTCGTTTATTTCTGTCTTCACGGTCTTGATGGTTCCGCGCTGCCACTGAATGGTTGTCCAGCGCGTTGTAGTGATAACATTCCATTCCTCTACCGTAATCCCGTCGTCATCTTTCTCGGTCTCATGCTGGATGTCCACATCCGTCTCCTCTTCCAGTGCCGCAGGAATGGTCAAAACACGCTGGCACAGGTCTTCGGGATTTTCTTCGGTATCTGTAACCAGATCCGATATCACAGCTGTGATCCCGTAGTTTGAAGCCATGGAAAACTGCACCTTGGCCTGAAGTGTTTGTGCGGAATCCAGACTCGTATCCGAGCTGACATTCACCGACAGAACAAACTCCCGTTCCGGATCCGTTGAATCCGCCTCGATGATCTCATCTTCCGAGGATCCGGTTCCGGAAGAGCCGTCTGGATCCTCCAAATCATCGGAATCTTCCTCAACGTCCAGTGGCACATAATACTTCTTTACATAAGACGCCAGGATCGATGCATCCGAACCCGAAATTTCTGTCCAGCTGGTTTCCTCTGACAGGTTTTTGCCCTTTCCTACATAGTAATAGGTGACCGTGTCCGAGTTTTCTGTGGAATCATGTTCATTGACCACCTGGACTTCCTTGATCTTGATCACATTCTCCGTGCTCATCAGTTCATCCCGCAAAAATGTCGCTGCCGATTCTACCGTAAAGCGTTTCTGATCCGCTGACGGGATCTGTTCCATTTTTCCGGCTGTGGCTGATGCAGCTGCCAGGATCACGGAGGCTGCCATGCCACAGATCACGAAGAACAGAAGTGCCAATGCAAGGCTGGCACCATTTTCTTGTTTTAGCCGGTTCGCTGCCTGTTTCATGCACTACTCCTCAAATACCGCCTCTGCCGCCGTTTCCAGGTCCGAACGTTCCAGGTTTGATACATCTGCACCGGCAAGACCACGCGCCGGCTGTTTTGTCTGCGTTTCTGCCTTCAAGCCCTCGGATGTATCCGCATCGTAGGTGGTCTCATAGGCAGTCATCTGGAAGGTCACAGATACCTCATCCGAGATCACATTGTCTACATGGTCGGCCTTGATGCGGGAGCTGCTTGAGAAATTCACATCATGGATCATGGTGCGGAACGAACCGTTTAGGATCTGGGTCATCATAGCCGTTGCCGTGTCATAATCCTGCGCACGGAAGGTGACTGTGGCATTTCTGCGCACCGTGGTATCAGTTATCTCCGGTTCCGAAAATTGGAAATTGAAATCATAGGATGTGCCGAAGATACGATTTAACTCGTCTGCCACCTCTTTAAAATTGTTATAGGTTGGCACGATGGGAAGTCCTGCTGCCTGATTGGCCGCGATCTCCTCCTGCATTGCCTGGATCCTGGATGCCTTCTTTTGTTCTATGACCAGTTCATTTTCCATGGCTGTCGTGTCAGCCGCCTGGATACGAAGCTCCAGCGGATGATAGATCTTTGCATACCAGACGCCAAGCAAGACCGTCACTGCCAGAAGGAGAAGCAGCATTTTTTCAGTTCTCGTCAGGATATAATTCATCAGAAATTTCATGACTGCGGCTCACTCCCCTCCGGTAAATTAAAATAAACAGCCAGGGTTGCATTGACTTCCTTGTTCATGGCAAGGTTCAATGCCTCTGCCTCATCGTCCACCTTGCCCGGTGTTGCCTCAACGGAGACCGAAACGTATCGCACATGATCATCGTTCTCGATTTCCTGAACCAGATGAGTCAGAATGGTTCCGCGCGGCAGAACGCACTGCACATCCACGCGATCTTCACTGATATTCACCGTGGAAATACTCTGACAAAGCGGGAACACCTTTGTTTTTAACGTCTCAAACATAGGAATCCGGCTCGGTACTGCCCGCTCTTTGTCTGTCTGATACGCACTTCCATAGTGCGCATACTCAATCTGAACCGCATCCATAACAGAATTTTCCGCCTTGATGCCCTCTAGCTGCACCTGCATGCTCCGATAACGTGCCTCTGCCTGTTCCGCCTCCCGCATAGGGCTTACAACACCATATTGCACAAAGAAATACAGAAGCACCCAGAATATGGCAAACAAAGTCAGCTGTACTGCAATGATGCCCTTCTTTACTTCCTTCTGATACAGATTCATGCGCCGCTTTGTCGGATATCTTCCGCGCCCGATCTGTACATTTGCGATTGCCGTCAAACCTGCCATCTACCATTTCTCCTTCGCCCGTGCATGCCTGCTCACAGCAGCACTCCATATGCCTGCGGACTGTCCGTCCACTCCGGCAGAGTCTCTTCATCAATACCCGTGATCAGACTTCCGATCGAATGGATGGGAAGATCTACCGTATCCCCGATCATCCGGATCAGTTCCTCGTACCTGGAACCGCCTCCATAATAATACAGGCTGTCTATGGTATTATCCGCATTGTTAAAGCTATAGAAGTTGAGTACACGCATGACCTGCGTCGCCATGGAACGGTAATAATCATCCACATCAAGCCCCAGCCTCTCCGTGGTTTGCGGCTCACGCTGCCAGGTCTTTTCAATCTCCTCACATCCCGGTTCCAGGGTACGGGTAATATCATAGATCCCTTTCCGGAAGAAATGAATCCGGATCGCCTTGCTGCCCAGATCCAGAAGGGCATAATCCTTCTCTGTGCTGTCCGGCACCGTCTCGAGAAGCTGTTCGAGTCCCACCACGGACGGAACCAGTCCTACCAGCTTTAATTTTGCCATTTTTGCCAGCTGCTGGAAATTCTGGCACAATTCCTTTGTGCAGGCCGCAGCCAGGATATCCAGCTGTTCTTCTGTCTGCCCGAGTACCAGATAATCATACTGGTAGGCATTCGTATTGTCTCCCGTATAATCGTGGAATTCATACGGAAGATTGAGTTTCAACTGTTCCGCAGTCATTAGCGGAAGCTTAAACCGTCTTACATAGGCATCTTCCTGACGGATCACAAAAACTGCCTGTTTGCAGCGGATCTCTTTTTTCTTTAAGATATCCCGAATGGCATCTGCATAAAGCTTTCTGTCACCGAACACATCTGCCTCAATCCGTTCGGAGATGTATTCACACAGCTCTCCACGCTCCACATATGCAATTTTGATGCGGTAATGACCGATCTCGATTCCCAAACACTTTTTCATACAAAATTCTCCCGTTTAAAACAAGCCGGTATACCACCGGGTAATCTGTCCTCCATATAATAACATGACAAAGCATGCCGCCGCAATAGCCGGACCAAAGGGAAGACGTTTTTCCTGACGTACAAGTGCAAAGGCCAGTCCGAGCAGGCAGCTCAGGATCAGATAAAACAAGATCTCCCAGGCTGAGCCAAGGTACAGACCAGTCATAAAGAAAAGCTTGATATCACCACCGCCCAGGCTCTCCTTGCCGCTTAAGCGGTCATAAAGCAAGGACAGGCAAAGCATACCGCCTCCCAGGGTTATGCCCAGAAGAAATCCCTTTAAGATAGCAGAAAGCGGATCCGGCAAAAAAAGTGCCGTGACCAGAAAGATCACGCAGCCTGCGACCTGCAGTCTGTCCGGAATGATCCACTGATGAAGGTCTGTCAAGGTAAGTGTAAGGAGCACCACCCATAAGAGGATACCGCGCAGCGCAAGCACAGACAGGTCGTAGCGGTAAACCACAAGACAGCAGGCAAGACCTGAAATCAGCTCCACAATGGTGGATTCTGCCGGAACCTTTGTCTGACAGTAGCGGCACCTCCCTTTTAAAAGCACCCAGGAAAGCACCGGAACCAGATCCAACGCTCCAAGCACATGCCTGCAATGATCGCAATGAGAACGCCCGGCAAAGACCGGTTCTTTAGAAAGCAGCCGTCCTGCCATGCAGTCCGCAAAACTCCCCAGACAACAGCCAAGAACGAAGGTGATGGTCAGGATGTAGGCGGTGAGAAAAAAGGTTATGTGTAACATAAGCACTCCTGTGTTCATTGGGTATGGTGTAGTCGCGGTTTTACTGAATCTTGATTAAATCTGACAATTCTCTGTCTTCTATATCGGAGAGCTGTATGGAACCTGTTCGCTTACCATTCTCAAGTTTTACCTTAAACAGCTGAATGCAGACCTTACAGTCATCGCCCGCAGTGACATCTGTATTTCCAAAACTATAGCCGTTGCTTCCTTGGTTTTCTAAAGCTGTTGTATCAGTTGTGATATTCAATGTTCTTTCCTGCTCACCTAATACAATATAGCCAGAATTTACAATAATCGTTCCGTCAGGTTTTGTTATAAAGTATCCAAGTTCAAATTGATATGTTCCATTTTTCGTAGCCTGCTTTAATGGATCCGAAAGGGCTCCGACCGTAAACGTTTGTCCATCATTAATTTTTTTATCAAAAGCATTCGGAATCGAACCTGCAACCCATCCGCTTACCACGCTGACATTACTCAAAACGAGCTTGTCACCATCTATCTTCCATTGATAATCATTTTTTACTGTGAGACCGCTCCACAGCAGTGTGGTGCTTCCTTTATCTGCATCGTAGAACACCGTACAGTCATTTCCCGGCAGAACCTGTCCCACCCAATGAATCGTATCTGCAGGTGTTATGCCCGCAACATTTAGATTGGTAGTAATCCATCCAATCTGCTTCTGTTTCAGCTTCACAGCCTTCGAATAACGCTTGGTTTTTTCGTCATAGAGAGACGAGCTTGTATTCTCCGTAATGACATCGCTCATCACCTCCGCATAAGCCGCGCGCACATTCGCAAGATCCGTTGCCTCTCTCGCCTTCTCGAGCTGACTGGTAAATATCGGGATGAAAATGCCAACCAGCACACCGATTATGGCTACCACTACCAGAAGCTCTGCGAGTGTAAAGCCATATGGATTTCTTTTTTTCACACACACCCCCCAATTCCGTGGTTTCTTTATATAGTAATGATCCATCAAGTCGCATTGTCTGATACCATATCTTATCACTACATTGGCTTAATTTCAAGGTTTCATGCAAAGTTTTTGTTATGCGGACTATCACCTCAGTTACAGTCAGGATGCAAAAATAGCAGGCCATGTTTTCCATAGCCTGCCGCTTTTGTGCCGGGCACCCACCGATACACCATTCGTGTTTTAAATTCATCCGTGCTTTCGTGAGGGCTGCTTCCCGATTTCTTTCTGTTCTAATTTATTTTCCTGCTTTTGGGGTACATTTTTTCCTTTTGGAAACTTGGTACCGACTTTTTCGTTTTTCTTGCCTTCCAGCTCTTGAATGCTGATGCGCTCCTTCTTAGGCACTTCTTCCTTCGGTTCCCGCATTGCCGACTCTCTAGGATCTACCTCTGCACCGAGCTCCTGATGCATCGTGGCCTGATGGTCACGGATGCTCTGAATTGCTGCAAGCTTATCCTGCGTGAATCTAAGGAGTCCTCGTGCGAAGCTGATGCGTTTCTTCTCATACGGACTGCCGCCAGCAACCTCCATATCGCCCTTGGCTACGCGCTGTCTTCTTTTCCGTTCCATATAAACATTCACTTTTTCCTGCAGACTTTCAAATTTTTGCTGCAGTGCGTTCAATTCCTCTGCGCTCGGATTGTTCGAAAGTGTTGCATCCTGCATCTGATGCAATGCTCTGCGCATATTTGTGTAGGCACCGGAGCCTCTGCCCTGATCACGGCTTATGCAAAGTTCATCCAGCTCAGAAAGTCGCACCTGCAGATCATAATTGATCAGCTGTCCCGGCACATCTGCCCGGACATGCAGGTTGCCAAACAGGTCATGTTCGTTGCTGACGATCAGCTTTCTTCCATCCTTTTCATAGACAGATATCTGCGGATGGCGGGTATCTGTTTTCTCGGCATCCTGCATACCGGTATCTTCCAGAATTTTTTCGGTCTGCTTTTCCTTTTCTGCCTTATACTGCTCAGAGTCTCTCTCATCAAGTATATCCGCGACATCAATGCAAAATTCCTTCAATGTATTCAGCTGTCCCTCAGCCACGTGTTCTGGACGTTTTGCTACTATCAACATAAAATCTGCAAGTTCCTGCTGATCCAGGATTGCTGAGTACGGATTTGCCATTGAACACGGAAGAGTCAGCTTAGATCGGTATTCGCAATCATCATCCTCCCATTCCTTCATGCGTTTCATTTGTTCATCACTGAGTGTAAGCTTAGAACCATCCTGATTTTCATACGCACCCGGCATTGTAGCCCTCATATAGCCTCCATTCATGCCGATCTCCGACAGATTGTTAAAAAGTGCACTGTAAGCATCATGAAGCTTGTTCGGATCCGTCTCATCTCTGTCAAAAACGGCCTTTAAATGCTCCTCCATCTCTGGAGCATTGCGACGGGCTTTTTTCTCCTCCATATGATCCTGCATCATCTCAAACAACTTATCAAACCGGTGATCGAGTTCCTGCTGAACCATCTCCCTGTAATTCTCAGGGTAACGCGCTGACAGCTGTGATTCACGCATTGTGCGATAATCTTCATCCGAGATTTTTTTCTCATTTAATGCCATCAGCATAACGACGCGCTCATTGCGTTCCTGTGCCTCCGGTCCATCCCCGGTATCCATGAGTTCATACAGGCCTCGCATGGCATTCACCTGTCCATCGATATTGTTTTTATCTATTTCCTTGATATTGGACAGATTCCATTCTTCTCCAAAGAGCTGCTTTGCCGTTCCATTCTTTCCAAACAGACGATCGATCGTATCATGCATGCACAGGAACGGTTTTTTCTTTTCAAATATGACTTGAGCCATTGCTGTCATGCAGGCATCTGCATGGCTCATACGCTTTTGCAGTTCCTCCTCCGATGCATTCGACAGCTTCGGAATAAAATCCGGATACTGTTCCTTGTTTTGCCTGCGAAAATCCCGAAGCGCCTGCTTTAAATTGCTCCGATCCGGTCCGCTGGCGCGATATTCCTCCAGATACTGATCCATATAATAGGAAATCGGACGTTCCACAAACTCCCAGCCAGCCTGCTTTGCTGCCCATTTTTCTTTTTCCATCTTATCTACTTTGTCGGAAAATTTCACATCAAGTGCTCCATAAGTTCTAATTGGCATATCGTTTCCTCCTTTATTGATACGGTTTTGCTTTTTCCGGTCACCTTTCTTTGATAACTCATTTATACCATATCGAACAGGACAAATGTGGGACAAAAATTTATTTATCTTTTTGTCCCACATTTGTCCTGTCCAGCATGTTATACTCAGGTCAGATCAAAGATAAAAACAGAAAAAAACAGGAGGTACTCATTATGGCAGGAACACTCAGACAGTTAAAAGAAAATATCAGCTACATCCAGAACGAACTGAAGGATATCTCCGCAGACAAGAAAAAGGAAGTTTTCAAAACAAATGCAGATTTTCTCGATTTTTCCGCTTCCCTTCAGGAAATATCTGAATTTATAACCAGATACGAAAAAGCCGTAGCCACGCGGGGATATAACATAAACCTGGTGGCTATGAGAGAAGACCTGGACAGAACTACAGAACGTCTTTTTGCGAATGAATATCTGGCCTTACGCTCTTCTAGTGAGCTTCAGACAAAAGATGGCAAACTCGTCAATAAGGCAATCAAAAATCTAACCCAGGAGCTTGACGACTTCAACCGTGTATTCCAGCGTATGGATGAAAAAAAAGACATAGAAACCGGCATGCGCAATTTGAACAACCGTCGTGAAAAAACCAAACTGGAGGCTTCTGCAGATCGCCAGAAGATCGGACTAAAGAGCTACCTGACCGATGTGGCCGAGCAGAAAAAGGATATCAAAGAAATGTCACAGCTTTTAAAAAGCACAAAGAGCATCTTCATCAAGAATTCTCCTTACTTCAATGCTCTTGAGGACAGCTTAAAGGCACTGAAGAGTTTCACCGACAAGCTTCCACAGGGACAGACTAAACTCAACGAGTCACAGGCACAGAAGCTGACAGAGCTTTACAACAATGCCTACCAGGCTGCAAACTCCTATATCAACCGAAATGAAAATTATACCGTGCGCGGCAACCGCATGAACATGGCAGTCCGTCTCCGCGAGGCTCTCAGAACCGGTGCCGGTGCGCACAGAAGCTTAGAGCTTCGCCAGGAAGAGGAACAAAAGAAGGCTGCAAAGAAAGCGCAGAAAAACAAAGCCAAAGCACCGAGAAAAGAACTGGTTTCCCTGAACAAGTTAGAAAAAGAGTTCGAAAAGGAACTCGGAAAATTTGACAAAGCTCCTGTCCGCAGAAACAGTGTCGCCCAGAAGTCTCAGCCTTCCAAGGCTCCGATCTCCCGGCAGAAAACCTTAGGCTGATCTTCTTACCGGGATCTTGAAGCTACCGACTAATCTGTAAACAGCTGTACCCAGAAGTACTGGTAGTCATCCACCGTCGTATAATAAAAGCCGACTGCACTCTTTTGGAATTTCCGCTTTAAAATATTGTCTCTGTGCGTTTTGGAATTCATCCAGGCTTGTACTGCCTCTTGTGGTGTAGCAAAGCCCGCCGCGATGTTCTCTCCCCAGACGGTGACCGTGTCCATATCCAAACCGGCTTCCTGCATTGCCGTCTTAAAGTAGGTTCCGTCCGGTCTGGTATGGGAATAGGAATCCACCAGCTCCTCGGCACGAACATCGCAGGCTTCCTGCAGCAGATCATCATAATCCAGCGCATCCAGCCCGGCCTGTTCCCGCTCTTTGTTGACAAGTTCAAAGCACTGATCCGCAAACGTGGAAAGATTGGATGCATGGGAGTTGTAAAATCCGCTGTTGATCCTTGTCGATGCATTGCCGGCATCATCATACATCTGTGTATTGCGTTCCGAATCAATGGTCTCTTTTCTCGTCTGTGTTTTTCCGTCGACCGTCCATGCTCCGGATTCATTCACTGTGTAACCATCGATCGTTGTTGACACATACATCCAGCCGTTTTGATCAAAACGATAGCATTCGCTGATCCCGTCCTTGTTTCCGTCAATCCACGCCCAGGCATTCCGGATATAAGTACCGTCCGTTTTCTGGTACCACCAGTTTGA
>CAVIHW010000033.1:0-26581 GCA_963642615.1 Oscillospiraceae bacterium | reverse complement strand
GCTTAGGAGGCGCTTGTTATATCCATTTAACTATGGGAACCCGTACACCAGACGCGTACCATGCTAGAATAACAAAGATTCCCGAAAATATCAAGCCCTATTCTGATAAGTCCGCAAATTTCGCGGTTCCCATCATCCAGATCTGGCCCTTGAACCTTCTTCCGACTTTTGGTTCTCCCATCAGGTCATTCTTTGCAATGCCTACATGAAACAGCATATCGCTGCAGCTGATGGTCAGGTTGTATACCTGTTCTTTGCTCACCGCATTTTCTTTCAGGTCGATTGCCGTGATCTCTCCGATTACGGAGTACTGGTCACACTCGATGCCGCATGGCATAAAGCTGGACTCCACGATGGAATACAGATCCTCTTTCATCACACGCCTGGATACCTGGGAATACAGATCCATATCTTCGATCGTGAGGGTCTCCATGGCAGTCTCATCGCCCTTTTTCGCTGCTTCTAAAAGACTGTTGCGGTCTTTTGCTGCCACCTTTGCCATCTCGATCTGTTTTCTGGTTTTGTGGAGCGGAAGCAAGATTTTGCCTTCTATAGCCAGGCCGGTCAGATTTACGGCCTGAGCCGTATGGGGCAGATGTTTTGCCCTGCGCTCACGATATTCATAGCAGTTATCCAGATAGAAGATCAGGGAAATCCCTACACGGTATTCGTCCAGAAGCCCTGCATAGGTTTCTTTTTCTGTATGCCGCTGGATGGAACAGTCTGCGGTAGAAGAAATATCCTCGGATTCCAGATAGGGGTAATAATATTCACACTGGAATGCGCCTTCCGTGTCCAGCTCTCCCACCATGACAATCCCCATGCCCGGTGCTACTTCCGCCCGCAGTTCACAAAGATTGGTTTCTTCATCCAGCTGAAGCTTTTTCCATTTGGCAGACGGGATCAAAGATTCCAAAAGTTTTCCGATATCACGTTTTTTTCTATAGGTACTAAAGCCAATGCTTCGGAGAAATTTATGCATAGATTCACCTTCTTACGATCGTTTTTTAGCTCGTTACATTATACATGATACCTTTCCGCTTTTCAATGGAAATCAGTCGGATTGCAAGCTGCAATTCGTGCAGCGCATGAACTATCCTGCGCATAAGACAAGGGAGATGCAAACCTGCATCTCCCCTGTGTGATCCTTTATCAATCATCCGGTATCCTATACCACGCCCTGTGCGATCATGGCATCTACAACCTTCTCAAAGCCGGCGATGTTTGCGCCTGCAACATAGTTGCCTTCTACGCCGTAGCGTTTTGCTGCATCATCTGCTTTTGCAAAGATGTTGACCATGATGTCATGCAGTTTTGCATCTACTTCCTCGAAGGTCCAGGACAGTCTTAAGCTGTTCTGGCTCTGCTCCAGACCGGAGGTTGCAACGCCGCCTGCGTTCGCTGCCTTGCCAGGCATGAAGAGGATCTTCTTCTCTACGAACAGGTCGGTAGCTTCTCTGGTGGACGGCATGTTTGCGCCCTCTGCTACTGCGAAGCAGCCGTTTGCGATCAGGGTCTTTGCATCCTCTAAGTTCAGCTCATTCTGAGTTGCACACGGAAGAGCAATGTCACACGGGATCGTCCAGATACCTTTTCCCTCGGTGTAGGTTGCAGACGGAACCGCATCTGCATACTCTTTGATTCTGCCGCGGCGAACTTCCTTGATCTCTTTTACAACATCCAGTTTAATGCCTTCCGGATCATATACATAACCGTTGGAATCGCTCATTGCAACAACCTTGGCACCGTACTGCTGTACTTTCTCTACTGCGTAGATTGCTACATTTCCGGAACCGGATACCAGAACGGTCTTGCCTTCCAGATCTTTGCCGTTGTGAGCCAGCATCTCTTTTAAGATGTAGATCAGGCCATATCCGGTTGCCTGGGTTCTTGCCAGGGAACCGCCAAAGGTCAGTCCCTTACCGGTCAGAACGCCCTCATACAGTCCGGTAATTCTCTTGTACTGGCCAAATAAAAAGCCTACTTCTCTTGCGCCTACGCCGATGTCACCAGCCGGAACGTCGGTATCCTTGCCGATGTGGCGATACAGCTCAGTCATAAAGCTCTGGCAGAATGCCATAACCTCACGGTCAGATTTGCCCTTCGGATCGAAGTTGGAACCACCCTTGCCGCCGCCCATAGGAAGACCGGTCAGGGAGTTTTTCAGGGTCTGCTCAAAGCCCAGGAACTTTAAGATGCTCTGATTTACGGACGGATGGAGACGAAGGCCTCCCTTGTACGGTCCGATGGCACTGTTGAACTGTACACGATACCCCTTATTTACCTGTACGTTGCCATTGTCATCTACCCACGGTACCTTGAAAGAAACAATTCTCTCCGGCTCTACAAAACGCTCCAGGATACCAGCTTTGCGGTATTTCTCCTCGTTTGCGTCGATCACCAGTTTTAAGGAATCCAGAACCTCTTTTACGGCCTGGTGGAACTCCGGCTCGCCCGGGTTCTGTGCTACTACTCTCTCATAGACCTCATCTACATAAGACATGACTTTGCTCCTCCTTACTCTCTTTTAAAAAAGGCAAAAGAACACCACCAATATCGGCAGAGCTCCATTGCCCTTACGTATCGTAAAAATTATAGCAAGTTAATTTGTTAAAGTCAATCCTTTGCTTTTGAAACTTCTATCGCCGATTTTCATAGCAAATATGTATCATTTTCATATTTTTCTTAATGATAATATTTCACTTCTCGCATATTTCCTTGCTTATGGCCGCTTAACTTTGTTCGGCGATCTTTTCTGCCAGTTCCTGCAGGTACATCCACCGATCCATTTTTTCTTCCAGGAGTGCTTCCTTTTCCGTTTTCTCCGCCATTAGCTGGTTTAATTTTCCGTAATTGGTCGCGGACTCTGCAATCTGCCCGTCCAGGTCTGAAATTTTTGCTTCCAGCTCGCCGATCTCGTCCTCAATGGTATCCCACTCCCGCTGTTCTTTATAGGAAAATTTCAGCTTTTTCTGATGACTTCTGCCGTCCTGGGATGATTTCTTTTCCATATTTTCACCCGCACTGCCGGAAACATTGCAGCGGTCTGCCCGCGTTCCGCTTCCCGCCGAAAGTTCCGGGTGTTTCAAAAGATAGGCTGCCTGGTAATCCGTAAAACCGCCCTCATACTGCACCACATTTCCGTCTCCCTCAAAGGCAAAGATCCGACGCACCATGCGGTCTAAGAAATACCGGTCATGGGACACGGTGATCACAATGCCCTGGAAGCTATCCAGATAGTCCTCTAAAATGGTCAGGGTGCGAATGTCCAGGTCATTGGTCGGCTCGTCTAAAAGGAGTACATTTGGCGCATCCATGAGAATCCGTAAAAGATACAGACGCCGCTTTTCGCCGCCCGACAGACGACTGATGGCGGTATACTGCACACTGCCCGGAAACAGAAAACGCTCCAGCATCTGGGATGCACTGATGCTTCCATCCTTCGTCTGCACGTATTCTGCCACATTGCGGATGTAATCGATGACCTTCAAGCTCTCATCCATGGCCTCGTTTTCCTGGGAAAAATAACCGATCTTGACAGTCTGACCAATCTCGATCGTGCCGGAATCCGGCTGTATCCAACCGGCGATCATCTTCATCAAGGTTGATTTTCCGCTTCCATTCGGCCCGATAATGCCGACGCGGTCATTTTTCAGAAAAATATAGGTGAAATCCTTCAAAAGAACCTTACTGCCATATGCCTTACACAGATCCTTTAATTCCACCGTAGTCCGTCCAAGACGACTGGAAATAGATTCCATCTCCACTTCTTTGTCGAACTCCGGTGCGTCCATGTCCCGCAGGGCCTCATAACGCTGGATATGCGCCTTCTGTTTTGTAGAGCGTGCGCGTGCTCCCCGCTGCATCCATGCAAGCTCATTTCGCAGGATAGACTGGCGTTTGCGCTCAGAGGCCACTGCCATGTCCATACGCTCTGCCTTCAGCTTTACAAATCCCTCATAGTTGGCCTGATAGCTATAGAGTTTTCCCTTGTCAAGCTCCACGATCCGGTTCGTGACACTATCTAAGAAGTAGCGATCGTGGGTGATCATCAGCAGCGCTCCGCGGAATTTCTTTAAATATTCTTCCAGCCAGTCGGCCATCTCACTGTCCAAATGGTTGGTCGGCTCGTCCAGGATCAAAAGATCTGCCGTGGAAAGCAGCACACTGGTCAGGGCTACCCTCTTTCTCTGGCCACCGGAAAGATGATCCACCTTCTCGTCAAAGTCATAAATGCCAAGCCTTGTTAAGATGTTCTTGGCACTGGCCTCAATCTCTTCCCGGGATGAAAAATGCGGTTCATCCCGGTTGTCTCTTACAATGGCATCCAGCACCGTATCTCCTGCCGTAAAGGCCGGGATCTGCGGCAGATAGCGGATATACAGGTTTCTGCGGCGCACCACCGATCCCTGATCTGCCTCCTCCAGTCCGGCTACGATTTTTAAAAGCGTAGACTTACCGGTACCATTGATGCCGATGAGTCCAACCTTCTCTCCCTCGTTGATGCTGAATGCCGTATCATCAAAGAGAAGTCGCTCCGTATATGATTTTGTCAAATGTTCGATCGTTATGAGACTCATAATCCCTCCATGACATGTTTATCAAAATGTTGGTTCGAATGTCAAAGCATCCGAACCTTCGGTTACACGGATTGTTTCGTGCTTCGCACTCTCACAATCCTGCTTCAATTCGGATTTCCGTGGCGATTTCTCCCCACTTCATCCTCATTGAAGGGCGTGTCATAAACTTCATCTTCCACCGACATGCGAGCATGCCATGGAAGATGAGTTTTGACACTGTAACCAATGTTTCACGTGAAACATAAAGGGCAGCCCCTTCGATCCCCTCCGGGTCGCATTCGGAACTGCCCTCTGTCTTTTTAAGCTTTATCTTTAGTCTTCGTCCTTTTCCTCAACGGAGAATACAAAACGTTTTCTTGCCATCTCATCGCTCTCAAGGTACTCGTCATAGGTGGTGATCTTATCGATCAGTTTGCCGTTTACGATCTCCATGATGCGATTTGCAGTGGTCTGTACGATCTGATGGTCACGGGAGGAAAAGATCAGTACGCCCGGGAATTTGATCAGGCCGTTGTTCAGTGCGGTGATGGATTCCATATCCAGATGGTCAGTCGGCTCATCTAACATCAGCACGTTTGCTCCGGAGATCATCAGCTTGGAAAGCATGCAGCGCACCTTCTCACCACCGGACAGGACGCGCACCTTCTTCACGCCATCCTCGCCTGCAAACAGCATGCGACCGAGGAAACCACGTACATAGGTTACATCCTTCTCCGGAGAGTACTGGGTCAGCCAGTCTACGATGGTGTCATCACTGTCAAACTCTGCAGTATTATCCTTCGGGAAATAGGACTGGGTGGTGGTCAGACCCCATTTGTAGGAGCCCTCATCCGGCTCCATCTGACCGGAAAGGATCTGGAAGAGAACGGTCTTTGCACGCTCATTCGGTCCTACCAGAGCCACTTTGTTATCACGGGTCAGGGTGAAGCTGATGCCGTCTAAGATCTTCTCGCCGTCAATGGTCTTGGATAAATTCTCAACGGTCAGAACCTCATTTCCGATCTCACGGAACGGGCGGAAGTCAATGTACGGATATTTACGGCTGGACGGACGGATATCGTCTAACTCGATCTTCTCTAAGGCACGCTTTCTGGAAGTAGCCTGCTTGGATTTGGAAGCGTTTGCGGAGAATCGCTGAATGAACTCCTGCAGCTCTTTGATCTTCTCCTCTTTCTTGCGGTTTGCTTCCTTCATCTGTTTTACCATCAACTGGCTGGACTCATACCAGAAGTCATAGTTACCGGCATACAGCTGGATCTTGCCATAGTCGATATCTGCGATATTGGTGCAGACCTTGTTTAAGAAGTAACGGTCATGGGATACCACGATCACGGTATTCTCAAAGTTGATCAAGAACTCCTCCAGCCATGCGATCGCATCCAGATCCAGATGGTTGGTCGGCTCGTCCAAAAGCAGGATATCCGGGTTACCGAATAATGCCTGTGCCAGGAGCACTTTGACCTTCAACGCACCGGTCAGATCCTTCATAAGGCTGTAATGATACTCGGTATCAACGCCCAGACCGTTTAAGAGGTTTGCTGCGTCAGACTCAGCTTCCCAACCGTTCATCTCGGCAAATTCGCCCTCTAACTCTGCTGCCTTGATGCCGTCCTCGTCGGAGAAATCCTCCTTCATGTAGATCGCATCTTTCTCTTTCATGACATCATACAGACGCTTGTTGCCCATGATCACGGTATCCAGTACGGTATACTCGTCATATTTAAAGTGATCCTGCTGCAAAAAAGAAAGTCTCTGTCCCTGGGTGATGACCACATCACCGTTGGTCGGTTCTAACTGTCCGGATAAGATCTTTAAGAAGGTAGACTTTCCGGCACCATTTGCACCGATCAGTCCATAACAGTTTCCTTCGGTAAATTTGATATTTACATCTTCAAATAATGCTTTTTTTCCCACACGCAGGGTAACACCATTTGCACTAATCATTCTTTCTAACACCTTTCATAAAAAAGAGGGGCATTGTCATGTCCCTCGTCTTTTGTATCACTTCTATTCTACAAGAATTTTCATATTTTGCAAGCGCTATTTCAGCGGTTTTGAAAGGAAATTAGTGCTGCAAGCAGTGCCTTCAGGCAAAACTCCTTACGTTTTACCAATTCCCCCTCCAAAAGTCCACGGTTCTCATCGGAATGTTCCACTTCTCTGGAAAAGCAGTGCACCAGATCCACGATCTGTTCTTCCGGCAATGCCTTCCATGCGGCTTTGCCTCTGATCCTTTCAGAAGCTTCTATGGTCAAGTGCCCCTCGTTCTTCTCAAACAGCCACTCTGCCATCAGCATCTCCTCCACCAGGATCACGGCTGCCACGGCCAGCTTCATCTTGCCATATGGATTGTCATTGTAAACGGCACCGCAGAAATATCCAAACACAAAGTATACCATGATCTGCTCACGAAGAAGCTCTAATCGTGTGCCGTTTGCCGTAAGAAAGGCATGACGGTTTGCCTCGTATCCCTCTTTTCCTGCACCGTACAGGATTTTATCCATACCATCCCGACGCTTTGGCCATGCCGGATCAAGTGGTTCCATCTTTTCAAACACGGCATAAAGCTCACCGGCTGTCTCAAAACGGCTGTACGCGCACAGATTTGCCTCTGTAAGGCGTTTGCAAAACCTGGCCACCCTTTCTCCGGCGCCTTCCAAAACCGCGGCTTCTGTGGCTTTCTGAGCCCCACACAGAGTGCTCATCCGATAGCGGTTCAAAAGACCGTCCACTTCGTAGAGTTTTTCCTCTCTCACGCGCCGCTGCAGATCATGCGCCAACGCCAGACAAAGTGCCATGCGAAGCTCGCTTGAAAGGCCACGGTTGTTTAAGATCTCAAAGATCACATCCCGTGCCTCTCCAAGCTTGGTATACAAAAAGAAATCAAATTCTTCATCCTCACAGCTTTCTTCCTTATCATTCTCACTGGAAAGAAAACGTACCGGTTCCTTTGTTCCCAGGATGATCCGCGCTGCCTCGATGCAGGACAGGCACAAAGACACCTCCCGCACTCCGTCAAACACCTCGATATGCCGCGGATACGTCCGGCAGGTCCAGCATAAGGCATCTGCTCCCATACCGGTATAAAGGTCGCAAAGGTTCTGATCATTTAAGAACGCGCACCGATGATCACGCTGTTTAAAACACTTCTGCTTCCAGTCTACTGACTCCTGTAAACGAGCTTTCATAGTTCCCTTTGCAAGGCGATATTTCTGCAGCGATTTCGGATCGATCGTGATTGCCCACCCCGCACAGCAGGTATCCTCGCACTCCGAAGCAATGCACTGGAATTTTTTGTAATAATGTGGATATGTATACAGCATACTCATTTCTCCTTACTTTTTCTGATATAGACAGTAACGCAAAATGGCTGTATGCAGCGACATGTGACGGTGCATACAGCCATTTTGAAGGTTGGCTCTGAATAGTTACCTTGGCTTTATTTTAACATATCCCCGTAGCGCCCCAGGAAGTTCTTCGTCCGTTCATTCTCAGACGCAAACACCTGCGCCGGGGTTCCTTCCTCTACGATGACTCCGTCTGCCACGAAGATCACGCGGTCGGAAATATCTCTCGCAAAAGCCATCTCGTGGGTTACGATCACCATGGCTATATGCAGATCTGCCAGGGATTTGATCACCTTTAACACCTCGCCGGTCAGCTCCGGATCCAAGGCAGAAGTCGGTTCGTCAAAGAAGAGGATCTTCGGATTCAATGCCAGGGCTCGGGCAATGGCCACACGCTGGCACTGTCCGCCGGATAACTGGCACGGGTAGGCATCCGCCTTATCTGCAAGCCCCATCTTTCCAAGAAGCTCCATGGCTGTTTTTTTCGCCTCTTCCTTCTTTTTCTTCTGCACAGTTACCGGTGCATCCATCACATTGCGAAGCACGGAATAATGCGGGAATAAGTTAAAATTCTGAAATACCAGCCCGTAATTTTGCTGGATCTTCTTTAAGTCCTGTCTGGATGCGTAAACGGTTTTTCCGTCTGCCCCGTTCCAGGCTGCCTTCTCATTCAGGTAAATGAGCTCGCCGCTGTCCATGGTCTCTAACATGGTCGCGCAGCGCAGCAACGTGGATTTTCCGGATCCCGACGGGCCGATGATCGTGACGATCTCGCCATCTCCTACCTGCAGAGAAATATCCTGAATGACCTTAAGGTCTCCAAATGACTTTTTTACATGATTCATTTCCAGTAAGTTCATGATATTCCTCCGGTTCTATTCATAATAGGACAATTTCTTCTCGATCCATTCCATAGCCACTGCCACAACCAGGTTAAAGATATAATAAAATAATCCGGCTGCCACAAACGGCATCATGCTGGTCTGGGACGATGCCAGTGCCTTCGCAATGGAAAACATCTCCAGAACGCTGATGGTAAAGGCAAGGGACGTATCCTTGACCAGGGTGATGACCTCGTTGGTCACGGACGGTAAGATCCGTTTGATCACCTGCGGAAGGATAATGCGGAAAAAGGTCTGGCTGCGGCTGTATCCCAGAAGCTTTGCAGCCTCATACTGTCCATTTGGCACGGACTGGATGCCGCTGCGGTAGATCTCCGCAAAATATGCCGCATAGTTGATCACGAATCCGATCATGGCTGCGATCAGCCGGTAATCATTACTCTTGATCTTGATCCCAAACAGGTAAAACGGTCCGAAATAAACCACCATCAGCTGCAGCATCAAAGGCGTGCCACGCATGATGGAGATATAGGTTTTCACAATTGTCTGCAGGATCCTGTTTTTCGACATTCTGCCGAATGCGACCAGAAGACCAAGGGGCAGGGAAAATACCAGGGTCACCACAAAGATCTCTGTGCTGACAAGCATACCTCCTGCTAATTGTGATATCATGGTACTAATCTGCATAACTTCTGCTCCTTCGTCTTCTGACTTCGTTTTATTTTCCGATGGTTGTCACATCACGACCGAACCATTTCTCGGAAATCTCTGCCATGGTTCCGTCTGCTGCCATCTCATCCAGTGCGCCCTGCACCTTATCTCTCAGTTCTTCGTTGCCCTTCTTAAAGCCAATACCATATTCCTCAGAGGAAAGGGTCTCGTCTAAGATCACAAATTTGTCAGCCTCATCTCTCTGCTCGATCTGATAGCCTGCTACAATGACATCCATTGCGATGGCATCAACAGCGCCCATCTCCAGATCCATGAATGCTGTATTGTAATCCGGGGTGGTCTGAAGGGTCTTGAAGGTTGCGCTTAACTCTGCATCATCGTTTAATGCAGCCTCAGCGGAGGAATCGGTCTGAACCTCAACCACCTTTCCTGCCAGATCTGCCAGGGAACTGATGCCGGAATCTGCTGCTACTACAAATACCTGGCTGTTGTCCATATATGGGGTGCTCCAGGTATAATCATCCTCACGTCCGTTGATCGTGAAGCCGTTCCAGATGCAGTCGATGGTGCCGGAACTCAACTCCATATCCTTTGCGTCCCATGCGATCGGCTGTGCCATGAATGCAAGACCCAGTCTGTCGGCAACTTCTTTTGCCAGCTCCAGGTCAAATCCGGTGTACTCACCGTCATCACCCACAAAGCCCATCGGCGGGAAATCCTGGTCAAAACCTACGGTAAAGGTACCGCCCTGCTCGCCTGCCTCATCTGCTGCCTCTGCAGTGGTCTCTTCTGCAGTAGTCTCCTCCGTGGTGGTCTCTGCCTCACTTGCTGCGGTGGTGGTCTCTGCTGTCTTGCTTCCTGAGCATGCGGTCATAGATACAACCATCATGCCGGCCATTGCTGCACTTAACATTCTCTTTTTCATAATGATTTTCCTCCTCATTTTGCGGTCTGACTGCTGTGGGGTTCCAATTTGTACACGTACCGCAAACACGTTATCATGGTAGCATACTAAAGTGTTTCTGTCTACCATTTTTTTCAGCCCACTGCGCCAGTTCTTTGTTTTTTTTGTTTCCCCGTCCAAATGTTTCCAGGCAGCAGATCACCTTCTTACATTTCTTCATGATCTGAAGGGCTTTCTCATATGTTTCTTCCTGTATTTCTTCATAAGGCTGCTCCGAAACAACCTGCGCCGCCAGTGCCTTTGCCACCGGATAATCCAGATCATTTTCATGAAGTATGCCTGCCGCAAACGGGATTTTCTGACGCTGCAGTTTTCGGTATACCGGAATCCCGCTTCCGTTTCCGCCAATCACAAAGACCTCTGGCTCACCGGGAGTCGATGGCAGCTCCACGGATCCGTATTCTGCCTGATAACTTTCTTTCGGGATATCAAACAGCACCTCCATGTTTTCTGCCGTAAAAATTTCTTCCGGTGTCCCGCATTTCCAGATTTTATTTTCACCCACGCATACAATGTAATCCGACACCTTCTGTGCCAGATCCAACTCATGCATGGACATAAGCACCGCCACCTGACGTTCCGTCACCAGCGTCTTTAAAATCGTAAGAAGCTCCATCTTGTGACGGATATCCAGAAACGATGTCGGCTCATCCAAAAGAATGACCTGCGGATTCTGGCAGATTGCCCTGGCTAATAAGATCCGCTGTCTCTGCCCATCACTGATCCGGGAAAAATCCCGGTCTGCCAGCTCCTCTGCATGCACCATCAAAAGCGCATCCTGCACGATCTTACGATCCGCCTCCGACAAGGTTCCGAAACGTCCGGTATGGGGATAACGCCCCATGGCCGCCACATCAAAACAGGTCATAAGCTCCGGCTGCATCCTCTCCGTCATCATCACGGCCATCCGGCGGGCAACCTCTGTCTGGCTCCATTGCCCCATCTGTAAGCCATCCAGACTTACCACACCATCTACCTGCTTTAGCTGTCCGGCAATGGTTTTTAAGATCGTGGATTTTCCTGCTCCGTTTGGGCCGATCAGCGTTACGATCTCCCCTCGCGAAACATGTATGTTAATCTCCCTGATCCAGGCCTTTCCATCATAGCCTGCTTCCAGGTCTTCCGTACTCAGATATGCGTCGTTCTGTCTCATTTTAGCCCCTCCATTTACCTGTTTTCCCCTCTTTTTAAGGGTTCTTACATGCAAATACGCCAGTCGCTGTCCGGTCTCCCGGATCCGCGCACTGGCGTATCGTTATAACGGATTAAGTAAAAAGGATTATACCACAATCTTTACAGGAATAACCACAGTTACCGTTCATTTTTTCCTGTATAGATCCAGGCAGCGAAGGCCACCGTTGCCGGAACACTTAATACGATCCCAAAGCTTCCGGAAAGTCCCTGCATCAGGGCAATCCCGATATTATTGGAATTGATGATCTGAAGATAGGGAAGGTGATAAGCATAATCCATAAGAAGCATCGAAGTGCTGCTCCCTGCAAATGCCAGGATCAGCGTATTGGAATCTGTTCCCATCATATCGCGACCCACACGCATGCCTGCCTTCACTAACTGCAGGCGTGAGATCATTGGATTCTGGTCATAAATTTCCTTCATGGAGCTGGAAATGGACATGGCCACGTCCATCACGGCTCCCAGGGTACTGATCAAAAGACCGGAAAACAAAAGGCCGCCTACCTGGATATCATTGGTCTCATAAAGGGTGAGAAGGCTTTCGATATCTGATACATTCCATCCCGTGATCCCCGACAGTTTGGAAAACACGGTTGCGGTAATCCCGGCTATAAGAACACCGGCTATGGTGCCAAGAACCGCACAGAGCGTTTTTTTGGAAGCACCTCCGATCAGATACATGGTCACCACCGTTGTGATCACACATAAAAATACGGCAGTCCAGAATGGAGAATAGCCCATATAAACGACCGGAAGATAGATCAGAAGAATGGCTCCGAAGGTAAAGATCAGTGCCAGGGCACCTTTTACACCCTGCATTCCGCCAATCAGACACAATGCCAACAGGTAAAGCACCGCAAACCCGATCACGACTTCCTTTCGATCCATGGAATATACGCTCGTGATCACAGAATCTCCGGCAATGCTCTGAAGAACCACCACCCGCATGCCTACGGTACAGGCTGCTCCGAAAAGATAACCGGCACTGCTGGTTGTAGTCAGCTCCTGTCCCTTTTTTTCACCGCTGGTCATCTTTACAACCACGGTCTGCTGCCCGACTCGCATTCCGTCTTCCTGAATATTGTCTTCCAGAATACGGACTACTTTTCCGGTTTCAAACGTCTGTCCGGTGCGGTTGATGAGCTGCGTTTTATTGATCTGATTGAGTTTTCCCACGGCCAGTGCCAGAATCAGCATGATGATCGTCATGACCGCGTATTTTTTTACCTGTTTTATTCGTGTCTGATCCATTCTGATACCTTTCTAAAAGAACATAAGTCCCGCGAAAAGCGGTTTTCTTCGCTTTTTGCGGGACAACATGTTTTACTTATCTGCTTACTGTTTTATGAATGGTAAAGGTCTTATCGATCGTTTCTACCTTTCCGTCATCGGTAATCTGATAGCTGGTGATCTTGAAATCATTCTCAGTCATATTGATCACAGAATAGCTCGGCAGCCAGTTCTGGCTTCTTACTTCAATGTAATCCTGCTGAGAGTTGATCAGTTCATAATACTTGGAACCAGATGCAGAGTTTGCTGTCATGTAAAGGGTTCCCTTCGGATTCGTCACAACAGACTTTCCGGAACTCTCAATGGTGTAACACTTGTTATCCGCGGTAAATCCGTTCTTTGCATTTACAGCTGCGCTGTCTGCTGCATCCGGATTTAAAGTGATGCTGTCACCGGTATTTTTGTTGTAAGCATGATCCCAGTCATAATCCAGTCCGGTCTCGTCCAGTTTGAATTCATAAGCGCCATGGGTTTTGCCATCTCCGTAAAGGATCTTAGAACGGCTGTAGGTATGGTCATGACCCTGAAGAACCACATCGATATCGTATTTATCAAATACCGGAGTCAGCTGAGTACGAAGGATCATACCGTCTGTGTCAGAGTGATCTAAGCCGGAACCGTAGATATCCTGATGAATGGTAACGATTCTCCATTTGGTATCCGGGAAGTTCTCGATTGCCTTCTTAATGGACTGCTCATGCTCAGCCACGTTGTAATTGTTCGTATTTAAGACAATGAAGAGGCCAGAACCATAGTTGTAATAGTAATCTCCGCCTGCTTCTGTCATACCAAGTCCGGTCGGGTTCGGATTGTTGAAATGATAGCTGTAGTCTTTATTTAAGGAATCGTGGTTACCGATCGTGGTCGCTACCGGAAGTCCGGTTAAAGCACTTGCAGACAGGTAAGCTGCATACTCTTCTTCCTTCGGTTTTCCGGTCTTATTTACCTGGTCTCCTGCAGAGATCACAAAGTTCAGATCCGGATTCTGCTCCAGCGCCTTGTCCAGTGTGCGATCCCATGCAAAACCATCGTTGCGGGCTGCGGTATTTGCAACTCCGGAATCTGCCTTTAATTTTCCTTCTCCCTGCGGCTGTCCCTTGGAAGCACCTACCTGCGGGTCACCTACGTACAGGATCTTTACATTTTCAAAGCTTCCGGTCTTATAAACCTGTGCCGGGGTTCTGACTCCGCTCTTTTCTACAGAGTAATAATAGGTAGTATTTTCCTTCAGGCCATTGACGGTTACATAGTTATAGCAGTAAGCTTTTCCGCCGGTCAGAGACGCATCTACACCGCTTGCAGCTCCGTTCCAGGCCTGCAGGTTGTCCTTGTCCGTTCCAAAGTAAACAACCGGTGTCGGAGTTGTTCCTTCACTATACCATGCAAAATTCAGTTCCGATGCTGCACCACCCGGAGCTAAAGATACCTTAGTAAAGTCCGTTGCTGTCTGATTCCAGTCTGCTACCCACTGCTGCCATTCTGCAGAGCCACCGGTTGCAGAGGAGTCATTGTAATGAACAGTAGATGCCCATACATGCTGACCGCCGATCATAAGCACTCCTGCTACCAAAAGTCCTGCTGCCACATTTGTCTTTTTCATTTCCATACCCTTTCCGTGTTTCACACTCAACTCTTATATTTGTAGCTTTTTATGGTTTGAGTATAAAGAGGATATGTAAAATCTAAGTACATGAAATTGTATGAAGTTTGTATATTCTGTGTTAAATCAAGCCTGCCTGCTTTTTTTCCGGATCATGATCCAGATCACCACCGGTGCTCCAAGTACGGCTGTCACCGAACTAATGGAAAGCTCTGTCGGTGAAAACAATGTCCGGGCGATCAGGTCACTAAGCAGACAAAAAACTGCTCCGCCCAGAAAACATCCCGGGATCACCACGATCGGCTTTGCTGTTTGAAACAGGCGTTTTACCAGCTGTGGCACCGCGATCCCCACAAAAGATACCGGTCCGGCAAAGGCTGTCACACAGGCAGATAAAATGCTGGACAGCAAAATCAGTTCTGCCCGAAACCGCTTTATATTTACTCCAAGACTTCTGGCATATTCTTCACCTAGCTGATAGGCGCTGATCGGTTTTGCCATGCAAAAGGACAGCACAAATACCAAAAGCACCACTGCCGCCATCGCCTTCACCTGATCCCAGGTCGTGCCGGAAAAGCTGCCCATGGACCAGTTATGCAGGTTTACGATGTTGGCATCATCCGCAAAGGTCACCACAAAATCAGTAACCGCAGAGCAGATATAACTGATCATGACACCACAGACCACAAGCACCGCCATCTGCCGCACCCGTCTTGCGATCACAAGCACAAATCCCATGGAGATCATGGAACCTGCAAAGGCTGCCACAATCATGGAAGCAGAGCCCATAAACATGCCTCTTCCAAGGAACAGGATCATGACCAGCGCCACGACAAGCTTGGCACCGGAAGAAATCCCAAGGACAAAGGGTCCGGCGATCGGATTTGCAAAAAAGGTCTGGAGCAAAAATCCGGATACAGAAAGAGCGCCCCCAAGCAACACTGCTGCAAGCAGGCGTGGCAGGCGAATATCCCACAAAATGTGAAACGCTGTGCTCTCTTTGTCTGTTCCGATAAGGATCGCCTGTATATCCCGAAAAGAAAGGACAACACTGCCTACACCGGCATTTAGTAGCGCAAGCAGGAACAGCAGACATATCAGAAGTAAAAACGCCAGCTGGCAGCGCACATTTCGATTTTTCATGTTTTCTCTCCTATTTCATATGCCATACCTCACTTACTGCAGTCGGTGCAGGTAATGAAGCTCTTCCTCATCCGGTTTCTCTTTTGAAAGCACCGCATGCATATCCTGGATCATATTTCCAAGCCCCATCGTCTCCTGGAACATATTTTTTCCGGTACACCATACGTTTCCGTTTTTTACTGCCTTAAAATCCGCAAACAGCGGGCTTTTCTGCAAAAGTTCATCCAAAGTCTGTAATTCCCCGTCTATCGTGCTGTTATAGATCAGACAGTCTGCATCTTTGGCCTGTGCATAGAATGTCTCCATCTGCATACTCATAGTGGAAAGTGCATTTTCATCCGCTGCTGCCGTCTGCGGCACATAGCTTCCTCCCGCCAGTTCGATCATTTTTGCTACATAATCGCCAGGCTTCCTTACATTGACTGCACCGTTGGTCGTGATATAGAAAAATGCTGCACTCTTTCCGGTAGGCTGTGCTTTCAGGATTGTATCAAGCTGCGCTTCCTGCTCCTTAAAGAGCTGCTCCGCCTTCTCCTCCTCATCAAACAACACGCCATAAAGGCGGATCCACTCCATTCTTCCAAGCGGATGAGCCTCATAGCTGGATCGTTCCACAAATACCGGGATTTTCAACTGCTCCAGCTGTGTCTTTACATCCGGCACATGATAGATCATGGTCGATTCCAATGCCAGGTCACAGCCCGAAGAAAGGATCTTTTCATAATCCGGAGCACTGTATTTTCCCGCATAAGAGAGCATTCCCTTTTTCATGGCTTTCTTCGCATCTTCCACATACCAGCCGGACTCCTTCGTTCCGGACAACGTAATGCGGTCTACGCGCCCCAGCGCTGCGATCAGATCCATGGCCGATGTCGCTGCCAGATAGACATGATCCAGGGGCTTTTGAAGCACCGTAACGGATGCAGGAATCCCTTTTGGAAGTGGAGCATCTTCCGGTATCACCAGATACGTATTGTCATCCTGCACCCGGACCAAGGCATAACCGCCATCATAATAATCTATGGAAAACTGATTTGCATAGGAAAGCTTCATACTGCGCACCGGCTTCATCTCACTCCATACAAAAGCCGGTGCTTCATGAAAAGACGCATCAGAGTCTGCCTTGATGCTCGAAGAATCGAACTGCAGTGTATATTCAATCTCATGAGGCGTACTCATGGCTGTCGTATCTGCTGCAACCGCCAGCTTCCGGTCAAATACCGTCACCGGAATTTCAAAAACAGAGTTTTCTCCTGCCTGACTGACCGGCAAGAACTTCTCATCCCCAACCTTCATATAATCATAGTTTGGGCTGCTCCATACAATGATTGCCACCGCTTTTTGATCCTTTACGGTCAGCTTTACCGGAGACTCCACAGTCGCCTTGCCGGAACCCCCTTCCAGAGAAACCTCTATGATATAATCGCCATCAGTCAGTCCTAAACTTTCTGCCGTTACCTGAGCCGCATTGGTCAATGCATCTGTCGGAAGAGAATCTGCACGAAATACCAGCACCCGGTCATACCATTTTTCTTTCTTTTTGCTGAATGCCGCGCAGTCCACCTCCTGATCCAATGCCTCAACCGGAACGGTAAAATGATGGGTTCCGTCTTCTGCTTCTTCAAATGGGATCATTTCCTCTTCGGATGCCTTCGCTGCTTCTTTCCCGGTTCCCATAAAAAGCTTTAAATAACCGGTACCTCCCATCGTCATGTCTGCTGTCATGACACCGTCTTTTACTGTCAGTTCACAATGTTTCACGTGAAACATGTTGGAGCTGGAATCTACGGTGATCGTGTATACACCATCCTTTAATTCAGATCCTGCAACCGGTGTCATGTCATCTGTTCCGACACTCTGCTGCGCGGCAGTCTCATCTGCTCCGGCAACATCAGCATTTCCCTGCAGTTCTGATGCTGCCGTTGTCATATTCTCCTGTGCCGAAGATGCCTCTTCCTGTTTTTTTCCGTTGCATCCAGCTGCCACAATACCAGAAAGACACACTGCTGCCATAATTCCATAAATCTGTTTTCTCATCTTTTCATCCTTATCAAAACGGGCGCCGGAATCCATCCGCCGCCCATTATATCTATCTCACCTACTTCAGACTGTCAATCGCTGCCTGTGCGTGCTCCACGAACAACTGCTGGATCGGCTCTAACTCGCCTAAACCGCGAACCAGGCAGGTCACCTCATAGCCTTCCTTTTCAAATCCGCTCTTCCAGGAGTCATCGTCATCGCCTGCCATATCATTGTTTGCATGGTCGCCTGCAACGATCATAAGCGGTTCCAGGACAACCTTCTTATAATCTCCCTCTTTTACCTTTGCAATGACATCTTCCAGGCTCGGAGTGGCCTCCACGGTGCCTACGTAATAATTCTCATAACCCTCCGATGCCAGCATGTCCTGCATCTTTGCATAAACAGCATTAGAATCAGCCTCAGTGCCGTGCCCCATAAAGCAGATCGCAGTCTCGCCATCATCGTACTCTGCGGTTGCTTCCGTAATTGCCTTGATCACTGCCTTGAAATCATCATCGCTGGTTAACAGCGGCTGACCAATGGCTACCTTTTCAAATGCATCAGAATACTGTGCCACTTCATCTACCAGGTCGGTATATTCCAAACCATTCATCAGATGAGTCGGCTGGATAACCAGGGTCTTTACTTTATTATCAACCGCGCGGTCTAATGCCTCGCCTACGTTGTCAATGACTGCGCCATCTCTGGATTTTACATGATTGATGATGATCTGGCTGGTAAAGCCGCGTCTAACGGAATAATCCGGAAATGCGGTTTCCATTGCATTCTCGATCGCTCCGATGGTAAGGCGGCGGCTGTCGTTGTAGCTGGTTCCAAAGCTTACTACCATAAGTTCCTGATCTCCGATTTCATCCTGATTTCTTGTGTTGTCCATAGATGCATCTCCAGTGTCGTAATTTTCTTCGTCTTCTTCCTCCGCCTCAGGCTCTGTCTCGGCTTCGGTCTCTGTCTCCTTGACCGTTTCCGCCGTAGTTTCCTCTGCGGTGGTTTCCTCGGTTTTCTCTGCCTTTCCCGCACAGCCTGCCATCATCGCAGCAGAAAGCGCAGTCACTGCAAATAATGCTGTCAGTGTTCTCTTTTTCATGATACGTCCTCCTATAAATGGGTGGTTTCCTCCACCTTTTTTACTGACATATCGATTTGGGGATACCGGAACATACCACGAACTGTGGCTATCGATCAAATATAAGACCTGCTGAAATGTAAACAACCTGATTGCGGGTTCATACGGCACGACCAAGTCCTCGTGGTCTGGAATGCTCCTGTACCAACAGCAGGCAGGTTTCCTGGCTTGCAGCTCAACACACTAAAGATCACCTTCCCAGTCTCCAAAAACCAGTGGCCGGCATGCCCTTTGGCATGCACAAGATCCAGTGCTCCATGCTTACAGTGACGAGATCGCGCAGGTCTTTCACCTGCTTCCCTTTTACCTGCAGTCTCTGTATATGCGAAAGCTATACAGGCTGCAGCACCTGCTGTCCTATTTCGATATGAATCCATCATACCATTTCCTTGTTAAAAAAACAATCGTAACTATGTAACGCCAATGCAATTACGCTTATTACAGTGGTCGCAGGCCAGTTAGATTGGATTTGTCAAACTTTTATCAATCAGTATTCTATTGTTATTTTATTAACACACGCATTCTAAACAGAATATACGCCCTCCCGATAACAAAAAGCGCCCCGGACGTTTCTCACGTCCGGGGCGCTCGCATAGTTCTTCTTTTATTTTCCGTAGTATGCCTTTAAGTACATTTCCTTGATCTCGCTCATAAGCGGATATCTCGGGTTAGCACCGGTGCACTGGTCATCGAATGCCTGCTCTACCATAGCATCCAGAGTATCTAAGAAGTACTTCTCATCTACACCGTAATCAGCAATGGTCTTCTTCACGCCAACAGCAGTCTTGAGCTCTTCGATCTTCTCAATGAGTTTCTTAACAGCTTCCTCATCGCTCTTAGCCTGAATGCCTACAAAACGTGCGCACTCTGCGTAACGAGCCATGGTATGCGGATACTGGTACTGAGAGAAGGTTCCCATCTTTCTCGGGCACTCAGCTGCGTTGTACTCTACAACCAGGGAGATCATCAGTGCATTTGCAATACCGTGTGGCAGGTGATGGAATGCGCCCAGTTTGTGTGCCATGGAGTGACATACACCCAGGAATGCATTTGCGAATGCCATACCAGCCATGCAGGATGCGTCTGCCATCTTGCTTCTTGCCTCAACATTGCTGCCGTCATTGTATGCAGTCGGCAGATATTCGAATACGTTCTTCATTGCCTTTAATGCAAGGCCATCGGTGTAGTCAGTTGCCATAACAGAAGCATATGCCTCCAGTGCATGGGTCAGAACGTCTACGCCGGATGCGCTGGTTAAGCCCTTCGGCTGGCTCATCATGTTGTCGGTATCTACGATAGACATGTTCGGAAGCAGCTGATAATCTGCTAACGGATACTTCACGCCAGTCTCCTGATCTGTAATAACTGCAAACGGGGTTACCTCAGAACCGGTACCGGAAGAGGTCGGGATTGCTACGAAATAAGCTTTCTCGCCCATCTTCGGGAAGGTGTATACACGTTTGCGGATATCGATGAAGCGCATTGCCATGCCCTGGAAATCCACTTCCGGATGCTCGTACATTACCCACATGATCTTACCTGCATCCATTGCAGAACCACCGCCCAGTGCGATGATCACATCCGGCTGGAATGCGGTCATAGCTTTTGCACCCTCGATGGCGTTTGCCAGAGTCGGATCCGGCTGTACATTGGAGAAGCACTGGTACACAATGCCCATCTCATCCAGTTTGTCAGTAATCGGTTTTGTATATCCATTCATGTACAGGAAGGAGTCGGTTACAATGAACGCTCTCTTCTTGCCCAGAACATCTTTCAGCTCACTTAAAGCTACCGGCATGCAGCCCTTCTTGAAATATACCTTTTCCGGTGCACGGAACCACAGCATGTTTTCTCTCCTCTCAGCAACAGTCTTAATGTTCAGCAGGTGTTTCACGCCTACGTTCTCAGAAACAGAGTTGCCGCCCCAGGAGCCGCATCCCAGTGTCAGGGACGGAAGCAGCTTAAAGTTGTACAGATCGCCGATACCACCGTGGGAAGACGGGGTATTGACCAGAATACGGCAGGTCTTCATAGCCGCAGCATGTTTTGCCATCTTCTCTTTCTCATTTACATTGATATACAGAGAGGAAGTATGGCCATAACCGCCATCTGCAACCAGGCGCTCTGCCTTTGCGATTGCTTCATCAAAGGTTTCTGCCTTGTACATAGCCAGAACCGGAGACAGTTTTTCATGTGCAAACTCTTCGCTGATATCAACGGATTCAACCTCACCGATCAGGATCTTGGTGTCTTCCGGAACCTCAACGCCTGCCATCTGTGCGATCTTGTATGCGCTCTGTCCTACGATCTTTGCATTCAGAGAACCATTGATCAGGATGGTCTTTCTAACCTTCTCGATCTCATCCGGTTTCAGGAAATAGCATCCGCGGTATGCGAATTCTTTCTTTACTGCATCATAGATCGGAGCAAGAACGGTAACAGACTGCTCAGATGCACAGATCATACCGTTATCAAAGGTCTTGGAGTGAATGATGGAGTTCACAGCCAGTTTAATGTCTGCGGTCTCATCAATGATAACCGGGGTATTGCCGGCACCTACGCCAAGTGCAGGTTTTCCGGAAGAATATGCAGCTTTTACCATGCCCGGGCCGCCGGTTGCCAGGATAATATCAGCATCCTTCATAACCGTATTGGTCAGTTCCAGGGACGGAACGTCGATCCAGCCAATGATGCCCTCCGGAGCGCCTGCTTTTACGGCTGCATCCAGAACTACTTTTGCTGCTGCGATCGTGCTGGCTTTTGCGCGCGGATGTGGGGAAATGATGATGGCATTTCTGGTCTTTAAGCAGATCAGGGTTTTGAAGATTGCGGTAGAGGTCGGGTTGGTTGTCGGGATAACTGCTGCTACCAGACCGATCGGCTCTGCAATTTTCTTGATGCCATATGCCTTATCTTCTTCGATCACGCCACAGGTCTTCATATCTTTGTATGCATTATGGATATGCTCTGCTGCGTAGTTGTTCTTGATGACCTTATCTTCCACAACGCCCATGCCAGTCTCTTCTACTGCCATCTTGGCTAACGGGATACGCATCTGGTTTGCTGCAATTGCTGCTGCATGGAAAATCTTATCAACCTGCTCCTGCGTGTAAGTTGCAAATACTTTCTGTGCCTCACGCATGGCAGCCATCTTTGCTTCCAGTGCCTCTACGTTGTCGATGATTTCCGGAACTGCTGTCATCTCTTTCTTTGCCATGTTTTTCTATCCTCCAATGGTTTGAAATGGGGTTTATAACTTTCAATTTTTAATAATACCAATGTTGATTACGAGTCCTAATGATTAACTCTGTTTGCATTATACCACTTGTTAAATAATTGTCAATATTTTTCTTTTTATTTTATGGTCTTTTTTTCATACACTCCTGCAATTTTGCAGAATATAAGCAAGAACGGATTCTGCCGATTCTTCACATTTTCAATCGGCAAAATCCGTTATCACCACTGCATCAAGTGGCAGCTTATGCATTTCTTTTAATCTTCTGTCTGTTTCTTTTCCTTATATCCAAGAGCCTGTTCCAGGGCTTCCTTTTCTTCTGCTCCCAGTAAAACCTCTGTTTCTCCACGTTCTACATCTTTCAAATAGAGGTAACAGCCCTCCCTGCTATGCACAGAATTCAGAACAAATCCGGTATTGGTATAATCCAAAAGAGCCAGGGCAAAACTTAAATTTCCTCCCATCCCCTTAAATGCATTATACTTTACAATGCCTATTTTCTGAAAAGCCGCGCGGCTGTTTTTATTCGCCGAACGAATAGATTCTTTGTTATAGCGATCCTGGGACTGCAGCTGAATGATCGCATTCATCTGCTCAACGATCATATTTTCCATGGATTCCGCATCTCTTCCGCGCATAAAAATATCATAGCGGCGGTAAAGTTTTCTCATATTGATCAGGCAAAGTACCGTTACTACCAGCAAGATCAAGGTGAGGAATGCAGATGCGATCAATAGATATACCGGGTCAAACCCAAGGTTATTTAAAATACTTCCTTCCATATAATAGTTTCCTGTCTTTCCGTTCTCAAAACCTGTCCGCAACTTTTAAACCTGCTGAATGGATTCGATCAGTTCTACAATCCTTTCCAACTCAGCCTCCGAGTAATACTCAATCTCGATCTTACCCTTTGTCTTATCCTTCCGGCTGATGTTTACCTTGGTTCCCATCACCGTTTTCATGCGGTTTTCCATGTCCTGGAATACCAGCTCCACAGCTTCATCTACCGGGTCTTTTTTCTTTTCTTTCTTTTCTTTTCCCAGCAATTTTACTGCTTTTTCAATCTCGCGAACACTCATGTGCTCCGCTTCCACCTTTTTTGCCAGTTCCAGTTGCTGCTTAGGATCTGTCACCGCAAGAAGTGCTCTTGCATGTCCACTGGTAATGCGGCCTTCCACAAGCATCTGCTGAACTTCCGAAGTCAGATTTAACAGACGCAGACTGTTGGTAATTGTTGTACGATTTTTAGATACACGCTCTGCAATTTCTTCCTGTTTCAGGGCAAATTCCTCGATCAGACGCTGATAAGCCTGCGCTTCCTCAATCGGATTTAAATCTTCTCGCTGCAGATTCTCGATCAGCGCAATCTCCATTGCCTGTTGCACACTATATTCGCGCACCACAACCGGAACGGTCGTCAATCCTGCAAGCTTTGCAGCTCTCCATCTCCGCTCGCCCGCAATGATCGTGTAAGTATCATCTTTTTTCTGAACCAGAAGAGGCTGCAAAACACCATATTTTCGAATGGAATCTGCCAATTCCTCTAACTGAGCCTGATTAAATGCCTTGCGTGGCTGGTTCTTATTCGGCTCGATCTCAGAAAGTTTTAACTCCTGTTCAATCTTTTCCCCTGTCTCAAGGACACTCTTGATCTCTGGCGCAGTCTCAACCGGCTGCTGGCTTTCTGTCTCCGTCCTGTTCTCTGTTCTGTTTTCTGTTTTGTTTTCTGTTTTGGCCTTAATTTCTGCATGAGCTTTCCTATATTCTGCACCTGCTTTATTGTCAGCCTTTTTTACATTTTTCTCTTCCGCTTGCTGATTTATTTTAGTTCTTTTTCTTTTTTCAGCCTTTTTTTCTTTTTTTTCAACAATTCTGGCAGCGCCATTGGCTACATTTCGGTCAGCAGCTTTTTCATCCGCAACAACCTTTTCTACAGTATCCTCACCGAACAAAGCACCAAGGCCTCTTCCCAGTCCTCTTTTTGATCCTGCCATTTTTATTCTTCCCCTCTGCTAATTACTTCTGCTGCCAACATTCGATAACTCTCAGCTCCGGTTGAACGTGTATCATAAAGATTGATCGGCTTTCCGTGACTTGGTGCTTCTGCTAATCTCACATTTCTCGGAATAATAGTATTATAAATACTCTTATTTAAATGTGTTCTCACGTTTTCAACCACCTGCTGCGACAAATTTGTACGTGCATCATACATGGTAAACACAACACCCTCGAGTTCCAATGAAGGATTTAATTTTTTCTTAACCAGTTCCACCGTCTGTAAAATCTGGCTAAGGCCTTCCAATGCATAATATTCACACTGGATTGGCACCAAAACGGTAGTTGCTGCTGTCAGGGCATTGATTGTAAGAAGACTCAAGGATGGCGGACAGTCTATGATCACATAATCATACTTATCTTTCACCTTATCCAGTTCTGTTCTGAGCAGGGATTCTTTATTTGGAATATCCAAAAGTTCAATTTCCGCACCTGCCAGATTGACGTCCGAAGGAAGCACATCCAGATTTTCCTGAACTCCCTCAATAATGCATTCCTCCAGGGTACATTCACCGATCAGCAGCTCATATACTGTCTTATCCATGTATCCTTTTTCAAATCCCAATCCACTGGTTGCGTTTCCCTGCGGATCGAAATCCACTGCCAAAACCTTCTGTCCGGCTTCCGCCAGGCATGCAGATAAATTGATCGCGGTTGTGGTTTTTCCCACTCCGCCCTTCTGATTCGCAATTGCTATAATTCTTCCCATATATTCACCTTTAAATCATGTGTTATTCATTTAGAGTGTCAACTGTTGCTGTTCATGCGTTGCACGACCAACAGCAGTTGACATTCCCAGTATAACACACTTTTTTTGTTTTTCCTATTCTTTATCACAAAAAAGCATTCAAAACGTTTCACGTGAAACATTTTGGGCGCCTGTTACTAAGCACGGGTTGTTGCATCTTTATCAAAAAAATACTATACTGAAGATGTACCTAACTTAGTAGCAACCATAGGAGGATTTATGAAAGCAAAAAACAAATTACTCACACTCCTCATTCTTTCCGCAGGCGCCGCCGTTACCACTGCTGCGATCAACAAAGCTATTCAGGTTTCAGCAGTTTCAAAAAATTTATTAGCTGAGTCAAAGCCACTCTGTTTCAAATGGCGTCTCGGCAACGTGTACTATACAAAAGAAGGAACCGGAAAACCACTTCTGCTGATCCACGATTTGAACGCCTGTGCATCTGGCCATGAATGGGGACAGCTTATCCCACTCCTGCGCAACGACTATACCATCTATACCATCGATTTATTGGGATTCGGCCGTTCTGAAAAAGCAAACATGACCTATACCAATTTTCTTTATGTACAAATGATCTCAGACTTTATCAAATCTGAAATTGGACATCGCACCAGTGTGATCACCTCCGGCGAATCCGCTTCCATCCCGCTGATGGCTTGTGCAAATAATTCAGATCTTTTTGATCAGATCATGGCTATCAACCCACTGAGTCTGCTGGATTTCAGTTCTATTCCGGGTGAAACAGCCAAAATGTACAAATGGATGATCGAGCTCCCTATCATCGGCACCCTGCTGTATCATATTGCAAGCAGCAAAAAAATGATCACCGAAGAGCTGGTGACAAAAAAGTTTTTCAATCCGTATTCTGTAACTCCTGATTATGTGGATACCTGCTACGAAGCTGCCCATCTTGGTGCTTCCCCCAAATCCACCTTTGCAAGTATCCGCTGTAATTACACTCGCTGCAATCTGGTAAATGCTTTGAAAAAGATCAACAACAGTATCTACCTGGTTGGCGGTTCCAGCGTGGAAAATATAGAAGACCGCCTAAATGAATACAAAGATTATAATCCTTCTATTGAAACCATTTTAGTATCCAAGGTGAAGGAAGTTCCCCATATTGAACAGCCCGAAAAAGTTGCGGAACTTATCAAGACGTATTTTTGTTGATCATCCGATCAAATTTATACTAACGTTTCACGTGAAACATCACACTCATACCACACTCATATAAAGGAGAACAATTTTATGATTCAGTTTAACCACTTCAATTTCAATGTTTTAGATTTGGAAAAAAGTTTGAAATTTTACAAAGACACTCTGAACCTGGAACCGGTTCGTGAAAAAGTTGCCGAGGATGATTCTTTCAAATTGATCTACCTTGGCGATGGCATCAGTGATTTCACCCTCGAACTCACCTGGCTCCGCGACCGCACCGAACCATACAATCTCGGCGAATGCGAATTTCACCTTGCTTTTGTAACCGATGAATACGAAAAGCTTCACGAGCAGCATAAAAAACAGGGCGTCATCTGCTATGAAAATGAAGCCATGGGAATCTACTTCATCTCCGACCCGGACGGCTACTGGATCGAGATTGTGCCCGCCAAATAAAAATTTATTGATTTAGTCTATTCGAGTCCGAAGTTCCGGGAACACCATACAGAAACGCAGCACTAAGTGGAATTTTGTACCTCGTGCGCTCCGCCGCCTATTGTCAGGACTGCGTTCGAAACTCGCGTGCT
>CAVIHW010000032.1:15669-27188 GCA_963642615.1 Oscillospiraceae bacterium | reverse complement strand
AAAATTCCACCAGGGTATGCGGTTCTGTATGGCAGCACCCAAACTTCGAACCTTATGCGTTATCGTCTCATATGCCATCAGATTGCGCGGCCACAACCTCCACGAGATTTGTGTGCTGTGCATTGCCGTGTGCATAGGGTGTCGGATGCAGGGATGTTAGTACGTTGATGGATCCTGCGGTATCGATCCCAGAAGCATCCGGCCGGTACCAGGCTCCCTGGGAAATGGCGGTGACGCCCTTCATGATCCGGTCAGTTACATGGAGCGGCATGCGGATGCGTCCCCGGTCATTAAAGACCTCGATCAGATCTCCCTCTTTTAGGCTGCGGACAGCGGCATCCTCCGGATTCATCCACAATGTTTGCGGATCCAGCTTATGCATAGCCAGGTTATTATCATGTATGCTGTGGCAGCGCCGCTTGGTATGCCATCCGATCAGCTGCAGCGGATACGTTTTAGCAAGCGGATCCTGCGGTCCTTCCATCGGTGGGACATAGCGCGGAATGGCTGGCACAAATTCTTTAAATTCCGTCCGGTATATTGTCTCCGAAAAAATCTCGATCTTTCCGCTTTTTGTCGGAAAAGGATGCGATTTAGGGTCGCGGCATTCCGCCTCAAAAGCCGGATGGATCGGTTTTGGACTGTAGCGGAACAAGGCCTGTTCTTTAAACGTGCTGTAATCCGGAAGTTCTGTTTCTGTTTTTCTCAGATCATTGTATAGATATTCCAGCCATTCAGACGAGGTTCTGCCACAGGTGAATGCTTCTTTCAGTCCCAGGCGTTCTGCCACCTCTGTCAGCCAGTCGTACTCAAATCTCCCCTCATAGAGCGGTTCGATCACCTGATTATTGAAGCCCAGAAAATGGGTATACATCCATGGCATAGTGATGTTTTCACATTCAAACATGGAAATGCCCGGAAGCAGGATGTCTGCAAATTTTGCGCTGGATGTCATAAACAGATCACTGCATACAATAAACTCACATTTGCTCTCATCCTGTAAGATCTGTGCCGTCCGGTTGATATCTCCATGCTGGTTAATGAGGCAGTTGCCTGCAAGATTGAGGATCATTTTGATATCGCTGTTTAAGCTTACCGGCTCTTTGGATCCATCGATCCACTGTACCCCGTCTAACTGGTTCATATCGTGTCCGTGCAGCACGGCATCCGTCCACAGATAAACCGGAATCTGTCGGTTATAGCGATTTTCTACCTTCGGCCAGGATGGATTTTTATGTTCTTCCCAGTCTGCAATGCCGCTGGCCCAGCCGCCGGAAATTCCGATATTTCCGGTCATGCAGGCAAGCAAAATGCCGCCTCTGGTGCTCTGTTCTCCACTGGCATTGCGCTGCGGGCCATAGCCCTGCATCAGGACTGCCGGTTTTGCCAGCGCATAGCGTCTTGCCAGACTGCGTATCGTATCTGCAGGTACTCCTGTGATCTGCTCTGCCCATTCTGGCGTTTTTTCTATCCCGTCTTTTTCTCCATGCAGATACGACAGATAGCACTCGGACGGATCCACGCCCTGCGGCATATGTTCCTTATCAAACCCAATGCAGCACCTGTCCAGAAATGCCTGATCCTGTAAGTGTTCTTCCATGATCACCCAGGCCATGGCATCGGCAAGGGCGCTGTCGGTTGCCGGTCGGATTGGGATCCACTCTGCCTGAAGGCGGATCACCGTGTCATTTTTTCTGGGATCTATGACAATGATCGGGATGCCTTTCTTTTTGGCCTTAACAAGGATCGGCATGGTCTGGCTGTCAAATTTGGTTTCTTCCGGATTATGCCCCCAGAGGATGATCAGATTGCTGTTTAACCAGTCTTCCGGATTGTGACCGCTTTTATTGGTGCCGTACAGGATCGAGGTAGCCTGACGGATACAGGCCGTGCTGTAGGAATTGTAGTAATCGAGGAAACCGCCATCTAAATTCAGAAGACGTTTCGCCAGACTGTTTCCGCGGTTTAAGGCACTGATACCCGTTGCATAGTTTACATAGCGGGATCCCACGCCGTAGGTATCACGGATGCGGATCCACTCTGAGGCAATGGTATCTACCGCTTCCGTCCAGCTGATCCGTTCAAATTTTCCTTCTCCTCGCTTTCCTGTCCGTTTCATGGGGTAACGAAGACGTTCCTCGGAGAGAAATGTCTTGTGATAATTCATGCCACGCACACAGGCAGTCAGGGGAATCTCTCCTTCAGGTACGTCACAGGGGCGTTCTGTGCTCAAATGATCAATTTTTCCGTTTTTCATGTGGACGCAGATGACACAGCGTCCTCCACAGTTATTCCGGCCGGTGGTTCGGATGATCTCTTCCTTACACATGGTGGAAACCCAAACCTTTTTCTTTCATTTTTACCCGTGACATGTTTCATTTTCTCCGATCATAATTTTAATGATTTCATCGTTGGTCTCTTTCATTCCCTCTTTCCCCAGACGGCCAACATTTCTTAATGTGTTTTCTACTCCTTGTTTCTTACTGTTTCTGACTCTCCTCGTAGCAGGCACGTACTGCCTGTGCCAGCTGGTCTGCACAGGAGGTGTCCTTTCCTCCACAGGTATTGCCGTGAAGTGTATCATAGATCTGGTCTACGGTCATGCCGTCCACCAATTTGCTGATCGCCTTTAAGTTGCCGCTGCATCCTCTGGTAAATTCTACATTTTTTACTACATTTCCCTCAAGATCAAAAGAAAGGGAAGTCGGGCACACGTTGTGTGGTTTTACTGTGTATCTCATATGATCAACTCCTTTTTTTAAATCAGATAACTAGTTGTCTGCCGCAATCAGACACGCCTCTTTCTGTCTCAAATATCAGTCACTATCCGGGAGAAGCTTGATCCGGACAATGATCCTGCGGACAAATCCACCCTCCGGAACCTCAATATCTTCCTCATGGCTCTGTGCCGGGAACTCTCCGCCCTCTTCAAGCTCCAGCATCAGCCAGTTATAGGCTGCTTCTCTTGCATCATCCAGTGCATCCTCCAGATCCGGACCATCTCCCTCGCAGAGCTCCAGATCCGGAAACATGATATGGAAACCATCATCTTCTTTGTGCGGTGTGATCACCGCAGGATATGTAAATGTCATGTTCCTGCCTCCATTTTCTTTCCGTTATCGTGTATCAGTATACGACATTCTGATTCAGATGTAAATGCATTCCTTCCTTATAAAAACCAGGAAAAGCATCCGCAATCCGGTTTCTGGAGAAAGGTCATGCTTTTACCTGTGACCGGATGGAGAAAGGTTAACTCAAATGCCGCCAGTGCGATATCTGCACGCGGAGTGCCTGACAAAACGGATTCCTGGTTTCCTGCTGCATTGCTTGCGATGCTGCCTCTGCGGTTTGCCATACCTTTCCTGCGCCTTATCATGCCTGTAGGATATTTTTCTGGTTCTTTGTCTCCATCTTTTTTCTGAAACATGGGATTATAACGATTATCGCCCCAGAGCGGCAGGCCGTGACCGGACATCTGCACACGGATCTGGTGATGGCGGCCTGTGAGCAGTTCGATTTCTGCAAGTGTCAGTTCCCCGTAAGGTTCCACAGTCTTCGTATCGAGTGCATGACAGATCAGCTCTGCACGTTTTCCACCTTTTATCCCCATATCCACAATTCTGGATATATTTTCCTTGTCATCTTTCAACAGATAATCCACATGTTTTTCCACATTATCCACAGGCTTTCCACAGAGCACGGCAAGGTATTTTTTATGCATTTTGCCCTCTGCAACCTGTCTGCTCAGCGCAGCTGCGGCAGTTTTTGTCTTTGCATACACCATCACACCGCTTACGGGCTTATCCAGTCTGTGGATAACTCCCACATAGAAGTCTTCCCGTTTTGTGGATGGCTTGTGGTTATCCACCGGCTTCTTTGTGGATAAATACTTTCGGATTTCGCTGACCATATCTGCCCCGAAACCGTGGGAAGACTGGGATTCTACGCCAACCGGTTTCCAGACCACGATCAACACTTCGTCTTCGTACAAGATCTTCAGCATCATATCATCTCCTTCTGCATTTTAAGATATAGAAAACAGCCATTCAGAATAGTTTGAATTTCAAAATTTTATAGAAAACCCCTTGTTTTTTTCGTTCACACGCTGTATAGTATAGGAAACAGTTGTATGTAGTTTTTGATACTACATGTGCTTTTTATGATAACCAAATGTTGCTTCATCCCTTATTGCAGCAGCATGGTATCCATTCCTGAAAGGAGGAATTTTCATGACCTTCAAGATTAAAGATCCGGGCAGTGCCCTTACTCATTTCATTGCCATGATCCTGGCTTTATGTGCTGCATCTCCACTGATCATCAAGGCTGCAGCAGAGCCGGACAGATTTCATGTTCCGGCGCTTTCCATATTCATTGCCAGCATGGTACTTCTCTATGCTGCGAGCACCGTCTATCATACGCTGGATATCTCACCGAAGATCAACCAGATCCTGCGCAAGGTCGACCATATGATGATTTTTGTCCTGATCGGTGGAACCTACACTCCGGTCTGCCTGCTGGTTTTGGGCGACCGCACCGGCTGGCTTTTGCTGGCACTGGTCTGGGGGATTGCCGCTGTGGGCATCCTCATCAATGCATTATGGATCACCTGTCCGAAGTGGTTTTCTTCCCTGATCTACATTGCCATGGGCTGGGTCTGTGTGCTTGCCTTTGGAAAGATCATCGCGGCTCTGCCTCGCCAGGCCTTCGGATGGCTCTTAGCCGGCGGCATCATCTATACTGTGGGCGGCATCATCTATGCTTTGAAGCTTCCGATCTTTAACCAGAAGCACCGCTACTTCGGCTCCCACGAAATCTTTCATCTCTTTGTCATGGGAGGCAGCCTCTGCCATTATATCATGATGTATGCTTTTGTTGCGTAATAACGGTTCCGGTCTCCGGCTCATGAAAATCTTTGATCAGCGCAAGCTTTTCTGACCGGCTCAGCTGCTTGATCTGCCATTCCCGCCGCATTGCTTCCGTTTTGGTGTCAAAGGTTTCGTAATACCGAAGCACCACCGGGCGGCGGGATTTCGTATATTTGGCACCCTTTCCTGCATTGTGGGCTGCAACGCGCTCTGCAAGATGGTTCGTCCATCCGCAGTACAGGGTTTGGTCTGCGCACTCCAGAATATAGGTATAATTTTCCTTTGTCAACGTTTTCCTCTTCTTTCTGAAAACAAAACACTCACAGAGATCTTTCTATACTAAAGTAGCTTACAGAAAGTCTATGTGAGTGCTTTTATTCTGCCGTGTACGGAGCTATTGTTCCTGCACATGCTCCGACATCTGCTTTTTCAGGCGCGTCAGTTCCTCTTCCAGTTCCCGGACGCGTTTTTCCATCTGCTCAAAATGTTCCTCGCTTACGGTCTTATTGGCGCTTTTTACGCGCACGCCTGCTACCTTGACCGGACGTGCCGGGATGCCGACCGCCGTTGTATCGCTCTCTAACGGCTTTAACAGAACGGCATTCGCTGCAATCTGACAGTTGTCTCCTACCTCAAAAGCACCAAGGATCTTGGCTCCGCAGCCCACAGTCACGTTATTGCCCAGCGTAGGATGACGCTTTCCCTTGTTTAATCCAACGCCGCCCAGGGTGACGCCTTGATAAATGGTACAATTATCTCCCACCACTGCAGTCTCACCAATGACCACACCGCAGCCGTGATCGATCAGGATCCCATGCCCAAGCTGTGCACCGGGATGGATCTCGATCAGGGTAAAAAACCGGGAAATCTGTGAGATCAGACGGGCAATAAAAAACATATGATGCTCATAAAACCAATGTGCAAACCTGTGCCAGATCAGGGCATGGACGCCCTGGTAAAGAAGGAGCACCTCAAGAGCACTTCTCGCCGCAGGATCCCGTTCCTGCACTGCTTTTATATCGGTCCAGATATCTTTTAAAATCATTGCATAAGCCTCCGCATCTATTCTGTCATGTGAATTCCTTTCATTTTACCATAGAACGCAGAGGAAATACAAGTGTTGATACAACAATTCCTAGTGTTTTACTATGAAAGCCTTCCGATTCCCGGTTTTGGTATCGATCTGGTTACGCATCTGTTCCTTCTCTCCGGCAAGATACTTCTCCAGGTTCTCCCCGGTGATCCGCACAATGCGCTCAAAAGTCTCCTGCAAATGGAACTTTCCGGCGCTGTGCGGAGTGATGATGGTGCGAGGTGCATCCCAAAGCGGATGATCTGCCGGAAGCGGCTCCGGTTCGGTTACGTCTAACGCACAGCCAGCCAGGCTCACACCCTCACGTAAAACCTGATTTAAGGCATCGCAGTCTACTGCATCGCCCCGGCCCGCATTGATGAGGTAGCTGCCTGGCTTCATGAGGCGCAGACGGCGTTCATCCATGATGTGATGGGTGGCCGGAGTGCTCGGCAGGATGAACACTGCAAAATCAACTCTTGGCAGAACCTCATCGAGCTGATCCATGGAATAGATCTCATCGATGAATTCCGGCTTATCGACCACATGGCGACGAATGCCAATGACATGGCTGCCCAGTGCCTTCATGCGTTTCGCGTACTCGCTTCCGATGTCTCCAAGTCCTGCTACCAGAGTGGTGGAATTCCAGATGGAGGTCACGCTGCCTTCTTCCTTCCACTCATGCTTCACCTGATTCTTCATATACAGATCCATCTTGCGGCAGAGCATCATGGACATGGAAACCATATGCTCTGACACAGACAGGCCATATGCTCCCGTGGCGCAGGTCAGGATCGTATCATCCCCGATCACCCCCGGTTTGCAGTACTGGTCAGAACCGGCTGAGTTCAACTGGATCCACTCCAGGTGGTCATTTTGTTTTACAAGTTCCGGACTGATGTTTCCAAAAATGATATCAGCGGCCTTTACTTCCTCTGCCGTAGCGGTTTTGATCGTAGTATAATGAAACTCACAGTCTGTTCCGATCTTCTCAATATAGGACTTGTGTGAGTCACTAAATGGCATTGCAACTAAAATATTCTTCATTTTCCCATGAGCTCCTTCATGAACTGATCAGCGACATCGATGGCTTCTGGTGTCCAGAACTCCGCACCGCCATGGTCTGCTCCATCGATCAGATAAAGCTTTGCTTCTTTGTTGCATTCTTTCAATTTGCGGTAAAGCCGCACGCTCTGATACGGGCTTACCTTCCGGTCTTTTGTTCCGTGCATGATCAGCATCGGCGGCAGCTTGGTCTCCGGGCGGATATAGGTCACCGCTGTTGCCTTTTTTGCCAGCTCCGGATGCTCTCTTAAGTTGGCTCCCACTTCCATGCCCTCCGGACTTGTTTCCAGATGATGCGCCAGAGTGTCCGGATAATCATCCATCTCAGTCATGCTGACCGCTCCGTAATAGTCAAGGATTCCTTTTACATCCGCAGATACGCCCGGATACACGGAAGCATCCAGCCACGGCTCCTGATCTGCCAGCGCAGCAAATACAGCCGTGTGTCCGCCGGAAGAACATCCGCCAAGGAAAAAGTTCTGTCCGTCAAGATGATACTCTGCGGCATGAAGCCGCATAAAGCGAACGGCATTTCTGGCATCCTGGATCGGTGCCGGAAAATGTGCGATGCCGGAATGACGGTACTGCACCACTGCTACTACATAACCGCGGGCAGCCAGTCTTGCATAATGCGGGCAGCTCTTGTATACATCCTGAACACCCCAGGCTGAACCCTGCACAAAAACAAAGCACGGATGCAGCTTTTCCGGCTCATTTCTGGTATAAGGTTCCAGAATCTGAAGCACCAGGGTATGGCCATCCACCTCGGCATATGGAATGTCATGCCAGTGATATACCCCCGGCTCGTCGCCACTTGTGGGGATATGCACCGCACCCTCTACTTCTTCTGTCAATCCCGGATATTCGTCATATCCCCATTCTTTTACTTCCATATAAATATCTCCTTCCTGGCTGTGTGCAGTACGTTTCAGTCCACGCATTGCACAAACCGCGACAGATTTTGCCGTCATTGTTTTATAATAAGTTGGCATGTTTTACCATACAATATGTATTATCATAAGTCAAGTTGTGCTGCTCTCATAAAAGATGATAGCCTTGCCTCCATAGACTTAAAATGGTAAAATAAATACTATCAAATTGCCTGGAAAGGATACTGTTATGAAACTTTTGATCGTAAGACACGCAGACCCGGATTACTCCATTGACTCTCTGACTCCCACCGGCTGGAAGGAGGCCGAACTACTCTCTAAGCGGCTCTGCCGTACCCCTGCAGATGCCTACTATGTGTCTCCGCTTGGCCGGGCACAGGATACCGCCTCTCTTACCTTGCAAAAGCTGGGGCGTACTGCAAAAACGCAAGAATGGCTCCGGGAGTTTTCCCCCCGCATTGTAAAGCCGGGCATGGATCGCACAAGCTGTGTCTGGGACTGGCTGCCCCAAATCTGGACGAAGGAACCGCGTTACTATAATCCGGAAGAATGGTATCATACCGATGCCATGATGAGTGTAAATGCCGAGCAGGAGTACAAATGGGTCATAAAAGAATTTGACCAGTTTCTGGCATCTCACGGTTATGAACGTGAGGGCTTGTACTACAAGGCAGTAAGACCAAACCGTGACACCATTGTCCTGTTCTGCCATTTTGGTGTGGAGTGTGTGCTGTTAAGTCATCTGCTGCATGTTTCTCCCATGGTACTCTGGCATGGACTGTGCGCGTCACCCTCTTCGGTCACTACCATCTACACAGAAGAACGCCGACAGGGCATCGCAAGCTTCCGGGTCAATGCATTCGGAGATGTTTCTCACCTTTATGCTGCCGGAGAAGCGCCCTCCTTTGCGGCACGATTCTGTGAAACCTGGGATAACGAAGAAGAGCGGCATGACTGAGCAGGAGGCTGATATGGCAAAGAAAAATGCACGAAATACCCGCGGAAAGATTGTAAATGCCGCATGGAAGCTTTTCTACGAACAGGGCTATGAAGATACTACCGTAGAGGAGATCATCGATCTTTCCGGTACATCCAAGGGTTCCTTCTACCATTATTTTGACGGCAAGGATGCCCTGCTTTCCACCCTAAGTTCCCTGTTTGATGAAAAATATGAGGAACTGACCCCGAAACTGACGCCTGATATGAAGGCCATGGATCAGCTTCTCTTTCTGAACCAGGAGCTGTTTCGCATGATCGAAAACAGTATCTCCCTGGATCTTTTGGCAAGGCTTTATTCCACCCAGCTGACCACAACCGGAGAAAAACATCTCCTGGATCATAACCGCACTTACTATAAGCTTCTGCGAAAGATCATCGCAATGGGACAGGCAAACGGACAAATAAGCTCCAAATCCAGCGTAAATGAAATGGTAAAGCTCTATGCGCTCTGTGAGCGGGCGCTTTTATATGACTGGTGTCTCTGTTCCGGAGAATATTCCCTGGTCGAATATTCCTCCCGGGTACTGCCGGTATTTTTAAGCAGCTTTCAGCCTTAAGTGGCCAAAAGCTGCTTTTCTTTTTCATGCAAGTTCTGAGTCTCTCAAAAATATAAGATTTGTATGTATTTTATTTTCTAATATCGTCTAGTGTAAATATATTGAAAAATAAGGCGTTTTCTTGTATTTATATAATCATCGTACAGTATTCGTTCTATACTTTGTTCTGTATTGTAGTCTATTTTAATTCATGTTATAATCCTCTCAATTATGCTGCTTTTGCATCCTTTTGTTTACCATGCAAAGCAGTGGGAATGAGGAGGAACATCTTTATGTTATCAGAACAAGCCGGAATTCTGATCGCCATTGTCATCTATCTGATCGCAATGGTCTATATCGGATTCTATTTCAGCAAACAGGGCAGCGGAGAATCCGCTGATGACTTTTATTTAGGTGGACGAAAACTCGGCCCCCTCGTTACGGCCATGAGTGCCGAAGCATCGGACATGAGCAGCTGGCTGCTTATGGGACTGCCGGGCGTGGCTTATCTTACCGGCATCGCTGACGCCGGCTGGACTGCCATCGGTCTTGGAATCGGCACCTACTTAAACTGGCTGATCGTTGCACAGCGGCTGCGCCGTTATTCCGTTGTCTGCAATGCCATCACGATACCGGATTTTCTGTCCAGACGTTTCCACGATAAGAAAAACATCCTGATGTGCATCTCCGCCATTGCCATCCTGGTCTTCTTTATCCCGTATACCGCATCCGGATTTAAAGCGATCGGAACCTTGTTCTCCAGTCTGTTCGGTGTGGATTATCACATGGCCATGATCGTTGGCGCCATTGTGATTGTCGGTTATACAGTTATGGGCGGATTTATGGCGGTATCTACCACCGACTTAATCCAGAGTATCGTTATGACGATTTCCCTGGTCGTGATCGTATTTTACGGAATCCACATGGCCGGAGGCTGGGATGAGGTGGTAAACAATGCAACTTCCCTTTCCGGTTACCTTTCCATGACACACATCCATGACCGCGCAAGCGGTGAGGCTGCTCCTTACAGCCTTTTGACTACAGTTTCCACACTGGCATGGGGACTTGGGTATTTTGGTATGCCACACATCCTGCTGCGCTTTATGGCGATTGAGGATGAGAAAAAGCTGGTTCTTTCCCGCCGCATTGCTTCCGTATGGGTTGTGATCTCCATGTGTGTTGCAATTTTGATCGGTATCATCGGATATGCCGCTTCCGTAGCCGGAGCGATCCCGCTCTTTACCCAGAGTTCTGAATCAGAAACGGTCATCATCCAGTTTGCACATCTGTTAGCGCAGCACAATTTCCTGCTTTCCCTGGCAGCAGGTGTGATTCTGGCCGGCATCCTTGCCTGCACCATGTCCACCGCGGATTCACAGCTTCTGACAGCTGCCTCCAGTGTTTCGCAAAACCTGCTGCAGGATTTCTTAAAGATCAAGATGAGCTCTGCTGCCTCCATGATGGCTGCACGTCTGACCGTCATTGGCATTGCACTCATCTCCATCTTCCTGGCTTGGAATCCGGACAGCTCCGTATTCTACATCGTATCCTTTGCGTGGGCTGGTTTTGGTGCGTCCTTCGGCCCGCTGGTACTGTTTTCCCTGTTCTGGAAACGTACAAACCTGCAGGGTGCCCTGGCCGGCATGATTTCAGGCGGCGTGATGGTCTTTGTATGGAAGTACCTGGTTCGTCCGATGGGCGGCACCTGGAATATCTACGAACTGCTTCCGGCATTCGTAATATCCGCACTTGCCATCGTAATCGTATCTCTGGCAACCGAGGCTCCGTCCGAGGAGATCTGCAAAGAGTTCGATTCCGTAGGAAAATAAAAATATAAGTAATAGCCATTAAAAGGTCCGAAGTTCCGGAACGCCGTACAGAAACGCGGCACTAAGTGGAATTTTGTACTTCGTTCACTGCGCCGCTTATTACCAGGACTGCGTTCGAAACTCGGTGCTTCGCACCTCAAACAACTCACTCCGTCCTGGCGCTATGCTCGCTCACGAAGAAAATTCCAATGTGCCGCTAATTCTGCACGGCGTTCCCGGAACTTCTATTTTACTGGCTACTCTGCGATAATAAATAATACAGC
>CAVIHW010000032.1:0-15504 GCA_963642615.1 Oscillospiraceae bacterium | reverse complement strand
TTCCGGACCTTTATTAACTCCGTCCCTATTATTCTCTTACATAAAATCTGCCTGACAGTACATGATCACTCCGTCTTTCATGGTCAGCTGCGGTACAATGACCCGATGGCCGGTGAAGGTATGACCATTTCTGTCGCAGTACGGCACTTCTTTTTCCTTCACTTTGAAGATGACCAGATCGGCTCCGGTTCCCGGTGCCATAGAAGCGAGGCTTTCGCGGTGCACCAGTCTTGCCGGAACACGGGTTACAGCATCCAGCACCTCGCCAAGGCTCATACCGAAATCAAGATACTTGCTCATGATCCTTGGCAGGCTGTGAAGCGGCTGCAAGAAAAAGCCGGAGGTGTTGATATCGGAGCTGATAATATCCGGTGTAAATCCCTGCGCGACTGCTTTCTGCGCGATCTCCAGGTCAAAGTTATTGCATCCGTTGCTGGCATCAAACAGCACGCCGCGCTCTCTTGCCTCTAACAGACCCTTCCGAACCTTTCCCTCTGCATCCAGACAGGTTTCTTTTCCTTTTCCCTGATAGATATGACAGATCATATCGTCCTTTCGAAGGATTCCGGCAAGCTCCTCCAAATCCATCACCGGATTGGTGACATGGACAGATACATTGCAGCCCAGTTCTTCTGCCAGCTCTACCGTTGCCTGGATGGATTCTTTGGCATCCTCCGGAGCAATGATGCCGACGGACAGGCGGCTCTTTAAGCCCACCAGATTGTCCGGATACTCCCGAAACAGCTTTTTGATCTTGGGGATATCAAAATATTTCTTTTCTAAATGTTCCGGGTAACGGTCTGTCACCTGACCGCCGCTTCCTACAAGGAGCATGTTTAAGATGCGGACATCGCTGTAAGCCATGGCACTTTTCCGGTACATCTCATAATTGGCAGCGCCGGTGCTGCCGCCATCCACTGCGGTTGTGACACCGCAGGGGAATGACGCTGCATCGGGGTTGATGCCGTTTTCCGTTCCGTGATTAAAATAGTGGACATGATAGTCGATCCAGCCAGTCGTGACCTTGCATCCGGATGCATCCACTACCTGGTACTCCTTCGACGGCAGGCCGGAAATGAGAATCCCATCCTCTACCGCAAGATCTCTTTTCTCCCATTTCTGCTGGGCAGGATCATAAATTTCTCCGCCTCTGATTACAAATGCTCCCATTGCACGTTTCACTCCTTAGTTTCCTATTTTCTATTCCAGTTTCGCCTCATCCGTCATGGTCTCTCTCACCGTATCCACTGCTGCCAGCAGCTTGTCTACGATCTCATTGCCCAGATCTTCACGAACCATATCGTATACGACCTGTGCCTTGTCGCGAAGCTCTGCCAGTACGGAATCGTCCAGGGCGATGATCTGGCATCCCGCATCCTCACAGATCTGTTTGTATTCGGCAATGCTTTCATCGGCACGGTCATTGCCATACTCGGTTGCTGCCTCTGCACAGGCATCTACCAGTTCTCTTACGTTATCCGGCAGGCTTCTGTAGAGATCCGCATTCATAAAGAAGGTAATGATGTGTCCCAGATGGTTGGTCTCTACCACATACTTCTGAACCTCCTGCACGTTGTTGCCGACGATGTTCATGTATGGGTTTTCCTGGCCATCAATGGTGCCCTGCTGAAGACCCATGAATACCTCCGTAAACTGCATGGGGGTTGCAGCTGCGCCGATGGCATTCCAGTACGCGATGTGGTATTTGTTGGTCATAACACGGATCTTCTGACCCTTTAAGTCTGCCAGGGAATGTGTCTCCTTATTGGTGGTGAGCACGCGGAAACCTGCATCGGAATAACCTAACATCTGAATACCGCCTGCATTGCAATACTCATTGATGGCATCCACAAAATCGCTCTGCAGTACGGCTCTCATCTGTGCGGTATTGTCAAACAGGTTCGGCATATCAAAGACTGCAAACTGTGGGATAAAGTCTACCAGGTCGGTGCTCATACCGGTTCCGATGTCGATGGACCCGCCAATCACGGCCTCTGTAAACTCTGTGGTATTTCCAAGCTGGCCGCCCGGATAAATATCCACGCTGATCTTGCCGCCGGATTTTTCATTGACGAGCTGTGCAAATTTATCAACCATCATATAGTTGATGGAGGTATCCGCTACCGTCATGGCTGCCGTCCAGTGATATTCGCCGTCAATCTCAGACGGATCCAGTGCCGGGATATCCGCACCATAATGTCCGTCATCTGCACTGTCTGCACCCACGCTGCTGCTCTTGTTGGAAGCAACGGCCTTCGTCTCCTCTCCGGAAAGCAATGCCGGAAGTCCCATGGAGATCTGCGGAATGTATGTGATCAGTCCCAGAGATACAAGGAAGGCTGCAATATACGGCATGCAGGCCTTTGCCAACTTTAACATCGGGATCTTCGTCATGCCGGAGGCCACAAAGAGGTTGATGCCCATCGGCGGAGTTACCATGCCGATGGCCAGGTTGCAGGTCATGATGATACCGAAGTGTACCGGATCCACACCGGCTGCGGTTGCGATCGGCACCATGATCGGGGTTAAGATCATGATGTTCGGGATGTTATCAATGATCATACCACAAACCAGCATGATCAGGTTCATGATCAGAAGGATTACGATCTTATTGTCCGAAATCTGAAGAACTGCCTCACTGATGGTCTGCGGATAGCGAAGCAGAGTTAAGCACTTTGCAAATGCGGAGGCTGCTGCGATCACAAACAGGATATTGACATAGGTTTTTGCACCATCCATGAATACCTTGCCAAGGTTTTTAAGATTAATGGTCTTGTATACAAAGATACACACAAACAATCCGTAGAACACGCTGATGACAGCTGACTCCGTCGGACTGCAGACACCGGAGTAAATGGTGCCGAGGATGATGACCGGAGTCATCAAGGCAAAGAAGCTCTCCTTTAATAACGGCAGGAAGCCTTTTTTACGGATCTCCTTGTAGCTCTTTAACAGTTTTTCCTTATCTTCTCCGTGCTTCTTGCAGTAATAGTAGCTGTAAAGCATCAGGGCAAAGCCGATCAAAAGTCCCGGAAAGATACCGGCAATGAAGAGCTTGGAAGGTGAAGCATTGGCGGCAGCCGCATATACAATATAGGAAATACTCGGCGGGATGATAACACCCAAACCACCAGCTACCGTTACGATCGAAGTAGCAAATACCATATCGTATCCCATCTCAACCAAGAATGGAATGGTCATGGCTCCGACTGCAGAAACCGTTGCCGGTGAGGAGCCGGAAATGGCTGCGTAAAACATGCAGGTTACAATGACCGCACACGGGAAACCTGCGGTCTTGTTGCCGATGAAATATCCGAAAAAGTTAAACAGCTTTTCAGAGATACCGCCCTGTGCCATGATCATACCGGAAACCATGAACAGCGGAACTGCCAACAAGGTAAAGCTGTTTAAGCCTGCAAACATGCCGCGGGCAACATCGCCTGCCGCATAGGAAAAGCTGGAGTTTAAAAGATTTGGCAGCATAGCCATCAGGCCGAACACACCGCCCACCGGCATGGCTACTGCAAGTAAAATTGCAAGAATCAGGAAAAATAAACCGATTGCCATTTATTTGTCCTCCTTTTCGTCTGTCTTGTTCGTCAGCACGCGATAGATCAGCTGTATGTAACGCAGGATAGCCAGGGCGATTCCGAATGCCATTGTACTGTAAATACCTGCGATCGGAATGCCGAGTGCCGGGCTTGCCTGCTTTACGGAAGCTGCATTGGCAGTGATCTCCATGGTACCCTTAAAAAGCCAGAATAAAAAGACGATCATCACGACATCACAGATCAGTCCAAGAATCTTCTGAACCGATTTCGGAAGCATGGTGGTAAAGGTGTCGACCTTGATGCTCACGCCAAGTCTTACCGCACAGGGGAGTGCAAAGAAGGCCGAAAGTGCCAGGCAATAGCAGCACACTTCGTCTGACCAGCTCAGCGCATTGTGAAAGCAATAACGCATGATCACGTTGGCAAATGACAGGCAGCTCATGACAACCAGCATGATCGCCAGAACCAGAAGCTCAAAATTTTTTTCGAGCCATTTGATTTGTTTCATAGTACTCCACTCCTTTTCGTAAGTTACTGCTGCGTTTTGCTGCGATCGGCGTCCCGTATGTGCAGCCTGCCCAAAAAGCTTTTTGTTATTGATGTATTTTTATTATATCCATGGTATAATAAGAAGTAAAATTACTTTGTTTTCTATTAGTAAGCAGTTTTACTTCTTATAAATTTATTGTTTTTCCACAAAAACAATGTCGTTTTTTCTTTCACAAACAGTGTTTTTTGATCATTTTTACCAACAGGAGGATGTTATGGATTTTCGTCAGCTGGAATATATTGTGGCGATCGCTGAAAATAAGAGTATCTCAAAGGCGGCAGAATCACTCTTCATCTCCCAGTCCGGACTAAACCAGCAGCTCATCAAGCTGGAAAAGGAACTGGGACTGCAGCTTTTTGAACGGAATAAGCATTTTTTAAAAGCAACCAAGGCGGGGGAGATTTATGTCAAGAATGCCATCGAGATTTTAAAGATCAAGCGAAATACCTATACAGAGCTTGGAGATCTAAAAAAAGAAGCCACAGGCGAGATCAGCCTGGGGCTTACACACGAACACGGGATCGACCTGTTCACTTCCATATTTACTTCATTCAACCAGCGCTATCCGGGTATCTCTTTTGCACTGACCGAAGCGATTGTTGCAAGACAAAACGAGCTTCTGCTTTCCGGCCAACTGGATCTGGGATTTGTGATGCTTCGAGAATCGGAAAAGATCAATCTGGAATATATCAAACTGTTCGATGAGGAGCTCATCCTCGGTGTTCCCAAAAACCATCCGGAGGCAATCCGGGCAACACCGTTTGGCATGCCGCTTGCTACCGCGGATCTAAAACGTTTCCATGACAGCAAGTTTTCGCTGATCTTTGGTGCCTCCACCATGCGCCAGCTGATCGATCCGCTGTTTGTGCAGGCAGGCTACAAGCCACAGATCCTCATTGAAACGGCCATGAACCACGCTCTGATCCAGCTGGCAAGCAAGGGCTTTTGCTGCACCATCGTCCCGTATTCCCGGATGTTAAACAGCCCCTACAATTCTGACTGCGCCTGGTTTCGCCTGCCCGGACGCCCCAGCTGGCAGGTATGCTTCGCAAGGCGGAAAGACACACATCTGAGCGAAGCACACCGCTACCTGATCCGGCTTGCAAAGCGGTATGGAGAAAATCTGCAGGGGCGGTTTCTATAAAAGCATACCTACCCCAGGATCATTGCCCATATCGGGATTGACACGAGTGACAGCAGCGTGGAAACCACGATGCACTTGGTGGCAAAGCTGTAATCACAGCCATATTTTGCCGCCAGGATCGCCGAGGTACTGCCTGCCGGCATGCCGGTGATCAGCACGCAAACACCGGTAAGAAACGGATCAACTCCCAAAAGACGGCCAACGATAAGCACCAGTCCCGGCATGATCACAAGACGAAGTGCGGAGATAAACAGCGTGTTGGCATCCAGCATGCTCCGAAACGACATGCCGGAAAACATCATGCCGATCAGCACCATGGTCATGGCCGTGGTACAGCCGCCCGCAGAGCGCACGCCCTTATCGAGCGCACCGAGCAGCACCTTGACCAGATCCGGCACCAGGGGAATCCCACAGTTTAAGACTGCCTGATAGGCTGCATTTAACGGAGTCTGAAAGATCATCAGCCCCAGGCCGATGTAAACGGCTACAATGCACGGATGCACCACCAGCTTCTTTACCACACTCTTCATATCCGGACTCTCGGTAAAGCAGGCAATACCGGCTGACCACATCATCACACGCATTGGAATGATGAAGATGGACGCATACATCATGCCCTCCGCACCGTAAATTCCCTGGGCAATGGGCAGACCCAGAAAACCGGAGTTGGATACGATCGTGCAGTACTGCATGACACGTTTAACTTCCTTCGGTTTGTGATTGTAAAGTACCTTACTAAAGATGTAGCTCACCAGCTGTACCAGCAGGGAGATAGACAGCACCACGGCGAACTTCTTTAAAATATCCAGATTAAACTCCATCCGGAAGGAGTTGATGATATTGCAGGGCAGGAAAAAATAAAGGACTAGATCCGTAAGGATTGCCTTCGCATCGTCTTTTAAAATATTTTTCGTTCTTAAGATTGCCCCGGCAGCCACCAGAAGAAACATCATGATCTGCAGGGTCCATAAATTACTGATATCCATCTCATTCCACCCCTTACGACGTATTAGATAAGGCCGGTCAGCAAATGACCGGCCTTATGCTTGGATCCTATTTTCTTGTGCCTATTTCTTCAATTCCATGCCTACGCGGATCATGCGGAAGGTTCTGTCTGCAGCATTTGCATAAAGCTCCTCTGCGCGCTCTAAGGCTTCCTCAATATCCATGGCACCGTTGATGGTCGGAAGAATGCTCTCTACACCAAAGTCATAGATCTTCTCAGCACCATTTCCCATACCGCCTACAATGGCAACTGCCGGAACGCCCTTTGCCTTGCAGCGCATGCCGATTCCGCTCGGCACCTTGCCGAATGCGGACTGCCAGTCAATACGTCCCTCACCGGTTACCACCAGATCGGTACCCTCTAACAGGCCGTTAAAGTCGATCAGATCCAGCACAGTCTCGATGCCGGATTTTAAGTTTGCCTTTAAGAATCCGCAGAGAGCTGCGCCAAGGCCGCCAGCTGCTCCTGCGCCCTCTTTCATCTCAACATCCATGCCGTTTTTACGAAGAACCTCTGCGTAGTTCTTCATGCCTGCTTCCAGACGGTCTAAGATCTCCGGAGTGCCGCCCTTCTGTTTTCCGAAGGTGTAGGTTGCTCCGTCCGGTCCGGTTAACGGGTTTGTTACATCGCACATAACGGTGATCTCAGCCTCGGCTACTGCCGGATGCAGGCCGCTCATGTCAATATCTGCAACCTTCTCAAGGTCAGCTCCGACGCCGGTCAGCACATTGCCATCGGAATCCAGGAAGCGAACACCCAGCGCACTCATAGCACCCATGCCGCCATCGTTGGTCGCACTTCCGCCGATCGCGATGGCAAGCTTGCGATAACCATTGTCCAGAGCATCTTTGATCAGCTCGCCGGTACCAAAACTTGTGGTATTTAACGGATTTCTCTTCTCGGTCGGAACCATCGGAAGTCCGGATGCTGCAGCCATCTCGATGATGGCAGAATCACCGTGGAACACGCCATAGGAAGCCTCAGCCTCCTCCATGAGCGGACCGTGTACCTTCACCTTGCGGTATTCGCCCTTGGTCACTGCAATGACAGCGTCAACCGTTCCCTCTCCGCCGTCTGCCACCGGAACACCCACGGTCTCACAGCCCGGGAAAATACGCTGTGCAGACTCGTTTAACAGTTTGATGATCTGGTCGGAAGATAAGGTTCCTTTAAAGGAATCAGAAGCAAACAAAAATTTCATAAAGCCCTCCTTATACATGTGTCAGTCATTTATCGCTCTGAACAGTTACAAAAAACGGATCGGCATTCCAGGGGAATTGCCGATCCATCATCCATGCCTTTTTATCGATTAGAGCAGGCCAGCCTTGGTCATCTCGGCTTTGATCTTGTCTAATACCGGTCCTTCCGGAGTAGCCAGGTTCGGGGTGTACGGAAGACCTACGTTGCGTCCGCGTAAGTTAGCCATATCCTTTGCTGCTACCGGGAAGCTTGCGCCATCCATGGACAGACGTACCGGATTTAATTTGAACTGAGCCTCAAGGGAACCCTGAAGGTCACCTGCAACGTACTTGTTGTATACGTCGGTGATCAGCTCTGGCATGAAGTTTGCTGCGGTACATACACCGCCAACTGCGCCGTGGCACATGGAAGCGTAAAGCAGGGTGTCTTTGCCGCCGAATACCTTGAAGTCTACGTCTCTGTTTCTGCGGATGAACTCAGAAGTCTGGGTGATATCACCGCTGGTATCCTTCATACCTACGATGTTTGGAACTTCATGAGCCAGTCTCTCAACCAGGTTTGCGGAAAGGGTGTAACCTACACGTCCCGGGTTGTTGTAAAGCAGTACCGGAGTCTCCGGAATTGCGTCTGCGATTGCCTTGAAGTGAGTGAACAGCTCGGTCTCAGTTGGCTTTAAGAACATCGGCTGCAGGACAGATACGCTTGCTGCGCCGTTTGCTACTGCCATCTTTGCAAGACGGATGCACTTTTTAGTGCTGATGGCACCAATACCGAAGTATACCGGAACACGTCCAGCGGCCTGATCTACAACGATCTTTAAGCCTCTCTCCATCTCGTCCTCTTCTACTACATAGAATTCACCGTTGCTGCCGAATAACAGGATGCCGCTTACGCCGCCATCAATTACATAATCTACCTGACTGCGGATTGCAGCCTCGTCGATCAGCTCGTCTTTGTCGATCGGGGTGATCATCGGAACAACTACACCCTTAATAAAATCTGTATTCATACATTCTCCTTCCAGCGCACGTGACGCCTTATCTGACACACTGCTGCCCACGGATCCGTAAGCAGCAGTGCATGATGACTTTCTTTTTAATTATATGACCCGGCAGGATTATTTTACGATGCTGGTGCCGGAAATCTTCTCGTAGTACTTAACGATGCTGGAGTGATCCTCTTTGTCGCATCCCTCAGATCTTAAGAACTGCATGATTTCCATCATCTCAGCGGTTAACGGAGCCGGAGAGCTGATTGCATGAGCTGCGTTCAGAGCGTTGTTCAGGTCTTTGATGTGAAGCTCGATACGGAAGCCCGGCTTGTAGTTGCCAGCTAACATCATCGGAGCCTTTGCATCCATAACGGTAGATCCAGCCAGACCGCCGCGAATTGCCTGATATACTAACTCAGGATCGGTGCCGGCTTTCTTAGCGAAGGTCAGAGCCTCTGCTACTGCTGCGATGTTGATTGCTACTACCATCTGGTTAGCAAGCTTTGCTACGTTACCGGAACCAAGGTCACCAACGTAAACAACAGAACCAGCCATAACCATCAGCATGTCATAGTATTTGTCGAACAGGTCTTTCTTACCGCCGCACATAACGGAAAGGGTACCGTCGATTGCCTTCGGCTCTCCACCGGATACCGGGCAGTCCAGCATCTCGATGCCGTGTTTAGCCAGCTCAGCGCCGATTGCCTTGCTCTCGGTTGGGTCGATGGAGCTCATGTCGATTACAACAAGACCTTCCTTAGCGCCCTCAACAACACCGTTCTCGCCCAGAACTGCTGCTCTTACATGCGGGGAGTTCGGAACCATGGTGATCACAACGTCTACCTGGGAAGCCAGGTCTTTGTTGTTCTCAGCTGCGGTTGCGCCGCAGGATACCAGGTCAGCTACTGCATCTTTATTAAAATCGAAAACAACCAGCTCATAACCAGCTTTTACCAGGTTCTTTGCCATCGGTCTTCCCATGATACCTAATCCAATAAATCCAACTTTCATTTTGAATTCCTCTCTTTCTTGAAAAAATACTTTTCCTTGAGTTTCCCTGACAGAAATCTGCCTTCCGGTTTTCTCTGTCAGCTTATGTCTGGATTATAATCAAACCGAACCCTCCAAACAATAGGCAGAATATCCAAATTCAAATGATAAAATGATACAAATGTGATATTTTTTCATTTTCATTGCACTTTCATCTCATTTTTATTTCATTTGCAACGCACATTGCTTTTAGATTTCATGTTTGATCCCATATTTCTTCATATGCCGCCACAGTGTTGCCTTACTGATCCCCAGGGCATTTGCGGTCTTTTCGCGGCTTCCGCCAAACTTATGAAGCAGTTCGCGGATCTTTACGGCCTCATCCGGCAGCATGTCTGTTCCGGCCGTGTCAGCACCATCTGTCTCATTCTCCCCGGACATATCCAAAATCTGCTCCGGATAAAGCTCGTCTAATAATCGTTTGACCGCAATCTCGTCAATGGAACGCTTTCCTGCCATCAAAATCAACCGTTCACAGAAGCTCTCGATCTGGAACAGATTTCCCTTCCACGGATAATCCATCAAAACCTCCATGGCGCCCTTCGTCAGCACATGATACCTGGAATAATGCTCACAGCAGTCACGAATGGTTTCCTCGATCTTTGCCTGCAGATCCTCCCTGCGTTCTCTGAGCGGAGGTACAAAGAGCTCCAGACCGGACAAGAGATAATACAGATCTGGGCTGATCTTTTTTTCTGCCATCAGTTCCGATAAGGGACGGGCAATGGTCACCATGACCCGCACATCAACTTTTCTTAAGCTGGCAATATCTGCCCCGTGACAGACATGAAAGCGGATCAGCTGGTACAGGCGGTACTGGTTGGCGGCGGTCAGCTGTTCCACATCGCGGATCAGAAGGGTTCCTCCCTGTACCTGCAGCGCGGCACCGCCGTTTCCGAAGATCATGTTTTTCTGTTCTTCTCCGGAAAGTCCCTCACAGGGCACATCCAGGAAAGGTTCCCGGGCGCGGATACTGCTGTTATGGATGCTTTCTGCCAGCATACGTTTCTCGGTTCCCGGTTCTCCGATGAGTACCACCGGATGTTCCGAGAGCGCATAAAGATTTGCCTTGCGGATGCATTCCTGCATGGCCTTTGACTTCTGTAAAATATCCTCAAAACGGACAAGCGGAGGCAATGCCCGGTTATTTTCCCGCTTCTGGTCTGCACGTGATCGCTCCGGCGTCACGGTTTTCTTCTTCATTTTATGGCAGGTGATGATGGCACCATCCACCCGGGAGTCATAGAGCACGGGTGCCAGCACCGCAAAGATCGGTGTGCCGTTCCATTCAAAGAAGAGGGAGTAATCTTTTCCATCTCCAAATACCCGGTTCCAGGCCTCACTTCCGATCATAGGAGCAGCTGTCCGGATATCCTGTCCCTTTAACTCGCCCTCGGTTTTTCCGATCATATCTTCCATCAGCGGATTGATGGCCGTGATCAGGCCTGCTCCGTCTAGACGGATAACGCCGCTGTAAGAATAATCCAACAGGGTTTCCATCTGAGCCGCCGTTTTTTTCTCCACATTCATGGCATATTCCATGTTCTCTGCCGTGGCAAAGGCCTGACGCATGGAATCCTCCGTCATGGAAAGAAAGAGAGACGGCACGCCCTCTTCAGTTGCAATGGAAACTGCCGTATCTCCTCCGATCACCACGTCCGCGCCCTCGTCAATGGCCTTGTGCACGGCAAGCGGAAGTTCTGCGCCCTGATCCGCAAAATAAGTTTTTAGTTCTATATTATAGAGTTCGTCAAAATAAGACATATCGCAGAACATGTTGCGAAATCCCACCACTGCGACAACCGGCTTTTCTTTTCCCGCGATCTGCTTGGCTCGCATCACCAGAAGCGCCATTTCCTGCGCTGTAAGGACAATCTCCACTACCGGTGCGTCGGTATACTGCTTGATGATAGAAGCCTGCAGTCCGCGGGCAATGATGATAGTCGCCCCGTCAGCGATGGAACGCCGTGCTTCCACAACCGTGTTTTTCGTGCGGATCACCCGCATTTCCTGGATCTCGAATTTCTTTTCCTGCAAAATGTTGTGAGCCTGGTGGATCATCTCCTCCCGGGACACCAAAAGTGCTATCTTTCCCACGCATTTCCCTCTTTCTTAATGAAAAAAAGGGACCGAATCCCAGTTTTATCCAACTGCATTTCAGTCCCTTCCTGATTTATTACTGCTGCTCTTTGATATTTTTAGATACGGTGATCCACTGATTGTCGATATGCTCGCGGATGGATTTCTTTGCCTCTGCCACATGTCTGGAACGGATGGCCTTCAGGATATAGTCATGTTCCAGCACCAGGATCTGGCGTTTATCCGCATCCTTGATATACTCCAGACGGTAGCGGTACATCTGCTCGCGCAGGTTATTTAAGATCTGAACCAGGCGGTTATTGCCGGTTCCGTTGTAGATGATGTCATGATAATGCTCGTCCGTCTCTGCAATGGTCATGGCATCGGCACTTTCAATGGCATTCCGGAATGCTTCCTGCGCCTCTTCCAGTTCTTTGATATCATCCTCGGTCATACGCTGGCAGGCCAGTTCAATGGCAAGCTCTTCTAAAGAACGACGTACCTCGAGCACATCACGAAGACTCTTCTCGGAAATCTTTGCAACCTCGGCACCCTTTCGCGGGATCATGAGCACCAGACCCTCCAGTTCCAGCTTTCGGATGGCCTCACGGATGGGGGTACGGCTGACACCCAGACGGTCTGCAAGCTGAATCTCCATCAGACGTTCACCGGGTTCCAATTCTCCCTTCAAAATAGCCTGACGCAGAGTATTGAATACGACATCACGCAGCGGAAGATATTCATTCATATTTACCTTAAGCTTGTTTTCCATGATCCTTCTCCTCTTTCTGATTGTAAAAATTCGTCAAATAAACCTGTTTCGCCAGATCGGACTGTTTCCCGTAACGCAGGCTTTCATATGCTGCCCGGGCTGCCTCCGGATCGGTAAAAAGACCAAATACAGTCGGACCGCTTCCGCTCATCAAAGAACCGATAGCTCCGGATTCCATCATGAAATCCTTGATCCTTTGGATGACGGGATACTCTTTTACGGTAACGCTTTCAAGCACATTGCCAAGATTGTCTGCAATCCCCTGAAGATCCTGATCTTTGATCGCCCGGATGATGGCATCGATATCCGGATGCTCATCCGGCCGCAGTTCGTTTGCATGAAGGTTTTCATATACAAATTTTGTTGACACATTGATTCCCGGCTTTGCGATCAGCACCTGACACTGCGGCACCTTAGGAAGCCTTGTAAGCACCTCGCCGATGCCCTCGGAAAGCGCCGTGCCTCTTAAGATACAATAAGGAACATCGGCTCCGATCTTTACACCGCGCTCCATAAGCTCTTTGGTGGTAAGTCCCAGGCCAAACATCTTATTGACGCCAAAGAGCACCGCTGCCGCGTCACTGCTTCCACCTGCCATGCCGGCAGCCACCGGAATAAATTTCTGCAGCCGGATCTGCAAGCCATCCGCAACATGGAATTCATCCATAAGAAGCTTTGCCGCCTTATATACCAGATTGTTTTCATTGGTAGGAAGGTAATATAGGTTGGTTTCCACCTGGATTCCCTTTTGTTCTGTCCGAACCAGCTCCACACGGTCAAAGATTCCGACCGTCTGCATGATCATGCGCACATCGTGATAGCCGTCTTCGCGTCTGCGCAGTACATCAAGTCCGAGATTGATCTTGCCATATGCCTTGAGGCTCAAATGTTTTATCATGATTTTCTCCGATTGTATTTCTTCGTTACATTGTATACAGTATATTATAGTGCGTTGGCTTGAAATCTGCAAGATATTTTAACATTCTTTTTGGTTTTGTGACATTTTGACAAAAGAATGTTAAGATTGTTCAAAAAAATATAATTGACTTTCTATAAATCCTTGTTATAATTAACCACATATTTATTTCATATATCGCAGATGCAAGAACGAAGGCGTTCCGGTTTCTATGACCGGAGCGCCCTTTTTTTACGTATCAATACACTTCTCTTTAAAACTTTGTTCTCCCCCATACATCTGCGGTATAGGAAATAAATAACCCCACAAAAAATAAAGGAGGCTGGTTGTATGAAGAAGCTGGAAATCATCATCAAACCCGAGAAGTTAGAGAACTTAAAGGGTATTCTGGATGAATGCGGTGCCCATGGTCTTATGATCAGTAACATCATGGGTTACGGCACACAGAAGGGTTACACGCAGATGTACCGCGGCACCAAATATACGGTCAATCTGCTTCCCAAGGTGAAAGTGGAAACCGTTGTCTGCGAGGAGATCGTAGAATCGATCATCAGCAAGGTAACCGAGCAGATCAACACAGGCAATTACGGAGATGGCAAGATTTTCCTCTATGATGTAGAAGATGCTGTTCGAATCCGTACCGGTGAGCGCGGCGACGAAGCTCTCTGATCTGGTTTTGGTACACCCCACACTGCCACCGTGCAGTCACACAAAAACTTCATACGAACCAGTTGATTATCAAGGGAGATAATGGCATAGGCCATATCTCCCCTTTTTTACGCTATCCCCCCATACAAGCGTTGCACTGGTTCCGAAGCAAATTAGGAGGTCACGATTATGGAAAACGTCTTAAGTGAGATTTTTGGTATCTGGTTCCTGATAGGAGCCGCATTTGTATTCTTTATGCAGGCCGGATTCGCCATGGTAGAAACCGGTTTTACGCGGGCAAAAAATGCCGGCAATATCATCATGAAAAACCTGATGGACTTTTGTATCGGCACGGTTGTTTTCATGTTCCTTGGTTTTGGTATCCTGTTAGGTGAGGATACCCTGGGAGGATTCATCGGCATTCCGACCCTTGGCATTATTACTGACTACGCAAATTTCGACTGGTCCAACTTCGTATTCAACTTGGTATTCTGCGCTACCACGGCTACCATCGTATCCGGTGCCATGGCAGAGCGTACCAATTTCTTATCTTATTGTGTTTACTCCGCTATCATTTCCGCAGTGGTTTATCCGATCGAGGCTCACTGGATCTGGGGCGGCGGCTGGCTTGCACAGAAAGGCTTCCATGATTTCGCAGGTTCCTGTGCCATCCACATGGTTGGCGGTTTCAGTGCACTGATCGGTGCCTGGTTGGAAGGTCCGCGTATCGGGAAGTACAATGCAGACGGCACTCCGAATGCAATCCCGGGACATAACGTTGTCATCGGTGCCCTCGGCTGCTTCATTCTCTGGTTTGGCTGGTACGGATTCAATGGTGCGGCTGCAACAAACGGTCCGCAGTTAGCTTCCATCTTTGCAACCACTACCATTGCTCCGGCTATCGCAACCGTAACCTGCATGATCTTCACCTGGGTAAAATATGGCAAACCGGATGTTTCCATGTGCCTGAATGCTTCTCTGGCAGGTCTGGTTGGTATCACCGCAGGCTGCGACACCATGGATGCTATGGGTGCTTTCTTCGTAGGTGTTGTTTCCGGTCTTCTGGTATGCTTCGGTGTATGGTTCTGTGATTATGTGATCCGCGTGGATGATCCGGTTGGTGCCGTAGCAGTTCATTTCTGCAACGGTGTCTGGGGTACCATCGCAGTCGGCTTATTTGCTACCACTTCTGCTCCGTCCTGCGAGATCAATGGTCTCTTCTACGGCGGCGGTATCGACCAGCTGGTTTTACAGATCACCGGTGTTGTTTCCGTTCTGATCTGGACCGGTGTGACCATGTTCATCGTGTTCAAGGTGATCGATAAGATCTTCGGCCTGAGAGTAACCGATCAGGAGCAGATCGATGGTCTGGATCTGCATGAGCACGGAATGAATGCATACTATGGATTCCGCATTGATAAGTAGTAATATATAACGATATTTTGTAAGGTTCGAAGTGCCGGGGCGGTCATACAGAACCGCATACCCTGGTGGAATTTTTACCTCGTGCGCTTGCGCCGCTTATTATCTCCCCTGCGGGCTAAACTCGCGTGCACTGCACGCTCAGACAGGCCCTCCGGGGAGACGCTATGCTCGC
>CAVIHW010000031.1:0-28227 GCA_963642615.1 Oscillospiraceae bacterium | reverse complement strand
GGAACTGGTCAGGGCGCGGCGGTTGGAACCGGATTAAACGCAAATTCCCTGAGTCGGAGCCGGATTCAGGACTGGCTGAGCGCAAATGGTGTATAAAAAGAGGAATTTGATTATGGAAACAGTTACTTTGAATAATGGTGTGAAAATGCCGCTGGTAGGTTTTGGCGTTTTTCAGATTGAAGATGCTGATGAATGTGAACGCTGTGTTCTGGATGCGCTGGATGCAGGGTACCGTCTGATTGATACGGCTCAGGCTTATTACAACGAGGAAGCTGTGGGACGTGCTTTACAGAAAACCCCCGTTCCGCGTGAGAAAATTTTCCTGACTACAAAAGTATGGGTGACGGAGTTTGGCTACGAAAAATCAAAAGCCTCTGTTCTGGAATCCATGCGGAAATTGCAGGTGGACTACCTTGATCTGGTTTTGATTCATCAATGCCTGTCGGACTACTATGGAGCCTACCATGCGTTGGAGGATTTGTATGCAGAGGGGAAAATCCGTGCCATTGGTATTTCCAATTTTTCCGCAGAGAGAATGGCGGATATTGCGACCTTCAACAAGGTTGTTCCGGCGGTCAATCAGGTGGAAACACATATGTTCTGGCAGCAGCATGAGCTTCACAAATGGATGAAAAAATACAATATTCAGCATGAGGCGTGGGGGCCGCTGGCACAGCACCGGATTAAGGAGATTATTGACAATCCGGTGGTAAAGGAAATTGCGGCGAAGTACGGAAAAACACCGACACAGGTAGCTCTGCGCTTCACTGTGCAGAGAGGGATTGTTGTCATCCCTAAGACCACCAGCAAAGATCGTATGAAGGAGAATCTGGACTTGTTTGATTTTTCACTGGACGATGGGGAGATTGAAAAGCTGAAAGCGATTGATGAGGATAAATCTCTTTGGTGCGCTTATGATGATCCGATGATTGTGGAGTATGCCATGAGCTAAGGAAAGGTGTCTCTGTTACATAATTGTCGGTATATCCGCAGAAATGCTATGGCAGATGGAGCGACAAGGAGGACACAAATTGGAAGCTTATGTTTCTACCAATGCAAATCCGCTGACAGATGCGGCAGCTACCATGGCGATTACCATGATCACACAGTATCTGCCAAAGGCTGTTGCAAACGGAGAATACATGAAAGCAAGAGATAAAATGGCGTATGGACAGTATCTGGCCGGTATCGCTTTTAACAATGCTTCCTTAGGTTATGTTCATGCGATGGCTCATCAGTTAGGTGGTTTTTACAACCTGCCTCATGGTGTGTGCAACGCCATTCTCCTTCCTCATGTAGAAGAGTTTAACCTGATCGGAAATGCAAACCGTTTCAGAGATATTGCAAAAGCAATGGGTGAAAACATTGACGGACTTTCCACTATGGAAGCAGCCAGAAAAGCCATTGCAGCCATCCGCCAGCTCAGTGAGCAGGTAGGTATCCCGAAGAACCTGAGAAGTCTTGGGGTAAAAGAAGAAGATTTTGAGATCATGGCTGAAAATGCAATGAAGGACGTATGCCAGTTGACCAACCCGAGAAAGGCTACCAAGGAACAGGTGATTGGAATTTTCAAGGCTGCCTATTAATAAGGTCAGCTGACTTTATGAAAATGATTAAAGGAGCGGATCGTTTGGTCTGCTCCTTTTTCTCACTCTTCGAAAGGCTTCGGACTAAATTTACGCTTGGATGAATCGAGTGGTTACAATACCTTCAATGGCATTGGAAGCCTCGGTACTTTGAATCTTTGCAATCTCCACAAGCTTTTCAGCGATATATCCCAAAATATCAGAATCCCATTTTTGTTCTTTTAAATTTGAGTAGTTGAATGGTCTCATTCTCTTACATACCTTTCTTTCCCTTAAAAAATAGTACAAATTAAGGGAAAAGTCAATGAGTAAGGTTATCATTCCCTTAAAATTATATAAAATTTGAGGGTATTTTAACATAACACAGCAAGAATTCTCCCACCCTCTTTAGATGGTGGGATGAATTGCCAGGTTTTGTTTACTGATATTGCAATAACTGACATGATTCGATAATGCACATATCTGTGCCAATAGAAAAAGAACTTGTGTTCGATGGAACTATAGACATACAGAAAAATATATGGTATATTCTAGGAACAGCTTCGCGAACCCTAGAATCAGATGGACAGCGCAAATACCGCGCCTTTTATCAGAAACCGCTTCGCAGTTTCCGATAAGTTATATTCTAGGAACCGCTTCGCGAACCCTAGAATCAGATGGACGGCGCAAATACCGCGCCTTTTATCAGAACCTGCTTCGCAGCTTCCGATAAGTTATAATATAATCAGTCGAAATAATAAGAAAGGCTAATTATAAGGAAGGAATGTTATTATGTATTATGATCTTACAAAAGGGAACATCTCTCGTTCTCTTCTTTTATTTGCTCTGCCTATGATGGCAGGAAATCTGCTCCAGCAGTTTTACAACATTGCAGACACTTTGATCGTAGGACGGGTACTGGGAAGAGATGCGCTGGCGGCAGTTGGTTCTGCTTATACACTGATGACCTTTCTTACATCTATTTTTCTGGGCTTAAGCTTAGGTTCCGGGGCGTTGTTTTCTATTTACAAGGGCAGAGGGGACGATAAAACATTAAAATCCTCTGTATTTCATGCCTTTGTGCTGATCATGGCAGTAACAGTAGTTCTTAATGTCCTGGTCTATCTGGGACTGGATGGTATCCTGGCATTTTTAAAAGTACCGGAAGAGATATGGCAGGGAATGCGCCAGTATCTGCTGATCATCTTTGCAGGCCTGATCGCAACGTCTTTTTATAACTTCTTTGCCTGTCTGCTGCGGGCAATGGGAAATTCTACGGTTCCGCTGATATTTTTGGCGGTTTCTACTGTTGTTAACATTGTATTAGATATTTTGTTTGTGGCCGTGTCGTCTATGGGTATCGGCGGTGCAGCACTGGCCACCATTATCGCACAGTATATCTCAGGACTTGGTATCACGTTTTTTGCCCTGCGCTATTGCCCGCAGGTGATCCCTAAAAAGAGTGAGCTTAAATGGAATAGCGGCATTTTAAAAGAGATCGTCAATCTGTCTTCCATGACCTGTATCCAGCAGTCGGTAATGAATTTTGGTATCCTTATGGTTCAGGGACTTGTAAACAGCTTTGGTCCGGTGGTCATGGCAGCTTTTGCTGCAGCGGTGAAGATCGACTCTTTCGCTTATCTGCCGGTTCAGGATTTTGGTAACGCTTATTCTATTTTTGTTGCACAGAACTATGGAGCGGGAAACAGAGAACGTATAAAAAAGGGTACAAAACAGGCATTTGCACTGAGCATTGTGTTCTGTATCTTTATTTCTGCTCTGGTATTTATCTTTGCAGGACAGTTAATGAGCATTTTCGTAAGTAAGGCAGAAACAGAGGTCATTGCCTGTGGCATGAAATATCTGCGTATTGAGGGTGCGTTTTACTGGGGAATCGGCTGCCTGTTTTTATTCTACGGTTATTACCGTGCTGTAAAACGGGCGGGCATGTCTGTAGTACTTACTGTTATTTCTTTAGGAATGCGTGTACTTTTAGCTTATGTGCTGTCTGCAAAGGTAGGGGAAGCAGGCATCTGGGCGGCGATCCCTATTGGCTGGGTACTGGCAGATATTACAGGACTGGTTTGCATGTTAATATTGAAGTTTTAAGAGACTCGGATGAAGTGAAGAAATTCATGGTAAAAATAAAGAAGACGAATGCTTCAGAAAATAGGGTAAAAGTTATTCCATAGAGTGGAGGGCAGGCTTGAAAACGGCTTGCCCTCCACTTTACAATCATATATAATGAGGAGGAAAATAACAGATCAAATGTTCTTTCAGACAGGAGTTGAAATCATTGATAAAGATTATTCATTGTGCAGATCTGCATCTGGACTCTCCAATGGAGACGCACATGACAGAGGAACAGGCTTCCATCAGAAATACGGAAATCATCCGTTCGTTTCTCAGACTGACGGAATATGCGGTAAAAAACGATGTACGGGCGGTCATCATTGCGGGGGATCTGTTTGACGGAGAACGCGTGAAGGTTCGAACGGTAGACGAAATTCTGGATGCCATACGGCGGACACCCAAAGTGGATTATCTGTATCTGGCAGGCAACCATGATGGAGCCGCTTATGTATTTGCTGACCACGATATTCCGGACAACTTAAAAAGCTTTAGACGGGAATGGACAACCTATGAATACGACGATGCAGCGGTTTCGGGTGTTGAGATTTGTGAGGCGAATGCATATTCGCTGTATTCGCAGGTGCCGCACAAAGAAGGTGTGATAAATATTGTTACCCTGCACGGACAGACCGGGACGGTCTCTGGCGTGGATCAGATCAATCTTTCTGAATTAAGAAATAAGGGGATCGATTATCTGGCATTAGGACATATCCATACGTATGCCAAGCAGTCCTTAGATGATCAGGGAATCTGCTGTTATGCAGGATGCCTGGAGGGACGGGGATTTGATGAGTGCGGTCCGAAAGGTTTTGTTTTGCTTACCATAGATTCCGGCCGGATCCAGCATGAATTTGTGCCATTTTCCTGCAGACAGCTGCATCGTATTCCGGTTGACATCACAGGACTGACAAAGAATTCGGAGATTGGACAAAAGATGAAAAAGGCTGCGCAAGATATTCCTTCCGGGGATATGGTGGAGTTCCTTCTTTCCGGTGAGGCAGATCCTACCGCCAATATTGCGTTATCCTATCTGCACAACCTGATCAAGAGCGATTTTTTCTTTGTAAAGGTCAAAGATGAAACCCACATGGCCATCCATCCGGAGGATTATAAGAACGATATTTCGCTCAAAGGCGAATTTATCCGTCTGGTACTGGCAAGTGATGCGAGCGAAGAAGACAAGGCAGCCATGATCCGCACCGGGATGCAGGCTCTGATGGGAGAGGAGATTACGTTATGAAACTGATCCGGTGTCATATTGAAAACTTTGGTGTTCTCTCCGAGTTTGATTTTACTTTTGACGAGGGTCTGACTACGATCTGCCAGAGCAACGGTTTTGGCAAGAGTACCTTTGCGGCATTTATCAAAGCAATGTTCTATGGATTCCCACGCACGGGGGCGCGCAATATTGTTGAAAATGAACGAAAGCGCTATGATCCGTGGCAGGGCGGAAAATATGGCGGTTACCTTGAATTTGAAACGCAGGGGACGAGCTACCGAGTGACACGCTACTTTGGAAAGACAGCAGCGAAGGATACGTTTGCCTTGATGGATCTGACCAACCGACAGCCAAGCGCAGCGTATTCGGAAAAACTCGGGGAAGAACTGTTTCGGCTGGATGCGGATTCGTTCAGCCGCAGTACCTATGTTCCTCAGTTATCCGCACGGGATATAGAAGCAACCACTTCAATCCGAACCAAACTGAGCAACCTGGTGGATGATACGAATGATCTCAGTAATTACGATACCGCTGAAAAAAGCTTACGAGACTACCGGACAAAATTCCGCGCATACCGCGGCAATGGAGGCATCATCCATGAATGCAAGGATACCTACCTTGAACTGGAGCATCAGAAAGACCAGGCCAGACAGCAGAAACCGAGGCTTGAGGAGGTTGTGGAACAGATCGAGCAGCTGAATGAGGAAAAAGCAGCCAAAACGGCAGCGATAACAAGTCTGCGTGAGAAAATCCGGCTGGCATCCGATCAGAAAGCACGACAGATCAAGCAAAAACGGTTATCAGAGCTGCAAACGGACATCAAAAAAAATCAGCAAACCTTGCAGGAGATGGATGCGCATTATCCGGCAGGTTATCCGACCTTCGAGGAGATCAAGGCGCAGAGGGAGCATCTGAGCATGATCCGGCAGGAGACAAAGCGCCTTGAGTCATTGCAGTTTAACAATGCAGATCAGGAAACAGTCGATCTGGAACAGCAATGGTTTTCCAATGCAGATCAGGCAGCTCTGGACATTGACCGCTGTGATGAAGCCTGCCGGGAACTGAGTGAGGTGTCTGCAAAGATGACAGCCCAGATGCTTCCGGAGGAACTGGAGCGCCTGGAGTCACTCTCGAACCGCTTTGCATCCGGATTGCCGGAAAAAGAAAAAATACAGGCCTGCATGGCGGCTGCGGATGCACTCAATGATGCACAGCAGCGGCAGGCTGATCTTTCGGTATCTGAAAAAAACCAGAAATCTCTTGCACAGCTAAAAGAATTGTTCCGTGCAGGGGTACCGGATGACAAGATCTTAGCTGCCTGCGAGCAGGCTCAGCATGATCGCGATGTGTTGAGCCGAAGCCGCACCCGGTATGCTTTTTCGGAAAGTGAACAGGAACAGTACGAGGCGCTGAAGCGCACATTTGCATCAGGTGTGCCGACCCAAGCAGAGATCCGGGAAAAACAACAGAACAGCCACCGTATCACGGAACTTACGGCAAAGAAGCATACACAAACGACCATTGTCAAACAGGAGCCTATCAAAGAAGCTTCGCAGGCATCGAAAACGCCCATGTTTTGTGGTGGAATCGGGATGATGCTTTTGGTTTTTGGCATTGCATGCTTTATCCTGGGCTTTTCTGTACCCGGTATCCTTCTTTTGGTGATCGGATTTGTGGCTTTGCTTGCTGCAGTCTGGCTGCATACAAAATCGATCGTCGGAGACCAAAAGCAAAGTACGGCTTCCGTCATTCGGGCAAGTGCTATTACAGATGCGGAAAACCAGGAACTCTACGATCTGCAGCATGCACAAAACGATTTTCTGCTGCGCTATTACGACAGCGCAGCAGATCCGGACAACAAACTGGTGCAATTGCTCCTTGATATAAAAACCTACGCAGATTTAAAGACGAAGAAGGAAGAAGCAGAGGACGAATTGAAAAAGATCAATGCCGAGATCCGGATGAAGGATCATGCCATTCGTGAGGTGTTTGATCAATATTTCCATAATACTGCTTATCAGGATGATTTTGTGCAAAAACTCCGTGAAAGCCGCAGTAGATATCAGACTTTGATGGCTGAAGTCGAAGAGGTGGCGGCAAAGAAAAAAGCACTGAATGAAACGATCGAGAACTGCCGTGCACAGATCCTGCCTTTTCTGCATCCGTATTATCCGGTAGAACTGCCCCACGATCTGCGTCAGGGAATTCGCGATCTGAGCAGTGAAGTCGATGCATACCTGACACTTGCATCTAAGAAACAGGCGATGTTGGATGCCAATGCGGGATACCAGGATCGCGTAGACGAGTTGACAGAGGAAATAAGGGAAATCCTGTTTTCCTATCGTGCACTCAATGAGACCCTGCCGTACGATGGCTGCCTGCGAAATCTTCGGAAACGGTTTGATGGGTACAGGAACGCGTTAGAACACCTTGCCCGCTATCAGCAGGATTTTGAAACGGCTTCTTCCAGGAAGGAGCAGGCAGAAGAACTGCTTAAACAGTTTTTGTTACAGTATCAGCTTTCCGGCGATACCACGGAGAATCTGATCGACTGTGCTGATCAGGATATCCATAGAAGAGATTCTGTGAAGCAGGATCTTTTAAAGGCACAGGACAGACTTACCGTTTTTTGGAAGGAAAATCCCGGTATGGAACATGAGAATCCGGATGTTGCTCCTGAGCTTCCTGATCCGGAAGCACTGCAGATGTCTGAAAAAACCATCCAGAGTCAGATCGACGCGATCGAGAAGGAATTACGAGATCTTCGCCAGGAACGTGACCGCATCCGACGTCTGGTCGAGAATATCCCGGCATGGGAAGACCGCATAAAACGGCTGAAGGAAAAATTGGAAGATGCCGAAAAGAAATGTTTTCTTGTTGACCAGACGATGGAATTTTTAAATCGGGCGAAGGATCATCTCTCCAACAGCTATGTAGGCCAGGTGGAACGCGGATTTAAGCATTATGCCGAAACACTTATGGGAGACGGACTCGGCCATGTCATGGTGGATAAGGATCTGCATCTGCACATCGATGAAAAGGGGGCAGACCGCGAGGTGGGCAGTTTCAGTACCGGAATGGTTGACTGCATCGTGCTGTGCATGAGGCTGTCCCTGATCGATGCACTGTTTAGCGAGGAAAAACCATTTCTGATCCTCGATGACCCTTTTGTGAATCTGGATGACGGTCATACGAAATGCGCACGGGAAATGCTGGACAAAATTGCAAAAGATCATCAGGTCATATACCTGGTCTGCAATACGAGCAGGATGTAATACTATATCCTGTAACAACCCGGATAAAGCATAAACACTTTATAAAGAAAACATAAAAAAATAAAAAAGTGCTGACATTTTCTATGATATGTGTTGTAGAATAGACGTGTATGTTTTACGGCAATACTGGAAATGAAGGGACAAAAAATATATATGGAACAGAGAAAACCAGAGAAAAATGTAACCTTGAGAGTGGGAATCGATGTTGGATCCACAACGACAAAGGTCGTGGTGCTTGGAAAACAGGAAGAACTGCTTTTGTCGGATTATATGAGACATCATTCCAAACAGTTAGACAGTGTGGAGCGTGCACTGCGGCTGGTTGATGACCGGTTTGCGGATACAAAATTTTCTGTGGCGATCACTGGTTCCGGTGCAAAGAATCTTGCAGAAGCACTTGGGATTTCCTACATCCAGGAGGTTGTGGCGAATTCCATCGTGCTGAAATCACGCTACCAGGATGTAGGCACCGCAATTGAACTTGGCGGGCAGGATGCCAAGATCATATTTTTTCAGAAAGATCCGGATACAGGGAAACAGAAGGTCTCCGACATGCGCATGAACGGAAGCTGTGCCGGCGGAACCGGTGCGTTTGTGGATGAGATCGCATCCCTTTTAAAAACTCCGATCGAGGAGTTTGACGCGCTGGCAGCAAAGGGAACTACCGTTTACGATATTTCCGGCCGGTGCGGAGTTTATGCAAAGACGGATATCCAGCCGCTTTTAAACCAGGGAACGAAAAAAGAGGATCTGGCACTTTCCTCCTTTCATGCGATCGCAAAACAGACCATTGGCGGTCTGGCACAGGGACTTACCATCAAAAAGCCTGTGGTGTTTGAGGGCGGGCCGCTGACGTTTAACCCGACACTGATCCGGGTATTTGCAGAACGCCTGAATCTGAAGCCTGAGGAAATTTTGTGTCCGGATCATCCGGAGCTTTTGATCGCCTGCGGAGCGGCACTGGCATCTGACCAGCTTTTTACGGATGCAAAGCCGGTTACGGCAAAGGAGCTGCTGCGCCTTACCGGTGAACTTCGTAAAAAACAGAAAAATGGGAAAATCCCGGAACTTAAGGATGCCAAACCAGCCAGACCGTTTTTTAAGGACAAAGACGAACAGGAAGCATTTTTTCTGCGTCATTCCAAAAGGAAGATCAAAGAGCCTTCTTTGAAAAGAGGAGAGATCCTTCGGGCTTATCTGGGGATGGACTGCGGAAGCACCACAACCAAATTTGTTCTACTGGATGAACAGGAAGAGCTTCTGGATTTCTTCTATGCGTCCAACCGGGGAAATCCGCTGGGAGTGGCAAAAGATGCACTCATTGCAATGCGGGAGAAGTACAAGAAAATGGGCGTAAGACTGCAGATCCTTGCAGCAGGAACGACCGGCTATGGAGAAATGCTCTTTTCACGTGCATTTTCTGCAGAAACCCATGCGGTAGAAACCGTGGCGCATGCACGCGCTACCGCAAAATACACACCGGACGCCACCTTCCTTTTGGATATTGGTGGGCAGGATATGAAGGCAATCTGGCTTGATCATGGCATCATTACCAATATTCTGGTCAATGAGGCCTGCTCCTCCGGATGCGGCTCCTTTTTGGAAAATTTTGCCTCAAACCTTCATATTTCTGCGGAGGATATCGCGAAAAAAGCGTTTGAATCCGAACATCCTGCAGAACTGGGAAGCCGCTGTACGGTGTTTATGACAAGCAATATAGTAACAGAACAACGAAACGGCAAGTCTCCAGAAGATATTATGGCGGGACTCTGCCGTTCTATTATTGAAAATGTTTTTACAAAGGTTATCCGCGTTTCCAATCTGGATTCTTTGGGATCAAAGATCGTTGTGCAGGGCGGCACCTTTGAAAATGATGCGGTCTTGTGTGCATTAGAGCAGTATGTGGGACGACAGGTTGTAAGGGCACCCTATCCGGGTATCATGGGGGCGATCGGAGCCGCACTTCTGGCAAAAGAAGAGGAAGAACTCAGAGGCAATACAGAAGAAGCTGCGCAGCATTTTATTGGGCTTAACGCACTGGAATCGCTTACCTGGAAACAGGAAGCGAATGTGCCGTGCCCGTTTTGCACCAACCATTGCAAACGTTCGGTCATCAGCTTTTCCAATGGCAACGCCTGGATCACAAATAACCGCTGTGAGCGGGGCGAGATCCTTGGAAATCCAAAAGACCGGAACGTGCAGGAGCAAGTAAAAGAGGCAGGAAAGAAGCACACGCAGGTACCAAATCTTTACGCACTGCGAGAGGAACTTTTGTTTGCGGATTATCTGCAGGATGAAGAAAAGCCGGACGATAAAAACCTTACCATCGGCATTCCAAGGGTATTGATGTTCTGGGAAACCATGCCGTTTTGGACGACATTCTGGAAAAAACTGGGCTTTCGGGTACAGATTTCTGCACAGGGAAGCCATCAAATGTATGAGGAAGGCCTGAGTGCCGTTACCTCAGACACGGTCTGCTTTCCGGCAAAGCTGGTACATGGACATATCCGCGATCTGGTGCGCAAAAAGGTAGACCGGATCTTTATGCCTTCGATTGCAGAGGTGTCGTCTGAAAATACAGAAAAAACCAGTGAATCCATGTGTGCCGTAGTGAAGGGATATCCGCTGGTGATCCAAAATTCTGATTCTCCGGAAAAACAGTGGGGGATCCCGTTTGATGCACCGCTGTTTTACTGGAACCGCGAGGAAGATAAGGTACGTCAGCTTACAAACTATATGGCAGATACGTTTTTGCTGGATCCGGAGCCGGTAAAACAGGCCATTGCAGCAGGAAATGCCGCGATGGACGAATTTCACAGGAAACTGAAAGATGCCGGAAGCAAAGTCCTCGAACAGGTGAGAAGGGACGGCAGTTATGCCGTGGTACTGGCATCAAGGCCTTACCAGAATGACGCACTCATCAATCACGGGCTCCCCAAAATGCTGACGGAATTTGGTGTTCCGGTTTTGACAGCGGATGCGCTTCCCGGGATCGAGAACGTTGACCTAAGCCGCAGCCGTCTGGATGTCGTCAACAATTTCCACGGACGCATGCTGGCATCCGCCATCCTGGCAGCACAGGATCCGAATCTCCAATATGTTCAGCTTGTCAGCTTCGGCTGTGGACACGACGCCTATCTTTCGGATGAGATCCAGCGTCTGATGAAAGAAATCTCCGGAAAATCTCCTCTGATCTTAAAGTTGGATGAGAGCGAGGTGCAGGGACCGTTGCGGATCCGGGTTCGCTCCTTTATAGAGACGTTAAATATCAAAAGACAGGATACAAAGAAAGTGCAAGATTCCAGGGAAGCTGTCCGAATGCTTCCGGATCCGTATCCGGTGAAATTTCAGAAAGAGGACCGGAAAAAACGCACGGTTCTGGTGCCGAATACCTCCCATGCCTTCTGCCGGATCATGTCTGCGGCACTTGTAACCCAGAAGATCCGCGCAGTTCCACTGGAAATCGGCAGGGAGGAAGCCATCCGTCTTGGAAAAAAATATGTGCATAATGATATCTGTTTCCCGGCTCAGATCGTCATCGGTGAGGCACTGGCAGCACTGGAAAGCGGTCAGTACGAGCCGTCAAAGACTGCGATCGGTATGGGAAAATATATTGGTGACTGCCGTCTGACTCACTACAGTGCCCTGCTTCGCAAGGCGCTGGATGATGCCGGCTATCCGGAGGTTGCCATTTTAACAAACGATGATGAAGACTACCATAACCTGCATCCGGGCTTTCGGATGAACCTGCGCTCAGCCGTTCGTCTGGCGGCTGCGCTCCCGATGATCGATATTTTAGAGGAGCTTCTGAGGAAAATACGCCCCTATGAGCTGGAGAAGGGCAGTGCGGATCGTGCTTTTTGCGAGGCAATGGATCACGTGGTGCAGGGCATGGAACAGCATGGACTTTCTGGCCTTTATCCTGGGTTTGAAAAAGCGATCACCTGTATGAAGAAGGTTGTTTATGACCGGAAAAAAACAAAGCCGCAGGTCCTGATCGTAGGGGAGTATCTCTTGAATTTCCATCCGGGTGCCAACCATGAGATTGAGCGGTATCTGGAGGATAACGGGTTTGAGATCATAGAAGCCCGCATGACCGATGTCATCCGCAAAACCTATTTCTGCCGCGATGAGCAGATCCATACTTATCATCTGAAAAAGAAGCTGGGATTAAAAGTCTGGTATCATGTGGCAAATCAGGTGTTTGAAGTGGCGCATACGATGGCAGACCGGATCGCGAAAAAGCATGAGCTTTATACTCCGGCCAGTCGTCTTCCGGAACTTGCAAAGAAAAGTGACGCTGTGATTCCTCATACCTTTGATGCAGGAGAAGGGATTTTGATCCCCGGAGAGATCATCCATCATGCTGACCGTGGATGTCGGACCTTTGTGATCTTACAGCCATTTGGCTGCCTGCCAAATCATGTTGTGGGGAGAGGTGTGATCAAGAAGCTCAGGGAAATGTATCCAGATATCCAGATCCTTCCTCTGGATTATGACCCGGATGTCAGCTTTGCAAACCTGGAAAACAGGCTGCAGATGCTGATCATGAATGTGAAGGAGCAACAAAAATCAGGTTGATATATTCCGAAAATTGTGCATACTTATAGATAAGTGAAAAAATTGAAGGAGGGAGTTTATGGATCTATCATACCTTTTATTGCTGCAGGATTTTCGGGAAGCAACGAACAATGTCCTGACGCCATTTTTCTGGACGGTGTCAGAGTTTGTGCTGACTGTTTTTCCGTTTCTTGCCATTGCGCTGTATTACTGGGTCTTCGACCGAAATGGAGGCGGATGGCTGATCGTGAGCGGAGGCATCAGCTATTGGCTGAACGGCATGCTGAAGCTGACAGCCTGCGTCTATCGCCCCTGGATTCGGGAACCTCGCATTGTACCGGCGGGCGAAGCAAAGCTGACGGCTACGGGTTACTCGTTCCCAAGCGGACATAGTACCAAGGCGGCCATCGCTTATGGCGGAGCCGGGATTCTGTGCCTGAAAAAAAGAAAACGTCTGATCGGCATTCTTTGCTTTATCCCAATGCTGCTGACCATGTTTTCGCGAAATTATCTTGGTGTGCATACCCCTCAAGATGTCATTGTTGGAGCCGGATCCACTCTGCTTATGATGATCTTGAACCTGCGTTTCTTTGCATGGATGCAGGAAGGGGACAGCAAACGCGATCGTCAGGTTTTGCTTGCTGTGCTGATCGTGACGGTGATCTCGATCATTTATATCAGTGTCAAGAGTTATCCGCTGGACTATGTGGATGGAGAACTGCTGGTAGATCCAAAGAAGATGAAACCGGATACCTATAAGGGCATTTTTGTCATGCTCTGTGCCTTTGTGGGCTGGTTCATTGAGAAGCGGTGGATCCGGTTTGAAAATCCGGATCATAAGATATTGGGAGTTTTTGCAGCTTTGGTAGCAGCGATCCCGTTGTATTTCATTACCCGTTTCTTTGGCAGTGTGGCAGGTGCATATATTGGCAGTATCCCGGCGAAGATGTTAAAGGATGGAGTTCCATTCCTGTATGTGTTTACCGTAGGTCCGCTGGTTATGAAACTGATCAAAACAATGGAAAGAGGAAAATGATAGCATGATTCGTTTACACAATGATTACAATCGCGGTGCATGTGCCAGGATTTTGGAGAAACTTGCAGAGACAAATGCAGAAAGCTATGACGGATACGGAGAGGATACCTGGTGTGAGAAGGCCGCAGATCTGATCCGGAAGAAATGTAAGGCACCGGATGCAGCCGTACATTTCCTTCCGGGTGCAACGCAGGCAAACTTTATTGTCCATGCAGCGGCATTAAGTCCGATCCAGAGTGTGATCTGTCCGGAATCCGGCCATGTATATGCCCATGAGGCCGGATCCATTGAAAATACCGGACACAAGCTGGTGCCGCTTCCCTCTGCGGACGGTACCATTAGCGCAGATCAGATCCGCAAAGCGGTTCAGTCCTATTATGACGATGGAGAACCGAACTATATCTGTGAGCCGAAGATGGTTTATATTTCCTTCCCGACCGAGTGGGGCACTCTGTATTCCGAACAGGATCTAAAGGATATCCGCAAAGTCTGTGATGATTATGATATGTATCTTTTTGTGGACGGTGCACGTCTGGGCTATGGACTTGGTTCCGTAAAAAACGATGTAACGCTTGAAAAGCTTGCAGAACTTACCGATGTGTTTTATATCGGCGGAACCAAATGTGGTGCCTTGTTTGGCGAGGCGCTGGTGATCACCCATGCCGGACTTGCAAGAAAATTCCGTACCTACATGAAGCAGAACGGAGCAGTGCTTGCAAAGGGGTGGCTGTTGGGTCTGCAGTTTTGTGCTTTATTAGAGGATGACACCTATGAGAAGATGACTGCGCAGGCAGATGTCTATGCGATGGAGATCAAGGCAGCATTCAAAGAAAAAGGTATCCCGGAGTTTGTTGACAGTTATACGAACCAGCAGTTTGTGATCCTGACAGATGAGCAGGCAAAAATACTGGCAAAGGAGTATACCTTCGAGCAGGAGCGGACGCTTGAAGATGGCAGAAAGGTTGTGCGCTTCTGCACCAGCTGGGCAACCACAGAGGCGGAAAAAGACCAGCTGATCCGGGATATTAATGCATTATAAGATCTGAAAAAAGAAGGATTCGGGTCAGACAGATCGGTATTCGACCCGAGGCCGTCCGCCGGTTTCATAATCGACCCGGCTTTCTACTTCTCTTTGTTCGATCAGATAATTCATATAGCGGCGGATGGTCACCTTGGAGAGACCGGTTTCCCCTGCGACCTGTTCGCTGGTTAAGTAGCTGTGCGGATGCTGTTTTAGGCATCCGCGCAGCTTTTCTAATGTCTGGCGCTGGATCCCTTTTTGCAGTTCCATTTCCCGGCTTGTCTGGGATGGGCGTGCCATATGGATGAGCTGGTCGATGTCATCCTGGGAAAATGCCATGCCATTTTCCATGATCTTTCTTTGCAGGAGAAATTTGTCCACAGACTGGACAAAGCGCTCGTAGGTGAAGGGCTTTACCAGATAGTCGGTCACGCCAAGATGCAGAGCCTCGCTGATATGTTCGGCATCGTTGGCTGCAGTGATCATGATCACGTCTTCTTTGCGGTTTTGCCTGCGCAGCTTGGAAAGAAGCTCCAGGCCGGAAATATCCGGCATATAAAGATCGAGCAATAAAAGATCCACGGGATTGTCTTTTAAAAAAGCCAGGGCATCCTTGCCGCTGTGGAACGTGGCAATAACCTGAAATCCAGGTGTTTTCATCAGATACTGGTTGTTGATGGCAGCGACCATCAGGTCATCTTCCACGATCACGGTTTTTATCATAGATTAAAATCTCCTTTCTTTTGTGCCTCTCCGATGCTTACGGTAAAGAAGGTGCCTTCTCCCGGTTCGGATTCAATGTCCAGAAATCCATGATGCTTTTTTATGATCTCCCGGATCAGCCCAAGGCCGATGCCGTGTCCATCCCCTTTGGTGGTATACTGCCCGGTGCGGATCCTTGCAATCTGTTCTTCAGTCATGCCATGACCGGTGTCATCCACGGAAATCGTGATGCCCTGGTCAGTGCAGCTGATAGAAAGCTCTACCTGACGGAGTCCTTCGGTACCATTTACGGCTTCAAAGGCGTTTTCTACCAGATTTCCTATGATGGTGATGAGGTCACGGGTGGAAATCCAGGGATTGGATTTTGAAAGCTTTGCATCGTGACGAAGGGAAAAGTGGATGTCCAGTTCCCGCGCATGACTTTGTTTGCCGAGGATCAAGATCAATGCTGCAACGGATGGATCCTTGATCTGACGCATCACAGCCTGATAGCCGGATTCGATATCGTCCGATACATCGGTGATAAAACGCATGGCCTGTCTGGTATCACCGATCTGCAAAAGTCCCAGGATCACATGGAGCTTATTCATATATTCATGGGTGTTGGCCCGCAGCGCTTCGATAATATGGCTGGTTCCGGTCAGCTGCTCAGCAAGGCGCGTGGTTTCGGTGCGGTCGCGGATGATGAGAAGCAGTGCATCGGGCTCTTCCTTTTTTCCGGCAGGCATCAGGTTGACTAAGAGTGTCCGGTTCTGGTATTGTGCCAGAAGATCCTGCTTATCCTGATGATTTTGTATACAGGAAAGACGTTCGAAAGCTAAGGGGAAATCAGCCGGGAGCGTAACATCCGGAAATGTTTTTCTGGCCGCTTCATTTTGGTAAAGGATAGTGTCATCTTCTTTTATGACCAGAATTTCCTCATTCAGGGTATCCAAGATCTCATCACGCTGTAAGTACATCTGTGCAATCGTCTGGGGCTCAAAGCCAAGCAGGGACTTGCGGATATTTCTGGAAATAAACCAGGAAAAGAAAAGACCAAAGGCCAGGATGGTGCACAGGATCAAAAGCAGGCCAAGGATGGTATGCAATTCCTCTCTCTGAATGGTTACAAGGGAGGCACTGACCATCACAACACCGGCGATGGCACCGTCGCTTGTGCAGAGACTGTGAAAGGCACGTTTCTGGACATCGGTGCTGCCTTTTCGGGTGGTGATATAAGAAGAAACGCTTTTTAAAGCTTCTTTTTCATCTCCGCCGGAAAACGGTTTTCCCACCTTTTGCGGATCCGGATGATACAGTCGGATTCCCTGGCTGTCGGTCAAGACGACATAGTCAAATTTATCAGAAGAAGCACAGATTTGGTCTAACATCCTGCGGCTGGTCTCGGAAAGAAAGCCCTGGGAAGCCTCCTTTGCCAGACTTTCATTGGATCCTAACAGCATAGCAGTATGGGAAATGACGCTGTCCAGGTTCTGACGCTGCTTTCGCAGCTGGGATGGCAGGAGAATGACACCGGTCAGAAGCGCCATGGCCAGAACAAGAAACAGATAGGAAATCATCAGCTTTGTCATGATGGAATATTTTTTCATAAAGACCTCCGTGATCTTTGCACCGATTTTTTCTTATGAGGAGTTAAATGAGGAGTACATCATTCCGGGTGCCTTTGACGAGAGAGTAGCAAAACATGTGGCGGAACGTGTGGCTGAGGCAGCTGTAAAGTGTGGCGTGGCTCGGGTATAAATTGCGTGAAGACACAAGACAGAAACTGTGCGCAAAAATGGAAAGGGGAATACAGATGGAAACAGCAGCAAGAGGTTTAAAACAGGAGAGCGGCACTTCACAGGGCGTGATCGGACAGCTTTGTGAGATCCGCATCATGGGGATGGAACTTCCCGTATATCTGATCGTGGCTGTCATTGTCCTGTTTGCAGCGGAAATGGAATTTATGCCATCCAATATGGTAGGAGCATTGGCGGTGATGATGGTGTTAGGCGGCCTGCTCAATTTCCTTGGCAGCAGGATTCCAATCATCCGTTCCTATCTTGGAGGTGGAGCAGTATTTTGTATCTTTGTGTCCTCTGCGCTTGCAACCTTTGGGATCCTGCCTGCCAGTGTGGTGGCAAACTGTAAGGATTTCATGAACGATGTGGGATTTCTGGATTTCTATATCGCAGCTTTGATCACCGGAAGCATTCTTGGTATGGACAGAAAACTTCTGCAGCGTGCGGCGGTGCGTTTCCTTCCGGTATCCTTCCTCTCCATGTTTTGTGCGATCCTGGCAGGCGGACTGGCAGGAATGCTGACTGGGCGTGGACTGGCAGATGCCATCCTTTATGTAGCCCTTCCGATGATGAGCGGTGGTATGGGGGCCGGTGTTGTCCCGCTGTCTGGCATTTATGCCAATGCCACAGGTCTTGAGAGCGCCGACATTATTTCCCGCATGATCCCGGCTTCTGCTACCGGTAATGTGCTTGCCATCATCTGCGCGGCACTGATCGCAAAGGCAGGTATGGCACTTCCTGCACTGAATGGCAACGGAAAACTTATGAAGACCGAAGAAACGACAGAAAAAAAACAGGAAAACCGGCTGGATTATACGGCAATGGGAACCGGACTGGTCTTTGCCATGGGATTTTTCACCATTGGCGTGCTGATCAATAAAATTTTCCCGGATATCCACGCTTATGCGTTCATGATCATTGAGGTGGTGCTCTGCAAGGTGGCAGGACTTGTGCCGGAGACTTACGAAAAGGCCGCAGTTCAGTGGAGCCAGTTTGTGATGAAGAACTTTACCAGTGCACTTCTTGCAGGAATTGGCATTGCCTTGCTGGATTTGAAGGTTCTGGCAGCAGCCATCTCTCCGGAGTTTTTATTTATCTGCGTGGTAATTATTGTAACGGTTGCAGTCGTTTCCGGAGTGCTTGGCAGATTTGTGGGCTTTTATCCGGTGGAATCCTCCATCACGGCAGGACTTTGCACAAACAGCATGGGCGGAACCGGCAACATTGCAGTGCTGTCTGCTGCAGAGCGCATGAGCCTGATCCCGTTTGCACAGATGGCAACCAGACTCGGCGGCGCTATGGTGCTGATCCTGGCAAGTTTCCTGATCCGGATTTTGGCATGATTTGTGGATTTATAAAATGAAGTGATTATTCAGATCCTGCATCAAGATTGCTTTGCATTTCGTCGGTGTGGCGCACCGGGATCTGGATCTCGGTGACAAACTGATCCGCTTCCTTTGTGATCCCGTCATCGATCAGGGTGGTCTCTCTGGAAAAACCAGAGGGAACCATCCTGTTTTTCTTTATCCAGGAAAGCAGCTTTTCATATTGTTTTGGAGCATCCTTGTGGCTGCCGCAAAAGCGCAGGCAGGCACAGTCACAGGCAGGCCAGACGTCTGTAGTGCCGGTATAAGGTTCGTCAAGATCCAGGGTGAGAAATACCATATCATAGGCAGAAAAATCCTGCTTTTGAAGCTTTGAAAGAGCAATCCCGACTCCGATCTTTCCAAGCCAGACACCGGATCTGTCCTGTCCTTGTTCCAGTTGGCGGATGGAAGTTTCCAGATCAAAATAGGATTTTGGAGAGACCGTATTTTTCAGCCAGGCAACGCGCTTTTTTGGAACGTGTCTGAGCAGAATCCTTCCAAGCTCCGAGCAGACCGCATCGTCGATCAGGGCAAGCTGCTGGTCGATCTTTCGCTCCATAAGCTCTAATTCTTTTTTCTTTTGCAGGATGGTTTCCTTCTGGTTTTGAAGCATATGCTGCATCTTTGAGATTTCCCGATCATTTAAAAAATCACGGATCTGTTCTAGTGGCATATCAAGGATCCGCAAAAACCGGATGGTGGTCAGCACTTCAAACTGACGGGTGCTGTAATAGCGGTATCCGCTGTCAGGGCTAATGTATTCCGGTTTTAAGAGACCGGCTTTTTCATAATGCCGCAGGGAACCGACACTTAAGTGAAATAATGCGGCTACCTCTCCGATGGAAAATAAGTTTGCTTTGTTCATTTCGTATCCTCATATGCTTCCATGATCAGGCTGCGTTCTGACCGGAGTGTGTGCCGGTTCTTAAAAGAGATGCATGTTTTTTCATCCAGGAAAAAGCGATGATACAGATCAGTACGGACAAAAGGGAACCGGCCGGAGCGGAGATTCCCATCGGAAACAGGGTATCCGGAAAATATTTGGAAGCCAGGTATGCAAGTGGAATGCGGGCACATAACACGGAAATGATATTATGCAAAAAGGAGATCCCGGACTGTCCATAGGCACAGAAATATCCGCTGAAACAGAAGTGGATGCCTGCAAAGACGCAGTCCCAGATATAGCTGTGCAGATACTGGCTTCCAAGGCGGATCACATTTGCATCATCGGAAAACAGGCTGACGGCACTTTGCCCTGCAAACTGCATGAGGATGGAGATCAAAATTCCATAGGATACAGCAATGATGGTGGCGCAGGTCAAAGTCTTACTTGCCCGTTCGTGCTTTCCGGCACCGATATTCTGGGCGCACAGGGCAGAAACAGTCGACAACATAGAAGAAGGCACCAGGAAAAACAGGCTGATCATTTTTTCTACGATTCCGACTGCGGCAGCATCGTTTAAGCCCCGGCGGTTTGCTATGATGGTGATGACGATAAAAGCAATCTGAATGAATCCATCCTGCATGGCAATGGGAAATCCGATCTTTAAAAGACTTTCCATGATCGTACGGACGGGTTTTAGATCAGAAATGCAAAATTCCGGTATCATTTTCTTTGCCCATACCATACTCATGGAGATGAGCACGCTGATGGTTTGAGAGAGGGTGGTTCCAAGGGCGGCTCCTGCAGGACCAAGTTTTAATACACCGATAAACAGATAGTCCAGGGCAATGTTGCAGGCACAGGCAATCGCAATGAAATACATGGGGCTTTTCGAGTCCCCCATACCGCGGAAAATGGAACTGATGATGTTGTAAGCCGTGATGAACGGAATGCCGATAAAGCAGATGGTCAGGTAGGTGATGGTTCCGCTTACGGCTTCCTCAGGCGTAGACATAATGGCTACGATCGGCTTTACAAAACCAAGAAGAACCACAGTCAGTACAATGGAAAGCAGCATGAATAACGATGTGGTATTTCCAATCGCCAGGTTGACCTGTCTGCGGTCTTTCGCACCGACTGCACGTCCCGTCATGACGGTAGTACCCATAGCAAGTCCTACGATCATGACAGTCAGCATATGCATGACCTGGCTGCCGATAGAGACAGCTGTTGTGCTGTCGACTCCGTTAAATTGTCCGATGATGAACAAATCCGCAGTGCCATAAAGGGTTTGCAGAAAGTAAGAAAGAAAGTAGGGCAGTGAGAAGTAAAAAATGGTCTTTGGCACACTGCCGGTAGTTAGATTATGCTCCATAATGAAGTCTCCTTTGTTGCCTTATTGTGTATGATTGTATATGAAAATCAGTATAAAGTCTACAATGATTGTAGAGTCAATAAAGGAATGCTTTTTCTTGACAGTTTTCCCGCGATGCATTAAGATATCTTCCGGAATAAGTGTCGGCCGTTCGGGGCCGGTGAAAAGGGAAACGGGTGTAAATCCCGTGCGGTGCCGCCGCTGTAAGCGCACATTTGGCAGTCTGCTCTCCACTGTTGCTTTTATGAAAGCAATGGGAAGGAAACAGACAATCTTGCCGCGCAAGCCAGAAGACCTGCTTATATCCGCTTTTGCTGTCACGGTCCATGACAAGGCAAGGGAAAACAAGGGGCAAACTTTACCCTGGATGCAAATACGGTGCATCATCCGCTCTTTTTAAAGACTGGATGGTGCTTTTTTATTTTGTTTTGCATTATATTCCTGCATGGGTGTCAGAAACATTTTTAAAATCAGGAGGAAAACGATTATGAGAAACAAGAAACTGGTCATCTTAACCATGGCTGCCTGCATGACGGCAGGTCTTGCAGCCGGATGCGGTGCAAAGAGCACAGAAAGTGCAGCCCAGACCGAGGCTGCTACGGAGAGCACTGCAGCGGAAACAGAAGAAAGCGCGGATGCGCAGGAAAGCACTGCAGCAGGTGAGGCAAAGGCAGACGAGGATTATGAACCGGTTACCATTACCTTAAATCTGGAGCGTTCCGGTCTGGGTGAGAATGTAGAATATACTTTTACAAAAAAACCGTCCGCAGTCGTAGCTTCCGGTGATCAGATGGCAGACTTCTTCTTTGACCTTGGCCTGGAAGACCAGATGGCCGGTTATACCAAGGGAAGCTGCTGGAGTACGGTATCCCAGTATCCGGCAAGAGACAAGGTGCCGCAGCTTCTGGAAGCAGGAAAGCTTCTCTCCAATATGTCAAAGGAAGAGCTGGCAGCAACCGGATGCGACTTTTTGATGGGCTGGGATTCTGTATTTTCCGAGAAGAACTTTGGAAAAGAGTTTTGTGATGCCAATGGAATCGCCATGTATTTCCCTTATGTATGTTCCGATAAGGCAACTTTCGAGGATCTGTATAAGGATTATGAAACCCTTGGAAAGATCTTTCAGGTAGAAGATGTGGCTGCAGAAAAGATCCAGACAATGAAGGATACGCTTCAGGAAGTAAAAGACACCCTGGGAGAGGATGTTTACCAGAACCCGGTTACGGTTTTTGCCTATGATTCCGGTGAGGATGCTCCGTTTACCGCATGTCAGGGTATGCCGGGCGACATCATCAAACTGGCTGGCGGTATCTCCATTTTTGATGATATCGAGGCAGGCTGGGCAACTCCATCCTGGGAAGAGGTGGTAGAGCGTGATCCGGATGTGATCCTGATCCTTGATTATACCGGTGATATTTCCGAAAAGAAAACTTTCCTGGAGACCAACGAGTTTACCAAGGATTTGAGAGCAGTCAAAGAAGGAAAGATCTATTCTGCCTGCTGCAGTGACATGCAGGGCTCCGCAGGTTCTGCAAATACGGTAAAAGAAATTGCAAAGCAGCTGTATCCGGATAAATTCTAATCAGATACAGTGCACGTTTTAGGAGAAACGCAGCCTATGAAATCGGAAACAAAAGAAAAAAAGGATCACGAAACAGGTCGTTTTTTGTGTACGCTCCTGATCGTGCTGCTTTTGATCGCAGCAGTAACAACCATTTCGGTGACGCTGGGAGCAATCCATGTGTCACCGGATGAAATCTTAAAGATCATCATCAATAAAACCTTCGGCAGGGATCTTTTCACTGTATCTTGGGAACAGAAAACAGAAAATATCATCTGGAATATCCGGTTCCCAAGAGTGATCATGGCATTTATCGTGGGAGCCGGGCTGTCCCTGTGCGGAGTGCTGATGCAGGCATTAACGAAAAATCCTCTGGCAGATCCTTACGTGCTTGGGATTTCTTCCGGTGCATCTGCCGGGGCGGTCAGCGTCATCATTCTTGGTACATTCAGTTTTCTTGGCGGCTATGCCGTGATCTTTGGCGCAACGATCGGGGCAGCGGCGGCCATCAGCCTCTCTTTGAGTATCGCATCGATCAAAGGACGGATCACATCCACCCAGCTTGTCCTTGCCGGAATCGCAACATCCGCGCTGTTTTCCGCTGTGACCAATCTGATCGTCTATGGATTTAACAATGGTTCCGATAAAACAAAGATGGCGCTTTACTGGATGGTAGGTTCCTTGAGCGGTTCTACCTGGAGCCGTGTTAAATATGTCTTTGTCGTGGCTGTAGTCATGATGGCACTGATCGTACTGTTTGCCCGGGAACTGGATATCCTCCTTCTGGGCGATGATGTGGCAGAAACTCTTGGCGCTGACACACGGCGCATGAAGCTTTTGATCATCCTCATCTCCACCGTGCTCACCGGCGTGGTGGTATCGGTCAGCGGCGTGATCGGCTTTATCGGACTTGTCGTGCCGCATGTGATGCGCAGATTTGTGGGATCTGGCCATAAACGCCTGATCCCCATGGCGATTCTTGGCGGTGGATTGTTTGCCATGATCGCGGATCTGATCTCTCGCGTCATCATTGCCCCGGAGGAATTACCGATTGGCGTGATAGCCGCCTTTTTCGGTGCTCCGTTCTTTTTATATTTAATTCGGAAAGGAAATGTAAGCCGATGAGCCTGACGGTTAATCATTTGGATTATGAAATCGGAAATGACCGGATCCTGGATCAGGTTTCCCTAGAGATCCGGGACGGAGAATTTGTAGGTCTTGTGGGACCAAACGGATGTGGAAAATCCACCCTGCTCAAACATATCTACCGGGTTTATAAGCCGAAGGGTCAGACCGTTTTTCTGGATGGTAAGGACATCTTAGATCTTTCCTCTAGAAAGCTTGCCGGGAAGCTTGCCGTGATGGCGCAGGAAAACCAGCTGGAATTTGACTTTACTGTGCGCGACATGGTCATGTTCGGACGCTATGCCCATAAAAAATTTCTTGAGGGCGATACTGCAAAAGACCGGAAACTCTGCGAAAAGTATCTGCAGGAAGTGGGACTTACCGGTTATGAAAACCGATCTTACCTAAGCCTCTCCGGCGGAGAAAAACAGCGTGTCCTGCTTGCCCGCGTGCTGATGCAGGAATGCCGCTACATTGTTCTGGATGAGCCGACAAATCATCTGGATGTCAGCTACCAGTATCAGATCATGGATATCCTGAAAAATCAGGACGTTACCGTATTTTCTTCGATCCACGACTTAAATCTGGCCGCTCTCTACTGTGACCGCATCATTTTCCTGTATCAGGGGAAAATTGCAGACTGCGGTACCCCGAAAGAAGTGCTGACCCGGGAAAATATCCGCAAGTATTTCGGAATCGAATCCCAGGTCACCCGAAACGAGGTGACCGGCAAGGTGCAGATCTACTACCTGCCGGGGAGCTGCAAACAATAAAAACTTATTGGAACCATATCTCGGATAGTTCGAAGTTCCGGGAACACCATACAGAAACGCGGCACTAAGTGGAATTTTGTACCTCGTGCGCTCCGCCGCCTATTGTCTCCCCTGCGACCAAACTCACGTGCTTCGCACGCTCAGACAAGGTCTCCGGGGAGACGCTATGCTCGCGCACTCGGAAAATTCCAATGTGCCGCTAATTCTGCATGGTGTTCCCGGAACTTCTACTGTACTGGCTTTGCTACATATTTGTGCAGGGCAAGTGCTATGGGACATCTTTTGTTGTACCGGCCACACTGATATGCGTTGTTTGTCAGGATCTACAGGTGTTACTGGCAATATTCACTGCTTGGTGATACTAAAAACTATAGCCATAATACATTGGCTTTGCCGACAATAACTTGTCGGCAGAACCTCTTAGGATTGCTTGATTAGCTCATACCTGGAGAAAAAGGACATGTCAAGGTCGCGTTAGCGCTTGTTTAACCTTGACGTGTCCTTTTTCTTTAGGTATCATTCCATAAGCAATCTAAGAAGTATTTAGCAGTTCTAATGTTTTTTCTATAGTAGCTTAGCCAGTAAAGTAGAAGTGACGGGACGGCCGTACAGAATAAGCAGACCCTTTGGAATTTTCTGAGTGCGCGAGTATAACGTCTCCCCGGAGGGTCTGTTTGAGCGTGCAGCGCACGCGAGTTTAGCCCGCAGGGGAGACAATAGGTGGCGGAGCGCACGAAGTGAAAAATTCCACCAGGGTATGCGGTTCTGTACGACCGTTCCGTCACTTCGAACCTTATAAGATATCGTTATATAAATTGGTATTTTACTGTAAGAAGTAGTTCTGTCGGCCATCCGCAAAGAAGTACTTCCGGTGCATCAGGGCGGACAGAAGAAGTGTTACAAATTCGGCCACCGGAACTGCGATCCAGGCTCCGGTGATGCCAAGAAACTGTGGCAGTACCAGCAGCGAGAGCACGGTAAAGAGCAAGGTTCGGCAAAAGGAGATGATAGCGGATACCTTTCCGTTTGAGAGGGCGGTAAAAAATCCGGAGGATGTGATATTGATGCCGCTGAATAAAAAGTTACAGGCAAACATTCCAAATCCGGCCACGGCAAGTGCGTGGGTCTGCGGATCGTGGGTAAAGACCGTTACAATGCTGCCGGAGAGAAAAACGGCTGCGGCTGTCAGTATCACGGATGAAAATCCGGTGAACAAAAAGCAGATCCGGTAAAGGTTTTTCAGTTCGCTGTGATTTCCGGCACCATACTGGAAACCGACGATCGGGCTGATACCAATGGCAAATCCCAGATAAAAGGAATTAAACAGAAACTGTCCATACAAAAGGATGGTAATGGCCGCTACACCGTTTGCTCCGGCCAGACGCATCAGGATGATGTTGAACAGATACGTGACGATCGCATTGGCAAGCTGGTTGACCATCTCGGAAGAACCGTTATAACAGGCCTGAAACAATTCTTTTGTGTGCATGGTAAAGCGTACCAGATGGAGATCATGCTTCTTATTCAGGAAATAGATCAGCCCTGCTGCTGCCGGAAGTGTCTGTCCAAGCCCGGTGGCAAGTGCTGCCCCGGCAATCCCCAGATCAAAGTGCACAATCAGGACATAATCCATAACCGCATTGATCACACCGGCGATCATGGTAAGGAAAAGTCCCAGGTGTGGAGCTCCGGCAGTTACCAGGTAGGACTGGAACAGGGACTGAAGCATGCAGGATGGAGCAAAGGAAAGAAGAACCAAAAGGTAGCTTTTGCAGTCTGCCATCAACAGGTCATTGGCTCCCAGCACGCGGCAGATGAAATCCGGAAACAGGTGCACAAAAAGGCAGATCAGAATGCTTAAAAGTAAGCCGGTCAGCGTAAACAGGGAGAGGCATTCCTTGGCAAGCTGCTTTTTCCCTTCTCCCAGATAGCGGCTGATGACGGCATTGCCTCCGGTAGCAAGCATGGTGCCAAGCGCCATGACAATATTTTCTGCCGGGTATACAATGTTTAAGGAAGACAGGGCATTACTGCCGATAAAACGGGAGATAAAGATCCCGTCTACAATGGTATAGAGAGCCATAAACATCATCATGATGATGGAGGGGAATGCAAATTTCAGCAGACTCCATGGGGAAAAATGCTGGCTGATGGATGTGTTCATAAAAACTCCTTCAAATAGATTTGTGTAACCTTTGAAAGAATAAGCGAAGGTGGTGAGATAGTCAAGATATTCGCTGTATTTTGTTTGAAAAGACAAAACTGGACTGGTTAAAAATAACAATACTGGATATTTAAAACAATCCAGATGGCTCGTATAATCTCCATCAAGATCACCTGATGCGGTCCGGAACGCAGGGGAGGAAATACGTTACTGACATTGCACATGAACGGTAACGAAAAAACTACGTTTACGCAAAGGAGACTGATGGAATGAGTACAGAACGATATGAGTTAAATAAGCAGCTGGCACAGATGTTAAAGGGCGGTGTGATCATGGATGTCACCACACCGGAGCAGGCAAGGATCGCAGAAGAGGCAGGTGCCTGCGCAGTCATGGCCTTGGAACGGATCCCGGCAGATATCCGTGCAGCAGGCGGTGTTTCCCGTATGAGTGACCCGAAGATGATCAAGGGCATCCAGGAGGCTGTTTCCATTCCGGTCATGGCCAAATGCCGGATCGGTCATTTTGTAGAGGCACAGATTCTCGAAGCCATTGAGATCGACTATATTGACGAGAGCGAGGTGCTCTCTCCGGCAGATGATGTGTTCCACATTGATAAGAGAAAATTTCAGGTTCCGTTTGTCTGCGGGGCAAAGGATCTTGGTGAGGCACTTCGCCGCATTAACGAGGGTGCTTCCATGATCCGTACCAAGGGAGAACCGGGAACCGGAGACGTGGTACAGGCAGTACGTCATATGCGAATGATGAACCAGGAGATCGCAAAGATCACCTCCATGCGTGAGGATGAACTTTTTGAGGAGGCCAAGGTTCTCCGGGTTCCGTATGACCTTGTTTTGTATGTACATGATCATGGAAGGCTTCCGGTTGTCAATTTTGCCGCAGGCGGTGTTGCAACTCCGGCCGATGCAGCCCTGATGATGCAGCTTGGTGCAGAGGGAGTATTTGTCGGTTCCGGTATCTTTAAATCCGGTGACCCGAAAAAACGTGCGGCAGCCATTGTAAAAGCAGTTACGAACTTTAACGACCACAAGATGTTAGCGGAGCTTTCCGAAGATCTGGGTGAAGCTATGGTCGGCATCAATGAGCAGGAGATCGCACTTTTGATGGCAGAAAGGGGCAAATAAGATGAAGATTGCAGTCCTTGCGGTACAGGGAGCCTTTATCGAACATGAAAAAAAGCTTCAGGCTCTGGGGGCTTCGTGCATCGAGCTTCGACAGAAGAAGGATCTGGATCAGAAATTTGACGGTTTGGTGCTTCCGGGCGGAGAGAGTACGGTACAGGGGAAGCTTCTTCGGGAACTTGATCTGTTTGAACCGTTAAAAGAAAGGATACAGGACGGTATGCCGGTGCTTGCCACCTGCGCCGGCCTGATCCTCCTGGCAGAACATCTGACCAATGATGAACATGTCTATTTTGGAACACTTCCGGTATCCGTCCGACGCAATGCCTACGGAAGGCAGCTTGGCAGCTTTCATACGACACAGGATTTTGTCGGGATCGGTAAGGTGCCCATGACGTTTATCCGCGCTCCTTATATGGAGCAGGCAGGAACAGGCGTTCAAATCCTGGCAAATGTAGATGACCATATTGTGGCAGTACGTTATGGAAATCAGTTTGGCCTGTCCTTTCATCCGGAACTGGATC
>CAVIHW010000030.1:0-28484 GCA_963642615.1 Oscillospiraceae bacterium | reverse complement strand
ACTCGAATCTGCATTCTGCGTGATTCGGCCAGTTATTTATGAAACGATACACTAGGCAGCACATTTGGCTGCGGATTTTGCCGAATGAAGTCGAACGAAAAAGTTTGCCTGGAAGGGATAAATGCGTTAAACTTGTAACTGTTTAGAAACGGGCATTTTGGAGGTTGGCCCGGAATCGTTACAACAGCATGGAAGGAGAATACTTATGAGCGGAGCGGATATCCGTTTTGTACATCTTGGAATCACGATCGAACATTTAAAAAGCAGCATTTCCGTATTCGGATTCCGGATTGCTTTTTATGGTATCATCATCGGGATCGGAATGTTAGCCGGAATCTGGATTGCCCAGTCAGATGCAAAGAGAAGGGGACAGGATCCGGAACTGTATCTGGATTTTGCACTGTATGCGATCATCTGTGCCATTATCGGAGCCAGGATCTATTATGTGATCTTTAACTGGGACTATTATGGAAAGAACCTGTCTCAGATCGTGAATTTGCGTGCGGGAGGACTTGCCATTTACGGTGGAGTGATCGCCGGAGCCATCACCATGCTTGTGTATACCCATGTAAAGAAGGTGTCTTTTTTCTCCATGGCAGATACCGGTGTACTGGGACTGGTCACGGGGCAGATCATCGGAAGATGGGGGAATTTCTTTAACTGTGAGGCGTTTGGCGGATATACGGACAGTCTGTTTGCCATGAGGATCAAAAGCACGCTCGTCAACGACAATATGCTGAATGCGGATGTTTTAAGCCACAAGATTGTGGAGAATGGCGTGGAATTCATTCAGGTACATCCCACCTTTTTATATGAATCCTGCTGGAATCTCTGCCTTTTGCTTTTTATGCTGTGGTTTCGCAGACAGAAAAAGTATGATGGCCAGATGCTCTGGATTTATCTGTGTGGCTACGGCTTCGGACGTTTCTGGATCGAGGGACTTCGTACCGACCAGTTGATCTTGTTTGGAACCGGACTTGCGGTATCTCAGATGCTTTCTCTGATCCTGGTTCTTGTCGGAGCCGGAAACCTGCTCTGGCATGCAAAAAAAGGATCAAAACTTTCGTAAGAAACAAGACGAAACACCATAGGCAACGCAGAGGACATCTGGAGGGAAAAGAACATGGAGGTTTCAAAAGAGGAACTGATCGTATGGATCGAACAGGCCAGAAAAAAGCTGGACAGCAGCATCGAAAACCAGGAGGATTATCCTCATATTTATGAAAACAGCGTGGCGCTCGACCGCCTGATCGAGGCTTACCTTACCATGGGACACAAAAAGTAAAAACCTTTGCACATGTTTAACAACCTGCTTGAATTACGAGAAAATTGGTATCTTGCGAGACAAAAAGAAAACTTGTTTTCCATTGATCCGCTTAAATAGTAGGGGTGTTGCTATGAATGAAAAAATTATAAAATACTTTGAAAATCCGCGAACGATCCGAAGCGTTAAGGCTGCCGCAGGTTATACGCTCATTTTGACTTTTGACAATGGCGAAATAAAAAAATATAACATGGCCAACGAATTAACAGGAGTTTTTTCTGTCCTGAAGAATCCGGAAAAGTTTGGGCAGGTGTTTATAAACGATGTGGGGAATGTCGCGTGGAACATAAACAACAATGTTGATAGTTCTAACGTCTGGAACAATCAAATTGATTTATGCAAAGACGCTTTATATTTGGATAGTGTAGCAATATAGACGGATGCCGGGGAATTAACCCCGGCATTTTAATTGCCCAGTTTTTCATTGCTCAAACATCCTCAATAAAAATTCTTTCTTCTTTTCCGGTTTCATCGTCCACATATATTCCATCAAAATCATCCCACCAGTTTTCCGCACCGCGTCTGCTGTAGGTTTCACCACCTAAAAGAACTTTGCCGGTTTCGGTAATGAGTCTGTACTGCTTGTTATTTCTTTTCAATTTTTGATCCTCCTTTGTTTTGTGTGGTTCATTTGATGAGTTTTATTATAACGCACATATATATAAAAGTACAGACGGAATAATAAACAAAATAACGCACATATAACCATACTGGAATTGCACAATGTGCATAACGCACATATAACCGTTGACAATATAACGCACTTATGATAAAATGATATTAGGAAATAAAGAAGGGAGAGAAAAGAAATGCCAGAAATTAGTAGATTTTATGGTATTATTATTAAAATGTTTTTTAAGCCAAAAGAGCACGAACCGAGTCACATTCATGCGTTATATGGTGAATATGTGGGAATCTTTGACCTGAAAACGTTAGAGATGACTGAAGGAGACTTACCAAAGAAAGCGCGCGAGCTTGTCGGGGAATGGCTGGGAGAAAATCAAGCGGCTTTGTTGGATATGTGGGAAAGCCAAAACTTGCGCAAGTTGCCGCCATTATAGGCGGCTTCTGCGGTCTGGAGGTGTCAGCATGATAAAAAAGATAAAGACCATAAAACCATTAAAAAATTATATGCTTTTCGTTGTCTTCGATGACGGGAAAAGCGGCTTATATGATGTAAAAGAAGATATAAAGCAAGTACCAGCCTTTGAAGATCTGGAAACGATCAAAGGACTTTTTGAAAATGTACAGATTGACAAAAGTAAAACTTGCGTTTTTTGGTCTGATATGATTGATTTGCCAAGCGATGCAATTTATGAAAATTTGAGTTGATGGAGGATGAAAACATGGAAGCATTAAAAACCACGGAAGCACAAAGAAAAGCCGTAAGAGAGTACGAAAAAAATAACTACAGATTGAATATAGTTTTCCCTAAAGGAACGAAAGAACGTATTGAAGCGTTAGGACTGGAAAAAACAAATTCCGCCTTTATTCGTGATACTGTTATATCTAAATTGGATGAATTAGAAAAAATTTTGAAATAACGCACATATAACCGTTGACAATATAACGCACTTATGTTATTATAATACTTGTCAAGAGGTAACACCGATGGCAAGACTTGACAGCCCAAGGAGGAGGAAAAACCAATGGAGGAAAACAAAGAAATGACAGAGAAAGAACAAATTGCAAACTTAATTGACCGGTATACGGATTTACAGAGAATTAAAGCAGCAGAGGACAAAGAAAAAGAAATTGCTTACCAGATCAAGACCACAAAGGCAAAACTTGAAGCAATGGGAATTGTTACCGAAGATTTGAACATTTAACAAGTAGCCGGGACTTGCCACCCGGCTATATTGTCGAAAGGCAATAGGCCGGACGGCCGGAAAAGGAGGTAAACATGGAGCAGATGACAGCAAAAGAAATTTTGAACCTGATTGACTGGTTGAGGGCGCAGGGATTCGACAACGACAAAGTTGTTGAGTGCATCGAAGCAATCGAGGGAAAAAAAGAAGAAAAGCAGCAGTAACACCACCGGGGCGAGCAATCGCCCCACATGAAAGAAAGAGGATGGAAACCATGACAGAAGAAACAAAACTGATTCTTGAAAGACTGGGAAAACTGGAAAACAAAATAACAGATGTTCAATTGACGCTTGAAAACGAAACAAACAGAAATATTAAAATAATCGCCGAAGGTCATTTGGATTTGAGTCGAAAACTTGACGAAGCGTTGAAGGTAGATAGCGAAAAAGAAATGCTTATGATCCGGGTGAACCGTCTGGAAAATGAATTAAGACGGTTGAAATCAAGGGTTGACGAAATTGCATAAAAGCAATTTAAGCCGTTCCAGTTGGGGCGGCTTTCATTTTTGCCGAAATCGCACGAAAACCAGACGGAAGGGAACGAAGCGCACAACATGCTTTTTGAGCGCTTATTTTGCTGTTTAAAGCCGTTTGAATGGTGGCGTTTGATGGAATGGAGAAAAATGCCATTCGAGCATATCTATGACAATGGACATCTATGTGCACATGACAGATGGACAAAAAATGAAAGAAATTTGCAATGTGGAATATGCTCTAAAATCGGTGTGATTGCTACAAAATTGCAAAATATTATTTTTTAAATGTTCAAAGAATGGCTTAAAATCAACAAAAAATGGAATTGAATTTTTGAAAAAAACTAGTGAAAAAAAACTTGCTATTTTCTTACGCTTGTACTACACTAAAATAACAAGTGGTGGAAAGTGGTGAAAAGTGGTTCGAAATGGTTTGAAAGTGGCAAGAGATGGAACCATACGACAGGGTAACAGGTGATTGATCATGTTCATGGGTGAATATAATCATACGGTGGATGCGAAGGGACGATTAATTGTACCTTCCAAATTCAGGGAACAGCTTGGAGAGGAATTCGTGGTAACGAAGGGACTTGATGGCTGTTTGTTTGTATATGATAACACCGAGTGGAAAGCCCTGGAAGAAAAACTGCATGCCCTGCCTCTTACCAATGCAAACGCACGAAAGTTTTCCCGCTTTTTTCTTGCGGGCGCTTCTGCCTGTGAGGTAGACAAGCAGGGGAGGATTTTACTCCCGGCCGTTTTAAGGGAATTTGCCAAGATCGATAAGGATGCTGTACTGGTCGGCGTGGGAAACCGGATCGAGATCTGGAACAAAGACAACTGGAATCAGTCAAACACCTACGATGACATGGAAGAAATTGCAGAAAATATGGAGGGTCTTGGAATTTAAGATGGCATTTGAACACAAATCAGTATTATTGTATGAGACGGTTGACAGTTTAAACATCCGCCCGGACGGTATCTATGTGGACGGAACCCTTGGCGGAGGCGGACATGCTTATGAGGTATGCAGCCGCCTTGGAGAACATGGCAGACTGATCGGCATCGACCAGGATGCGGACGCTATTGCAGCGGCCGGGAAACGCCTGGAACCGTTTTCTGGTAAGGTTACCGTGGTGCGGAGCAACTATGAAAATATTGCTTCTGTGCTTCATGATCTGGGCATTCAAAAGGTGGATGGCATTTATCTGGATCTGGGTGTTTCTTCCTATCAGTTGGATACAGCATCCAGAGGATTTACCTACCGCGAAGACGCACCGTTAGACATGCGCATGGATCAGCGCAACACCCAGACTGCAGCGGACATTGTCAATACCTATAGCGAGATGGAACTTTACCGGATCATCCGTGATTACGGGGAAGACCGTTTTGCAAAGAATATCGCAAAGCATATTGTACAGAGACGCCAGGAGAAGCCTTACGAGACAACCGGGGAACTCATAGAGACCATCAAGGCCGCGATCCCTGCAAAGATCCGTGCTACAGGCGGTCATCCGGCAAAGCGCACCTTTCAGGCGATCCGCATTGAGTTAAATCATGAGCTGGATGTATTAAACAAATCCATCGATACCATGATCGATCTTTTGAATCCGGGAGGACGTTTGAGCATCATCACCTTCCATTCGTTGGAAGACCGCATTGTGAAACAACGTTTTCGAGACAATGAAAATCCTTGTATCTGTCCGCCGGGCTTTCCAGTCTGCATGTGCGGGAAAAAGAGCAAGGGCAAGGTGGTCACAAGAAAACCGATTGTACCGGGAGAGGAAGAGCTGGAATACAACAAGCGTTCTAAAAGTTCCAAGCTCCGGGTATTTGAGAGAGTATAGATAAGCGTTCATCAAAAAAGAAATGGAGGAATGAGTATGGCTTCATACAGAGCAGCAGGAAAGCCGAACTATGTTTACGGTACTGCAGCAAGAAATACTGCTGAGAAAGAGCAGGTAAGAAGACAGAGAGTTGTGCAGCATCGTCAGAATATGAGCCATACTGTCAGAAGAAATCAGGAGCGGGCACTTCAGATGAACCTGCCGTATGTCCTGATGCTGACTGTGGCAGCCGTATGTGCCCTCTATATCTGTGTCGGATATCTGCATGTACAGTCATCCATGACTGCAAAGATCCACAACATTGAAACTCTTGAGAAACAGTTAGAACAGCTCCGCTCTGAGAACGATGCACTGCAGACCCGCATCAATACGGACATGGATCTGGATCATATCTACAAAGTGGCAACAGAAGAACTTGGCATGGTATATGCCAACCGTAATCAGGTAATCTTATATGATAAAACGGAAAGCGAGTACGTAAGACAATATGAGGACATCCCAAAACACTAATCAGGATCAAAGGATGGGGGGAAAACGAAGACCTGGTATGCGCCGGGTCTTTACAAAGTATATGCAGGAAAAGCTGGCGATCACGGTCATTGTGATTACGCTGGCTTTGTTTGCGTTAATCTATGTATTGTATCATATCATTTCCACAAAACAGGATAGCTACAACCAGATCGTACTGTCCCAGCAGCAGTATGACAGCCGCGTGCTCCCGTACCGGCGCGGTGATATCGTTGACCGAAACGGAACCTTCCTGGCAACCACAGAGAAGGTTTACAACCTGATCATCGATCCCAAGCAGATCATGTCAGCAGAGAGTGATTACCTGGATGCCACGGTTACAGCTTTGGTGAGCGTCTTTGGCTATGACGAAACCGAGATGAGAAACCTGATCCGGGATAACTCTGCAAAGGCCTATCTGCGTTATGCCAGACAGCTGTCCTATGACCAGAAACAGGCTTTTGAACAGTATCAGTCCGACACCAACAAGGCCAATGCGAAGGCGGATTCCAAGGCACGTGTCAAGGGAATCTGGTTTGAGGATGAGTTTAAACGGATCTATCCGTACAATTCTCTGGCCTGCAATGTGATCGGTTTTGCTACCAGTGACGGCGGCACGGGAAACGGAGGCATTGAACAGTCCTACAATGATTCCCTGGTGGGGACCAACGGGCGCGAATACGGATACCTGAATGATGATTCCAACCTGGAGCGTGTCATCAAGCCGGCAGAGAATGGAAATACCGTGGTATCAACGATCGATGTCAACATCCAGAATGCGGTGGAAAAACGCATCAATGAATGGATGGCAGACCCGGGATCAGAGCATATCGGAGTGGTAGTCATGAACCCGAACAACGGTGAGGTTCTGGCCATGGCAAACAACAGCATGTTTGACCTGAACAATCCGAGAAGTGCCGCAGACAGCTACACGGAGGAAGAACTGCGTGCCCTGGGTCTTAAGGAGGCCATGCAGACCTATAACCGTCAGCACAAGAAAACGGACGGAAGCACCATCACGGAGGAGCAAGTGCCGGAGCATTATACGGCAGAGGAGATCCGTTCCTTTGGTCTTCAGGTTGCCTGGAACCAGAAATGGCGAAATTATGACATCAGTGACACCTATGAACCGGGCTCTCCGTCCAAGATCTTTACGGTGGCGGCAGCCCTGGAGGAAGGGGTGATCTCCCCGAATGATACCTTTTACTGTGACGGTTATCAGGAGGTAGCAGGCCACCAGATCAAGTGTACCGCGTTCCACAAGGGCGGACATGGCATGCTGACGGTGGCAGAGGCACTTATGGTTTCCTGCAACGATGCCATGATGCAGATCGCAGCCAAGATGGGAGCTACCACCTTTACCCACTATATGGCTTCCTTTGGATTTGGCCAGAAGACGGGGATCGATCTGCCTGGTGAGGCAGATGCAAAGGGACTGGTGCGCAGTGCAGACCAGATGAATTCTGCAGACCTTGCAACCAACTCCTTTGGCCAGAACTATAACTGTTCCATGATCCAGATGGCAGCGGCATATTGTTCCGTCATCAACGGCGGATCCTATTATGAACCGCATGTCGTAAAACAGATCCTGAATGACCAGGGATCCGTCGTGAAGGAAGTTAAGCCGAAGCTTGTCCGGGAAACCGTTTCCGAGTCCACCAGCAGCTTTATCAAGGATGCCCTGTTCCGTACCGTTACAGAGGGTACCGGTAAGGCAGCAGCGGTAGAAGGCTATGAGGTTGCCGGAAAGACCGGTACCGCAGAGAAGATCCCGCGTTCAGCTAAGAACTATCTGCTTTCCTTCTGTGGATTTGCACCGGCGCAGGATCCGCAGGTGCTGGTATATGTCATCATCGATACGCCGCATGTGGCAGACCAGCCGCACAGTACCTATGCCAGCGGCGTTTTCTCAAAGATCATGGGAGATATCCTTCCGTATCTGAACGTATTCCCGTCGGTAGACTTTGATGCCGATCAGAGCGAGGCGGCAGCACAGCTTCCGCAGAATGAGGGTATTACGGACAACAGCGGTGCCGTTGAGGAAACCGTGGCTGAACCGAAGGTGTATGAGACGGAAGAATATGTAGAACCGGGGGCTGACTCAGACCTTCCGGAAAATGTTTTGGAGAGCACGGAAGACGAAAGTGAAGGCGCAAATGAGAGCACGGCTGCCTATACGCCGCCGCCCCAGACCGTGCTGGAGACGCAGCCTGCATCGGAGAGTGCACAGACGGAAGAAACCGCAGAAAGCACACAGAACGAAGAAGGTACAAAGGGGCAGGAGTCAGACAATCAGACGGAACGCGAAACCATGAGCGAGACGATGGGGACGCAGTAATGCGGCAACGCAGGAATCGCAACCAACTTATGTTGCAAAGCGTATAGAAAAGAAGTATACTTACCCATATGCCGACATTTGTGTATGGCACAAAGCGTATGAAATAAAAATGATTTAGGAGCGTATCATGATTAACGAAACCATCTTTGCGGTCATTATCGCATTTGCAGTCAGCGCAGCCCTCTGTCCGGTTGTGATCCCGTTTTTGCATAAGCTGAAGTTCGGACAGCAGGTTCGGGATGACGGACCGCAGGCACATTTAAAAAAACAGGGAACCCCGACAATGGGCGGACTCATCTTTCTGGCTGCGATCGTGATCACATCGTTATTTTATATCCGAAGCAATCCGCGTATTCTGCCGGTGCTGTTTATGACCGTGGGATTTGGCGTGATCGGCTTTCTGGATGATTATATCAAGATCGTGAAGAAACATTCGGAAGGCTTAAATCCGGTACAAAAGCTCATTGGACAGTTTATCATCACCGGCATCTTTGTTTATTACCTGATGACTTCAGGTGAGGTGGGAACCTCCATGCTGGTGCCTTTTACCGGAGGCTTTGCACAGGGATATTATCTGAACATCGGCATTTTATTCATTCCGTTTGTCTTCTTTGTGGTTTTGGGAACCGACAACGGAGTGAACTTTACGGATGGCCTTGACGGACTTTGCACCAGCGTGACCATCCTGGTCGCTGCATTTTTCAGCATCCTTTCCATTCGGGAAAATGCCGGAATCAGTCCGATCACGGGAGCAGTAGTCGGGAGTCTGCTTGGTTTTTTACTGTTTAATGTGTATCCGGCGAAGGTATTTATGGGAGATACCGGGTCGCTGGCACTGGGAGGCTTTGTTTCTGCGAGTGCGTTCATGATGCAGATCCCGCTTCTCATCCCCATCATTGGACTGATCTATCTGGTGGAGGTGCTGTCCGTGATCATGCAGGTATCTTACTTTAAGGCAACCCACGGAAAACGGATTTTCCGTATGGCACCGATCCATCATCATTTTGAACTTGGCGGCTGGTCTGAGACACGGGTCGTGGCAGTCTTTTCGATCGTGACCGCACTGCTTTGTCTGGTGGCATATTTGGGTGTGTAAAGACAGGAGGTATATGAGATGAGTCAGAAGGTTTTAGTGGCAGGTACAGGAAAAAGTGGAATTGCGGCAGCAAAGCTTCTTCTTGCCATGGGCGGAGAGGTTGTGCTTTATGACGGCAATGACAAACTGGATCCGGAGAAGATCAAAGAAAACTTTGAGGATGATGCAAAGGTTACCATTGTTCTTGGGGAACTGACAAGACCGGATCTTTTGGGCGTGGAGCTTTCCATCATAAGCCCGGGTATTCCGTTAGATGCTCCGTTTGTATCGGTTTTGGATGAAGTAAAGATTCCGATCTGGAGTGAGATCCAGCTGGCATACCATGTGGCTAAGGGCAAACTGATCGCCATCACCGGAACCAACGGAAAGACAACGACCACGGCATTGACCGGCGCCATCATGAAGACCTTTTTTGATGAGGTTTTTGTGGTTGGAAATATCGGGATCCCTTATACGGATGTTGCCCTGGATACAACAGATAAATCCGTTACCGTGGCAGAGGTTTCCAGCTTCCAGTTAGAGACCATCATGGACTTCCATCCCAATGTCAGCGCGATCTTAAATATCACGCCGGATCACTTGAACCGTCATGGCACGATGGAAAACTATATTGAGGTGAAGGAACGCGTGGCCGTCAATCAGACAGAGGATGACTGTATCGTATTAAACTACGATGATCCGGTTTTGCGCGAGTTTGGGGAAAAGAAGGATCTCAAACCGAAGGTGATCTTTTTCTCCAGCACGCAGACTTTGAAAGACGGCATGTATTTAGACGGTGACATGATGATCTATGCCCATGACGGCAAGACGGAAGAGGTATTAAATGTCAAGACCGACATGCAGCTGCTTGGAAAGCACAATCATGAGAATGTGATGGCAGCAGTAGCCATGAGCATCCGTATGGGTGTTCCGATGGACAAGATCCGTAAGGCTGTAAAAGAATTTCAGGCAGTAGAACACCGCATTGAGTTTGTTTTAGAGCGCTCCGGCGTCCGTTATTACAACGATTCCAAGGGAACCAATCCGGATGCAGCCATCCAGGCAATCCGCGCCATGCCGGGTCCGACAGTCCTGATCGCTGGCGGTTATGACAAGCACAGCGAGTATGACGAGTGGATCGAGGCCTTTGGTGACAAGGTGAAATATCTGGTGCTGATCGGCCAGACCCGCGACAAGATCGCAGAGTGCGCAAGAAGTCATGGATTTACGGACATCATGTATGCGGAAGACATGGCAGAGGCAGTGCGTGTCTGTGCAGCCTATGCAAATGCAGGTGATAATGTCCTGTTATCCCCCGCCTGCGCTAGCTGGGGCATGTTTGACAACTACGAACAGCGCGGTGATATTTTTAAAGAATGTGTAAGAAACCTGTAGGAGGAAGAACATGGCAAAGAAGAACCGGCCGAAGCGGTTTTATGATTACAGCCTGTTATTCTGTATCATATTTCTGACGGTATTTGGACTGGTCATGATCTACAGTGCCAGCTCCTATACCGCACAGTTAAAATACAATGATGCCGGTTACTTCATGATGCGTCAGATGAAGATTGCCCTGGGCGGTCTGATCATTGGCCTGATCGTCTCGAAATGCGATTATCATAAGTATGCAAAGCTCGCCATGGTCGGGTATGCGCTGTCCTATGTGCTGATGGTTGCGGTTACTCTGGTCGGAAAAGAAGTAAACGGAAAAAAAAGATGGCTTGGCGTCGGCTCTTTAAGCTTTCAGCCTACCGAGGTGGTAAAGATCGCACTGATCGTCTTTCTGGCCGTGCATATCACCCGGCTGGGATCACAGATCAATACCTGGAAGCAGATGATCCGGGCGATGATGTTAGCTCTTCCGATCGCTGCCTTTGTTGCGGCGAACAACCTAAGCTCCGGTATCATTGTAGTAGGAATTGCCTTTGTGATGTTGTTCGTGGCCTGCAAAAAACAGTGGCCGTTTTATGCCTGTGGAGGCCTGGCACTTCTTACCGTATTCACGGCAGGACCTCTGGCTATTTTCCTGGAAAAGATTAAGTTGTTAAAACCCTATCAGCTGAGCCGTATCCATGTATGGCTTTCTCCGGAAAGCTATCCGATGGACGGCGGATACCAGGTGCTTCAGGGACTGTATGCCATTGGCTCCGGCGGACTGTTCGGAAAGGGGCTTGGCGAGAGCATTCAGAAGATGGGCTTTGTTCCGGAGGCACAGAATGATATGATCTTCTCCATCATCTGTGAAGAGCTGGGGCTGTTCGGAGCGGTTTCCGTGATCCTGATTTTCCTGTTTATGATCTACCGCTGCATGGTCATTGCCAACAATGCACCGGATCTTTTGGGATCCTTGATCGTAGTCGGAGTCATGGCACATATTGCGATCCAGGTCATCTTAAATATCGCGGTTGTAACCAACACGATCCCGAATACCGGAATCACACTGCCCTTTATCAGCTACGGAGGTACGTCGGTTCTCTTCCTTATGATCGAGATGGGAATGGTACTTGGCGTTTCCAACCGGATCAAGCTGGAACGGTAGGATTCGGGTGCATGATACAGAACGAAAAGCAGCACGGAGGAGACCAGACGGATGGAGGAGAAAAGAGGCGGAAAAAGCGCTGTGATCCTGGCTGTGGCAGTCTTTCTTCTGCTAGCAGTCGTGGCGGGGATCTGTTCGATCAAGATCCAGAATATCACGGTGACGGGCAATGAAAAATATACGGATGAAGAAGTGGTGAACCTGGTTTTTCCGGACGATGTCAGCAAAAGCACGGTATTTTGCTATTTGCGGGAACATTTCGGAAAGCATGAAAAAATCCCTTTTGTAGAAGATTACAAGCTGGTTATCAAAGGACTTACCAGTGCGGAGATCATTGTTTATGAGAAGAGCGTGGTAGGTTATGTTTCCTACATGAGCAGCTACATGTATTTTGATAAGGATGGAATCATTGTGGAGAGTGCCAATAAGCAGCTTGCGGGAATCCCGTGGATCACGGGTCTGAAATTCGGGCACATTGTCCTTTATCAGAAGCTTCCGCTGGAAAGTGACCGGATCTTTGAGGAAATCTTAAACCTTACGCAGGTTCTTTCTATTTATGAACTGAGCGTGGACAGGATCCAGTACAATACCCTTGGTGAGGCGACTTTGTACATGGGTGAGATCGAGGTGATCCTGGGAAGCAATGACGGACTGAATGGAAAGATCGCAGAACTAAGGGACATGCTTCCGCAGCTGGAAGGACGAAGCGGTACGCTCTATCTGGAAAATTACGATGAAACCAAGACAAACCCCATGTATACCTTCAAACCGAGAGGGTAGTTTTCAGATGTGTTTTTTTCGTGATTTTAAAGAAAAACGGTTGCTATTTTGATAGAAATCACATATATTATTATGTAGGTTAATTTTTGAAATAATGTTACAGAAATATTACAAAGGCCAATGAGCAGGTTTAAGGAGGAATCATCTTGTTAGAGATTAAGATAAATGAAGCGGAGAACTCCGCAAAGATCGTTGTGATCGGTGTCGGCGGAGCTGGAAACAATGCGGTAAACCGCATGGTTGACGAAAATATTGCAGGTGTGGAGTTCATTGGCATCAACACAGATAAACAGGCACTTCAGTTTTGCAAGGCACCGACCGCTATGCAGATCGGAGAGAAGCTGACTAAGGGTCTGGGAGCCGGTGCAAAGCCGGAGGTTGGACAGAAGGCAGCGGAGGAGAGCTCTGAAGAGATCGCACAGGCTGTCAAGGGCGCAGACATGGTATTTGTGACCTGCGGCATGGGCGGTGGTACCGGTACCGGTGCAGCTCCGGTTATCGCTAAGATCGCAAAGGACATGGGTATCCTGACGGTTGGTGTTGTGACCAAGCCGTTCCGCTTCGAGGCAAAGGCACGTATGAGCAACGCGCTTGCCGGAATTGAAAACTTAAAGGCAAGTGTGGATACCCTGATCGTGATCCCGAATGACAAACTCCTTGAGATCGTTGACCGCAGAACTACCATGCCGGATGCATTAAAGAAGGCAGACGAAGTGCTGCAGCAGGCTGTTCAGGGTATCACGGATCTGATCAATGTACCGGGACTGATCAACCTTGACTTTGCAGATGTTCAGACAGTTATGACCGATAAGGGCATTGCACATATCGGTATCGGACATGCAAAGGGAGATGACAAGGCAGTTGAGGCTGTGAAGCAGGCAGTTGCAAGTCCGCTGTTAGAGACCACCATCGAGGGCGCAACTCACGTGATCATCAACATTTCCGGCGACATCAGCCTGATCGAGGCAAACGATGCTGCAAGCTATGTTCAGGAACTAGCAGGAGATGATGCAAATATCATCTTTGGTGCTATGTATGATGAAAATGCACAGGATGAGGCAACCATTACCGTAATCGCAACCGGTCTGGATGCACAGGCTCAGGCACAGGCAGCTGCTCCGGCAGGCAAGGCTATGGCAGAGTTTAGCAATTTCAAGCCGAAAATGCCGTCTGGTTTAAATTTAAATACCCAGAGCCGTGCTGCAGCAGCAGAGACAACGGCAGCACCGGTAAAACCGGTATCTCAGCTTCATACACAGTCACCGGTTGTAAAGACAGTTCCGACTCAGACAGCACAGCCTGCAGCTTCCGCGCAGAGTGCAGCACCGAGCCAGGGTTCTTACCGTCCGCTCAATCAGACCCAGATCAATATTCCGGATTTCTTAAAAAATAAACGATAAAACAGATCAAAAAGGCAGAAGACCAGGTGAGTCTTCTGTCTTTTTTCATTTTCCCCCTGCTTGCAAGGAATCGTAAAAAATGCTATCATACTATATTGACTACTGATACGTTATTTTGGAGGAATGAAATACATGGCATCTATGGACCAAAGCAAGATCCGCAACTTCTGTATCATCGCCCATATCGACCACGGAAAATCGACACTGGCAGACCGCATTATCGAGATGACCGGTCTTTTGACTAGCCGCGAGATGCAGGCACAGGTGCTGGATAACATGGATCTGGAGCGTGAACGCGGCATTACCATTAAATCTCAGGCGGTCCGCACGGTTTATCACGCAAAGGATGGAGAAGAATATATTTTTAACCTGATCGACACACCCGGACACGTGGATTTCAACTATGAGGTGTCCCGAAGCCTTGCGGCCTGCGACGGTGCGATCCTGGTAGTGGACGCGGCTCAGGGCATTGAGGCTCAGACACTGGCCAATGTTTACCTGGCGTTAGATCATGATCTGGATGTATTTCCGGTCATCAATAAGATCGATCTGCCGAGTGCACGTCCGGACTGGGTGGCAAACGAGATCGAAGATGTGATCGGAATTGAGGCACACGATGCACCGCGCATCTCGGCAAAGACCGGACTGAATGTGGAGGATGTGCTGGAAGCCATCGTACATAAGATCCCGGCACCGGTTGGAGATCCCGAGGCGCCGCTTCAGGCATTGATCTTTGACTCTTTGTATGATCCGTACAAAGGGGTTATCGTCTTCTGCCGTATCAAGGAAGGAACCGTAAAAAAAGGCACCCGTATCCGCATGATGGCAACCGGAGCGGAGGAAGAAGTCGTTGAGGTTGGCTATTTCGGAGCCGGACAGTTTATTTCCTGCGATGAGCTCTCAGCCGGCATGGTCGGCTATATCACAGCCAGCATCAAAAATGTCAAGGATACCCGTGTGGGTGATACCATCACCAACGCAGAGCGCCCTTGCGCGGCACCGCTTCCGGGATACAAGAAGGTGACTTCCATGGTTTACTGCGGACTCTATCCGGCAGACGGAGCAAAATACAATGATCTGCGCGATGCACTGGAAAAGCTGCAGCTCAATGATGCTTCCCTTTTCTTTGAACCGGAGACATCCATTGCCCTGGGCTTTGGTTTCCGCTGCGGATTTTTGGGACTTTTGCACTTGGAGATCATCCAGGAGCGCCTGGAACGGGAGTACAACCTGGATCTGGTTACCACGGCACCGGGCGTTGTATACCGTGTCCACAAGAAAAACGGAGAGATGATCGAGCTGACTAATCCGTCCAATCTGCCGGATCCGACTGAGATCGAGTACATGGAGGAGCCCATTGTCAGCGCAGAGATCATGGTCACGACAGAATTTGTGGGCGCCATCATGACGCTGTGCCAGGAACGCCGCGGCGTATACCATGGCATGGAATATATTGAGGAAACCAGGGCACTGTTAAAGTATGATCTTCCGCTGAATGAGATCATTTACGATTTCTTTGATGCATTAAAGTCCAGATCCCGCGGTTATGCATCCTTTGACTATGACATGAAAGGCTATGAGACTTCACAGCTTGTGAAGCTGGATATCCTCATCAATAAGGAAGAAGTCGATGCGCTGTCCTTCATCGTACATGCAGATTCCGCTTATGAGCGTGGAAGAAGAATGTGCGAGAAGCTCAAAGAGGAGATTCCGCGTCACCTGTTTGAGATTCCGATCCAGGCAGCCGTAGGCGGCAAGATCATCGCCCGTGAAACCGTTAAGGCTATGCGTAAGGATGTCCTCGCAAAGTGTTATGGCGGTGACATCTCCCGTAAGAAGAAACTTCTGGAAAAACAGAAGGAAGGAAAGAAACGGATGCGTCAGGTGGGCAATGTAGAGATTCCGCAGAAGGCCTTCATGAGTGTCCTGAAATTAGACGATGAATAAAAAAGAACTGGAACTTTATATCCATATTCCTTTTTGTGCCCGCAAGTGTGCCTACTGTGATTTTTTATCCTTTTCGGCACCGGAACGGCTATACCGGGATTATATGGATAAGCTGATGGAGGAAATCTGCGGTCAGGGTTCGAATTTTTCGGAGTACCGCGTATCTACGATCTTTGTGGGCGGCGGTACTCCGTCGATCCTTCCGGCTGATCTGATCCTAGAACTGTTTGCAACGCTGTCAGAAAATTTTGATATCGCAAGAGATGCGGAGATCACCCTGGAGGCCAATCCCGGCACTCTGACCATGGAAAAGCTGGAAGTATACCGCCAGAGCGGTGTGAACCGCTTAAGCATCGGACTTCAGTCGGCAGATGATAAGGAATTAAAATATCTCGGACGCATCCATTCCTATGAATCGTTTTTAAAAAGCTATCAGCGGGCAAGACAGGCAGGATTTAGAAACATCAATGTAGATTTGATGTCAGCCCTGCCGGGGCAGAGTGTGCAGTCCTGGAAAAATACGTTAAAAAAGGTCATGATGTTAAAGCCGGAACATATTTCCGCCTACAGCCTCATCGTCGAAGAGGGAACCCCGTTTTATGAACGCTTCGGGATGACAGAGCATTGCAAAACATCCGAAGAGAAGCCGAAAACAGCAGCAGATGTGGCAGCCAGGGCAGCGGTCATGACGCTTCCGGATCTGCCGGATGAGGATACAGACCGGGAGATGTATCATCTGACCCGGGAGATGATGGCAGCCCACGGATATGAGCGCTATGAGATTTCCAATTATGCGAAAAAAGGCTATGAATGCCGGCATAATCTCGGCTACTGGAGCGGTGTGGAATACCTGGGGCTGGGGCTTGGTGCCTCTTCCTACACCTATGGCTATCGATATCACAATACGGAAGATATGCAGGAATATCTGTCCTTAAACCTGTATGAAGGCGGTGCCGCGGCACGCGACATTGAGGAGCTTACCCTCAAAGATCAGATGGAGGAATTCATGTTTGTGGGTCTGCGCAGGATGGAAGGTGTATCCGGAAGTGTCTTTCTGGAGCGCTTCGGACAGAATCTGTGGAATGTCTACGGAGATGTCATACGGAAGCTGGAAAAACAGGGACTGCTTTGTGTGGACATGCCCATGATACGCCTGACGGAGCTCGGGATCGATGTCAGCAATGTGGTTCTGGCAGAATTTCTCTTGGAATAAGGATTGACGGTATTTTAATGCGTTTTTCTTAAGGATTTGTTTCCTTGTTCTTTCCCTTGTCCTTTGTTATACTGTAAATGATACTATAAAGGACATCCGGGAGGGACTGGAATGATGATAGATCAAAAGAAAAAGCAATGGAAACAACGTATATGCCACAGGACTCGGACAGCGTTCGCTCTGCTGTTTTCCTGCCTTCTTTTTTTGCAGGCCGGCATGCAGACAGCATTTGCAGAGCCGACGGCATCGGTGATACGTTCCGATGAGCTGAGGGGCATATGGATCTCCTATCTTGACTGGGAAAAGATGCCGTCTGATCAGGCATCCTTTCAAAACGAGGTGGAGAAGATCCTAAACCGCTGTGTGGAACTGAAGATGAACGCAGTTTTTGTACATGTAAGGCCGGATGCAGATGCCATGTATCCTTCGTCTTATTTTCCGTGGTCACGTTTTGTGACGGGAACGCAGGGGCAAAATCCGGGCTATGACCCGTTGGCTATTTTTATAAAGGCTGCACACAACAAGGGGCTGCAGTTTCATGCCTGGGTCAATCCGTACCGGGTAACCGGTTATCACAACACCTGGGATCAGGTTTCGGATCAGAATCCTGCGAAAAAATGGCTGACAGATTCCGATCCTTCCAATGACCGCTGGGTTCTGAAACAAAACGGAGCCTATTACTTTAACCCGTCGATCCCGCAGGTGCGTGAGCTGATCATCAACGGCGTGAAGGAGATCGCACAGAAGTATACGGTGGACGGCATTCATTTTGACGATTATTTTTATCCTGAGGTGAACGATAAGAGCGAAAGCCGCTGGTTTGATAAACCGGAATATGATGCGTCCGGCAGTACTTTAAGTATCGCACAGTGGAGACGGGAGAATGTCAATACCCTGATCCGCGGCGTTTACAAGGCAGTCAAGGAAGCGCGCCCGTCGGCACAGTTTGGTATCAGCCCGGAAGGCTATGTAGAGAATCTGCGCAGTGACAGCGGGCTGTTTGCCGATATTGACACCTGGTTGAGTCAGGATGGTTATGTGGATTATATCATGCCGCAGATCTACTGGGGATTTGAGACGCAGCTGTCAAACGGAACCCTGGCACCTTATGCGTTTGATAACAATTTAAAGACCTGGATCAGCCTGGTCAAAAAGGGACATGCAAAGCTGTATCTTGGTCTTGCCATGTACAAGGCAGGAAGCAATGCAAAGGACAATACCGGTATCCCGGAGTGGAAGCGTTATGACAATATCATCAGCCGTCAGGTAGAAGCCGGACGGGCGAGCGGCGCTGTATCCGGATACTGTTTTTATGAGTACAGTTCGTTTCAGGATGAGCTGTGCCAGAAGGAAGTAGAAAACCTGTTAGATGTCTTCCGATAAGTGCGATATAAGGAGAGAATATGAAAAAGTTAGAAGAGTATGTAGTGAGCATTCCGGATTTTCCGGAGCCCGGGATCATCTTTCGGGATGTAACCTCCATTTTGCAGGATGCAGACGGACTGAGTCTGGCGATCGACAAGCTCCGGGAAATGGTAAAAGACCTGGATTATGATATCGTGGCCGGACTGGAATCCCGTGGCTTTATCTTTGGCGTTCCGGTTGCCTATGCAGAACACAAGGCCTTTGTGCCGATCCGCAAAAAAGGAAAACTGCCGCGGGAGACTGTTTCAGAAAAATATGATCTTGAATATGGAAGCGCAGAGATCGAAATCCATACGGATGCCATCAAACCGGGACAGAAGGTGGTTCTGGTTGACGATCTGATCGCCACAGGCGGTACGACCGAGGCTGCCGTAAAGCTGATCGAAAAGCTGGGCGGAGAAGTGGTGAAGATCTGTTTTGTCATGGAACTTGCAGGACTGGAAGGAAGAAAACGTCTTTCCGGCTATGATGTCGAATCCGCGATCATATACGAAGGAAAGTAGAAAGTCCCGAAAAGGGGATATACCAGTGAGGTAACATCATGTTGATATGGATTTTCACTGCAGCGGCGATACTCTGCCTGATCTATTACGGCGTGATTGTTCTGTATGCGGGCTTTGGCACTTCGTTTGCAGTATTCTGGCTTCTAATTGGAGCTTTTTTCGGTGCTACAGCCGCGGGGATCCATTTTTACCAGAAGTATCCGGAGCGTGTACCACTCTGGCTTCCGGTCTCTCTTGTGACCCTGTGCGCATCCGGATTTATGATCCTCATGGTGACGCAGATCTTGATCTTTGGCTGTATCCCGGTTACCGCGGAATCCTCCCTGGATTACGTGATCGTTCTGGGAGCCAAGGTAAAACCGGACGGAGGTCTGAGTAAAACCTTAAAGCTCCGTCTGGATAAGGCACTGGAGTATATGAAGGAAAATCCGGATACCACGCTGGTGCTCTCAGGAGCAAAGGGAGAGGCGGAGCCGTGCTCGGAGGCAGAAGTTATGGAAGCCTATCTTTTGGAGCAGGGGGCAGATGCCGCTCATCTCTTGAAAGAGGAACGTTCCCTCAGTACGGTGGAAAACCTTGCATACAGCAAGGTTCTGATCAATGAGCGGGAACAAAAGCTTTTGCAGGAGAGTTCCTTTGTTAAAAAAATGCCCGGAAACGAGCCGGCAAAGACCGTCCGCGATCTGCGGATCGGAATTTTGAGCAGCAATTTTCATCTGTGCCGCGCAGAGCTGATCGCAAAAAAACAAAAGTACAGCGCAATTTACGGGATCGCGTCTGAGGCAGACAGGGTGCTTTTGGTGCATTTTTCCCTGCGTGACGGAATTGCCCTGTTAAAAGACCGTCTGATGGGAAATTTATAGATAAAAGTAATACAATGATAAAAAGGCTGCTTTTTGAGAAAGGCAGCCGGAAAAGGAAGAACATACATGAGTCAGCTGGAAGCAATCAAAAAACTGGATGCCTATCAGGTGATAGAGCATAAGATGATCACAGAGATGCAGTCAGAGGGCATCGTTCTGGAACACAAAAAAACAAAAGCCAGACTGTTTCTGGTATCAAACGACGATGAAAATAAGGTATTTTGCATTGGTTTTCGTACCCCGCCGAACAACGACTGCGGACTTCCGCATATTTTAGAGCACAGTGTGCTTTGCGGTTCTGACAAGTTTCCGCTGAAGGATCCGTTTGTGGAGCTGGTCAAGGGTTCCTTAAACACGTTTTTAAATGCCATGACCTATCCGGATAAGACTGTCTATCCGGTGGCAAGCTGCAATGACCAGGACTTCCACAACCTGATGGACGTTTACATGGACGCAGTGCTGCATCCAAACATTTATAAAGAAGAAAAGATCTTTCGTCAGGAAGGCTGGCATTATGAGCTGGAGGACAAAGATGCTCCCCTCATTTACAATGGCGTGGTCTACAACGAGATGAAGGGTGCTTATTCTTCTCCGGAAAGCATCCTGGAAAGTGCAACCCAGAAGACTCTGTTTCCGGATACCTGCTATGGCAAGGATTCCGGCGGTGACCCGGTACATATTCCGGAGCTGAGCTATGAAACCTTCTTGAACTTCCACAGAACCTACTATCACCCGTCCAACAGCTATATCTACCTGTATGGCGACATGGATATGGAACAGAAGCTTGTATGGCTGGATGAGGAATATTTAAGCCATTATGAGGAACGGCCGGTAGATTCCAAGATCCGGGAGCAGAAGGCTTTTGAAAAACCGGTGGAACGGGAGATTCCTTACTCGATCACGGAAGGAGAATCCGAGGAGGATGCAACCTATCTTTCTGTCAGTACGGTAGTGGGAGATGATCTGGATCCGAAGCTGTATGTGGCATTCCAGATCCTGGAATATACCCTGCTTGATGCACCGGGAGCACCACTTAAGCAGGCGCTGATCGATGCAGGGATCGGAACAGATGTTATGGGCGGCTATGAAAACGGGATCCTGCAGCCGTATTTCTCTGTGATCGCAAAAGACGCAAACAAAGAGCAGAAGGGCGAGTTTTTAGCTATCGTAAAGGGAACCTTACGAAAGCTCGCAGACCAGGGCATCAACCGCAAGAGCCTGCTTGCCGGAATGAATTATTTCGAGTTTAAATATCGTGAAGCCGATTATGGCTCTGCACCGAAGGGACTGATGTATGGCCTTCAGTGTCTGGACAGCTGGCTGTATGACGGGGATCCGATGACGCATTTATGCTATCAGGAGACCTTTGATTTCCTGAAAAAGGAAGTGGAAAACGGATACTTTGAACAGCTGATCAAGGATTATCTTCTGGACAATCCGTTTGAGGCTGTGATCGTTTTAGTGCCGGAGAAAAACCTGACAGCCAAGGAAGACGAAAAGCTGGCGAAAAAACTGGCAGACTACAAGGCTTCCCTTTCTGAAAAGGAACTGGAGCAGCTTGTTGTATCTACAAAAGAACTGAAGGAATATCAGGATACTCCGTCCACTCCGGAGGTTTTAGCAAAGATCCCGCTCTTAAAGCGTGAGGATATTGAGAAAAAGGCAGAAACCTTCTTCTGGACAAAAAAAGAGGAGAAAGGCATCCCGGTACTGCATCACAATTTCTTTACATCCGGGATCGGATATTTAAAAGTACTTTTTAATACCGAGGTTCTGCCTCAGGAGGATCTGCCCTATGCCGGATTTTTAAAATCTGTTCTGGGAGCCATCAGCACCGAGCATTACAGCTATGCAGATCTGACCAGTGAGATCCACTTAAACAGCGGCGGCGTGGATTTTTCCGTGACATCTTATGCAAATCTTGCGGATCCGGAAGCGTTTACCGGCGCCTTTACAGCAAGCGTCCGTGTGCTGTATGACCGCCTGGATTTTGGCTTTTCCATTTTGGAGGAGATTCTGAACCATTCGATCTTTACGGATGAGAAGCGCCTGGGAGAAATCTTAAAGGAAACCTGTTCCCGCGCGAAGATGAAGCTGGAAAATGCAGGACACAGTACGGCGGTATCCCGTGCAACCTCCTATTTCTCTGCAACCGCTTATTATAACGAGCTGACCGGAGGCGTTGCATATTACCGCTTCTTAGAGCAGCTTGTAAAGGATTATGACAAAAAGAAGGATGAGATCATTGCAAAGCTTCAGGAAGTGAGCAAAAAACTCTTCACCCGTTCCAATATGTTAGTTAACTACACGGCGGATGATGCAGGATATGAGCCATTTGCAAGATCCTTTGGACTGCTGGCAGACAAGCTGCCGCAGGGAAGCAAAGAAAAGTATCCGTTTGCGCATCCGGTAAACAATGTAAACGAAGGCTTGAAGACCTCTGCTCAGGTAGATTATGTGGCACGCTGCGGAAACTTTAAGGATGCAGGACTTTCCTATACCGGTGCCTTAAAGATCCTTCAGGTGATCTTAAGCTATGATTATCTGTGGCTGAACATCCGCGTAAAGGGCGGTGCTTATGGCTGCATGAGCGGATTTGGGCGCTCCGGAGAAGGATACCTTGTTTCTTACCGGGATCCGAACCTGAAAGAGACCAATGAAATTTATGAGGGAATCCCGCAGTATTTAAGATCCTTTGATCCGGATGAGCGCGATATGACCAAATATGTGATCGGTACCATCAGCAACCTCGATACCCCGCTCACACCGTCTGTGAAAGGCAGCCGCGGGCTTTCGGCTTATCTCTCCGGTGTGACGCAGGAGATGATGCAGAAGGAGCGCGATGAGGTTCTGTCAGCAACCAAGGAGGATATCCGGGCTCTGGCTGCTCACGTAGAGGCAGTGCTTGCGACCGGAAGCTTCTGTACGGTTGGAAATGAGGAAAAGATCGAGGCAAACCGTGAGCTGTTTGGAGAGATCTCAAATCTTACCAGAGGATGATTGGAAAGGAAGAAGTATGGCAAAGAAACCGGAAAGCACCAATTTTGACAAACTGCTGGAAGAACTGAACGGAGCAAAGAAGGATCATGCCGGAGAAAACGGCATGTCAGCTCCGGTTCAGAAAAAATCAGGCTTTGTGACCCTGATCGGGCGGCCGAATGTAGGAAAATCCACGCTGATGAACCATCTCATCGGTCAGAAGATCGCCATTACCTCCGATAAGCCGCAGACCACAAGAAACCGCATTCAGACGGTTTATACGGATGAGCGCGGCCAGATCATCTTCTTAGACACCCCGGGAATCCATAAGGCAAAGAATAAACTGGGCGAATATATGGTAAACGTGGCAGAGCATACCTTAAAAGAAGTAGATCTGATTTTGTGGCTGGTCGAGCCGAGCACGTTTATCGGTGCCGGTGAACGGCATATTGCCGAGCAGCTGCAGGGAGTAAAAACCCCGATCATCCTGGTTATCAATAAAACTGATACCGTAAAGAATCAGGAGGATATCCTGACCTTCATCAATGCCTATAAGGATATCTGCGACTTTGCGGAGATCGTTCCGGTTTCTGCACTGCGGGACAAAAATACCGATACGCTGCTTGCGCAGCTGTTCAAATACCTGCCCTATGGCCCCCTGTTTTACGATGAGGACACGGTGACAGATCAGCCGATGCGCCAGATTGCTGCGGAGCTTATCCGCGAAAAGGCGCTTCGGCTGCTGGATGAGGAGATCCCGCATGGCATCGCGGTCACCATTGAGAAGATGAGCGAGCGCCAAAACGGTATCATGGATGTGGAAGCTACCATCATCTGTGAGAGGGATTCCCACAAAGGCATCATCATCGGCAAGGGCGGTGCCATGCTAAAACGCATTGGCTCCGCAGCGAGAAGAGAGCTGGAAGCCATGCTGGAGACCAAAGTCAACCTGCAGATCTGGGTGAAGGTAAGAAAAGAATGGCGCGATAGTGAACTGCTGATGAAAAATTACGGATACAATCCGAAAGAGTAGGGAAAAAAGGGAGAAGGAAGCAATACGTGAGAGAACTGCTGGATCTGACCGGTATGGTCATCAAGGTCTCCTCTGTGGGAGACAATGACAGAAGACTTGTGATCTTAAGCCGTGAACGTGGCAAGATCACAGCGTTTGCCCGTGGGGCAAAGCGGCCGGGCAGCCAGCTGATGGGAGTGAGCCGACCCTTCGTGTTTGGAAACTTCCGCCTGTATGAGGGACGGGATGCCTATAGCCTGCAGGGTGTGGATGCACGCAATTATTTTGAAGAGATCACAAAGGATATGGAAACGGCCTGCTACGGATCCTATTTTCTGGAATTTGCTGATTATTACAGCCGGGAAAACTTAGAGGCTTCCGAGCAGCTCCTTCTGTTGTACCAGTCCTTGCGGGCATTGCTAAAGCCGAGTCTTCCAAATGACCTGGTACAGGCGGTCTATGAACTGCGCAGCATGGTCATAGGAGGAGAATATACGCCACAGCCGCCAGAGCCGGTCAGTGATTCTGCCCGGTATGCCTGGGAATATATCATCAGCACACCGGTTCCGTCTTTGTATACCTTTACCCTGACACCGGAAGTACTGAAAGAACTCAAACATTGCGTGAGCCGTAATAGACACCGCTTTATCGACAGGGAATTTCATTCCCTGGAAATTTTGCGCTGCTGTAGCAAAGCTGCAGACAGGCAGTGACACATGAACTTAACGCGCGAAATAAAAGTGTATGAAAAAACATTCATAGTTGAAAAACTTTTCGTGAACAGGTATAATGCAAAAGAAACATGCCTGTTACGGTACATGGACAGGCAGATCCCGGAACAGTCCGGGAGGGATGAGGAGCATTATGAAAAAGAAAACCGCAGTTTTGACAGCATCCGTGCTGTTTGCCGCAGTCCTGGTCTCAGGATGTGCCCACTCGTCAGGAAAACAATGGGATGGTTCGGAAAACAGCATTTATGTGGACGATGACCGGAATGTGCAAAGCGCCATGGTCTACACATCAGAAAAGGAAAATGACCTGTACAGTGTGGAGGGTCTGACGGAGTTTGCAAAAGAGCAGATCATAGCCTACAATCAGGAACAGGGAGCGGCTGCTGAGGCAGAAAATACCAAGGGATCCGAAAAACTCCCGGTAGCACTTGAAAGCAGCAGTCTGGAAAACAATACAGGAAGATTGGTATTTTCCTATGGTACGCCGGAAGATTTTGTGAAATTTTCCAAAGAAAACGGAGATGATACCCATACGGTGACAGCTCTTTCCGTTTTGGATACACAGAGTGCATCTTTGCCTGACTTAAGCTACAAAACAACAACAGGTAAGGACGCAGAGATCCAGGCGGTCACAGAAAAAGGCGGCAACGCAGTGATCCTGGAGGGATCTGCCACAGTCTATACAGAAGGAAAGATCCTTTATGTGACCGACGGCATCAATTTAAGAAGTGAGCATTCAGCAGTGACCCCGGAGGGAATTAGCTGTATCATATTTAAATAAAAAAGAGAGGTTATCGACGATGGAAAAGACAATGGAAAAGATCGTAGCGCTGGCAAAGACCAGAGGATTCGTTTATCCGGGTTCCGAGATCTACGGTGGTCTGGCAAATACCTGGGATTATGGCAACCTTGGTGTTGAGCTGAAGAACAATGTAAAGAAAGCCTGGTGGCAGAAATTCGTGCAGGAGAGCCCGTACAACGTAGGTGTTGACTGTGCCATCCTCATGAATTCCCAGACATGGGTGGCTTCCGGACATTTAGGCGGATTCTCCGATCCTCTGATGGACTGCAAGGCCTGCAAAGAGCGTTTCCGTGCAGATAAGCTGATCGAAGATTATATGGCAGAAAACGGTATCGTCCTTGAGGGAAGCGTAGATGCCTGGTCTCAGGAGGAGATGAAAAACTATATCGAAGAAAAGAATATCTGCTGCCCGAGCTGCGGCAAACATGATTTCACCGATATCCGTCAGTTTAACCTGATGTTCAAGACCTTCCAGGGTGTAACGGAGGACGCAAAGAATACCGTATACTTAAGACCGGAGACTGCACAGGGTATTTTTGTCAACTTCAAGAATGTACAGCGTACTTCCAGAAAGAAGGTTCCGTTTGGTATCGGCCAGATTGGTAAATCCTTCCGTAACGAGATCACCCCGGGTAACTTTACCTTCCGTACCCGTGAATTTGAGCAGATGGAGCTGGAATTCTTCTGCAAGCCGGGAACCGATCTGGAGTGGTTCCAGTACTGGAGAGGCTTCTGCCGTGACTGGCTGTTAGCACTTGGCCTGAAGGAAGATGAGATCCGCCTGCGTGACCATTCTCCGGAGGAGCTGTGCTTCTACAGTAAGGGCACAACCGATATCGAGTTCCTCTTCCCGTTCGGATGGGGCGAGCTGTGGGGCATCGCAGACAGAACCGACTATGACCTGACCCAGCATCAGAACACCTCCGGTGAGGATATGACCTACTTCGATGATGAGGCAAAGGAGAAATACATCCCGTATGTGATCGAGCCGTCTCTGGGTGCAGACCGTGTAACCCTGGCATTCCTCTGCGCAGCATATGACGAGGAAGAGATCGGTGAGGGCGATGTGCGTACCGTGCTTCATTTCCATCCGGCTATCGCACCGGTTAAGATCGGTATCCTTCCGCTGTCCAAGAAGTTAAATGAGGGCGCAGAAAAGATCTATGCAGAGCTGTCCAAATATTACAACTGTGAATTTGACGACAGAGGCAATATCGGTAAGAGATACAGAAGACAGGATGAGATCGGTACTCCGTTCTGCATCACCTATGACTTTGATTCCGAAGAGGATCATGCAGTGACCGTCCGCGACCGTGATACCATGGAGCAGGTTCGCGTGCCGATCGCTGAGTTAAAACAGTACTTCGAGGATAAGTTCCGTTTTTAATCCATGAATGAAAACAAAAAGAAAACCGTAGGCGCAGTCGCCGGGTACATTCTCTCAGGAGGGAAAAACACACGCATGGAGGGACAGAAAAAACTGTTCCTCCGCTATGCGGATGAAACCTTCTGCCAGAGGATTTTACATGCCTGTGACTGTCTGCCTGCGGTTTATTTGTCTGTAGACAAAAAAGAAGATTATAAAGAAGCCGGTCTGCCCATGGTAGAGGATCGGTGGAACGGGATCGGACCGCTCGGCGGCATTGCCTCCGGCCTTTTGGAATGCAGCGAGGATGCACTGCTTGTGATGGCCTGTGACATGCCCCTGATCGGAAAAAAGGAAGTGAACCAGCTTTTGTCTTTCTATGAACAAAGCGGATCAAAAGACCGGATCCTTGTGGCCGGCCAGGAAGGACGCATCCATCCCTTGTTTGGTATTTACCCGAAAACAGTGTGTGAGGCAGCCTTAGAGATGATCCAGGAAGGAGACTACCGGATGATGCATTTTCTGGAACGGAGCGGATACCAGATCCTGGAATTAAATCCAGAGAATCGGGCAATGGAAAATATCAACACGGTACAAGAATACCAAGGACTGAAAGCAAAGAGAGAACCGTTTGTATTTGCAGTCAGCGGTTATAAAAACAGCGGGAAGACAACATTGATCACAAAGCTGATCCCAGAGTTGAAAGATCGCGGATACCGGGTTGCGGTCATTAAGCATGATGGACACGATTTCGAGAGTGATGTGCCCGGGACAGACAGTTACCGGCATCAGAAGGCGGGTGCTTACGGAACGGCAGTATTTTCCGCCAATCGTTTTCTGATCACGAAAGAGTGCCGGGGAATCACAGAACGGGATCTGTTTGCGGCATTCCCGGAAGCAGATATCATTTTACTTGAGGGATTGAAAAACAGCAGCTATCCGAAATATTTCTGTGAATACCCGCAAAAACCGCTCATTTCTGTGAAAGAACTGGCAGATTTGGTGGAAGAACAGAAAAAAATGCATGAAAAGCAGCGCGGCAACGCGCAGTGAATGGAAAAAAGAAGGTGTGATCTGCATGGATATTGTTCAGTTGCGTTATTTTAAAACGGTTGCAGAAACCGAACATCTTACCAAAGCGGCGAAGCTTTTGAATGTGGCACAGCCAGCACTTAGTGTCAGCATCAGCCGCCTGGAAAATGAAGTGGGAGTGCAGCTGTTTGACCGGCAGGGACGAAGAATCCAGTTGAATCCATATGGCAAGGCCTATTTAAACCGGGTAGAGCAGGTGCTTCATACCTTGGATCAGGCGCAAAATGAGCTTTTGGAAATGAAAAACAAAAATGAAAATGTCATGTTCCTCGGACTGGTCAGCAAACTGTTTACCCACAGTCTTTTGATCGGATTCAAAAAACAATTTCCAATGAGCAGGATCCGTTCCTATGATGTGGCGCCTGATGAAATCGAGGAGGAGCTTTTAGGCGGTGATGTGG
>CAVIHW010000029.1:0-29379 GCA_963642615.1 Oscillospiraceae bacterium | reverse complement strand
CCATCCTCTTTAGGTGGTGGGATGAATTGCCTGGTTTTGATTACTGATATTGCAACAACTGGCATGATTCAATAATGCACATATCTGTGCTGGCAGAAAAAAGAACCTATGTTCGATAAAACTGTAGACATACAGAAAAATATGTGGTATATTCTAGGAACCGCTTCGCGAACCCTAGAATCAGATGGACGGCGCAAATACCGCGCCTTTTATCAGAAACCGCTTCGCAGTTTCCGATAAGTTATAATATAATCAGTCGAAATAATAAGAAAGGCTGATTATTATGAGAAAATTGGATAGCAATGCACATTCGGTATTTTTATTATATTACCATTTGATTCTGGTCATAAAATACCGAAAAAAGGTTTTGAATGATCCGGTTTCAAATCGGGCGAGAGAAATATTTGAGTATATTGCTCCGAACTATCACATTACCTTGGAAGAATGGAATCATGATCAGGATCATGTTCACATCATGTTCCGTGCTCATCCAAAATCAGAACTGAGTAAGTTCATCAATGCATATAAAAGCGCAAGCAGCCGTCTGATTAAAAAAGAGTATCCGGAAGTCCGGCAAAAGCTATGGAAAGAAATGTTCTGGAGTCAGAGCTTTTGTCTGCTGAGTGCTGGAGGTGCCCCAATTGAGGTCATCCGTCAGTACATTGAAACACAGGGAGAGGGTAAAAGTGAACACCGTGTACCGTTTTCGGATTTATCCGAATAAAGCACAAAGGGAATTATTCGCAAAGACTTTTGGCTGCGTTCGTTTTGTCTATAACCGGATGCTTGCCGAGAAAAAAGCGCATTATGAGAAAACCGGGAAGAATTTAAGCGTGACACCGGCCAGATATAAGTCAGAGTTTCCTTGGTTGAAGGAAGTAGACAGTCTGGCATTGTGTAATGCACAGTTGCATCTGCAGACAGCATACAAAAATTTCTTTCGCGATGCTTCTGTGGGTTTTCCAAAATTCAAATCAAAAAAGAAGCCGGTAAGAAGCTATACAACCAATTATGTGAACGGAAACATCACCTTACAAAATGGGAAATTAAAACTTCCAAAAGCTGGCTGGGTCCGCATCAGACAACATCGGAAGATTGATGAAGGTTACCAGCTGAAAGGCGCAACTATCAGTCAGGAGGCAGATGAACGCTACTATGTTGCTTTATTATATTCCTGCGAGGAATCGCTAAATGAAATCAAGAAAGCAGAATCTGCCATTGGTCTTGATTTTTCCATGAAGGAATTGTATGTAGATTCCAATGGAAACCATGCAGCATATCCTCATTTTTTTCAAAAAGCCCAGCAGAAGCTGGCAAGAGAGCAGCGTAAGCTGAGTCACTGCGAACAGGGAAGTAACCGTTATAAAAAACAAAAGAAGAAAGTGGCACGAATCCATACTCATATCGCACATCAGCGAAAGGATTTTTTGCATAAAGAATCGAGGAAGATAGCCAATTCCTACGATATCGTGTGCATCGAGAATCTGAATATAAAAGAGATGAGCCGTGATATGCGTTTTGGAAAGAGTGTCCATGACAATGGCTGGAGAATGTTTTCTGATTTTCTGGCGTACAAAATGCAGCGTGCAGGTAAGAAATTGGTCCGTATTGATCGCTGGTATCCCAGTTCCAAAACTTGCAGCTGCTGTGGAAAGGTAAAAGAAGATTTGCAGCTGAGCGACCGCATTTATGAGTGTGTATGCGGAAATCGAATGGACCGAGACGAAAACGCAGCAATCAATATATACAGAGAAGGCATTCGAATATCTGGAATGATACTTGATATAGAAAAGAAAATTTCCTGATTTTTACAGAAGAAATTCCATATGATGCCTAATAAAACCGTGGGACACACGGGGATAGCTCGCTTATGCTTTGCCCTATCGGGCAATCGAACGAGAAACCCCCACTTCAAGCGCTAGCTAAGTGGTGGGAGTATGTCACTGAGATTTTAACAAGGGGGAGAGGCAAGACTATGGCAAATGAGAAAATTCTGGTGGTGGATGATGAGCTGCCGGTTCGCCTTGCCTTAAGAACGGCCTTCGGGCGGGAAAACATGCAGGTTTGTGAGGCTGCAAGCGGAGCGGAGGCATTAAAGCTTTTGAGCCTTGGTCACTTTGATCTGATCGTGCTGGATGTGATGTTAACCGATATGGATGGTTATGCGATCCTACAGAAGCTGCGGGCGGCAGAGGATATGACGCCGGTTTTGATGCTAAGCGGAAGGGGAGATGAGGCAGACCAGGTTCTTGGGCTTGGCATGGGAGCCGATGATTATCTGACCAAGCCGTTTCATCTGGCGGTTCTTATCCAGAAGGTAAAAGCCCTGATCCGGCGGAATGCGGTTTACAGTCAGAGTCGGAAAAACCGGATCACGGAAGGGATCTTCCAGTTTGACCTGATGAAGCTTGAGGCCTTTAAGGAAACGGAAAAACTGCAGTTTACGGCAAGGGAGCTTGCGCTCTTTCGATTTTTTATGGAACATCCGGGAAAGGTATTTACCAAGGAGCAGCTGTATCACCAGGTATGGGGAGAAAATCTGGTCGATGACAACACGATCATGGTCTATATCAAGCGCATCCGAGAGAAGATTGAGGAAGATGTCAAAAATCCGGTCTATTTAAAAACGATACGCGGAGTCGGATATATCTTTGAAGGAAAGTAGTCAAAAGAACCTATGCGAAACAAGAATGATCATTCGGAATGGGGCATGGCGGCATTCTGCACCATGGCCCTTTTTCTTTTGCTGAGCTTTAATATCCTGATCTTTCATAATTTCCGGGAAGGCCTTTTAAAGCTGCAGGAGGACAATATGCTGGCAACGGCCAAAACGGTGGCCAACAGCCTGGATAATTTTTATGACCGGGAGTTAGAAGAGCTGGAGGTCTTTTTTGGGGAAGATGCAGGAGAAGACCGGGCGCGGCAGTATTGTGAAAACCAGGATACGATCTCTTATGTGGCCGTGTTTGACCAGAACTGGGAAAAACAGGTTTCCTTTGGTATGGCATACGATTCCTATCTGAAACGGGAGGCGGCTGTTTACCGGCTGTATGAAGCAGAAAACAGGAATCGTACCGGTGCCAGTGCCAGGCTCCTTCCGGCAGTGCTCACTGCGCCGAATCATTATACGCAGTTTCTGGCAGCACCGGCAAGGGTTGGGGGAGAAGCTGGCTGGGTGGTCGCGGCCATTGAGATGGAAACGGTCTATGAAAAGATCGTAAGGCCGGTGCAGATCGGTCAGAATGGATATTCCATGGTAAAAGCCTTTGACGGAACCATCCTCATGCATGTTTCCAGGGATCAGATAGGATTGAATGCCCTGGATGGAAGAAAAGAAAAATATGCGAAGTATCAGCTGGATTTTGAAGAGCTGGAGGTATGGCTGAACCGGCAGAAGGAAGTGCCGGAGGGAAGCGGCCTGCTAAAAAGCTACTGGTGGCTCAACGAGGGAGAGCCAAAGCCTTCTACCAAGGTGGTTGCCTATGTCCAGAAACCGATCGGGGAGGAAATCTGGATCGTCAACTGTACGCTGGATTATGAGGAGCTTTCCGAACCGATCCGGAAAGCCAGAAACTATGTGACAGGCGGTGCCGGACTTTTGCTTCTTCTGACTGCCATTGTGCTGGGGCTTGGCTTTCACAGTGCCGAAAAACGCAGGATCATGGAACTGGAGGTAAAGCACTTAACGGAACTGAATGCGGCCTGGGAAGAACTGCATAAGCAGGAGGAACGCCTTCGTCATGCCGATAAGATGAAGACTATCGGCACCATGACCAGCAAGATTTCTCATGAATTTAACAATTTCCTGACTCCGATCATGCTGTATGGGGATATCCTGAAAGGAGACGAGACGATCAGCAAAGAAAACAGGGCATTGGTTGGAGAGATGATCTTATCTGCAGAAAAGGCCAGGGCACTGACAAGGGAACTGTCCGGTTATGGACATCTGGAGATGGATTCGGGCAAAAAGGTTTTTCTTCCTATCGTAGACGAGATCGAGAGGAGTTTAAATCTGCTTGAAAAAACGCTTCCTGCAAACATCCGCATCAGTAAGTCCCTCGAGCCGGACACTGGCTACGGCCTTATGGGGCGTGCGGGAATGGTAAATCAGATCATTGTCAATCTTTGCAATAATGCCATCCAGGCCATGAAGGAAAATGGCGGATGCATTACGATACACGGAACCTTTCTTGGGGATGATGATGACTTAAAGTATGCTGTGACAGTGTCCGATGACGGTCCCGGCATGTCACCGGAAATCAGAGAGCAGATCTTTACGCCTTTCTTTACCACAAAAAAACGGGGAGAAGGAACCGGGCTTGGTCTGTCTGTGGTGCAGGATCTGGTCTATGAGGTTTCCGGTGATATCAGTGTGGTTTCTGCGGAGGGAAAAGGCACGCGATTTGATATTCTCTTTCCGGTTGTAGCTACTTGTAATATCAGTAAACTATGCTATAATAAGTAGTAACAAAAACTATGTGAGATAGAGCGCACGATGCCGCAGCGGGAGATGGGCGGCCAGAAACGTGGGTGTGGAGGAGGATTATGAGCTATAAGATTTTTGGCGACAGCTGCCTGGATTTAACAGAGGAATTAAAGAAGGATCCAAGATTTTCCATGATTCCGCTGACCTTACAGGTCGATGACCATATGGTCATTGATGACGAGACATTTGATCAGAAAGCCTTTCTTCAGATGGTAAAAGAGAGTCCGAACTGCCCAAAGACAGCCTGCCCTTCACCGGAAGCCTTTAAAAAGGCCTGTGAGTGTGATGCAGACGATGTCTATATCATTACCCTGTCGAGCCATTTGAGCGGAAGCTACAACAGCGCCGTGCTTGGAAAGAATCTGTATGAAGAGGAGCACGGAAAGGGAAGCAAAAACATTCTGGTCATCGATTCGGAATCGGCATCCTCCGGAGAACTTAACGAGGCGCTCTATATCCGCGACCTGTATGAGGAAGGACTTACCTTTGAGGAGATTTCCAGCCGTGTCTTAAAGATCCGGGATGAGCAGCTGACCTATTTTGTGATCGATACGTTAGAGCCTCTCAGAAAGAACGGAAGGCTGACCGGTCTTCAGGCCTTTTTTGCGACTGCCTTAAATATCAAGCCGGTCATGGGTGCAGACCATGGTGTGATCATCAAATTAGACCAGGCGCGCGGCATTACCAAAGGTCTGGCACGCATGTGTGAGATCGCCACAAAGAAAGCCGGAAATCCGGAAGAAAAGCGTGCCGTGATTGCCCATGTCAATTGTCCGGATCGTGCCCTTCAGGTGAAAAAAGAACTGGAAAAATGCGGAAACTACAAGAGCATTGTGATCACCAACACGGCAGGCGTGGCAACGGTATATGCCGGAGACGGTGGAATTATACTTGCGGTAGGATAAAAAGTATGCTATAGTAATGAACAAGCGTTTCGCTTGTGAAAGCGTTATCATGAACAGAAAAAGAGGCAGAGTGGCCATTTTGGTCACTCTGCCTCTTTTTTTGCCTCAAACACTCCGGAATCATACAAAAAGTAAGGAGCTGTATTGTGAGAGACGAAAGGAGGTATGCAATCAGCACAAAAATTCAGGTAAAATTGAGGAAAAAATATCAAAAACACTTGCAATTCCCTCACAATGTGTTATGATTGTCTTAGCAAAAATAATTTTAGCGAAAATAAAAAAAAGTAAGGAGGAGGATATCCGGATGGTAAAATCCTTGATAGGGGGTCTGGGATTTTTGTGGAGATATGCCTGCCTCGTCCGGACAAAACAACATGAGGGAAAAAACAAACGAACCAGGAAAAGGCAATGTGCTCTTTGACTTTTACGGAAAAGCCCCGGATTTGTCCCAGCTTGTTCCGCTGAGTCTCCAGCATGTGCTTGCAGCAGTCGTTGGTGTTATCACACCTTCCATGATCATTGCCGGTGTCTGCGGCCTGACCGACGCAGAGAAGACCATGATGATCCAGGCAGCACTGATCTTTACCGCACTTGCCACTTTCCTACAGCTGTTTCCGCTCTTTGGCAGGATCGGGGCAGCACTTCCGGTCATCATGGGAACCAGTTTTGCTTACGTTCCGACCCTGACTGCGATCGGAGGGGAATTCGGAATCGGTGCCATCATGGGAGCGCAGATCATTGGCGGTATCGTAGCAGTGGTATTTGCGATCTTTGTCAAGCAGATCCGAAAACTCTTCCCGGATATCGTAACCGGCACGGTCATCTTTACCATTGGTCTTTCCCTGTATCCGACCGCGATCCGTTATATGGCGGGCGGTTCCGGACATCCGGAATTTGGCGGCTTGAAAAACTGGGCGATCGCTCTTTTGACCTTTGCCGTGGTATTGTTCTTAAACAACTTTACCAAAGGAGTCTTAAAGCTGGGATCCCTGTTCTTCGGCATCATTGTTGGTTATGTAGCATCCCTTTGCCTGGGCATGATCGATTTTTCCAATCTGGCAAACACAACGTCGGTGATCGCCTTCCCGCAGCTGCTGCATTTTAAGATCGAATTTGCTCCGGCAGCCTGTGCATCCCTGGCCATCGTCTACGCAGTCAATGCCGTACAGACCATCGGAGACCTGACATCCACCACCATTGGCGGTATGGATCGGGTACCGACAGACAAGGAACTTCAGGGCGGTATCCTTGTTCAGGGCGTGGCAAGTATCGTGGGTGCACTCTTTGGGGCACTGCCGACTGCTTCCTACAGCCAGAATGTGGGAATCGTCACCATGAATAAAGTAGTAAACCGTGTGATCTTTACGGTATCTGCCGCAGTGCTTCTGATCGCAGGTCTGATCCCGCCTTTATCTGCAGCACTGACCACCATCCCGCAGTGCGTGATCGGTGGGGCAACCCTTTCCGTATTTGCACAGATTGCCATGACCGGTGTACGCCTGTTCACCAAAGATGGCATGACAGCAAGAAAGACAACCGTAGTTGGTATGTCTGTAGCTCTTGGTGTTGGTATCACCCAGGTATCCGGATGCTTACAGGGTCCTGGCATCCCGGAGTGGATCAATACCGTATTTGGAAGCTCGTCCGTGGTAGTGGCAACGATCATGGCGATCATCCTGAATCTCACTCTTCCGCCGGAAGAGTAGGAGTCTTTTCTGCTTTTTATGCAGCAGGAAACACAGGATGCAAAGAATAGCTAAGAAAGCCGAACAGATGTTAAACTGTTCGGCTTTTCTTTTAAAATTTTTTTACAGGCTGGATGAACAGCAGTGCTATTATGCGTCATCTAAGGAAGACGGGATGGTGGATTCATCCTCTGCCTTGATCTCGTTTAAGTAGCTGTAAAGCGTGAATTTGGAGATGCAGAGGATCTGGCAGATCCGCTGACCGGACTTGGTGATGAGGAAGGCACCGGCATCGTTTAACAGCCGGATGAAGGCGATCTTATCATCCTTGGTCATGACGGCCGCCGGTTTTCCGATATGGCGGAACGCCTGGTCAATGAGCTCATCGAGAAGGTCGGTGACATTCATGGAGACTGTCTCCGGTCCGGATTCCGAGGAATCATCTGCAGCCGTGGCGGTAATCCCCTGTAAATGGGACTGGGCAGCTAAGAGAATGGTGATATCGTAGTTGATACTTAAGATGCCAACAATCTTTCCTTTGCTGTCCCGGATGTAAATGGTGCTGGATTTCAGGATTTTCCCGTCCTTGGTCTTGGTTAAGTAAGCCAGTTTATCTTCGGTATGTTTTGCTCCGTTTTGTAAGGATTCCAAAACAATGTGGGAAGGCCCGTCACCGAGCTTTCTGCCGCTGATATAACCGTTTTCAATGGCTACAATGGAATGTTCCACATCATTGCTTTCCAGATCGTGGATGACGATCTCACAGTTGGAACCAAACTGAACGGCAAGACCGTGAGCCAGACGGGTGTAAAAATCGATGGTATGTTTATCCATGTTTTGCTCCTTTCTGACAATGAATCAGTTAGATGAACTAACTATTTGTTTGGTAGTATAAGTCTATCATAACAAGGGAAGATACAGATTGCAAGATATAAATATGAAAAAAACTAATTTATGCAAGGAGGAATATAAATGCTGCTTATAGGAAATGGAAGAGTGATCACAAGAGATCGTGAAAATCCGTATTTAGAAGATGGAGCTGTGGTAACGGAGGGAGAGGATATCAAGGAAGTCGGCACCTTACAGGCCATGAAAGAGAAATATCCGGAGGCAGAATTTGTGGACGCCCATGGCGGTGTGATCATGCCGGGACTCATTAATGCACATACCCATATCTATTCCGGACTTGCAAGAGGACTTTCCATCACAGGAAACAATCCGACAAACTTTTTGGAAGTCCTGGAAGGAACCTGGTGGGCGATTGACCGGCGGTTGGATCTGGACGGAACAAGAGCCTGTGCCTGGGCTACGGTTCTGGACTGCATCCGCGATGGCGTAACGACCATCTTTGACCATCATGCAAGCTTCGGCGAGATCCCGGGATCTCTGTTTGCGATCCGGGATGTGGTAAAGGAAGCTGGCATCCGTTCCTGTCTTTGCTATGAGGTTTCCGAGCGTGACGGTGAGGAGAAGACCGCACAGAGTATTCAGGAAAATGCAGATTTTGCCAAATGGGCAAAAGAGGCCGATGACAGCATGATCAAGGCCATGTTTGGAGGTCATGCGCTGTTTACCATCAGCGATCAGACCTTCGAAAAGATGGTAGAAGCCAACAACGGCATGACAGGCTTTCATATCCATGTGGCAGAGGGCATGAATGACGTATATGACAGCCTGAGAAATTATGGCTGCCGCCCGGTAAACCGCCTTTTATATAACGGTATCCTCGGAGAGAAAACCCTGCTTGGCCACTGCATCCATGTAAGCCCGGCAGAGATGGATATCATCAAGGAGACCGGCACCATGGTGGTCAACAACCCGCAGTCAAATCAGGGCAATGCCGTGGGCTGTTCTCCGGTTTTACAGATGATGGACCGGGGCATTATCGTCGGCATGGGAACCGATGCCTATACGCACGATATGTTGGAGAGCATGAAGGCTTTCCTTACCATCCAGCGCCACAATGCCATGCTGCCGAATGTGGGCTGGTGCGAGGATGTCAAAATGCAGTTTGAGAACAACCGCATCATTGCAGAAAAGTATTTTGGCAAGACGCTTGGCATCTTAAAGGAAGGCGCCGCAGCGGATGTCATCATCATGGATTACAAGCCGTTTACCCCGTTTTCCGATGAAAACATCGACGGCCATATGATCTTTGGTATGGAAGGCAAAAACTGCCGCACCACCATCATAAATGGTAAGGTAGTCTACAAAGACAGAGAGTTCACCTTCCTGGATGAGGATCAGATCAATGCCTGGACCATGGAGCAGAGCAAGAAACTCTGGGGCAGATTAAATCACAGAGAATATTAAAAGCTTAGGCAAATATTTATTTAGGAAGCAAGGGTCATACAGATGGCTTCCGTTAGGAGGATACTATGAGCGAAATTATGAGACCAATGTCAATGGATCACCTGATGCACTGGATCATGTCAGAATATGAACAGAAACAGAGCATTTTTGGCATCGAAAAGATTGTCAGACATGAAAACGGACAGGCACTCCCGATCTACGAGGAAAAGATCGAGTCCCCGTTTGGTCCGGCAGCCGGCCCGAACAGCCAGCTGGCACAGAATATCGTGGCAGCTTACGCGGCAGGTTCCCGTTTCTTCGAATTAAAGACCGTACAGGTGATGGATGGTGCTGACCTGGCAGCCTGCATCAACCGTCCGTGCATCATTGCAGGAGACGAATGCTATAACTGCGAATGGTCGACTGAGCTGTATGTGCCGCAAGCCTTTGCAGAGTATGTAAAGGCATGGGTAGCCTGCAAGCTGATCGCAAAGGAATATGGCCTTGGTGATCCGGATGCCTTCGTATTCAACATGTCCGTAGGTTATGACTTAGAGGGCATCAAATCTCCAAAGATCGACAAGTACATCAATGAGATGATGGAAGCAAAGGATACTGAGGTATTTAAAGAGTGCATCAGCTGGGCACTGGAGCATGTAAATGAGTTTAAAAACGTGGATGAAGCCTATATTCGTAGCATCAGCTCGAAGGTATCCAACTCCATCACGGAGTCTACCCTTCATGGCTGTCCGCCGGCAGAGATCGAGCGCATTGCCACCTATCTGATCACGGAAAAGCACTTAAATACCTTTATCAAGTGCAACCCGACCCTGCTTGGCTATGAGTATGCGAGAAAACGCCTGGATGGACTGGGCTTTGACTACATTGCCTTTGATGATCATCATTTCTTGGAGGATCTTCAGTGGGAGGATGCGGTTCCGATGCTGCACAGACTGTATGATCTCTGTCAGGAAAAGGGACTGGAGTTTGGCGTTAAGATCACCAACACCTTCCCGGTGGATGTCACAAGAAATGAGCTTCCGAGCAATGAGATGTATATGGCCGGACGCGCCCTGTTCCCGCTCAGTATCCATGTGGCACGCCTTTTAACAGATGAATTTCAGGGTAAATTGCGGATCTCCTATTCCGGCGGTGCGACCATTGAAAATATCAAGGAGCTGGTGGATGCAGGCATCTGGCCGGTTACCATGGCAACCAACATCTTAAAGCCGGGCGGATACCAGAGAATGAGCCAGATCGCAGACGAACTGATGGAGTGCGGCAGCGAGCGTTTTGCAGGTGTAGATGTAAAGGCGCTCGCAGCGATCGATGATGGCGTGGAAGAAAAGGCTATGTACCGCAAACCGGTAAAACCGCTTCCGGAGCGCCATGTAGACAAAAAGCTTCCGCTGTTTGACTGCTTCAATGCTCCGTGCCGCAATGGCTGTCCGATCGAGCAGGATATTCCGGCTTACTTACAGGCCATGGTGGATGGCGATGCAAAGAAAGCGCTTGAAATCATCTTAGAGCGCAATCCGCTTCCGTTCATTACCGGAACCATCTGCCCGCATCACTGCGGTGACAAATGTATGCGCAACTACTATGAGGAGACGCTGCATATCCGTGAAACCAAACTGGCAGCAGCAAGCCAGGCCTATCACGAGATCCTTCCGGGTCTGAAGGCAGAACCTGCGGTGGCAGATAAGAAGGTTGCCATCATCGGCGGAGGTCCTGCCGGCCTTGCAGCTGCAGCCTTCCTGTCCCGCGCAGGAGTGGCAGTCACCGTATTTGAGCGCAAGGAGCAGCTCGGTGGTGTTGTTCGTAACGTAATCCCGGAATTCCGTATCGCAGCAGATTCCATTGATCGGGACGTAGAGCTTTGCAAGGCTTACGGCGCAGAGTTTCAGCTTGGCACAGAGGTGAGCTCTGTGAAGGCCTTAAAAGAGGCAGGCTATACCGATGTGATCGTGTCCATCGGTGCATGGAAACCGGGAAGATCCCCGTTAGCTTACGGGGAAGTGACGGATGCTCTGGAATTTTTGATGGAGGCAAAGAAAAATGGTGCTTCCATGAACATCGGTAAAAACGTGGTTGTCCTTGGCGGCGGCAATACGGCCATGGACGTTGCAAGAGCAGCAAAACGTCTGCCGGGCGTGGAGCATGTCCGTCTGATCTACCGCAGAACCAAACGCTATATGCCGGCAGATGAGGAAGAATTACAGCTTGCCATTGAGGATGGCGTGGAATTTTTAGAGCTTTTGGCTCCGATCGGCGCAGAGGATGGAAAACTCAAATGTTCCGTGATGGAACTTGGCGCTCCGGATGCTTCCGGAAGAAGATCTCCGGTTGATACCGGAAAGACCGAGGAATATCCGGCAGATACCATCATCGCAGCCATCGGTGAGACCATTGATACCGGTCTGTATTCGGAGCTTGGCATCGAGATGGATGCAAAGGGTCGTCCGGTAGTAGATGCGAATATGATGACCACCGAGGCACATGTCTATGCGGTTGGTGATTCCAGAAGAGGACCGGCTACCGTTGTGGAGGCAATTGCGGATTCTGCAAAGGCAGCAGCAGCCATCGCAGGTCTCTCTTATGACAAATATGCAGAGGAAAATGTGGCAGCAGATGAGAAGCTTTATACCGCAAAGAAGGGCATTCAGAGCCGGGATACGAAACAAACACCGGATGACCGCTGCTTAGGCTGTCCGACCGTCTGTGAGGTATGTACCGATGTCTGCCCGAACCGTGCCAATGTAGCGATCCATGTACCGGGCAAGTGCAAAGCCCAGATCATCCATGTAGACGGCATGTGCAACGAGTGCGGCAACTGCGAAGTCTTCTGCCCGTATAAGGGAGGCAGACCATATAAGGATAAATTCACCTTATACTGGAGTGAAGAAGACTTTTTAGACAGCACCAACGAGGGCTTTTTATCCCTGGGAGGTACCAAGGTAAAGGTTCGTCTGGATGGTCGCGTGGAGACCGTGGATGTTGCGGAGGATACCGATCTTTCTACAGATGCAGTGGCAGTGATCCGCACAGTATTAAACGATTACGCATATCTGATCCACTAGGGTATGCTTCACCTAAAGGAGTTGGGATTTTCTATGAAAAGAAAGAAACATGTTGCAGTCGTGCACTGCGCAGGCGGAGCGAAACGAAACGAAGCGATCGATCTTACGGCGCTGCCGAAGGACTGCGGCAAGATTTTAGAACAATATCCGGATGGAATCCACAGCTGCAGTTATGGCTGCTTGGGCGGCGGAAGCTGCGTGGCAGCCTGCAGGCTGCATGCCCTTTCCATCAATGAAAAGGGTGTTGCCGAGGTGGATCGTGACAAGTGTGTCGGCTGCGGCCTTTGCGTGAAGGCCTGTCCAAGAAACCTGATCCGCTTAGAAGCTCCGGAGGGTACCATCCAGCCTCTGTGTTCCAATGCCCAGAAGGCTGCAGATGCCGGAAAATCCTGTCCTTCCAGCTGTATCGGCTGCAGACTCTGCGAAAAAAACTGTCCATGCGGTGCCATAAGTGTGATCAATCTTCATGCAGTCATTGATCGGGAAAAATGTATCGCCTGCGGCATGTGTGCCATGAAATGTCCGCGAGGAGTCATACACGATGTGGATGGGATCTATGCGGCTGTATTTTAACAGATTCGGGTGAGGTGATGGATATGCAAGAAGTATATGAGTTTACGGTAAATGGCAAAATACATCGAACGGAAGAAAATAAGCCACTTCTTCGTTACCTTCGGGACGACTTGCAGCTGTTTTCGGTCAAGGATGGCTGCAGCGAGGGAGCCTGCGGCACCTGTACCATCGTGGTGGATGGAAAAGCGATCAAATCCTGTGTCCTTACAACCAAAAAGGCAGTAGGAAGAACCATTCTTACGGTGGAGGGATTAAGTGAGGAGTGGCAGGATGCCTTTGTCTATGCCTTTGGTGCCGTGGGAGCGGTTCAATGCGGATTTTGTATCCCCGGCATGGTCATGGCCGGCACAGCGCTTTTGCAGAAAAATCTAAATCCGACCGAGGAAGAGATCAAATATGCGCTGCGCGGAAATATCTGCCGGTGCACGGGCTATAAAAAGATCATAGAAGGCATTCAGCTTGTGGCAAAGATCCTGCGCGGTGAGGCTTCGGTGGATGCCGAGCTGGAAAAGGGCGATATCTACGGGGTCGGCCAGAGAGCCTTCCGTATCGATGTGCGCAAAAAGGTACTGGGCTATGGCAAATATCCGGATGATATCGTGATGGACAATATGGCTTACGTTTCAGCGGTCCGCAGCAAATATCCGAGGGCACGCATTTTAAAGATCGATGCATCGAAGGCGGAGGCACTCCCGGGGGTTTTAGGTGTTTTAACGTCAGCGGATGTTCCGAATAACAAGGTTGGTCATATCCAGCAGGACTGGGATGTCATGATCGCTGAGGGTGATATCACGCGCTGCATCGGAGATGCCATCTGCCTGGTGGTCGCTGAAAATGAAACGGTGCTGGAACAGGCCAAAAAACTGGTGAAGATTGATTATGAGGTGCTTGAGCCGGTAAGAGGGATCGCAGATGCAAAGCGGGAAGATGCCCCAAAGGTACACTCGAAGGGGAACCTCTGTCAGACCCGCCATGTAGTCCGGGGAGATGCAGCCAAAGCTTTGGCAGAGTCTCGTTATACCGTGACGGATTCCTTCCGCACACCCTTTACGGAGCATGCATTTTTGGAGCCGGAATGTGCCATTGCCTTTCCTTATAAGGATGGCATCAAGATCTTGAGCACGGATCAGGGTGCGTTTGATACCAGAAAAGAAGTTTCCATCATGTTTGGCTGGGATCCGAGCCGCGTGGTGGTGGAAAACCAGCTGATCGGCGGCGGATTTGGTGGAAAAGAGGATGTTTCCGTTCAGCATATCGCGGCGCTGGCTGCCTGGAAATACCAGATTCCGGTAAAGGCAAAATTCAGTCGTCAGGAATCCTTGTATTTTCATCCGAAACGTCATGCGATGGAGGGAACCTTTACGCTTGGCTGTGATGAGAACGGGATCTTCACCGGATTAGACTGTGAGATCAACTTCGACACCGGAGCCTATGCTTCCTTATGCGGGCCGGTTTTAGAGCGTGCCTGCACGCATTCGGTAGGGCCTTACTGCTATCAGAATACGGATATCCGAGGATATGGCTATTATACCAACAATCCGCCGGCCGGAGCGTTTCGCGGCTTTGGGGTATGCCAGAGTGAGTTTGCTCTGGAATCCCTGATCAATGTGCTGGCAGAAAAGGTAGGCATCACACCGTGGGAGATCCGCTACCGCAATGCCATTGAACCGGGAAAGATCCTCCCGAACGGCCAGATCGCGGACTGCTCTACGGCATTGAAGGAAACCTTGGAAGCCGTAAAGGATGTCTATGAACAGAATATGGATCATGCCGGGATTGCCTGTTCCATGAAAAATGCAGGCGTCGGCGTGGGACTTCCGGATAAGGGTCGTGCAAAGCTTGTTATAGAAGACGGCGTCTGCGTGATCTACTGTGCGGCATCCGACATCGGACAGGGCTGCCTGACGGTATTTTGCCAGGCGGTTGCCGAGACAACCGGGCTTCCGCTCTCAAAAATCCGCAATGCCATTGCAAACACAGAAAATGCACCGGATTCCGGAACCACGTCCGGTTCCCGTCAGACCCTGCTTTCCGGTGAGGCCGTGCGCGGTGCCTCTGCATTGCTCAAAGAGGCCATGGATGAGGTTGGAGGCGACTTAAGCAAACTGGAAGGCCGCGACTTCTTCTATGAATACTATGAGCCGACCGACAAGTTAGGTGCCGATGTGCCATTTCCAAAGAGCCACATCGCATATGGCTATGCGACCCATGTGATCATTCTGGATCCAAAAGACGGAAGAGTGAAGGAAGTCTATGCAGCCCACGATTCCGGAAAGGTGGTCAACCCGATCTCCATCCAGGGACAGATCGAAGGCGGCGTGCTGATGGGAATGGGCTATGCCCTGACGGAGGACTGGCCGTTAAAGGACTGCGTGCCGCAGGTAAAATACGGCACATTGGGACTCCTTCGTTCCACCCAGATTCCGGATATCCACGCCATCTATGTGGAGAAAGAGAAGCTGCTCGGTGTGGCCTACGGTGCAAAGGGCATCGGCGAGATCGCAACCATTCCGACCGCACCGGCCATTCAGGGCGCCTACTATGCGCTGGACGGAAAGTTCCGTACCTCACTTCCATTGGAAGATACTTACTACAGAAAGAAAAAATCGTAAAAAGATTTGTACATACTTGACATAGAAAAAGAATGTGTTATGATATCTATAGAAACAAACAAAAAGTTTGGATAAATACAAAAAGTTTGTCAGGAGAGAAGTCATGGAGAAAATTCTTTGGGCATTGAACGAGATGCCAAAAAGCGAAGACAAGTGTCTGCCTGTCATGAGCATTGAGAATATCAGACAGGCACGGGAGTTTCACAAAAGCTTTCCGCAGTATTCCATTACCCCGCTCGCAAAGCTGGATGGTATGGCCGGAGAACTGGGACTTGGCGGTTTGTTTGTAAAGGACGAGAGCTACCGGTTCGGCTTGAATGCATTTAAGGTATTAGGCGGTTCTTTTGCAATGGCACGCTACATCGCAAGTGAGATGGGACGGGATGTATCCGAGATGACATATGATTATCTCACAAGTGAGAAATTCCGTGAAGAGTTTGGCCAGGCAACCTTCTTTACCGCAACGGACGGAAACCATGGACGTGGAGTTGCATGGGCAGCCAACAAGCTGGGACAGAAAGCCGTTGTACATATGCCGAAGGGCAGTACCAAGACCCGCTTTGACAACATCGCAAAGGAAGGCGCAAAGGTTACCATCGAGGAAGTCAACTATGATGACTGTGTGCGCATGGCAGCAGCAGAAGCTGAGGCAACCCCGCACGGTGTGGTAGTACAGGATACCGCATGGGAAGGCTATGAGGAGATCCCGGCCTGGATCATGCAGGGATACGGCAGCATGGCCGGTGAGGCGGCTGAGCAGCTGCGTGAGGTTTCCGTAAACCGTCCGACCCATGTGTTTGTTCAGGCCGGTGTAGGAAGTCTGGCAGGCGCAGTGGTAGGCTATTTTGCAAACCTCTATCCGGAAAATCCGCCGAAATTCATCGTCATGGAGGCAGGTGCTGCAGCATGTCTGTATAAGGGTGCAGTTGCAGGAGATGGCGAACCGCGTATCGTTGGCGGCGACCTTCAGACCATTATGGCAGGTCTTGCCTGCGGCGAGCCGAACATTATCGGCTGGGATATCTTAAGAAACCATGTATCTGCTTTTGTTTCCTGCCCGGATTGGGTAGCTGCAAAGGGTATGAGAATGCTTGCCGCTCCAATGAAGGGAGACCCGAAGGTGGTTTCCGGTGAATCCGGAGCCGTTGGCATGGGCGTGATCTCCAGCATCATGCAGGATGACACCTACAAAGAGCTGCGCGAGGCACTGGAATTAAACCGCGACAGTAAGGTTTTGATGTTCTCCACTGAGGGAGACACCGATCCGGACAAGTACAAAAAGATCGTATGGGGCGGAGAGTATCCGACCGTTTAATTACAAACATGATAAAAGGAAATAGAATTCAGGAGGGTAAGACAATGGGACTTGATTTTGAAAAGATCAAAGAGGCAGCAGAGGCGTACCGCGCAGACATGACCGCTTTTTTGAGAGCAATGATCTCTCATCCGAGCGAGAGCTGTGAGGAGAAGGAAGTAGTAGCCTGCATCAAGGCAGAGATGGAAAAGCTGAACTTCGATAAGGTAGAAGTAGACGGACTTGGAAATATCATCGGATGGATGGGCGAAGGCGACAAGATCATTGCCATTGATTCTCACATCGATACCGTTGGTATCGGAAACATCAAAAACTGGGAAGCAGATCCGTATGAGGGCTATGAGACGGATGAGATCATCTACGGCCGCGGCGGTTCTGACCAGGAAGGCGGAATGGCAAGTGCCGTTTACGGAGCAAAGATCATGAAGGATTTAAACCTCATTCCGGAAGGATACAAGATCATGATCGTAGGTTCCGTACAGGAAGAGGACTGCGACGGTATGTGCTGGCAGTACATCTATAACAAAGATAAGATCGTTCCGGAGTTTGTTATCTCCACAGAGCCGACTGATGGCGGTATCTACCGCGGACACCGCGGACGTATGGAGATCCGCGTAGACGTGAAGGGTGTTTCCTGCCACGGTTCCGCACCGGAGCGTGGTTCCAATGCAATCTATAAGATGGCAGACATCATTGCAGACATCCGTTCCTTAAACAACAACGGCTGCGATGAGGACACCGACATCAAGGGTCTGGTAAAGATGCTCAGCCCGAAGTACAATCCGGAGCATTACGAGGATGCACAGTTCCTTGGAAGAGGTACCTGCACCGTTTCCCAGATCTTCTACACCTCTCCGAGCCGCTGTGCAGTGGCAGACAGCTGTGCAATCTCTGTTGACCGCCGCATGACCGCAGGCGAGACCTGGGATTCCTGCTTAGAGGAGATCCGCCAGCTGCCGAGCGTTCAGAAATATGGAGATGACGTTCAGGTTTCCATGTACATGTATGACCGTCCGTCATGGACCGGTGAGGTTTACGAGACCGAGTGCTACTTCCCGACCTGGATCAACAAAGAGAATGCAGCTCATGTACAGGCGCTGTATGATGCGCATGTAGCTCTGTTTGGCGAGCATCGCATGGGACCGGACTCCACCAAGGAGCTTCGCAACCGTCCGCTGATCGACAAATGGACCTTCTCTACCAACGGCGTTGCCATCCAGGGCCGTTACGGCATTCCGTGTGTAGGCTTTGGCCCGGGTGCAGAGAGCCAGGCTCATGCTCCGAACGAGATCACCTACAAGGATGACCTGGTAAGATGCGCAGCAATGTATGTGGCAGCAGCAAACCTGTATGACGGTTCCAAGAAGACTGACGATGTTTCCCAGTTCCGCGCAGGCAAGACCAACAACGATATTAAATAATCAAAACATAATAAGGAGAATACGACAATGGATAAAGTATTACAGGGTTATATTGACAAATTAAACAAACTGAATTTCAAGGATATGTACGAGGGTGATTTCTTCCTGACCTGGGAGAAGACCGACGACGAGATCGAGGCTGTTTTCACCGTTGCTGACGCACTGCGTTACATGAGAGAGAACAACATCTCCACCAAGGTGTTTGAGTCCGGCCTTGGCATCTCCCTCTTCCGTGACAATTCTACCCGTACCCGTTTCTCTTTTGCATCTGCATGTAACCTGCTTGGCCTGGAGGTTCAGGATCTTGACGAGGGCAAGAGCCAGATCGCTCATGGTGAGACCGTTCGTGAGACCGCAAACATGATCTCCTTCATGGCAGATGTCATCGGTATCCGTGATGATATGTACATCGGCAAAGGAAATAAGTACATGCATGATGTAGTAGACGCTGTGACCGAGGGACACAAGGACGGCGTTCTGGAGCAGAAACCGACCCTGGTAAACTTACAGTGCGATATCGACCATCCGACCCAGTGTATGGCTGATATGCTCCACATCATCAATACCTTTGGCGGTGTTGAGAACTTAAAGGGCAAGAAAGTAGCTATGACCTGGGCTTATTCCCCAAGCTACGGCAAACCGCTCTCCGTACCGCAGGGCGTTATCGGCCTGATGACCAGATTCGGTATGGACGTTGTTCTGGCTCATCCGGAAGGATATGAGGTAATGCCGGAGGTTGAGGAAGTAGCACGTAAGAACGCTGAGAAGACCGGCGGCAGCTTCACCAAGACCAATTCCATGGCAGAGGCATTCAAGGATGCAGATATCGTATATCCGAAGAGCTGGGCTCCGTTTGCAGCTATGGAGAAGAGAACCAACCTGTATGCTGAGGGTGATTCCGAGGGCATCAAGGCTCTGGAGAAAGAGCTGCTGGCTCAGAATGCAGAGCACAAAGACTGGTGCTGCACCGAGGAACTGATGGCAACCACCAAAGAAGGCAAGGCTCTGTATCTGCACTGCTTACCGGCTGATATCAACGGTGTATCCTGCAAGGACGGCGAGGTTGAGGCTTCCGTATTTGACCGCTATCGCACTCCTCTGTACAAAGAGGCAAGCTACAAGCCGTACATCATCGCAGCTATGATCCTGCTTGCAAAACAGCAGTGCCCGCAGGAGACCTTAACAAAGCTTGCTGAAAAAGCAACTGCAAGACATATGGCTTAATTGCCTGTCAGTGAACCTGATAAATTGGGAAACCCCCTTTTTATACAACAACCTGCTCAACAAAAGCGGTGGCAGTCCTCAAACGGGCTGCCATCACTGCTTTTGAAACCGAAAAAATAAGATAGTCCGCAGGAGAAGGCGGATTTCAGGAGAAGACATTATGGGAAAAAGAATTGTCATTGCCTTAGGCGGCAATGCATTGGGAAGTAACCTGCCGGAACAGATGGCAGCAGTCAAGAAAACGGCTTCAGCGATCGTTGACCTGATCGAAGAGGGCAATGAGGTCGTGATCGCACATGGAAATGGTCCGCAGGTCGGCATGATCCAGAACGCCATGTCCGAGCTGACCCGTTCCAATCCGGAAAAATATATTCCATGTCCACTGTCGGTATGCGTGGCAATGAGCCAGGGCTACATTGGATATGACTTACAGAATGCACTTCGTGAGGAAATGCTTGACCGTGGGATCACCACTGGCTGCACCACCATCCTGACACAGGTGGAAGTGGATGCAGACGATCCGGCTTTTCAGAATCCGACCAAGCCGATCGGTGCATTTATGACAAAGGAAGAGGCCGACAAGATGGTGGCAGAACAGGGCTACAAGGTAGTGGAGGATGCAGGACGCGGATATCGCCGGGTGGTTGCTTCTCCGAAACCACAGTCCATCATTGAGATCGACACGATCCGCAGCCTGGTGGAGAACGATTATGTTGTAGTTGCCTGCGGTGGCGGCGGAATCCCGGTTTTTGTAAGCGGCGGCCATCATCTGAAGGGGGCAGCAGCGGTGATCGATAAAGACTTTGCAGCAGAAAAGCTGGCAGAGCAGCTGAATGCAGACTGCCTGATCATCTTAACTGCAGTGGAGAAGGTTGCCGTGCACTTCGGAAAACCGGATCAGGAGTGGTTATCCGAGCTTACTCCTGAGACTGCACAAAACTATATCGAGGCCGGCGAATTTGCACCGGGTTCCATGCTGCCGAAGGTACAGGCGGCAGTGGCTTTTGCAGAATCTGCACCGGGACGCGAGTCTTTGATCACGCTGCTTGAGAAAGCAAAGGATGGTATCAACGGACTGACCGGTACCAGAATTCATCAGTAGTTACCAGTAATTTACAATAACCGCAGGAGTGGGATCACCACTCTTGCGGTTAAAGTTGTATATACGGATAGAAGATAGGAGGAGTTTGACATGAAGACCTTGATCAAAAACGGAATGCTCTGTACCGAGAGTGGCATTTATGAGGCAGATCTTCTGATCGAAGACGATGTGATAAAGCTGATCGGATCCGGACTTTCTGACAGCCTGGAATGTCTGGAGGGGCAGGATGCAGCACCGGAAGCTGCCGGCCTGAAGGTGATCGACGCAAAGGGAAAATATGTCCTTCCGGGGGCTGTGGATATCCATACCCATATGGATCTGGATGTGGGCATTGCCCGTGTCATTGACGACTTTTATACCGGAACCATCGCGGCAGCCTGCGGCGGAACAACCTCCATCGTAGACCATATGGCCTTTGGACCAAAGGACTGCAGCCTGTGGCATCAGGTGAAGGAATATCACAAACTGGCAGACGGCAATGCGGTGGTCGACTATGGTTTTCATGGTGTGTTTCAGCATGTGAACCCACAGGTGCTGGAAGAGATGGGAGAGATCGCAAAAGAGGAAGGCATCACCAGCTTTAAGGTCTATATGACCTATGGCTACGGACTTTCAGACAGCGATCTGATGCAGATTTTGACATGTGCAAAGAAAGAGGGAATCCTCATTGCTTCCCACTGTGAGAGTGATGCCATCGTCAATTACTGGCGCGACAAATTTGTAAAAGAAGGCCACACACAGGCAAAATATCATTCCATCAGCCGCCCGGCATCCGCAGAGGCAGAGGCTGTGAACCGCTTTTTATATCTGGCCGATGCAGCGGGAGAGGCACCGGTCTATGTGGTACATTTGTCTAGCAAAGAAGGTCTTTTGGAAGTGCGCAGTGCGAAAAAACGGGGGCAGAAGCATTTTGGTGTGGAGACCTGTCCACAGTACCTCTTTTTGACCGATGAGATGTATGCAGATGACAAAGAAGGCTTAAAGGCTATCATGGCACCGCCGCTTCGAAAAGAGGAAGATCATAAGGCACTGTGGCAGGCGTTGGAAGATGGGGAGTTAGATGCGGTTGCAACCGATCACTGCCCGTTTACCTTTGCAAAGCAAAAGCAGCAGGGAGCAGAGGATTTTACCAAATGTCCAAGCGGTGCACCGGGCGTGGAAGAGCGCCTGCCACTGATGTTTTCAGAAGCTGTAAGAGGGGGTCACCTGACCATCCCGCAGGTGGTGCATTATCTGTGTACCAATCCGGCAAAAATTGCAGGACTCTATCCGAAAAAGGGATGCATTCAGGCAGGTTCCGATGCAGACCTGGTCCTCATTGATCCAAACAAGGAATGGACGATCACCACAGAAAAGATGCATGGAAATGCAGATTATACCTGCTATGAGGGCAAAAAGGTGACCGGTGTGATCGAGAAGGTATTCCTGCGCGGAAAGGAAATTGTTTCTGACGGAACCTTTGTCGGAACGCGCGGAGACGGACAGTACTTAAAGAGAAAAAAGAGCTCTCTGGCAGAATGATAGAAACGTGTAATCAGGCTTTGACGGCGGCAACCGGACGGACAGATCCGAAGGCCGGACGGGATAAAGGAAAGGAAGCTGGGAAGATGCAGAATACGGATGCAGTGGTATTAACAAAGAAACTGGTTGCCATGGAGAGCACAAATCCGGGAAAGCTGGAGCATGAGATTGCCGGATTTTTAGAGCATGAGATTTTAGCAGCACTCCCGGAAAGTGGAGAATTGAAAAAAGATCACACAAAGGAAGGACGTCCCATCTTAATGGCAGTCCTTCCGGGTGAGACAAAAGAAGAACTTGTGTTGATCTGTCACATGGATACCGTGCCGATCGCGGACGGCTGGACAAAGAATCCTTTGGGCGAGAACGGAGAAAATGGCCGCTTCTTTGGCCGTGGCTCCTGCGATATGAAATCCGGCCTGGCGGCTTCCTTGTGTGCGTTTTTGAAAGCGGCGGCACAGATGCGGGAGAGTGGAAAGGCACCGAAACGAACCTTAAAATGGATCGGCACCTCGGATGAAGAGGGGGATATGACCGGCGCGGAGCGCGTGATTGCGCTTGGCTGGGTGACGAAGGACAGTCTGGTGATGGATACCGAGCCGACGGACGGCGAGATCCAGACGGCCCACAAGGGTCGCTACTGGTTTGAAGTGACCATGCATGGAAAGGCTGCCCATGCCAGCCGCCCGGAGCAAGGCATGGATGCCATTGCCGGTATGGCTTATTTTCTGACGTCTGCCCGCAATCGCATGAAGGAATGGAAGGAGGATGCATTCCTGGGCAAGTCCACAATGGTGTTTGGCGAGGTTTGTGGCGGCATTCATCCGTACCAGGTTCCGGCAGAGTGCAAAGGATCAATCGATATGCGCGTAGTTCCGCCATATGATATCGAAGATGCGAAGGCATTGCTGGAGGAAGCGGCAGAGGATGCCAAAAAAGAAATTCCGGGTCTAAAGGCAGAGATCCAGATCACCGGAAACCGTCCGCCGATCGCACACCATGAGGATTCCAGGATGCTTTCACGCATCAAAAAGGCAGTAGAAGAGGTCACAAAAAAAGCACCGGTGGTGTCTGCATTTCCAGGCTATACGGATACGGCTGTCATTGCCGGGATCACCGGAAACGGTAACTGCCTTTCCTATGGTCCGGGCAGTCTGGCCATGGCACACAAGGCGGATGAGTACGTGGACGAGGCAGATATCTGCCGCTGTCTGAAGGTCTATGAGGCACTGTTGGAAAGCTGGCTGTGGAATGAATAAAGTGCACATATCTGGACGCAGCAGGGACTCTGTGCTATCATAAGATACTGTGAGCGAATCGAAACGCAGTGCATGCGTTTATAAGTGCCATGACGTCTGAAAAAGTGGCCATGGACAATGTTTTTTGGAAGGGAGCAGTTATGGCAGGTGGTTTATTTTGCAGCAGCGGCGGCTGTACGGCAAAGCTTGGTCCGGATATCCTGGAGCGGGTGTTAAGCCGGATCGAGCGCGGTGCAACAGATCCGAATCTTTTAGTGGGATTTGACAGCAGCGATGATGCTGCCGTTTACCGGGTCAGTGATGACGTGGCGGTGGTGCAGACCTTGGATTTCTTTCCACCCATGTTAGCGGATCCGTATATCTTTGGCCAGATCGCAGCGACCAACGCACTCAGTGACGTATATGCCATGGGCGGCGAGGTGATCAGTGCGCTGAATATTGTATGCTTTCCGCAGGATGAGGATTTAAATGTACTTGGTGAGATCATGCGGGGAGGTTCTGAAAAGGTGGTGGAAGCCGGAGCGGTACTCTGCGGCGGCCATTCTATCAACGATCAGGATGTAAAGTACGGGCTTTCTGTCAACGGCGTGGTGCATCCGGATCGGATCTATAAAAATAACGGCGGTCAGGCAGGCGATGTGCTGATTCTGACCAAGAAGCTGGGAGTTGGCATCATGAATACCGCAAACCGGGTGGGGGCGGCATCCAAAGAAGCCATGGCAGAGGCCATTACATCCATGACGACCTTGAATAAGTATGCAGCTGCTATTTCCCAAAAATATACGGTGCATGCCTGTACCGATGTGACCGGTTTCAGCTTTCTGGGCCATCTGCATGAGATGCTGGATAAGCGCCTCTGGGCAGTAGTGGATACGCTTAGCATTCCCTATATCAAAGAGGCCTATACCCACGCAGAGAATTTCATGATCACGGCAGCAGGACAGCGAAACCGCAATCATGTAGGCACATTCGTAGATTTTAAGGGAATTCCGTTCCCGTTAGAGGAGATCTTGTTTGATCCGCAGACCTCCGGAGGCCTGCTCTTTGCAGTGCCGCAGGAGGAGGGAAAAGCGTTTCTGCAGGAATTACAAAAGGCAGGACTTCCGGCTAAGATCGTAGGCAGGCTGATAAAGCCGGAGGATGCCGGATTTAAAAAGGAAATCACCGTATTGTAGGTGAACTATATCAGGAAAGTGAGGAAGCTTATATGACAACCGTAGATGCAAGAGGAGAGATCTGCCCAATTCCGTTGATCAGGGCAAAAGAGGCAATCAAAAATTTAAATGGAGCCGGAGATGTGGAGGTTCTTGTAGATAATGAGATCGCAGTGCAGAATTTAGAGAAGATGGCCGGTCAGATGGGCTATGGTGTGGAATCCTCCAAAGAAGAGGAGAAGACCTGGAAGGTGGTCCTGCACGTAAGCGGACAGGAAAAGAACGCAGACGAGATTGATGCAGAGCAGTGTCTGGTACCGGGAAAGAAGAAAACGGTTGTTGCTGTAACCGCAGATCATATGGGCGAAGGCAACGAGGAGCTTGGAAAGGTGCTGATCAAGGGCTTTCTCTTTGCCCAGACGCAGTTGGAAACACTGCCGGATACCATTTTGTTCTACAACGGCGGTGCAAAGCTGACCTGTGAGGGCTCCGATTCCCTTGAGGATTTAAAGAAACTGGAGGCAGCCGGAGTGCAGATCATGACCTGCGGCACCTGCTTAAATTATTACGGACTGACGGAAAAACTGCAGGTTGGCAGCGTGACCAATATGTATGTGATCGCACAGACTATGGCAGAAGCAGATCTTGTGGTACGTCCATGATCTATCTGGACAATGCAGCCACATCCCTGCACAAACCCAGGACAGTGGCAGATGCCGTTTACCGCATCCTGACCTCAGAATGTGTGGGAAATGCGGCACGAGGAAGCAACGATGCGTCTTTGCAGGCGCTGCGTCTGGCTGTGGAGGCCAGAAGCCGCCTCGGGGAATTGTTTGGTTATCCGCATCCGAATCAGATCGCTTTTTCCATGAATGCAACCGACAGCCTGAATATGGCGATCCAGGGATTATTTGAGCCGGGCGATCATGTGATCACAACGCAGATGGAACACAATTCGGTGCTGCGTCCGCTGTATCGGAAGGAACAGGAAGGCGTGGAGCTTACCATCCTTCCCTGTGATGAACGGGGACGTCTGAAAACGGAATGTTTGAAAGACAGTATCCGTGCCAATACGAAAGCCCTGGTCTGCACCCACGCATCCAATCTGACAGGCAACGTCAATGACTTAAAACAGTTAGGAATCTTCTGTCGTGAGCATCACATCCTGTTTGTGGTGGATGCAGCCCAGAGTGCCGGACTTCTTCCTATCCACATGGAAGAGATGCAGATCGACGTACTGTGCTTTTCCGGCCATAAGGGACTGTTGGGTCCTCAGGGCATGGGCGGGATCTGTGTGCGGGAAGGAATCAAGCTGAAACCATTTCGCGTGGGCGGTACCGGAATCCGCACCTTTGATCAGGAACAGCCGGAGGAGATGCCAACGCTTTTAGAAGCAGGAACCTTAAATATGCCGGGGATCGCAGGGCTTTTAGCGGGAGTTGAATATGTTCTGGAAACAGGAACGGACAAGATCTGGCAACAGGCAGATGCCCATGCGCGTGCTTTTTATGAAGAAGTAAAAAATCTTCCCGGAATCCGTTTCTATGGCGATTATGAGGCCTCCGTCCGCACTCCGGTGGTAACACTAAACCTGAAGGATTATGATTCCGCAGCGGTGGCTGATGAGCTGATGCAGCGCTTTGGCATTGCAGTCCGCGCGGGCGGACACTGTGCACCGCTCATGCATGAGGCCTTAAAGACCAGAAAGCAGGGAGCCGTGCGCTTTAGCTTTTCCCATTTTAATACCATGGAAGAGGTGCAAAAGGCAGCGAAAGCCATGAAGATCCTTGCACAGGAGGGATAAGATGCTAAAAAAAGAACTTCAGCTGGTCGTGACATTTCGCGATACCGTTATGGCCATCCGTATGGAAAAGGCTATGAAGGAGGCCGGACTGCCAGGCCGTCTGATCCCGCTTCCAAGTGCCATTTCCGCAGGCTGCGGACTGAGTTTTATGGCACCGCCACAGTCAAGAAAAGCACTGGAAGAGGAAATGAAAAGACAGGATATCGCATGGGAATTGATCACGGAACTGATGCTGTAACGACGAAGGCACTCATGCTTAAAATGGAGAAAACAACATGACGAACAAAAAACAGAGAATATCCCATCATGCGGACATCCTGCAAAAGGTCAGAAATGGCGGCCTGTCCCTGGCTATGGTCTTCCTGTCTGTGCCTGCGCTTTGCGGATGCAGCCATGGCTCATATGAGAAGATGACATTTGCAGAGACCATCGCCCAGGATAATAAACAAGAAGACACGCTTGTTCTGGAAACCGAGGCCAAAGATCAGGAAGAAATCCTGATCGAAACAGAGAGCACTGCAGGCATGGCCGCTTCAGACAGCAGGGAAGAGCTTACCGATCCGGATACAGAGGGAGACTCCATGACCATCCTCTTTTCTGGCGATGTGCTTCTGTCTGACCATGTCTTAAATGCCTACAGCCGTGCAGGAGGGATATCTGGTGTGCTGGATCAGGGATATTTAAGCGTCATCCAGTCTGTCGATTATTTTGCAGTCAATGAAGAATTTCCATTCAGCAGCCGCGGCACCAAGGCAGCCGATAAGCAGTATACCTTTCGCCTGGCTCCGGAAAAGGTTTCCATCTTACAGGAGATGGGGATCGATGCGGTGACCCTGGCAAACAACCATGCTTTAGATTATGGAACCGATGCCCTGCTTGATACCTGTGACGTTTTGGATGGAGCCGGGATTTTGCATACCGGAGCCGGAAAGGACCTGGATGCAGCAAAACAGCCGGTTGTATTTGAGAAAAACGGACAGAAGGTGGCTCTTATCGGAGCAACGCGTGTGATCCCGGAGTCGAACTGGGCAGCGACAAATGGCCATCCGGGCATGCTGTCCTCCTATGAGGTTTCCGTGGAACCCCTGCTTTCACAGATCGCAGAGTGCCACGCACAGGGAGAAAAGGTAGTAGTCCTGATCCACTGGGGCATTGAGCGCGATGAGACCCCGCAGGAGTACCAGCGAGCCCTGGCAAAGCGTTATATCGATGCTGGGGCCGACCTCGTGATCGGAAGCCATCCCCATGTTTTGCAGGGAATTGAATATTATAAGGGAAAACCAATCTTTTACAGCCTGGGAAATTTCGTTTTTGGAAGTTCCATTCCGAAAACCATGCTGGTGCAGGCCGAGTTTGAAAACGACAGCCTGAATCTGAAGCTGATCCCGGGAACTTCATCCGGCGGTTATACCCATACCCTGACGGGCGAAGGAGAAAAAACACAGTTTTATCAATATCTGGAAGGGATTTCCTTCGGGGTATCCATAGGATCAGACGGTACGGTCAGCCAACAGCCCTGAGTCACACCCCGTTCTTTAAAGCGCCTGGTGAGCGAATTGAGCACCAGGCGCTTATTTGCGCTCCAGAGTGGTGCGATCAGTAAAGATTTTGGTCCGTCTCCGGTAATCCGGTGAATGACAAGCTGTCGCGGAAGCAGAGCCACACAGTCGATGACAAGATCCAGATATTCCTCCATGGTCATGACAGGAAACGGCTGCTTTTCATAGATCAAAGCTAAATCCGTGCCTTTTAAGACATGCAAAAGCTGCAGCTTGATTCCCTGGATATCCTGCAAAGCCAGATAACGCACCGTCTCAAGCATCCGCTCCCGGTCTTCCCCTGGAAGACCCAGGATCACATGGACAATGGTTTCCAGATTCCGTTTTCGCAGCCGTGCCAGGGTATCCGTGAAAACAGAAAGGGGATAACCACGGCGGATGAAGGCAGCACTGTCCTCGTGGATGGTCTGCAGACCAAGCTCGATCCAGACCGGCTTTTTTGCATTTAAACGGGAACAAAGATCCAACACCTCATCCGGCAGGCAGTCCGGCCGTGTGCCAATGGACAGCGCCACAACCTTCGGATGACGGATGGCAGCAGTAAACAGTACCTCCAAATAAGAAAGCGGTGCATAGGTGTTGGTGTAAGACTGAAAGTAGGCAATGTAAGCATCCGGGGCAGATCCCATTTTGCTTTTGATGCGCAGGATTGCAGACTCAATCTGACTGTTTACTGCTTCTGTGATCCTGCTTTGCCAGCTTGGGCTGGAAGTGGCCGCTGCCTGATCCGACGCGCTTATGGATGCTTTGTCATGGCAGGCCGAAGAATCAGCAAAGGCAGAGAAATCTAACGGCGCTGCAAAATCTCCTGAGCCGCCTTCACTGCAGAAAATGCAGCCGCGCGTTCCAAGTGTGCCATCCCGGTTCGGGCAGGTCATACGGCCATCCAGGGCAATCTTGTAGACCTTCTGGCCAAAACGGGATTTCATCTCAAAATCCAGAGAATGATAGGGTTTGTCGTTCCAGTACATATGTGATTCCTTTCGTGGCCGAATCATGTCGGTATCTTTTTTTATTTGTATTTTACCATAGATCGAAGCAAAATGTGGGGAGTCATGTCTATGAAAAATTCATTTGATTCGATCAGGGCTCTCGCTTATAATATGATGCAGAGGGTCCGAAGCCGAGCGGTACAATATCCCGCTGCGCAAACTATGGGGCTATGGGAGAGTCCGAAGCCGGGCAATGCAATATCCCGCTCCGCAAACTATGGGGAGCGTGTTCGGACGGTGTAACTGACAGATGTTTGCGGATAGTCGGACAGAGCTGTCCGCCTACCTCAAACATCAGTCGTGACACAGCCGGACACGATTTCCCCATAGTTATGCTACGCAGGATATCGCACTGCCCGGCTTCTACGGTATCGCAAGAGTAAGAATTGAAAAGTGGA
>CAVIHW010000028.1:0-30142 GCA_963642615.1 Oscillospiraceae bacterium | reverse complement strand
GCAAAAGGGACATCAGATTTTTACATCCAATGTCCCTGTTTCCTATATAATAGAAATTACATTTTATAAAATATGACCGCTTTTTTCCGATACAATAGAAATACAATTCATCCTATTTTTAACGCTTATTTCCTTTATAATAGAAAAAGATGTCCGTTTTCGCCTATCTTGTTTCCTTTATAATAGATTGTTTCCTTTTGGAATAGAAATAAACATTGTTGTTAAATTTTATCTAGACCTCGTCGATCGCCTTACCGATATCATGGCGCATGTATTTGTTGTCAAAATCGATCCACTCCGTTGCCTTGTAGGCATTGGCGCGGGCTTCTTTTAAGGTACTTCCGGTAGCGGTGACACCCAGCACACGGCCTCCATTCGTTACCACACGCCCCTGATCATCAAACTTGCTGCCTGCATGGAAGACATAAAAGCCTTCTTTGTCCTGAAAGGTTTCCAGGCCACGGATCTCAAGCCCCTTCTCATAGTGCTCCGGATAGCCGTCTGATGCCAGCACAACACAGACTGCCGCATTGTCCTCAAACTCCAGATCGATCTGGTCTAAGGTGCCGTCAATGCAGGCCTCAAAAAGATCAACCAGATCATTCTTCATGCGTGGAAGCACCACCTGGGTCTCCGGATCACCAAATCTGGCATTGTACTCCAGTACCTTTGGACCGTCTGCAGTCAGCATCAGGCCAAAGAAGATGATACCCTTAAACTCTCTGCCCTCTGCCTTCATGGCATCCACGGTCTTCTGATAGATGTGTTCCTTGCAGAATGCATCCACCTCGGCCGTATAGAACGGGCTTGGGGAGAAGGTTCCCATACCACCGGTATTTAAGCCCTGATCTCCGTCTTTTGCACGCTTGTGATCCTGAGCAGAGGTCATGATCTTAATGGTCTTTCCGTCTACGAAGGACAGTACCGAAACCTCGCGTCCTGTCATAAATTCCTCAATGACGATCTCATCACCGGCAGAGCCAAACTGCTTGTCCATCATCAGGGTCTTGACACCGGCCTTTGCTTCTTCCAGGTTCTGGCAGATCAAAACACCTTTTCCGAGTGCCAGACCGTCTGCCTTTAAAACGATCGGCATCTTTGCAGTTTCCAGGTAAGCCAGAGCTTTTTCCGGGTCACTGAAATTTTCATAAGCCGCAGTCGGAATGCCGTATTTTTTCATCAGATCTTTGGAGAAGGCCTTGGATCCTTCCAGGATCGCCGCATTCGCTCTCGGTCCAAAGGCACGAAGCCCTGCTGCCTCAAAGGCATCCACTGCGCCTGCTGCTAACGGATCATCCGGTGCTACCACGGTTAAGTCAATCTCATGCTCTTTTGCGAACTCTACCAGCTTTTCAAACTCCATCACACCGATGTTTACGCATTCTGCAACCTCTGCAATGCCGGCATTGCCCGGTGCACAGTACAGTTTTTCCACCTTTGGGCTCTGTGCCAGCTTCCATGCGATGGCATGCTCTCTTCCGCCGCCGCCCACGATTAAAATTTTCATCTGCCAGTTCCTCCTCTTATGTTTATCGTTCTATACCACAGACAGACCGGAAAAAAGCCGGTCTGCCTGATGAATTTATTTAATTTTTCCGTTTGCGATCAGGTCGATGGCCTGCGGAAGCAGCTTCCACTCTGCCTCTTCCATAACTCTGCGCTGTAACACTTCCGGTGTATCCCCATCCTGCACATCGACTGCCTTTTGCAGGATGATGGGGCCGGTATCCATGCCGCTGTCCACAAAATGGACCGTGGCGCCGGTCACCTTCACACCGCGTGCCAGAGCCGCCTCATGCACCTTCAGGCCATAATAGCCCACGCCGCAAAAAGACGGGATCAGGGACGGATGGATGTTGATGATCCTATGCTCATACTGCTCGATCATAGCCGCCGGGATCTTTACCAGGAAACCAGCCAGCACGATCAGATCCAGATGATATTCATTTACCTTGTTTAAGAATGCCTCATTGAAGGCATCCCGGCTTTCGTAATCCTTCGGAGAAATGCAAAGAGCCTCCACACCGTGCTTTTTTGCACGCTCCAGGGCATAGGCACCCGGATTGTTGCTGATGACAACAGAGATTTCGGCATTGGTGATCGTTCCATTCTCCACTGCATCCAGGATGGCCTGCAGGTTGGTGCCGCCACCGGACACCATGACACCGACTCTTAACATAAGGTCACTCCCTTTTCGCCTTCCTCAATGGAACCGATCACATACGGAACATCACCGGTAGCCTTGATGGCTTCGATGGTCTTTTCAGCGTCAGCCGGATCTACTGCCACGATCATGCCAATGCCCATGTTGAAAGTATTGTACATCATTTCCTCGGCAATATCGCCTTTTTCTGCCAGCAGCTTAAAGATGGCCGGAACCTCATAGCTGTCTTTTTTGATGACTGCACGGGTACCTTCCTTTAACATACGCGGAACATTCTCATAGAAACCACCGCCGGTGATATGGCTGCATGCCTTCACGGTCACGCCTGCATTCTTCACGCTCTTTAATGCCTTCACGTAGATGCGGGTCGGAGCAAGAAGTGCTTCACCAAGGGTCTTACCCAGGGCATCATAGTAGGTATCCAGGCCTTCCTTTGTAAGTTCCTCCTCAAATACCTTGCGCACCAGGGAAAATCCGTTGGAATGCACGCCGGTGGAAGCCATGCCGATGAGCACATCTCCGGCTTTTAAGTTTTCTCCGGTGATCATCTCTTTCTTATCACAGACACCAACTGCAAAACCAGCCAGATCGTAATCCTCCTCCGGCATCAGTCCCGGATGCTCTGCGGTCTCGCCGCCGATGAGGGCAGCTTCCGACTGAAGACAGCCTTCTGCAACACCTTTTACGATATCAGCGATCTTCTCCGGATAGTTTTTGCCGCAGGCAATGTAATCCAGGAAGAATAACGGCTCGCCGCCTGCACAGGCAATGTCATTGACGCACATAGCCACGGCATCGATTCCGATGGTATCATGCTTGTCCATGATGATGGCCAGCTTTACCTTGGTTCCACAGCCATCGGTGCCGGATAAGAGAACCGGCTCCTCCATGTCTTTGATCTTTGCCAGGGAGAATGCACCGGAAAAACCGCCCAATCCTCCAAGCACTTCCTCACGCATCGTCTTTTTTACATGCTCCTTCATCAGTTCTACTGACTTGTATCCTGCCTCAATATCGACTCCGGCTTTCTTGTAATCCATTCTCTTTTCCTCCGTGTACAGTCATCCTATTTCATCTGTGCCAGGTATTCCTTGTATCCGATACTCTCTAACTTCTCTGCCTTCTTTACCACATCATGTTTCATGTCATCACTGTAATTTTTGATCTTGTCAAGCAGCGCATCGTCCGATGTTGCCAGGATCTTTGCTGCCAGGATGCCGGCATTTGCACCGCCATTGATGGCTACGGTGGCCACCGGGATTCCGGACGGCATCTGCACGATGGAATAAAGGGAATCCACGCCGCCAAGGTCGGAAGTCTTCATGGGAATGCCTACAACCGGCATCGGGAATAATGCAGCACACATACCAGGCAGATGCGCGGCCTTTCCTGCACCTGCAATGATCACCTTGATCCCTTTCTTTTCTGCGCTCTTTGCCCATTCAAAAAAGATATCCGGTTCGCGGTGTGCGGAAATGATCGTCATCTCATAATCTATGCCGAACATATCCAGAATTTCTGCTGCCCTTGCCATAACCGGCATGTCTGAATCACTGCCCATTACAATTCCTACTTTTGCCATTGTAAGATCTCCTTTTTCTTTTATCACTTCTGCTAATAAGTAGAGTTGCTATTTGAACTAATGCTTATCAACATGATAACTGATTTTCCATTGGGCGTCAATATGCAATTTTTGTTACAGTGTCAATCATCCAGCTCTTCATTCAGGATCTCGGTTCCCGCAACTGCAAAGCGTCCGTTTTTGATCAGAGGAAGCTCTCGTCCGTCTTTGCATACTGCTGTGATATCGCCAAGCTCGGAATACGGGATCGTGATATCGGTATGGCAGCCAAAATATGCCTTGGACACATCTTCCTTTCGCAGGATGGAGATCTCATTATCCCGGGCAATGATCTCCTTTCCGTCCGGATTGTATACAGGTGAATCCTCGCTCCAGCTGTAGCAGGTATCTCCCACCGCAAAATGCGGGCCGGTCTTTTCTGCGATCAGGATCGGGAATTTATCCATGATGCCGTATTTTTTCGCCACCGCATAGGCGGTCGTATTGGTTCCGATGGCAAATTCTCCCATAGGAAGGGTATCGTGATTCTTTAGGATCTGCTGACGGATCAGCTTTTTGCCCTCTTCGGGATCTGCGAAGTTATCGCAGGAGTAGTTTGTGATCTTTCCGTCTTTGAATTCCATGCGGAAATTTTTAAACTGGAAATCGCCGATGTAAACCTGACGCACATGAAGCAGTCCCTCGGTTTCTTTCAATACCGGAGAGGTAAACACCTCACCTAATGGAATGTTGACATCGGCTACACAGTTTTCAAAATTGGTCTGCTTTGCAGGATCCTGTAAAGGATGCAGGGAGATTTTCATCTTTGTCTCATTGCCCGCATCTGCATTTCCGGTTACTGTCACATACTCTGCCTGATCCAGCACATCGATCAGGTTCTGCTGGATTTTTTTGTATACCTCATAATCTAAGGTATTGATGCGGATCGTCTCATGAAAGATTTCTTTAAAATCCTTCCCGATAGCCGGAACCGGAAAGGCAATGATGGTGAAGCTGGTTTCGTCCCCCGGAATATACTGGTTGATCACCGGCATGGCCTCGTTGGAGTAGGCGATCTGCAGTTCCTCCTGCTTTTCGCTCAAAGCATAGGCTTCTGTCTTATTTGCCGGTTCAAAACCATCCTGGCCGAAGGTTTCTATAACAGCCGGACCTGCATAATCTGCTGCCAGCTTTTTGCAGTTTTCATAAGCGGTGCGCAGCACAGCCAGTTTGCGTTCTTTAAAAGCCTTATCCAGATAAATGGCCTGATCATAGCGATGATCATAATCAAACTGCATGTTGGCAGAGGTGCCATGGTAACCGATCTTGCGGTTCGGACTCATGGTCACAGACCAGACTGCCGCGCGGTATAAGATCACATCCAGCCCCATGGCCTCAAACTGACGGATGGCAGAACGGATCATGCGTTCAAAACCAAGCTCATAGCGGATGGAGACCGTCTTCTTTTTTGACAGGTCACGTCCCATCACTTCAAAACCCTTGCGGTAACCTTCGGTGTAGGTGGCTGCCATCTTCTCAATGGTCTCTTCCGGCAGGGAGTTTAAGTAAGAAGCCAGCTGCAATTCCGTATCGGAAATATATTCGCCAAACCGGTACAGGTACCTTAAGTCATTTAAATCGGATTCCATGATGATATCCTTTGCAAAGCTTAAGCCCGGATCTAACTGCTCCCGGATCCGGTAGGTCAGCGTCACGTCCGTATAATCGCTGAAGAACCAGTACAGAACATCCTGTACCGCACGAGACTGCGGCAGGCCATCCTCAAACATATTATAAATCTCAATGAGGGTCTCACAAAGGATCGTGATATCCGTCAGCCTGCATTCATAGGCAAACACAATGGCCGCCCGAAACTGCGCATAAAAAGCAGAAAGCAACGGCCCAAGCTCCGCTCCCAGCATGCGCACTGCATAAGCCGGATCAGCATAGCTTTGTTCATAATGCTCCGGCAGGATATCTGCATAAAGCCTGTGGTTTAACGCCTTTAATTCCTCCAGAGAAAGGCTATCCAGCTCTTCCCGCATCTGAAGCCTTGCTAAGGTTTCAATCTCTGATGCAAAGGCTGCCATCTCGTTAAAATAACTGCGGTATGGCTCTGCTACCCGGTTTTCGGAAGGAATTTCCAGGATCCGTTCCATTGCAAGGTCATAACGCTCTGTGATATTTGTATTTTCTTCGTTCCATAATTCCTGATATTTCACCATGTATCATCATCCTTTCCAAAATCATGGCATTTCGTTTATCGCGTATCTTTTTCTCCCTAAAACATCGTCAGCACACCGATCATCAAAATCCCCAGCCAGCAAAACAATAAGATTGCGCCAAGTATTGTCCCGATCCGCGCCAGAATGGTGTTGACTTCCTTCATCCGAAATGTTTTTATCCCGCAGATCACGGTCTCCACAAGAAACAACAGACTGGTCAGCTCCCAGGCTGCCACATCCGCGCCGCCATTCCCCTGATTTACGATGCTGCGCCCCAGGCCTACGCAAAAACAGATCAGTCCTACCAGAGAAAAAGCAAGGCAAAAGAAACTCTGCTTCGGCATGGGTTTTCGGATATAGGATATACGCTTTTTCTTGTTTTTTATTTTCATCGTCTTCTCCTTCGAATCCTGATTTTTTGAACCGTCCAGTGCATCCAAAATCCAAGCACTCCTCCCACCGTATTCAAAAAAAGGTCATCCACATCAAAGCTTCCCACCCGAAAGACAAGCTGGGTGATCTCAATGCACAGACTTAAACAAAAGCTGAACAAAAACGTGTTGTAAAATTTCTTGCTCCTGCGGCTGATGATCGGCAGAAAAAAGCCACACGGCATGAAACCGATCACATTACCAAATATATTTAGAAGGAATGCTTCCATTCCCAGTTGTTTTCGATAGTTATAAAAGCGCCGGATCTCCTTAAACGGTTCCAGATTATACGAATACTCGCGCAGATCCGGATTGCGTCCCAGCGATTCTGCAAAAAACATAAAATAAACCAGCAAGGCCAGATAGGCAATGAAAAGCACCCATCCAAGCTTCTGATTCCTGGTTGTATTTCTGATCATGGTTTCAATAAAACTCCCTTTCTGTAAGGATTTCATTCCTGTATACAGGTAGGCAAAGAGGGGCAGCCTCCGCCCAAACTTCAGCAGAAACTGCCCGGTTCCTAATTTTTTATCCACTTAGAAGGTGATCTCACCCTTGCGCTTTAAGAGTAAGCTGCCGCTGACAATGGATACGATTCCCACAGTCACACCTGCCACCAGAATGATCACACCCGCTGCGATACTGCATGCACCGGTGCGCTGCATTGTCTTATAAATCTTTTCCATATTGTTCTCCTAACTTGCTGCGGTTATGCATTCGAAAGCCTGTAGTCCTGATTGCTGCACCACACTTATTCTTCTGCACCATACTGTTCATAATATGCGTCGATCGCTGCCTTTAAGGTATCATCAATGATGACTTTTCCCTTATACGGCTTGTTGTAGAGATGCTCTACCACATCTGCCATGGTTACGATAGCAGTGGTCTTAAAGCCATATTTCTCCTCGATCTCTTTTAATGCGGACTTGCTTCCCTTGCCACGTTCCATACGGTCTACGGAAACAACCAGGCCAAGAACATCCACATCTCCCTGAGCCTTGATGATCGGCAGAGTCTCCTCGATGGAAGTACCTGCGGTGGTGACATCCTCAATGATGACTACCTTGTCGCCGTCCTGGATCGGGCTTCCAAGCAGAATGCCCTTGTCGCCGTGATCCTTTACCTCTTTGCGGTTGGAGCAGTAGCGGATATCTGCATCATACATCTCACTGATGGACATGGTTGCCGCAACGGTCAGCGGGATTCCCTTGTAAGCCGGTCCGAAGAGTACGTTGAAATCGGTGCCGAAGGTCTCTTTGATGGCACGCGCATAATACTGGCCTAAACGGCGAAGCTGTGCACCGGTGCGATAAAAGCCGGTATTGACAAAGAACGGGGTCTTGCGGCCGGACTTTGTCACAAAATCTCCAAATTTCAACACTTCGCAGTCAATCATAAATTCGATAAATTCTTTCTTGTAATCTTCCATGATCTTCTCCTTTATTTTACGCATCCGATCAGTTCGCGGATGTCTGCTACCTTCTGTTTTTTCATAAAGCTTTCAATGCCCTCTGCGATCTCCACCGTGGCATAGGGATTGTAGAAATTGGCAGTTCCTACCGAAACTGCGGTTGCACCGGCCATGATAAACTCCAGTGCGTCCTCAGCCGTTGCAATGCCGCCCATGCCAATGATCGGAAGCTTCACGGCATTTGCAACCTGGTAGACCATGCGGACAGCCACCGGTTTTACAGCCGGACCGGACATACCGCCAGTCTTATTGGCAATGGCAAAGGCTCTTTTGTTGATATCGATCTTCATGCCGGTCAGTGTGTTGATGAGGGACAGTACATCTGCACCGCCTGCCTCTGCCGCCTTAGCCATGACCGTGATGTCCGTCACGTTCGGACTGAGTTTCATGATCACCGGCTGTTTTGCATGTTTTTTTACTTCTCTTGTGATCGCCTCCACGGCTTTCGGATCCTGACCGAAGGCAATGCCGCCTTCCTTGACATTTGGGCAGGAAATGTTGATCTCCAAAAGATCTACCGGCTCATCGCCAAGGCGCTCTACCACTTCAAGGTAATCCTCCGTGGTCTTTCCGCAGACATTAACGATGATCTTTGTGTCATACTGTTTCAGGAAAGGGATATCTCTTTTTACAAAGACATCGATGCCCGGATTTTGCAGGCCGATGGCATTGAGCATGCCGCCGTAAACCTCCGCGATACGCGGGGTCGGATTGCCAGGCCACGGTACGTTGGCTACACCCTTTGTCACAACCGCACCAAGGCGGTTTAAATCTACAAACTCACTGTACTCGGCACCGCTTCCAAAGGTTCCTGAGGCTGTCATGACCGGATTTTTTAATTCCACACCGGCAAGGCTTACTTTTGTATTCATTACAGTTCCACCTCCTCTGCTGCAAATACCGGGCCATCCTTACAAATGCGCTTATTGTGCACATGGGAATGATCGTCCACTTCCTTGGACTTGCATACACAGGCCAGGCAGGCACCAATGCCGCAGGCCATCTTCTCTTCCAGAGAGAGCCAGCATTCCATGCCCTGCTCTGCGGCATAGGCTTTTAATGCACGAAGCATCGGAGTTGGTCCGCAGGCATAGATGATGTCTGCATCCAGTCCGTTTTCCTTAATGGCATCCAGCACATTGCCCTTTGTTCCGGTGCTTCCGTCCTCGGTTGCCACATAGACCTTGCCATATTGTTCAAATTCTTCCTTTAAGAATAAGACGTCACGATAACCAAGCACCATCTGCTTTTCGCAGTTTAAATGCTTTGCCAGCTCTAACATAGGCGGAATGCCGATGCCGCCGCCGATCAGGAAGGCTTTCTTTTCCTTTAACGGAAAGCCATTTCCCAATGGTCCCATAATTTCAATATCATCGCCTGCCTGATAGGTGCAAAACTCTTTGGTCCCGGCGCCCACCACGCGGTATACGATGCGAAGTCTCCCCTGCTCCTTGTCAATCCCGCAAAGACTGATCGGGCGCGGAAGAACCTTGCTCTTATCCTTTGTATAGACCGAGATAAACTGTCCCGGCTTTGCCGCCTTTGCGATCTCGTCTGCCTGGATCCACATGCTGCAGATATCTTCTGTCAAAGCTTCCTGGCTGACCACCTTTGCCGTAAGCTTTACTTTTTCCTTATGAATGGTTTCCATACTCTGCTCCTTGAAGTTTGATTAGAAAGCAACTGCTTCTGCCGCTTTTACAGCACACTGTTGATGTCTGCTACCATATCCACAACGGCCTGTCTGGATGCCTCTGCGAAATGCTCTGCACCGAATTTTGCATATTTTTCCTGGCGATATGCTGCAATGATACCACGGGAGGAGTTTACGACTGCACCAAGTCCGTCTTCATTGAAGCAGTTCTTTAAATCCTTGGCGGTTCCGCCCTGTGCACCGTAGCCCGGTACCAAAAAGTAGGTCTTCGGCATCAGCTTTCTTAAAACTGCACTCATCTCCGGGTAGGTCGCTCCTACGACTGCGCCCACATTGCTGTAGGAACCGTCCATGGAGGCTTCGCCCCACTCCACAACCTTGGCTGCCACATGCTCATACAGCGGTTTGCCATCGATGAGTCTGTCCTGGAACTCGCCGCTGGAAGGGTTTGACGTCTTTACCAGTACAAAAATGCCCTTGTCCTCAGCATTGCATACATCCACAAACGGCTTTACGCCATCGGTGCCAAGATACGGGTTTACGGTAAGAAAATCGGTGCCAAATGCACTGCAGATGCTGTTTCCAACCTTCACCTTGCCAAGATGTGCCGTTGCATAAGCTGCGGAGGTGGAACCGATATCACCGCGCTTTGCATCACCGATAACTACCAGTCCTTTTTCCTGACAATATTTCACGGTCTTGTCATAGACCTTCAGTCCTTCAATGCCAAACTGCTCGTACATGGCAATCTGCGGCTTCACGGACGGGATCAGATCCCAGGTATGATCCACGATCTCTTTGTTGAAGTTCCAGATTGCGTCTGCTGCGCCCTCTAAGGTCTCACCAAACTCCTGAAATGACTTGTCTAAAATATGCTGTGGAATATAGTTTAACATCGGATCTAATCCCACACAGATCGGTGCCTTTGTTTTCTGAATTTTTTCAATCAGCTTCTGAATCATGACATCCTCCTTAAGTATATGCATAGCGCATCATTTTCTTCCATACTTCCTTTAAATATATCATATACACAAACCCCTTTCAACCGGAAAAAGGCATGAAAAAAATGCCTGCCAGTTTTTTCTGACAGACATTCAAAAGAAGGCTTTAGATCAGTCCGGATACCAGCGGCACCACGATCACCGTCATCAGACCGGCCACAGCAATGGAAAGGCTGCTCATGGCGCCCTCCACCTCGCCAAGCTCCAGGGCTTTTGCAGTTCCGATGGCATGTGCAGAGGTTCCAAGAGCCAGTCCTCTTGCGATCGGCTCCCGGATCTTAAGGATCTTAAAGAGGAGATCCGCAATGATATTTCCAAAAATACCGGTGATAATGATGCAGACAACGGTAATGGTTACAATCCCGCCTGCCTCTTCACTGACGCCCATACCGATCGCCGTGGTAATGGACTTTGGCAGGAAGGACACATAGTGGATGTGTTCCACGCCAAACAGGGTACACAAAAGAAAGATACTTCCTGCACTGGCCGCCACACCGGAGGCGATGGCCACGATCACAGAAACAAAATTTTTCTTTAACAGTTCTAACTGCTTATACAGCGGGATAGCCAGGCATACCGTGGACGGGGTCAGAAGATAGCTGATATATTTTGCACTATTGTTATAGGAAGCATAATCTACATGCAAAAGCTTCAGCACCGCAATCACGATCACCACCGATACCAGCAGCGGATTTAAGATTGCCCAGCCGATCTTTTTCTTGATCCATACGCCGACCAGATAGGCTGCCAGGCTGATCACAAAGCCAAAATAAAGAGATTCCTGTAAAAATGTCATGCCACATTCTCCTCTCTGCAATTCTCGGTTGTTTTCTTTTTCAAAATGGCAACCATCAGTTCGGTTACCTTACCCGTCACACCCATCACCACCAGAGTGGATACCAGACAGGTGACAATGAGCGGAACCAGAATGGCTTTCATGGCGTCATAGCTTTCGATCAGGCCGACCGATGCCGGAATAAACAGGATCGGCATAATGTCTAAAAGGAAATTTCCGGTTGCCTCAATATCTTTTAATTTTAAAATTCCCGTACAAAGCAGGATCAAAAGCAAGAACAGCCCATATACGCCAGCCGGAACCGGCAGCGGCAGAAGCTCATTTAAAAATTCCCCGATCATCGTAATGCCAAAGATTATGGCTGACTCTTTGATATATTTCATGGATTCATCCTTTCTTGCATACAGCGTTTTGCGCCATTGCTTTTTCGTACGATTACCGTATTGTAGCACTCGTTTGTCAAAAGTCAATCAGGATTCTTGTATTATTTATGTTTTTTTCTTATAATGCTTGTATTGAAAAAAACACACTTCGGGAGGCTCTATGAAATTGGACATTTCCATTGGCTCAACCAAATTACTCACCAAAAAACAGCGTCAGGAACTTTCTGAACTGGTCGGTTTCTGCAATCACCATGATAAAACCGACCTGTCCTTTCCCTTCGAAGACGAAGAAGACAGTTTCTGCCTGCTTGGCTATCTTCCGGACAAACAACTGGTATCCTGTCTGACCCTCATTCCCTACGAAGAAACCCTGGCCGAATGCTGCGCATTTACACACCCGGATTTTCGCAGGCAGGGGCATTTTTCTGTTCTCCTAAAGGAAGTTCTCGCAGAATATCCGGACGTTGACCTGCTCTTTGCAGTTTCAGACACCTGCACGGATACCTTAAAAGCCCTGGCAGCACTTGGTGCACAAAAAGATTCCGAGGAATTTATGATGGAATGTATTCTGGACGACCATAACCATGCTGCTGCCTGCGCAGATGACAAATCTGTTTGTCAGACTCAGGCATTTTCTATAACGCAGGTTTCCAACAACGAATACGCACTGTTTCATTCCGGCATCTGCTGCGGCAGCGCTTCGGTAGAGCCCGTCAGCAAAACCACCCTCTGTCTGCATCATGTAGAAATTCTTCCTGAGTTTCGAAATCAGGGCTTTGGCACCGCATTTTTACAGCTGCTTCTTCCTGCTCTTTCTTCCAGAGGAGTTCAAAAAGTCATCCTGCATGTGACCGGAGACAATGCTGCGGCCTTGGCACTATACAAAAAAACAGGGTTCTCTGTCACGAAAACCCTGTCCTACTACTTCTATTAACGTTTTAAAGCTCCTCTACCTTCTCGGCTGCAAGGTCAAACCAGTCCCGTTCCAGATACTCGATGGTGCCGTTATCCACATGCTCGGCTACCTTCGGGTCGATCGGGAGCTTTGCTAATACCGGAATGCCATGCTCCTTTGCGATCTCATCGATATGGCTCTCGCCAAAGACGGAAATCTTCTTTTTGCAGTCCGGACATTCCAGATAACTCATGTTTTCTACCAGTCCGATGATCGGCACATTCATCTTCTCTGCCATCTTCACAGCCTTTGCAACGATCATGGAAACCAGCTCCTGCGGAGAGGTCACGATGATGATGCCGCTTACCGGAAGAGACTGAAAAACGGTGAGCGGAACATCACCTGTTCCGGGCGGCATGTCCACAAACATGTAATCCACATCTTTCCAGAGCGTTTCACTCCAGAACTGCTTGACTGCTCCTGCAATGACAGGTCCACGCCAGATGACCGGATCCGTATCGTTATCCAAAAGCAGGTTTGCTGACATGATATCGATTCCGGTTGCAGAAGTTGCCGGAACCATCAGATCTCCTTTGGTCATCATGACCATATCATCCAGGCCAAAGGCCTTCGGAATGGATGGTCCGGTAATATCTGCATCCAGAATTGCCGTATGATTTCCCTTGCTGTTCATCTTCACTGCCATCATGGCTGTCACCAGAGATTTTCCAACACCGCCTTTTCCGCTGACAACGCCAATCACCTTTTTTACGCTGCTTTCCGGATTTAATGGTTCTAAAAAGCTTGTCTGCTCTGCCGTGCGGCTCCCGCAGGATTCGCCGCAGGTATTGCAGTTGTGTGTACAATTCTCGCTCATGTAAATACCTCCACTATTCTGATACATTCGTACCTCTCAGCATACCATAACACGGTCAAAAATAAAAGACATTGTATACAAAAAGTCTAACCTGTTATTCCACAAATCAACTTGTATGGTTCACGGAATCTGCTATAATGAATGTAACATAAGCACAACTACAGCGAGGTATTACTCATGAATATGAATATGAACCCAAACAGCGAACTGATCCAGTCCGTAGTCAATGTCCCGAATCTGGTTCAGGTTCCTGATGCACTCCTCAGTCAGGCCAGGGAATTCCAGCAGGCCATGATGATGTACACCTGCGCCATCCGGGAGGTCAAGACCAAATTTGAAGTCCTGAATGATGAGCTTTCCATCAAAAATCAGAGAAATCCCATCGAGATGATCAAATCCCGCGTAAAAAAACCTTTGAGTATCGTAGAGAAACTGCAGCGGAGAAATCTTCCGGTCACACTCGAATCCATGATCAATCATCTGGATGATGTAGCTGGAATCCGTGTCATCTGCTCCTTCGTGGACGATATCTATGCAGTCGCCAACATGCTGGTCAGCCAGGATGACATCACCGTCATTGCCATCAAAGACTATATCAAAAATCCCAAGCCCAACGGATACCGCAGCTACCATCTGATCATCGAGGTGCCCGTATTCTTCTCCGAGGAGAAACGCAACCTGCGCGTTGAGGTTCAGATCCGCACCATTGCCATGGATTTCTGGGCAAGCCTGGATCACCAGCTAAAATACAAAAAGGATATCGGTGCCGCTGCCGAGGAGATCAGCAATGATCTTCGCCAGTGCGCCGAAGTCATAGCCGCCACCGACCAGCACATGCTCCAGATCCGCAAAAGTATTGAGGAGCAGAGTGCGCGGCAGCAATAAATACCAAAATGCCAATTTAACAAATAGTATCAGATAGTCCGAAATTCCGGAAGCATCATCCCCCTCGCGCAGACCCGGTGGAATTTTTATGTTTTGTTCACTGCGCCGCCTATTGTCTCCCCTGCGACCAAACTCGCGTGCGCTGCACGCTCAGACAAGGTCTCCGGGGAGACGCTATGCTCGCTCACAAAACAAATTTCAATGGGTCTGCGCGAGGGGGATGATGCTTCCGAAATTTCTACTAAACTGGCTGAGCTACAGCGATAAAACAACCATAACTACATTGATAAATCTTCAACGAATCAACTCCATTACAATAACAATTTATAGCCATAAAGATGCTGGCAATGACGGCAATAACATGCCGGCAGAGTCTCTTAGGATTATAAGCAATCTAAGAGAAATTCCACAGCTTTAATGCTTTTATAACATTAGCTCAGCCAGTACAGTAGAAGTGCCGGGACTGCCATACAGAATAAGCAGACCCTTTGGAATTTTCCGAGTGCGCGAGCATAGCGTCTCCCCGGAGGGCCTGTCTGAGCGTGCAGAGCACGCGAGTTTAGCCCGCAGGGGAGACAATAGGCGGCGGAGCGCACGAAGTAAAAAATTCCACCAGGGTATGCGGTTCTGTATGGCAGTCCCGGCACTTCGAACCCTACTCTATAGCATATAGCGCCAATAAATTTTCACATTGCAATCTGCTTGCGCCCCACCGTTTTTAAGAGGCGGAACACACCGGATGCCTCCAGTGTTTTTCCGATGGTATAAAACAGCATGGAATTGACCGGCCACATGATGAGGTTTTTTAATACACGCATCGGCAAAAGTGCCAGAAACGCCTTTCCGTACAGCATGCTCAGCCACAGGGTTCCAAGCAGCATGTTGCAGATGACAGAAACGGTCAATTCTGCTGCCAGAATGCGTAAAAAGCTGATCGGGCGTTTATAAAGGAAGCAGCCATAAAGGACACCGCCGATCATGGCTCCGATGGTAAAGCCCGGGAAAAAGGCACCGGTAGGACGGATGATATACTTTAAGATATCAAGTGCTCCGCCAAACAGACCGCCTGCCACAGGCCCAAACAGGTAATAGACAAACTGATTTGCAATGCTTGAAAATCCGATCTTCAGATAATCACCAAGCACTAGGGTAAAATACCCAAGCACAATGGAAATGGCTGCAAACATGGCCATAACCGTGACCGTGCTTACCTGTTTCAGTTCTTTCACGGAATCTGTGAACAGATCTTTGAATTTTTGCATAAAAAATTACCTCCTTTGCAGAATTCTCTACCACAAAGGAGATAATGTGATCTATCCTCTTCGCAGCGGGATGCGATCCGTGTACCGCGAAACAGACAACCGTTTCTTCGTCCGGCCGGCAACTCCCTGTCCGGCTGGCACTTAACGCACACAGATCTACTCTGCTCTTCTATTTTTTCTTTGTCCGCTACTATATCACAGTTTCCTTTTCCTGTAAATAATATTTTCTCATTGTATAAATATAATACGGGATCAGGGGGATCAGTGCCGAGACCCATGCTGCCGGATCTGCCAGGCAGGTATTTGCAAATCCACCGCCAAGATGCACGACCAGCATGACAACGGCTCCCCTTGCCATCAGTTCAAACACGCCGCCTAGCATCGGCACCAGGCCGTATCCCATGCCCTGTAAGGCATTCCGGTATAAAAAGATACTGCCAAGGAACGGATACGCCCATGATACAGTCTTAAAATACTGGTTGGCTGCATCAATGACCACAGTCTTTGATGCATCTACAAAGATCAGGGTCAGCTTTCCGGACAGGAAATGAATGATCAAAAAGGCCGCAGCAGCACAGACAAAGATCATAACCTGAGTATATTTCACACCCTGACGCACCCGGTCAAGCCGTCCGGCTCCCCGGTTCTGACCCACATAGGTAGCAATCGTTGCACCAAAAGCGATAAAGACGGTATTGACCATATTCTGCAGCTTTCCGGCAGCCGCATATCCCGCAATGCAGTCCGCGCCAAAAACGTTGATGGCGCTCTGTACAATGATGGTTCCAATAGCCGTGATGGAAAACTGCAGTCCCATGGGCACACCTATGGAAAGCAGGCGGCGCATCATGGAAAGATCCGGTTTAAAATCGCTCTTTTTGAGCTTTAGAATGTCAAACTTCAAAATGATGTAGATCAGGCACAAAAGTGCAGAAATCCCCTGGGCGATAACGGTCGCATAGGCGCAGCCCTCCACACCCATATGAAATTTCAGAATAAAGAGAACATCCAGCACTGCATTGATGATCGCGGAAATGATCAGAAAATACAGCGGAGAGCGTCCGTCTCCCAGCGCCCGAAGCACCGCAGCAAAGGCATTGTAAGCTGCCGTCACGCAGAGTCCTGCATAGATGATTCCCATATAGGATGCCGTGGCCGGAAGGATTTCTTCCGGCGAATTCATCAGATGAAGGATCGGAACATTGAGTATGCTAAGTCCCGCTGTCATAACAACCACGAAGGCTACACACAAATAGATGCTCATAGCAACATAGCGGCGCATCAGGTCATGATTTTTAGCACCAAAACACTGGGCTACCATGATGGCAAATCCACTGGTGATGCCCTGCATCCATCCGGTCACCAAAAAGATCAGGGACGTCGTGCTTCCGATGGCAGCCAGAGCTTCCACTCCGATATAGCGGCCTGCCACCACGGAATCCACAAGGTTATAAAACTGCTGGAACACATTGCCGAGAAAAGTCGGGATCATGAATGCCAGGATCAGCCGTATAGGGTTACCCCGTGTCATATCGTTTGTCATAGTAAGTTACTCCTGTAAGTCAGATCAGACCTGATCTGTTTTCTTTTAGGTACTGCTTTTCTTTATACTCCTCCGGGGGGGGGTAGAATCAAGGCTTTTTATCTGATCCTGAATGTCACGCAGGCATTCCAGCAACAGAGGGCTGAACACACCGCACTCTCCATTTTGGATCATCTTCATGGCCTGCTCATGTGGATAGGCTTTCTTATAGACGCGCGGACTTACCAGCGCATCATATACATCTACAATAGAAACCACCTGTGCGGAAATCGGGATTTCTTCTCCCTTCAGTCCATCCGGATATCCGCCTCCATCATACCGTTCATGATGCCACCTGCAGATCTGGTATGCCACCTGTACGATCGGTTCATCCTGATAAACGGATAAATGTTTTAACATGGACGCTCCGATCAAGGTATGGGTTTTCATGATCTCATACTCTTCCGCCGTCAGCCGCCCTGGTTTGTTTAAGATTTTTTCATCAATGCCAAGTTTTCCAATATCGTGAAGTGCAGACGCCGTTGCGATCAGTTCACGTTCCGCCCGCGTCAGATGATAGCGTTCTGTTTTCTGGGTCAGACGGTCTAACAGGAGGCCGGAAAGCTGATTGATATTGGATACATGCATACCACTCTCACTGTTACGAAATTCCATGATCTGGCTTAAGATCCCAACCATGATGCGGTTATTTTTTTCCTTCTCATACATCTGCTTTGTGACCATCTTAAACAGATGGCGCTGTTTTGCATAAAGCTTGATGGTATTAAAGACACGCTGAAATACAATCTTGGCATCAAACGGCCTGCGGATATAATCCGAAACTCCAAGCTCATAAGCCTTACGGATAAGGTTTTCCGAATTTTCACTGGAGATCATGATAACCGGGATCTCCTCGATCCAATGATTCCGTATCATATATTCAAGCACTTCAAATCCATTCATATCCGGCATGACAATGTCTAAAAGGATCAGGGAAATTCCGGTTCCATATTGTTCCAGTAATGACAGACACTGTTTTCCATTGTCTGCTTCCAGGATAGAAAAGTCCGCACGCAGCATCTCAGAAAGAATCTCGCGGTTCAACTCGGAATCATCAACAATCAGGATCTGCTGCTTGATATTTTCTGACTCTTTCGTGGTTTCACTTTCCTGTGACACCTCATGCATGGTCTTTGCGGTCACAACCATATTTTTCCGGTTCTTTGCCTGATACATCAGCTTATCCGCACTGCTCACCACATCTTCCACCAGATCCGTACCATCGGTATATACACCGCCAATGCTGACAGAAAGGTGGATGTTTGCGTAGCCGGATACTTCCGATTCCGCAATCGTCTGCCGGATCAGCAAAAGACGCTGCGTAAATTTATCCGCATCCAGGTCTGGTATTAAGAGAAGGAACTCATCACCCCCATAACGGATCAGGGAATCTGTCTCACGAACGCAGCTTCGGATCTGATGCACCACGGTTTTTAATACCATATCTCCCGCATCATGGCCACATGTATCGTTGTAGATCTTAAAATCATCCAGATCGATCATGGCCACACCGCCCTTCATGACCGATGATTTGACCTTATCTTCATAATAGCGGCGGTTGTATGCACCGGTCAGTGCATCAATGTAAAGATCATCATGATAGCTCGTCAGATGCTCTAACAGCTTGTTCCGGCCGTCCGTATCGATCAGGCAGTTATTATCCAAACGCCGCACAAGTTCCATGACGCCAGGTATCCCGTCTACCTCCACATACCGTGCCGTCACCTCATAAAGATCCTGATCCTGATATTCCAGCTTTGTCCGCTGGATCTTATCCTGATATACCTTTCTGGAAATGCAATTTTCGCAAGGACGGTCTTTATTCCAAAAATCATAGCAATGGCAGATATGTATTTTTTTTGCAGGATCTTCCGGTTCCTCTTGCTTCACAAGGCGCAGATCTACGGCATTCAGAATCCTTACGACCGTAAACACTTCCCGGTAGATTTCCATCTGCTGCTCTGCCTGCTCTTTTGTCAGTTTCTCTTTCGCATTCATGTATCGTTCAGGCCTCCGCTTCCAACTCCCGAATTGCCTCTTCTACCTGTCTGTAGCGAACCTCCAGCTCCGGCAGCAGCCGGTCACCCTTCTCAATTTCCAGTCCTCTTAAATCTTCCGTAAGCTCCGCACTGGTTTCATACAGACGGTCAAAACCAAGATTCACACAGACACCCTTTAACGTATGAGCTGCACGAAATGCCCGTTCGGCATTCTTGGTCTCCATCGCTTCCTTTAAATCTGCATAACTTGGATCCTTTAAAAATTTCAAAGCGAAGCGCTTTACTAACGCCTCACTGCCAAATCTGCCTAATACATCGTCATAGTCAGAACCGATCTTCTCATAAAATTCCTTTGTTGTCATGTTTCTATCCCCTGATTTATTTGATGATTTATTTGATGATTCATCTAGTCCATAGTTTTTGTCATAAACACATACAAGGTTAGTGTATCACAATCTGTTATGATTTTCCAGCATAAACAATAACATCAAAAAAAGGCTGTATATGATGACATATACAGCCTTTCCTAATGATCTACTATAAAATTTTACTGTTTCTGTGCAATCGCTGCCTGTGCTGCTGCAAGTCTTGCGATCGGCACACGGTACGGAGAACAGGATACATAATCCAGACCGATCTTGTTGCAGAACTCTACGGAAGACGGATCTCCGCCATGCTCACCGCAGATACCGATATGCAGATCCGGATTGGATTCCTTACCAAGTTTGATCGCCATCTCCATCAGTTTGCCGACACCGGTCTGATCCAGTTTTGCAAACGGATCGTTCTCATAGATCTTCGCATCATAGTATGCGCCTAAGAACTTACCTGCATCATCACGGGAGAAGCCAAAGGTCATCTGAGTTAAGTCATTGGTACCGAAGCAGAAGAAGTCAGCCTCTTTTGCGATCTCGTCTGCAGTCAGAGCTGCTCTCGGGATCTCGATCATGGTACCTACATGGTACTTCAGGTCAGAACCAGCTGCTGCGATCTCTGCATCTGCGGTCTCAACAACGGTCTTCTTGCAGTATTTTAATTCTTTGATATCGCCGATCAACGGGATCATGATCTCCGGAACCATGTTCCAGTCCGGATGTGCTTTCTTCACATTGATTGCTGCACGGATGACAGCCTTGGTCTGCATAACAGCAATCTCCGGATAGGTAACAGCCAGACGGCATCCACGATGACCCATCATCGGGTTGAACTCATGCAGGGACTCGCAGATTGCCTTGATCTCTGCAACAGTCTTGCCTTTTGCTTTTGCAAGCTTCTCAATGTCTGCTTCCTCAGTCGGAACGAACTCATGTAACGGCGGATCCAGGAAACGAATGGTTACCGGGTTGCCTTCCATAGCCTCATAGAGCTGTTCGAAATCGCCCTGCTGTAACGGAAGGATCTTCTCGAGTGCCACTTCTCTCTCCTCTACAGTATCGGAGCAGATCATCTCACGGAATGCATCGATACGGTCACCCTCGAAGAACATATGCTCGGTACGGCAAAGGCCAATACCCTCTGCGCCAAGCTCGCGAGCCTTCTGTGCATCGTGCGGGGTATCTGCATTGGTGCGTACGCCCATGGTTCTGTACTCGTCAGCCCATGCCATGATACGTCCGAACTCACCGGCAATGGTAGCCTCTACAGTCGGGATTGCACCGTCATATACGCAACCGGTAGAACCATCGAAGGAGATCACATCGCCCTCATGATATTCTTTGCCGTGTAAGGTAAATTTCTTATTCTCTTCATCCATGATGATATCGCCGCAGCCGGATACACAGCATGCGCCCATACCACGTGCAACTACAGCTGCATGGGAGGTCATACCACCACGAACAGTCAGGATACCCTGAGAAGCCTTCATACCGGTGATGTCTTCCGGAGAGGTCTCAAGACGTACTAAAACAACTTTCTCGCCTCTTTCAGCCCACTCTACTGCATCATCTGCGGTGAAGACGATCTTACCACATGCTGCGCCAGGTGCTGCGCCAAGTGCTTTTGCGATCGGGGTAGCTGCCTTTAATGCTTTCTGATCGAAGGTCGGATGCAGTAAGGAATCCAGGTTACGCGGATCGATCATGGATACTGCTTCTTCCGGAGTTCTCATGCCCTCGTCTACCAGGTCGCAGGCGATCTTTAATGCAGCATGCGCGGTTCTCTTACCGTTACGGGTCTGCAGCATGTACAGTTTTCCATGCTCAACCGTAAATTCCATATCCTGCATGTCTCTGTAGTGATCTTCCAGGGTCTTGCATACCTTCTCAAAATCTGCAAATGCCTCCGGGAATTTTTCTGCCATCTCCTGAATATGCATCGGGGTACGTACACCTGCTACAACGTCCTCGCCCTGTGCATTGGTTAAGAACTCACCGAACAGTCCCTTTGCGCCGGTTGCCGGGTCACGGGTAAATGCAACACCGGTACCGCAGTCATCGCCCATGTTACCGAAAGCCATGGACTGTACGTTTACAGCAGTGCCCCAGGAATACGGGATATCATTGTCACGGCGGTAAACGTTTGCACGCGGGTTGTCCCAGGAACGGAATACAGCCTTGATGGCACCCATCAGCTGCTCCTTCGGATCATCCGGGAAATCTGCGCCGATCTTGTTCTTATATTCAGCCTTGAACTGGTTAGCCAGCTCTTTTAAATCGTCTGCATCCAGCTCAACGTCAAGCTTAACGCCTTTCTTCTCCTTCATCTCATCGATGAGAGCCTCGAAGTATTTCTTGCCGACTTCCATAACAACGTCGGAATACATCTGAATGAATCTTCTGTAGCAATCCCATGCCCAGCGCGGATTGTTGGACTTCTCAGCGATTACATTTACAACGGCCTCATTTAAACCTAAGTTTAAAATGGTATCCATCATGCCCGGCATGGAAGCACGTGCGCCGGAACGTACGGAAACCAGAAGCGGGTTCTCAAGATCTCCGAATTTCTTGCCGGTGATCTCTTCCATTTTTTCAATGTATTCGTTGATCTGACCCTGGATCTCGTCGTTGATCTCACGGCCATCCTCGTAATACTGTGTGCAGGCTTCCGTTGTAATGGTAAATCCCTGCGGAACCGGAAGACCGATGTTGGTCATCTCAGCCAGGTTTGCGCCTTTACCACCGAGAAGATTTCTCATGGTAGCGTCACCTTCTGTAAATAAGTACACCCACTTGTTAGCCATTGGTTTATCCTCCTCAACATTATGCAGCTTTTGTCTGCGCTTTTGCACCGTCCGGTATATCTTTTGCACAAAAGCAACCCCCTTGACGGTCTGGTATAATTATACCATATTTTTTTGAAGAGTAAAGGTTTTTGAGCACGTTTTTTGTATAATTTTTAGCAATTTTTTGTAAAATACCATCTTTTTCTCATCAGATTCGTGCATACATCCCAACATTTTCCTGTGCAACTTTGTCATTTATCACTTTTATCCAGATCCAGGTACCTACTGTATGCCAAGAAGGATGATCCTTACCGGCATTCCAGGATAGACCGCATCAGTTCCTGCCGGAATATCTGCCAGACAGTTCGTGCCGATCCCTCCCGTCAGCTGACCGTTTTGCTGCTTCCCAGAAAAATGAACACGCTCCCCGTCATAATATCCCCGAAGCAGTCTGCGTCCTTTGCTTGGCTTTGAAAATCCCGATGCTGCGATCGTTTGGATGCAGGCATAGTGATACCCTTTGGCGCCGTAAAAGCCGGCCATCAGTGGCCGAAGGAGCAATTCGAACACCGAAAAGGCTGCATATGGATTTCCGGACAAAGAAAGAACCGGAACCCTTCCAAGCATGGCACACATGGTTGGCATGCCGGGTTTTAGTGCGATCCCCTGAAACAGGATCCGTGACTGAAAAAGCTGTTCCATAACATAAGGAAGCTGATCCTTCTGTCCGACTGATACTCCTCCCGTCGTGATCACGAAATCCGCCTCTGCGGCCGTCTCACTCACTGCCCTGGCAATGTCTCTTGGATCATCACCGGTTCTCTGGCGTGATACGATCCTGCATCCGACCTCCCTCAGCCTGAATTCCAGGTAAGCCTGGTTGGAATTGTAGATCTGTCCCGGCTGCAAGCAAGAACCGACATCCCGGATCTCCTCTCCGGTTGTAATGAGCGCAGCTTTCAATGCTCTTCGTACAAAAAGACCGGTATGACCGGCTGCCACAGCTGCTGCTGCAGTATAGGCATCCACCTGGTCTCCGGCCTTTGCAAGCACGGCTCCTTTTGAAAAATCCTCTCCAGCCTGACAGCAGTTTTGCCGCAGCTGTGCGCTTGTATAAATCTGAACAAGATCCTCACCATAATCCGTATCTTCCTGGCGTACTACACAGTCTGCGCCTTCCGGGATCATCGCACCGGTCATGATCCGGACACACTCCCCGGCACGGATCGCCCTTTTTGGCGGATCTCCTGCAAAGGCTTTAGAAACCACACGCAATACCACCGGATGAAGCGGATCTGCTTCTTTGATATCCGATACCCGCAGCGCATATCCATCCATGGCAGACCGCGCAAAGGGAGGCTGCATCATGCCGGATATCAAATCCTTTGCAAGTGTCCGCCCAACACATTCCGCGGCAGGACACCATTCAGCTTCTACCGCTGCTCCCGCCTCAAATATCAAGTTTTGTGCTTCTTCCAGTGTGATTCGTGTCATGGTTTTCTCCTGTTACCTGTATCATCTATTTGACTTTCATGATGGTCATGGCATGTTCTCTTAAGGAATGTTCCTTTGGAATCGACCAGGTTTCCTCCGGTTCATTGGTGTCGATGAGTTTCAGTGCTCCAAACGGACAGGCCTTTACACAGGCCGGAAGCAATCCATGATGTACACGGATATAACAGCCATCGCATTTTCTCATCTTCCTGTCTGCCCCAAACCCCGGAATAGCATAAGGGCATGCACGGAAACATTTTTTGCACCCGATACAGCTTTCTGAATCGTAAATGGTAAAACCGGTTTCCGGATCTTTCCTGATACACTGCTTCGGACAAGCCGAAATACAGGGTGCGTCATCACAATGCAGACAGGAACGGGTAAATCTCTGGCAGTGCATAACCCCATCCTGCTCCGTTTCCAGATCGCAGATCGTCCGAAAAGGTTTCTGATCCTGTTTTTCATCAAAATCATTCTGATCCATGCAGGCTACCGCACAGGCACCGCATGCTACGCATTTACTGATATCCAGGTCGATCGCATACTTTTTCATAGCTGTACCTTCTTTCTCATACCGCACCGCGTTGAATTGTAGGCCGGAAAGCCGGAATAGGGATCCACATGCGTTCCGGACATCAAAGAATTGACGTCAGCCTCTGAATAACCATGGTAGAAAAAAACAACCGACTTTGGAACCTTGCGGGTTGGCTTTGCCTTCACGCAGATACAGCCCCGCTCCGTAAAAAGTTCCAGATCATCCCCTTCTTTTACTCCCAGTTCTTTTGCATCTTCCACAGATAATTCTGCTGTCGGAAGTGGTCGTAAGCTCCGCGCCCATTTCACCTTATGCAGACGAGAATGGATTGCATTCGGGATACGTCCACCGGAGCAGAGACGGTACGGATAGACCGTCGGATCTGCATCATCCAACGGTTCAACGTAGGTCGGAAGCGGATTTAAATGCCACTCAGGATGCGAGGCGATCAGTTCCGAATACAATTCAAATTTTCCTGTCGGAGTCAAAAGGCCTCGCTCCAGATGCTCACCCGGCGCCGACTTTTTCACATTCGGCACGCGAACCGGCACATCACTGGTCTTTAATTCCTCCACTGTAATGTCCAGATCCTGCAGGATTTCTTCCAGATTTTTTTCATATCCTGCCTCCAGTTTTTCATCTCCAAGCTTCAATGCCCTGGAAAGATCCTGTATGATCTCTGCATCCGATCTGCTCTCGCCCACCCGGTCGATCGCCGGTTTTGTATACCAGGCATAACAGCCCGGATACGTTTCCAGCTCCCCGCGTTCATAGGAAGTGCAGACCGGAAGAACAAGGTCAGCGAGCATGGCAGTATCTGTCATAAACAGGTCGGTGTCTACAAAGAAATCCAGCTTAAGAAGTGCTTCTTTCACGCGTTTGTCATCCGGAAGCATACGGTAATTCATCCCCATCGCAAAGATTGCCCGGATCGGATAGGGCGTTCCTTCCAAAATCTGTCTTGCCAGATCCACACACTGCATTTCTCTTTCCATATGATACCACAACGGAAACCGATTGGCACCCACTGCCGGTTTTGCATGTTCCGGCTCTGTCTCTGCTGCAAATTCCTCATCCCGTGTCACAAAGCCTGCCATCTGGTGGGTAAAGCTGTGCAGACCCGGCATCTGACCGCCTTCCCGGTCAAAATTCCCGGTCAGCGCAGACAGCGCCATGATAGCACGGTAATTCTGGTATCCGTTCTTATGATGCGGGATCGGTGCACTGGTTTCATTGATGCACATAGAGCGACTTTCATGGATCATGCGGCAAGCCTCAAACACCTGCTCATAGGGCACACCGGTCAGCTGTTCGATATTGGAACGATGGAATCCCTTTACATATTCCCGATACTGTGCAAATCCATGAACATACTTTTCAATATATTCCCGGTCGACCCAGTCATGTTCGATCAGGATATTTCCCATACAAAGTGCCAGAGCACCATCAGTGCCCGGATACGGGCGCAGGTGCAGATCGCAAAGACGCTCCACTGCAGGCGTGATCTTCGGATCTATGATGATCACTTTCATGCCGTTTTTCCGGCGATTTTCTACTGCTGTTGCCTTTCCATATCCGGAATAATACGGATTCATTGCCCAGCCAAGATACAGATCGGCATGTGCCATATCCGGTCTTGCCAGCTGTCCTGCTGCGGTTTTCCACGCCATCCATCCTGCTGTCATGCAGGTGCTCGATTCCGTTCCGTAATTCATGGTGCCAAAGGAATGTGCCAGACGGCGCAGCCATGGACGGTACCACTTGTTATAACCGCCAAAAAATGCCACCGCGTCAGCTCCGGACTCCTCCTTTATCTGATTCAGACGAAAGGCAATCTCCTCGTATGCTTCCTCCCAGCTGATCTCCTGAAATTTTCCCTCTCCGCGCTCTCCGATCCGTTTTAACGGGTGCAAGATCCGGTCTTCGCGGTAAGCAAACTGACGCCCGGAAAGCCCTTTTGTGCACAGCCGTCCCTTGCTGGTCGGATGCTCATCCATTCCCTCAAGCTTCAGCATTTTTCCGTCCTTCACATAGGCATTGACTCCGCAGTTGTTGGCCGGACTGCAGATTGCACAGACGGTATGGCAAACATGGATCCCTGTCTCAGGACATGGAATCTTGGCCTTCATCAACGCTTCTAATCGATCCATTTCTCCTCCTATTAAAACACGAAAAAGCCACTGCATAAAACATCCAGTGACTGATTCGTATTCATTCATATTGTCTTGTTTTTAACTATCCTGCTGTTCCATCTTCGCCTTTACATTCTTATAACGAAGCTGCATGATAATGATCGCCACCAGAATGAAGATTCCGATATAGAGATAATGCTTTGCCTTCAGACTTGACAGGCTGACAAAGGATGTCACGATCGTAACAGTCAGACATACGCAAAGGATTGCATGAAGTTTTTTCGGATCTGTATGGAGCACTGATTTTTCATATGCCTCCGGGAACAGACTCGGAAGTCTCCAGCATGCGCAGATCGTAAACAGTCCGGTCAGCTTGCTGCATCCGGTACCCATGTTAGAAATATCGGTCGTATCCATACCGGTCACGATCGGGAGCAATCCGACAACGAAGAAGAACAAAAGCAACAGTACCGGAGTGCCATTTTTATTTTCTTTTGCGCAAATATCCGGAAGCCATCCATCCATAGCTGCTCTCTGAAGGGATCGGGTGGTCCAGGACAAGGTGCCGTTCAGGGTAGTCAAAAGTGCAAACCATGCACCGCCAATGACAAAGAACAGATAAACCGGAACCGGGAACATCTCTTTTGCAACCACCGAAATATTTACACCTGCAACCTGATCGAGCGGAAGCACACAGGCTGCTACAATGCCGACAAAGGCATAAAAGATTGCCACGATTGCCGTAGAAAGGATCATTGCCTTTGGAATATTCTTTCCGGGATTTTCAATCTCTCCTCCATTTTCTGCAAGGAAGCTTGCGCCTCCGCAGGCAAAGGAAAGAAGGGTTGCACCCTGTAAGAAATTCTTCAGACCGTTCGGCATGATATTGGATGCACTAAATTCCATGGCGGACCAGTCTACCTTCGGAATGCCAAACATGATATAAACAAACAAAGAAATGAGAAGCAGGGATACCATAACCTTCTGAACCTTAGCAGAAGTTTTTAATCCGATCAGGTTGACGATTACAGCTGCGGTCAGCGCACCGACTGCCACAACCTTCTGATTCACAAACGGAAAGATAACACCTACATAGCTTGCAAATCCGATCGCAAAGGTTGATACCAGTACCTGCTGTAAAATAAACATTAAAAGAAACACAAATGCGATCCTCGGTCCCAACAGTTTTTTTGCATATACATAGCTTCCGCCGGTAGCCGGCATACTCGAAGAAAGTGTTGCCATTGGCACCAGGCTGATCAGGGAGATCAGTGCTGCCAGGAAATATCCGTAGGGTGCTCCATGTCCGGTCAGGCCAATTACAATGGCAGTCAATACAAATACGCCGGAGCCAACGATCTGGCCGATACAAAAGCCCATGCAATCCCAAAAGTTTAGTTTTTTGTTCTCCATACTTTAGCCCTCTTTTCTTTGATCTGCTACAAACTGTGCCAATTGTTTCATGCCTGCCTCCAGCGTCTTTCTGGGACATCCAAAGTTCAGCCGCAAAAAATGTGCTCCATCGCCTCCATAGGAAGTTCCGCCTCCTATCGCTATACCATACTGCTCTGCCAGACATTTCTGGATCTCATCCGATGTCATGGAAAGAGCTGTGCAGTCCAGCCACATCAGATAGGTTCCCTCCGGCTTCACCGGCTTAATCTCCGGGGCATGTTCTGCCAGATACTGAATGATATATTCGGAATTCGCAGTCAGATACGCATTCTGCTCATCCACCCATTCATCTCCGTAGGTATAGCAGGCTTCTATCGCTGCGTTGGAAAGACAGTTTGGACTCATCAGCCATGCTTCCCTCAAGGATGCCTCCTGCTTCTTTTTGTATTCCGGATTCGGGATGATGCTGCAGGAAGAATGAAGCCCCGCCATGTTAAACGTCTTACTGATCGCGGTATATACGATCATTTTGTCATATTCCTGTGCAAAGCATGCCGCTGAGGTATAAGAATGGCCATACAGCGTAACATCGCCATGGATCTCATCCGAAAACAGCCAGACAGAATATTTCTTGCACAGCAGTACCACCCGCTGCACCTCCGCCTTCGTCCAGACCCGTCCTACCGGGTTGTGCGGGTTGCAGAAAATGACAGCTTTCACACCGCCTGCAAGCTTGCTTTCAAAGTCTTCCCAGTCGATCTCATAGTGTCCGTCCCGATACAGGAGAGGGCAATCCGTTTCCACACGATCCTGTGTGCGGATTGCAACAAAGAACGGATCATATACCGGTGTAAATACCAGGATCTGGTCTTTCGGCTTCGTAAAGGCACGGATGGAAAACCAGATTGAGGTCACAACTCCCTCGGAAGGCGAAAAGGCCTCGATCGGAAGGTTCACGTGATGGCGGCGGCTGTACCATGCACGTACCGTCTCCGTCGTCTTTTTTCCGGTTGACGTATAGCCAAACAGCGGATGCTCCAGACGCTCCTTGATCGCAGCGACCGCTTCCGGCAGCGTGCCAAAATCCGTGTCAGCGATCCAGAACGGGATCAGTCCGGACGGCACGCCGAACTTAAACTGCCTGTCCCATTTGATGGAATCCGTATCGGAGCGATCACACACTTTGTCGAAGTCATATTTCATACTTACACCTCCAGCTCATCTTTTTGTATCCGCAACCATTCCGTATCAGGAAACCCATCTCACTCTATTTCACTTAGCGGCAAAACTCATCAAAGTAATGCTTGTAAGTTGCATAGATCCAGTCACAATGCTGCAGCATATAAAAATAGGCATATTCCGGATCATGCCGCCTGATGGCATCGAGGATCTGTCCATGCTGCCTTCGGATTTCCGATTTGTAGCTTTCCTGCTGCACCGGAACGATCAGAGGCAGTGCCGTGATCGTATTAGACGGTGGCACAGTTGCCTCCCAGATCTTATTCATCAGCGGATTCTTTAAGATCTCCCAGAGGCAGCCATGAAAAGACTGAAGTCCCGTACCTTTCCGAATATAGACATCCTTCTTTGCGGTATCCGTGGTCTCTGAATCATGCTCATAGGCGAACTCTAACCGACGAATATCCTCCTCAGTTGCCTCGATGGCCGCCTGCCTTGCAATCGACGGTTCCAGGATCCTTCTCACCTTTGTGGAATTTTCAAACTGCTTCCAGTATTCCTCCGCCTGATCTCGAAGTTTTCCGGGATCCAGAAGTCCTTTCCAGTCTGCCACAACAATGCTTCCCTTTCCCTTGCGGGTCTGGATAATGCCACTGTCACTTAAGAGTTTGAGTGCCTGTCTTACTGTTACGCGACTGACGCCCAGCTGCTCCATCAGTTCCTTCTCACTCGGAAGAAGATCCCCTTTTTTGTAGGTTCCAGTTCGAATTGCTTCTTTTAATTGCTGAAAGACCTGTTCGTATAACGGTTGGTTGGTTAACTTATTCACAGCATTTCCCCCGTTTTCTGTGTGATTGTGAGTCTACAACATGTATTTCATTAAGTCAAGTTCAATTCCCGGATTCTTCGATTTCTTCTTAATTTTCTTTTGTTTTTTTATTTTAAAACGGTATTTTTCGGTTTTTTAAGCCATCTTTCTTTATTTTTTCAATCATATTTCTTATCTTTATCAAAACATGTATTAATACAATGTTAGTTCCTACGATATTCCTGTTCTATG
>CAVIHW010000027.1:0-31803 GCA_963642615.1 Oscillospiraceae bacterium | reverse complement strand
TTTTTGCAATCCCGCTTCTGGTCCTTGTGATCCGTGCGATCATGTTTGCAATCGGCAAGACCTGGAAGAGAAAGAAAAAGAAAACAGATGCAAAAAAAGAATCGACAATAGAAGCAGAACAGGAACACAATTGATTTCTATTCTTTAGCAGTGTTTGTCGTTGTGGTATTTTTATGGATGATCCCGGGACTGATCAAAGGGGTCCTTCCGGAAGTTAACTGATAACGTTTCACATACCTCGTAAAGGAGCGGATGGATGGATAATCCAGAAGCTCCTTTAATGTTACATAAAAAATGGAGCGGTGCAGGCGGCTCTCAAAGGGGAGGATGGCATAGGCGCCGGTCTGCATGCTGGCGGCAATGCTCTGTGAGGAGATCCCGACACCCAGGTCGTGGGAGGCTAACTGGATGACAAGATCGGATTGGCTGGTCTCGCAGAGGATGTTTGGCGTGATGCCGGCTTCTTCAAAGATCCTATCGAGACTTTTTCGCAGTGCGGAAGCCTGGGAGGGCATGATGATGGGCGTATCTTTTAAATCTTCCACACAGATGATCTCTTTTGCTGCCAGTGGATTTTGCCTGGAGATGATCACGGAGTAGGAATCCTCGTGGATCTTGCAAAAATCAAGATCGGCTTCCTGCTCTAACTGTTCTTCCGTACTGATGATAAAGGCCGCATGGATCTTGCGTTCCAGGAGCGTCTGCAAAAGGTGGGCGCTTCCGTTCACGCTGAAGGCGTAGTTTAAGCCTGGATGAAGGGTGTGGTAGCTGCTTAGAATCTGAAGGATGTTTGTATATCCTGCGATCCATAAAAGGCCGATCTTTAAGGTTCCGGCCTCTAAGAGACTTTGCTTGTGCATGAGTTCGGCAAGCTGGTCAACGCCCCCGAGAATTCGCCTGGCGTGGTGGGCAAACTGTTCTCCGGCATCAGTCAGCGAGACAGATTTGGAATGGCGGATAAGAAGCGGCACCTCCAGCTCCTCTTCCAGCTTTCTGATCTGCTGGGACAGGGAGGGCTGGGAGAGATAGAGATTTTTTGCGGCAGCGGAGATGTTTTTTTCTTTGGCAATTTCCAAAAAGTAGCGTAATTGTTGCATTTGCATGAGAAGTGCCTCCGTTTGGCTGAAAAATATGTTCCTTTTTTGTGCTATGTTCCTATGAAAATACAGTGTTATAGGAAAAAACTATTGATTTGATAATATTATGATATTTTACAAATGTCAAGAAGACTTCTATATTGTATCTATCAAGTAATCAAAGGAGAAAGGGGTTTCATTATGAACAAGAAAAGCTGCAAAGACACGATTTTTCTGATCCTGTCGTTGGCAATCATCATCGGGTCGCGATTTGTACCGGCGTGCGGAGGACTTTCGTCCGAGGCAATCGGGGTATTGGGCGTATTTTTCGGTTCCCTTTTGATGTGGATCACCATTTCCATTGACTGGCCGAGCATGATCACCCTGATGGCCCTGGGTCTGATCCCGACCTTCGGATTTTCCAAAACGTTTTCCGGTGCGTTCGGAAATACGACCGTAGCATTTTTGATCTTTACCTTTATGCTGGTATATCCGCTTTCGAAGACGAATTTCGTAAGACGGTGTACCGTATCGTTCATCACCAACAAGATCGCAAGAAAGGGACCGTGGTATTTCGTATGTTTCCTGTTTGCGGCAGTCACCTTCATGGGCTTATTCGTATCCCCGTCGGTTCTCTTTGTTGCTTTCATGCCATTCCTTGAGGATATCTTCCAGGTACTGGGCGTAAAGAAGGGCGGAAAGACCGGAAACATGATCATGATGGGTACCGCATTCTGCATCAGCCTTTCCTCCGGCATGACCGCAATCGGACATGTATGGCCGACCATGGCGATCGGTTACTACAATGCGGCAACCGGAAGCGACGTCAATCAGTTCCAGTTTATGGCAATGGGCATCCCGACCGGTATCCTGTTGATCATCCTGCTGATTTTGGTATTTAAGTTCATTTACCGCCCAGATGATATCCATGAGATCAAACCGGAGAATGCCATGGGTCTGCGCGGAAGTGTTCCGAAGGCGGATCTCAAAGAGAAGATCATTCTTTCTGTTGTAGGCCTGACCGTATTTTTATGGGTAGGACCGAGCCTGCTCAAAGGAAGCTTCCCGGAGCTTTACAAGACCATCAACAGCTGGTCTACCGCAATGCCGCCGTTATTAGGCTGCATCCTCCTGTTCATCACAAAGGTAGATGGCGAGCGTATCTTAAACTTTAAGGAAGGCGTTACCAAGGGAATCCTCTGGGGCAGCATTCTCATGACCGGTGCAGCAACCTGGCTTGGTTCCTGCCTGACCAATGCAGATATCGGGATCAGCGACTGGCTGACCGCTTCTCTGTCTCCGCTGACCGCAGCACTGCCGGTTACCGGAATGATCCTGTTTTTCATGCTGTGGGCACTGCTTGAGACAAACTTTTCTTCCAACATTGTTACCACAACCGTAGTAAGTGCAGTGGCACTGTCTGTATTAACCGCACTTCCGGCAGGCAGCGTGAGCGTTGGCTCCGTGGTATGCATGGTTGGTATTGCAGCAGCAGTCAGCAACATGACACCGGCAGGCCAGAGTACCATCAATACGGTAGCAATCGGTTCTGGCTGGACCACAACAAAGGATATGTTTATCTGGGGCGGAATTTTTGCACTGATGGCGCTGCTTGTGCTGACCTTCTTTGCATATCCGTTAGGAGCACTGATCATTGGATAAGAAGGAGAAAAACATGGAACGTTTATATCAGTATGATGTCGTGGTTGTCGGAGGCGGCACTGCCGGAGTATCAGCAGCGGTCGGTGCGGCAAAAACAGGAGCAAAAACGCTTTTGATCGAGCGCAATGCCTATCTTGGCGGAGAGGCAACCCACTCCGGTGTCAGCGCTTTCTGCGGATTTTACAGCTGCGGAGAAAATCCGGTACGTGTTGTGGAAGGCGTAGGCCAGATGGTCTTAGATGAGATGGAGGCACTCGGTCCTACGGTGGACTACATCATTTCCGCTACCGGAAACCGCAATATCAACTTCCAGCCGGAATATTTAAAATGTGCGCTGGACAATCTGCTGGAAAAAGAACAGGTGGATTATCTGCTGCATGCGGTGGTGATCGGCGCAAAAACGGAAGATGGAAGGATTGTTTCTATCTCTTGTACGGATGATGAGGGCGTATTTGAAGTGCATGCGAAAACCTTTGTCGATGCCTCCGGAGATGCGAACCTTTCTCATCTTGCCGGTGCCAATCTGGTATGGGGCGGTGATGACGGCTGCCCTCAGGCGGCAACCATGCCGTTCCGTTTAAGCGGAGTTGACACAAGCTGTGACATGTCCCCGGCAGCCGTGGAACGTGCTGTTGTGAAGGCCAAGGAGGCCGGCATCCAAAATCTTACCAAGGAGAAGGGCTTTATCCTGAAAAAGGAGGGATCCAGTATTGTGGGCGTTTTGCTTCCGAGCATTATCCCGGAAGGCATGGATGCCAGGGAACTGACCCGGATGGAGCGGGAGACAAGAAAACAGGTGATCAGTTATGTTGAGGCTTTAAAAACCTATATGCCGGGCATGGAGCATGCGGAGCTTGCCATCATCGGACCTTCCATCGGATTTCGTGAGACCAGAAAACTGGTCGGAAAAGAGACCATTACCGTGGACGATGTCCTTTCCAGAAAAAAATGCGACAACAGCGTAGCCCGCGGCGGCTGGAAGCCGGAAATCCACAAGGATGTCAATAAGATGGCCACCTATCTGGAAGTAAAGGAAGGAAGCTATTTTGACATTCCGTTAGGTGCTTTACAGTCGGAAAACGTGGAAAACCTGTACGGTGCAGGACGTATGATCTCAGCGGATGAGGCGGCATTTGCAGCAGTTCGCGTTATGGGAACCTGCTTTGCTACCGGACATGCAGCCGGAACTGCAGCAGCCTGCCAGGCACTGGAAGGAACCGCGGATGTAAAACATATCCGTGAGGTCTTGATTAATCAGGGTGCGTTGGTGTAGAATGGGCGTTATGTCTGTTGGTTTGTGCGTTGCATTCATAAAAAATGGAGGAGTGACATGACATTAGAAGAAGTGCGAAAAGAAATCGACCAGGTGGATTCCAAGATGAAACCCCTGTTCTTAAGCCGGATGGTCTGTGCAAGACATGTGGCAGAGGCCAAGGCAGTCACCGGAGCGGATGTCTTTGTTCCGGCAAGAGAGGATGAGATCATTAAAAAGCGTACCGCTGATGTGGACGCAGACGTGAAACAGGAATATGAGATGTTTTTGCGTCACCTGATGAGTGTAAGCCGCCGTTATCAGTATGGGATCCTGAAAGACATGCAGGATCAGGTGATCAAAAATGCATTGAAAGCGGCAGGACTTAGTGAGGATACAGATCACAGCCAGGTTACGATGGAATTTAAGGACAACCGCAAAAAAAGTAATCTGAACCTTTTTCTCAACATGATCCGCTTAAACGAGATCCTGATCGATGAGATGACAGTCAAAGGCAGTGGAGATTGTCATCAGGTGGTATTAAAACTGCATGGTAATGTAAAACAGCCGGACATGAGAAGGCTGCTGTGCCAGATTGGAAAAGAAGCAAAAGAATTTAAAATTACAGCACTGGAAAACAGCGTGGAGTAAGAAAGAAGGAAAAAATCATGAAACGGAATGCAGGGTATCTTTGTCTGCTGATCACCTTTTGCTGTTGGGGAAGTATTTACATTGTAAGCAAGTATGCGCTTGCTGTCATGGGGGCTGTTACTGTGTCATTTTGCCGATATCTGATCGCCGTGATCTGTCTGTATGGGCTTTTGAAGCTAAAGGGAGGGCCAAAGAAGGTAGCCCGGGAACACTGGCCATATCTGCTGCTTTTGGGCGGTCTCGGATATTTTGGAGGAATTATCTGTCAGCTTGGCGGAACCGCGCTGTTATCCGGTTCCCTGGCTTCCCTGATCAATTCCTTAAACCCGGTTGCTATTTCCATTCTGGCTGCCATTTTCCTGAAGGAAAAGATCACCTGGAAGAACGTGGTAAGTATCATCGTCTCCCTGATCGGAGTTTATGTCATTCTTGGCAATGGCAGCACAACGTTTAACCCACTCGGCATCCTGCTTTCCGTCGCATCCGTGGTCCTGTGGTCCTGTGCATCGGTGATCGTCCGTAAGATTTCCGGATATTATGATCCGGTTCAGACTGCACTGTATGGCATGATCATTGCGCTGATTTTGAATGCACCGGCTGCTGTTTTTGAAAATCTTTGTATGACCCAGAGCCATCCGACCGCCCAGGCGCTCCTTGCCTGTCTGTATGTGGCCGTGATCGGCACTGCTGTTGCACACACCTGCTGGAACAAGAGCTTACAGCTTTTAAATGCCAGTACCTGTTCCATGTTTTATCCGCTGCAGCCGTTGATCTCTGCGGTACTTGGCGTGCTGCTTTTGCATGAAGTCATCACCGTGCAGTTTGTGGCAGGCGCCGCGCTGATCTGCTCCGGCATCGTGATCACGTTTTTGCCGACAAAAAAGTAGAGCCGGTGTGCTGTAGAAAGCATTGCTTATTTTGTAAATGCTTGGTATAATTGCATAAAATGAAGCTGGTGATCCGGATATCTTATGAGCTCCATGAGATATCCGGATTTTTTCATATCATGATACCAGGGTCAAAAGGTCTAAAATCCGACGCAAGCTTGCTTGCAGGAGGGTTTTTGAGCTTGGGACCCGCCAAAAACATGAGTAAGAAGCCATTTTTTGAAGAAAAATGAGCGGATTACGAATGTTTTTAGAATTGCGAGAGTGCAAAGCACGTAGCAATTCGGTATCAGAGGGGTCAAAATACCTTTTGACCCCAACATCATATCATAGAAATAAGCAGAAACGGAGGAATTGGGGATGGGACTATTTGGAAGAAAACATCCGAACGCAGAGACTGGTGCAGAGGCTGTAAAGGAAAGACCGGTACCGACCGCGTTGACAGAAACCGTTGACCTTGGAGATACCAGCCTGGGTGGTGACCGCATGGTCTGTAGACATCAGCTGGAGACGGCATTGTCCGGCGATGGCCAGGGTGTGGTCATGAAATTTTATATTGAAAACTTTAAGCGCATGAATGATTTGTTTGGTTTTTCCTACTGCGAGGCACTGTTAAAGGAGATCCTGGAATATCTTCGGGACGAGACGGGCTGTCTGGTATACCGCTATGTGGGTGTGGAATTTATCGCAATCTTAAAGAACCGTACTCAGAGTCAGGCGCTGCGCATGTCAGAGGATATCCTGGATCGTTTTTCCCAGAGCTGGAACATCCGCGGAACGGATTGCATGTGTTCCTGTCAGATCGGCCTGTGCTCCTATCCGGGATATGCAGAGAATGCAGATGAACTCCTCAAATGCCTGGATCTTGCAGTGACCAAGGCTGAGGAAACCGGCATGAACCAGTGTGCAGCCTACGATTCCAAGCTGCATGCCATGCACCAGCGCAAGCAGGCCATTGCCAAGTACATCGGTACCGCACTGGAAAACCAGGAACTGGAGATCCGGTTCCGTCCGACTTATCATACCGCAGAGAAACGCTTTGTCCGGGCAGAGTATTATATGCGCATGTTTGTCAAGGATGTCGGCATGGTAGGAAGCGCAGAATTTGTTCCGATCGCGGAGGACACCGGCCAGATCAGCCTGGTGGAATACTATGCATTAGAGCGTGTGGCGCAGGAAATCGCGCAGCTGGAGAAAGCCGGCACGCAGTATGAATCCCTGGCAGTTCCGGTATCCCCGGTACTGCTCATCCAGGAAAATTTTGTAGATACCGTTCAGAACATGATCGAAAAATATCAGATACCATCCGGAAAGCTGGCTGTGGAGATCGACGAATCCGCCCTTAATATGTCACCAGTCATCATTGAGATCGTCATGCAGCAGTTAAAAGACCTGGGCGTGGAACTGATTCTCAACAACTTTGGCTCCGGTTATTCCGGTATCAGCAAGCTGTTAGAGCTTCCGGTAGACACCTTAAAGTTTGAGCGTATGTTCATGTGGCAGCTTGAAGCAAATCCGAAGTCGGAGCCGATCGTGGAATGTCTCATTGGCGCAGCAGGAAAGATGGGCAAGCGCCTCATCGCAGAGGGTGTGGAGACCGAGCACCAGCTGGCAGTTTTAGAAAAATTCGGCTGTGTATACCAGCAGGGCTTTTACTATGCACCGACTGTTCCGGGCGAGATGCTTGTGGACATCCTGGGAAAATCTCTTGATGATGCAAAACGCCTGCTTGACCAGGAACGTGAAAAACTGAAATATTAAAAAAGGATGCCTCACTTGCGAGGCATCCTTTTTTACCATCGAAACCAGAAAATATTATAGCCGTCCTTGCAATCTACACCGTAAGACATGCCATGTGCCTTTAAAATGCTGCTGACGATGGAGAGTCCGATCCCGGTGCCTAGACGGCGGCCGCTCTGGTGCTGGCTTCTTTGATAGCGCTCCCAGATGATCTTTCGGTCTTCCTCAGGGATCGGTTCACCGGGGTTTGCGATCTCAACCAGGCAGCCGGAAGAATCCGGGATCAGGCGGATCAGGATTTCTTTGTTTTCCGGTGTATGGTTGATGGCATTGTTTAGTAAATTCCGGATGACCTGACTCATTTTCAGCGAATCCACCTCAACCTGCAAAGGCGTATCCGGTGCCGTGAGTGTCAGGGTGATCCCGTGGTCGGCTGCAGCCTGGCGGCAGTGGGTCAGCTCGGCATTTACGATATCTCTCAGGTCATGCCAGCCTTTTTTTAGATGATTGTAGCCGGCCGTAAACTGGGAGTAGTCCAGGATGTCATTGACCATCTCGCTCATGCGGTTAGATTCACTGATGATCAGGTTTAAATTTTCATTTCGCATGGTTTCATCCTTCCAGGTGATATCCCGCACCATCTCTGCGTAGCCGGTGATGAGTGCCAGGGGCGAGCGCAGCTCATGGGAAACGTTGGCGATCACCTCGCGCCGCAGCACATCCAGTCGCTGCAAGGCCTTGCCAAGCTTTCCGACAGACTGGGAGAGCTGTCCGAGTTCATCCTGCCGTGGCAGATCCGGGGCAATGGAAAAATCATTCCGGGTCAGCTTATCCACGGATTCCTTGATCTGGAAGATGGGGCGGGTAAACTGCCTGGACAAAACCGCAGCGAGAGCGGAGGCAATGCCGGTCAGCAGAATGCTTAAGAGAATCAGCTGTGACCGGTTTAAATTCAATACGGTTTGCGTCATGAGTGCATTTCGCAGGATCAGGTAATCAGATTCGCCATGGTAGGTGACAGGAAATCCAAGCTCATAGCCGACAACCTGACCGTGTATCCGCTCGATATGCTGATACGGATGTCCTTTTTCCAGCTCATCAAAATCAGAATCATCCAGGATCATCTCCTGGTAGTTGAATTCCAGCTCCCATTCCTGCGGCTGAACCAGATGGCCGGAAGAATACATTTCCACCAGGGTTCCGTCCGGGGTGACTAAAAACAGTTCGCCGCCTATGTGGCTGATGAAGGACAGCAGATTCTCATCCTCTGAAATGTCGCGCGTGCGCATGTCTTCCATGACAGGGCCAAGACGCGTTAAGGCTTCGTTGACGGAGGCCACGGCATAGTTTTGTTCCAGCAAAAAGATCTGTACGATCCACATAAAGCAGATCCCGAACATGACCGGGATCATCATAAAAACCCAGAGCCGGAACACCATCTGGTTTTTTAATGTCATGATCTTAGCTTTCATCTGGTTCTTCAAATTTATACCCCACTCCCCATACGGTCTGGATCAGTTTCCGGTAGGTGCCCAAATGCTCTCTGAGGGATTTGATATGGGTATCCACAGTCCTGGCATCCCCGCAGTACTGATATCCCCACACCGTCTCTAAAAGTTTATCGCGGCTTAAGACAATATGCTCATTTTGCGCCAGTTTATATAGAAGATCAAATTCCTTTGGAGGCAGGCTGATACGCTGCCCATCCAGTGTGACCATCCTGGAATCCGGAAAAATGGAAAGCCCGCCAAACACAAGCTCGTTTAGGGAAGGTGCGGGTGTTTTGTTCTGGGTGCGGCGCAGTACGGCCTTGATGCGTGCCATCAGCTCCTTTGGGCTGAAAGGTTTGGAAACATAGTCATCAACTCCGAGCGAAAAGCCGTTTAGGCGGTCATATTCTTCGTTTCGTGCAGTCAGCATGATGACCGGAACCTGACTGAATTTCCGGATAGCCTCCAGGGTCTCAAAGCCATCCGGCCCCGGCATCATGACATCCAAAAGGATCAGGTCAAAGCTTCCCTGTTTCAATGCGGTGACTGCTGAGGCACCGTCAGAAGCCTCAATGCAGTCATAGCCCTCTAATTCGGCATAGGTACGCACCAGTCGACGCAGATGCATGTCATCATCGGTGATGAGGATGTGCGGCATGATGATTCCTCCTTGCTGTTCTTCGTTCGTTTCTATCTGTCATTCTATCACTTTTTCTTTGTATCTGGTATGTTTCTCACAGAATTATGCGGATTTCCTCACACTTTTCTCACATTTGTTTTTTACGATTTGCAGAAGTTGGATTTCTATGTTGTAAATGCAGAAAGGGGATGCGCATGGATCAGAAGCAAGCGGGAAGGCCGCCGGATCATGGAATCTTAAAAAAAGAAGTGTTCGGATATTCTGTTATCTGTGTCCTGCTCCTGCTGCTTTTGACAGCCGGAGTAGTGCTTAGCCGGTCATTTCCGGCAAGGGGTGTGGCATCGGCATTGGGATATCTGACGATCGGCGGTCTTGGAATGTCAGCCTGGATGTTCTGCTTTTGGTCAAAGGCAGAGAAGTCGGAATTTTTTAAGACATTCAGCCTGCTGTATCATCCCGGGATCTGGATTTTGGCTGCGGCCTCTTTTCTGGAAGGGGGAGGGCTGGCAGAAAATGAGGTGACAGGAAACCTTCATCTCATCTATATTGCCGGAGGAACGTTTCTGGTAGCAGGACTCATTGTACTCGTGGTCATCCTGCGGGATGGCACTTAGCATGGAAACAGGTAAAAAAGGAATAGAAGGGTAAAGGAGTGCATCATGGATAAGAAGAAAAAAATCATGGCAGGAGCAGGCGCGGCAGTGATCATTCTTGCAGGCGCGGCATTTTTCCTTGGAGGAAAAGGCGGAAACGGAAAAGCAGGTGGCCCGGGAGGTCCTGGAGGCCCCGGAGGAATGACTCAGGAATCCACGGTTACGGTAGTCAACGCAGAACATCCGACTACGGGCGATATCTCCGTCACATCCAACCTGACCGGTACCATTGAGGCAGCTGATGTCGTGTATGTCTATGCAAAGGCCGGTGGTGATGTGACTGCAGTCGATGTCAAGGCCGGCGATATCGTAAGCCAGGGACAGGTGCTGATGGAGATCAACACCGAACAGGTGGAATCTGCAAAAAACAATATGGATTCCGCCCAGGTCAATCTTTCCCAGGCTCAGAGCAATTTAAGCAGAATGGAGATCCTCTACAGCAGCGGAGACCTGTCGGATCAGGAATATGAGCAGTATCAGAATAATGTAAAATCTGCCCAGCTCCAGTATGAATCTGCAAAACTCCAGTACGACAAGCAGGTGGAGTACAGCACCATTACCGCACCGATCGCAGGACGCGTGGAGAGCGTGGATGTGGACGTCTATGACCGCGTAAACCAGTCCGGCCAGCTCTGTGTCATTGCCGGAGAAGGTCAAAACAGCATCACCTTTTATGTATCTCAGCGCATGATGCAGAATTTGAATGTGGGAGATGCACTGGAGATCTCCAAGAACGGAAAGACCTACAGCGGCAGCATCACCGAGATCAGCAGCATGGTAGATTCTTCCAGCGGTCTGTTTAAGGTTAAGGGCGACATGGAGAGCAGTGATGAGATCGCCATCGGAAGTACCGTAAAGCTCAGCCTGGTAACCGAGCGTGCGGAAAATGTCATGCTGGTACCGGTCGATGCCATCTACTACAGCGGCGGCAAGGGCTATGTTTACTTATATGAGGACGGCAAGGCTAAGATGGCTTCGGTAGAAGTCGGTCTTTATGATTCCGAACATGCACAGATCCTTTCCGGTGTCAATGCAGATGATATGGTAGTCAGCACCTGGAGCAACAACCTGTATGAGGGTGCAGATATCCGCCTGCGTTCCGATGAAGCAGCAGGCACTGCAGCAGACGGCCAGAGTGCGGCTTTGGAAGAAGGCGGACAAAAGGCAGCAGGAGAGGGCGAGAAGGGAGCAAAGGATGCTCCGGCAGATGAAAACAGCCAGAATGGCGCACCGAAAGCACAGTAAGGAGGCCGACATAAATGGGAATTACAAAATTTGTACTGAAGCGGCCGGTCACGGTGCTGATGGCGCTTTTGTGTCTGCTGGTATTTGGTATCTCATCGGTATTCAATGCGACACTTGAGCAAATGCCTGATATGGATCAGCCGATGATGATCATTATGGCAAACTACTCCGGTGCCAGTCCGGAAGACATGGATGAGTTGGTCACACAGCTGATCGAAGATCAGGTCAGTACGCTTGAAGGCGTCAAGAGCATGAGCTCCACCACCAGTGAGGGTCGTTCCATGATCATGCTGGAGTACGACTATGACACAGACATGGACGAGGCATACAGCGACCTGACCAAGAGCTTAAACAGCATCCGGGATCTGCCGGACGATGTGGAGCCGACGGTCATGGAGATGAACAACAATGCTTCCGCATCCATGATGCTTACGATCGCAAATCCGTCTCAGGAAAGCCTGTATGACTATGTGGATCAGAAGATCGTGCCGGAGCTGGAAAAACTCAGCACGGTGGCCCAGGTCTCCACGATGGGTGGTTCTTCGGAATATATCAAGATCGAGCTGATGTCAGATATGATGGATCAGTACAACCTCACCATCAGCGACATTAAGTCCGCCATGAGTGCGGCAAATCTCTCTTACCCGTCCGGAAGTGCAGAGTCCGGCAACCTCGATCTGTCGGTTTCTACCCTGACCGAGCATGACACCTTGGAAGAGCTTTTACAGATGCCGATCACCGTATCCAGCAACAAGATTGTTTACCTGGATGATATCGCCAATGTTTCCTATGCAGAAAATGAGAGCAACGGCGTATCCCGTTACAATGGTGAGGAGACCATTTCCATTTCCTTAACAAAGCAGCAGAGCAGTTCTGCCATGGATATGTCCAAACAGGTGCAGAACGTCATCAAAAATCTGCAGGCCGACGATGAAAACCTGACCATCACCGTTGCAAGGGATGAAGCAGATTCCATCATCGATTCCTTAAAGGATGTAGCAGAGACTATGATCATGGCAGTCGGAATCTCCATGGTGATCATTTTCCTCTTCTTTGGAGATATCAAGGCATCCCTGATCGTCGGAAGCTCCATCCCGACCTCCATCCTTATGTCCCTGATCGCCATGACGAGGGCAGGATTTACGCTGAATATCATCACCATGAGTGGTCTGGTACTCGGTGTCGGCATGATGGTAGATAACTCGATCGTAGTACTCGAGAGCTGCTTCCGTGCCATGGATAAGCAGGAAGACAAGGGCGCCCTGGGCTATGCAAAGGCTGCCCTGGAAGGAACCAATATTGTCGCAGCATCCGTTCTTGGTTCTACAGTCACCACCTGTGTTGTATTCATTCCGCTGGTATTCTTAAATGGTATGAGTGGCCAGATGTTCGGAGCAATGGGTTACACGATCGTATTCTGTATGACCGCTTCCCTGCTTTCCGCGATCGCGATCGTACCGCTTTGCTACATGATGTATAAGCCAAAGGAGAGAACCTCCGCACCGGCAACCCGCCCGCTGACCTTTTTACAGGATGGTTACCGCAAAATCATGCCGACGCTTCTGAAACATAAGGCAATTGTTATGCTGGCGTCGGTCGGCATCATCATTGCTACGGTATTTTTGGCAAGCGGCATGCAGACGGAGTTAATGACTGCCGATGATACCGGTACGGTCAGCGTCACCATCAAGACCCGTCCGGGACTGATCACGGAGCAGGCCGATGCTGTTTTAACCCAGGCTGAGGCTATCGTATCCGCACACGAGGATGTGGAATCCTATATGCTCCGTTACAATAGTGATGAGGGTACCATCACCGCCTACTTAAAGGATAACCGGAAAATGTCCACGGACGATGTGGTAAGCCAGTGGGAAGAGGAGATGGCAGACTTAGAGAACTGTACCGTAACGGTGGAGGCTTCCAGCTCCATGAGCATGATGGGAAGAAGCAGCGGCTATGAGACCATCTTAAAGGGAACCCAGTACGATGAGCTGCAGGAAGTCAGCAACAAGATCGTTACCGAGCTCATTGCCCGGGATGATGTGAAAAACGTCCATTCCAGTATCGAGAACACGGCACCGGTAGTAGCGGTCAAGGTAGATCCGGTAGCAGCCTCCGCAGAAGGCCTGACTGCCTCCCAGATCGGTTCCATGGTAAAACAGATGCTCGACGGCGAGGAGGTTACCACCTTAAAGATCGACGGCGAGGAGATCAGTGTTAAGGCAGAGTATCCGGAAGACCAGTATAAGACCGTTCCTCAGCTGGAACGCATGATCTTAAAGAAACCGTCCGGCGGAAGCGTAGCCTTGTCTGATGTGGCAGAGATCTACTATAAGGACAGCCCGTCTTCCATTGAGAAGGAGGATAAATCTTACCAGATCACCATTTCTGCAGATTACGTGAGCAACGAGAATACCAACAGTGTCAAGAGCCAGATCGACAGCGAGGTGATCAGTCCAAACCTGACCGGCACCATTACCCTGGGTACCAACTCCAGAGACCGTATGATGCAGGAGGAGTTCTCCGGACTGTATAATGCGATCGCGGTAGCTGTATTCCTGATCTTTGTTGTTATGGCGGCACAGTTTGAGTCTCCGAAGTTTTCCTTCATGGTCATGACCACCATCCCGTTCAGTTTGGTTGGTTCCTTCGGACTTTTGAAGCTCTCCGGAGTCAGCATGTCCATGACTTCCATCTTAGGATTTTTGGTCCTGGTTGGTACGGTCGTAAACAATGGTATTCTTTATGTAGATACGGTGAACCAGTATCGTATGGAGATGCCGCTTAAGAAAGCTCTCATCGAGGCCGGTGCCACCCGTATGCGCCCGATCATGATGACGAGCTTAACCACCATTCTTTCCATGCTGCCGATGGCAATGGCATTCGGAAGCAGCGGTTCCACCACCCAGGGTCTTGCGATCGTAAACATCGGTGGTCTGACCGTTGGTGTCTTAGTGGCACTGTTCATCCTTCCGGTTTACTACGCATTGATGAATGGTAAGAAAGAATTGAGAGTTCTGGATATTTAACAAAGGAGGAGATGAAAAATGATCCGGAAACGTGTAAGACGGCTGGCAGGCATGGTGCTTGCCGCCGGTGCCATCACGGCACTTCCATTTCAGGCATTCGCCCAGCAGAGCCCGGAATTTGCCTATTCATCTGAAAAATGGGCATCCCTTCGGGACAACAAGCTGGAGTTTGATGAGATCAAGGATCTGGTTCATGAGTACAATCCGACCGTGATCCAGAATGCGATCAGCTATAAGGACTATCTGACCAAGAACCGGGATGATGTGGCTCAGGATTATTACGATAAGGCCAATGAGATCTATTCCAACATCACCTACCCGGATTCCGATGACGCCAACTACGGAAGCGGTGTGGCAGCAGCTCTCAGAAATGAACAGCAGGCGGAGAGCCTGATGGAGCAGGGCGATGAAAATACAGACGACCAGGCCACCATGCGGATCCAGTATGACCAGGCCGAGGCAAGACTGGCCAAGCAGGCACAGGGACTCATGATCACATACTGGACCCAGTATTACAACTTAGACAGCCAGAAAGCCCAGATCGAACAGGCAAAAAACTCCTATCAGTCCGAGCAGAACCGTCTGGCAGCAGGCATGTCTACTCAGGCAAAGGTTTTAAGCGCCAGTGAGTCTGTCTCCAATGCAGAGGCAGCTCTGGTTACGGCAGAAAGCAACCTGGCATCCACAAAGGAGAGTCTGTGCCTGATGCTGGGATGGGGCTATGGTGCGGATGTAGAGATTTCTGAGCTTTTGGAGCCGGATCAGGAAAAGATCGCAGCCATTGATGTGACGGCAGACATCCAGACAGCACTGGAGAATAACTATGCCTACCGTTTGACAAAGAAACAGCTTACCAATGCCAGATCCACCACGGTAAAGGAAAAGCTGACCGAGACCGAGAAAAACCAGAAGGAGACGGTATCAAACAGTGTCAGATCCGCATACGATTCCCTGCTTCTTGCGCAGTCAAACTACGAACAGGCAAAATCTGCACTGGCACTTGAGGAAGTCTCCATGAATTCCGCCGAGGCAAAGCTAGCAGCAGGAACGATCACAAAAAATACTTACGAGAATCAGAAGGCATCGTATACCAGGGCGCAGGTGACAGCCAAGACCCAGAAGCTTTCTCTGCTGCAGGCTATGGTGGATTATGACTGGGCAGTGAACGGACTGGCAAATGCAGAATAAGGAAAGGAGTGCGGTTTGATGAAACGAAAAGCAGACATCCTCAGGCTTGCCCTGATCCTTTCCCTTGCGTTTGGCGCACAGACGCTGCCGGCACTTTCGTTTCCGGTGATGGCGGAAACGGGTGAGGCTGCAGACAGCACATCGGACAATGCATCCACAACCGATGCGACTGTCTCTGTGACATCCGTAGAATACGACAATCTCGAGCAGCTGGTACAAAATAACCGGCAGCTGAAAAATGCCCTGGAGAATTATACCAACAACCGGACAACCTATGAGAACATGTTAAAAACCCTGGAAGATGAGCGGGATTACATGAAACTCATGCAGGAAAAGTATGAGGACGATGCCGAGACAAAGGCAACCTACAAAATGAACGCCTCCATGTTAAGCCAGTCCATCTCCCAGATCAGAAAACAGCTGGAAGCCCAGGAAACAACGACGCAGGTTACAAGCCGTCAAAAGACCATTGACGGTTATGTACTGACCGCCCAGAGCCTCATGCGAACCTATAATCAGATGAAGAGTAAGGAGCAGGCTGAGGAGAAAAATTATGAGGCTGCCCAGAGCAGTTATCAGGCGACAGTCAAAAAGCAGAGCGCGGGCATGGCCACGGCAGCCGATGTGATGGCGGCAGCCGATACCATGAGCAGTGCAAAAAACCGGTATGAATCTTACCGGCAGCAGGCATCCAATGCCCGCTTTAACCTGCTTTCGGCTTTAGGACTTGATACCGGAAGCAACATTACGATCGGAAGCGTACCCCTTCCGGATCTTTCTGCCATCGATGCCGTTGATTTTAACGCAGATGTGGAAAAAGCGGTAGGCAACAGTGCAAGCGTACAGAATACCCGTCATCAGAGTGCCGGGACTGCAAGCAAGATTTCTCTGAAATCAGATCAGGAAAGCCAGGCGGAAGGAACTGTCCGTTCCCAGATGCAGAGTCTGTATGACCAGTTAAAATCTGCAAAGATCCAGTATGAGGGAGCTGAAAATGCTTATCAGAGTGCTTCCATTGCCTATGCTTCCTTACAAAAAAAGCAGCAGGCCGGTATGCTTTCCCAGAGCGACTATCTGCAGGGCGTGGCGGATTACTACAGTGCCTTAGATGCCAGAGAGAGTGCAGTGATCAATTTAAACCAGGTGTGGGAAACCTACAACTGGACGGTAAAAGGAGTGTCTTAGGACACTTCTTTTTTTGTAAGCTGATCCGTATTTCAGAAAATGCCGGACGGAAACTGCGAACTTATTGACAGAGTGCACAAAACAGTTTAAAATTGTAGTGTTGTATTCGTGTACAATGAAAACTAAATAAGGAGGTGCTCCTGTGTCAACGATAATAGCAGTTGTAATCACACTGTGTGTTGTGGCGCCTATTACCTGGGCAGTTGCGGTTGCGCATCGTAAGAATGCTTACGAAAGCAAGATCGGAACGGCAGAAGAAAAAGCCAGGGAAATAATAGATGAAGCGTTAAAGACGGCAGAGACAAAGAAGCGAGAAGCTCTCCTGGAGGCGAAGGAAGAGTCCATTAAGACTAAGAATGAGCTGGATAAAGAGACAAAGGAAAGAAGAGCTGAACTTCAGCGCTATGAACGACGTGTGCTGAGCAAAGAAGAAAACCTGGACAAAAAAGCAGAGAACATGGAACGGCGTGAAGCCGGACTTGCATCCCGTGAAGAGGCCTTAGAAAAGCGAAACGGCGAGGTTGAGGCACTTTATGAGAAAGGAATGCAGGAACTGGAGCGGATCTCCGGCCTGACCGGTGAACAGGCAAAAGAATATCTGCTCAAATCCATCGAGGCAGATGTGAAGCATGACGCTGCCCGTATGATCAAGGATCTGGAAAACAAGGCAAAAGAGGAAGCCGACAAAAAGGCGAAGGAGTATGTTGTTACCGCCATCCAGCGGTGTGCTGCCGATCATGTGGCAGAAACAACGGTATCTGTAGTACAGCTTCCGAATGATGAGATGAAGGGACGTATCATTGGCCGCGAGGGACGTAATATCCGTACCCTTGAGACGATGACCGGTGTGGAGCTGATCATTGATGATACTCCGGAAGCAGTCGTATTATCCGGTTTTGATCCGGTACGGCGTGAAGTTGCAAGGATTGCACTGGAACGCCTGATCGTGGATGGACGTATCCATCCGGCAAGAATCGAAGAAATGGTAGAGAAGGCGCAGCGTGAGGTAGAAGCGAACATGCGCGAGGATGGTGAGGCTGCAGCCCTCGAGGTTGGCATCCATGGTATCCATCCGGAACTGATCAAACTGCTTGGTAAGATGAAATTCAGAACCAGCTACGGTCAGAATGCACTGAAGCATTCGATCGAGGTTGCACAGCTTTCCGGTCTTTTGGCAGCAGAAGTCGGAGCAGATGTGCGTCTGGCAAAGAGGGCTGGTTTGTTGCATGACATTGGCAAATCCATTGACCATGAGATGGAAGGCTCCCATGTACAGCTTGGTGCAGACCTTTGCAGAAAATATAAGGAATCTGCAACGGTCATCAATGCAGTAGAGTCCCATCATGGCGATGTTGAACCGCAGGGTCTGATCCCGTGCCTGGTTCAGGCTGCAGATACCATTTCCGCAGCAAGACCTGGTGCAAGAAGAGAGACTGTGGAGACATATACCAACAGATTAAAACAGCTTGAGGAGATCACGAATTCCTTTAAGGGCGTTGACAAATCCTATGCGATCCAGGCTGGCCGTGAGGTTCGTATCATGGTGATCCCGGAGCAGGTGAGTGACGACGACATGGTTCTGATGGCACGTGATATTTCCAAACGTATTGAAGACGAGCTGGAATATCCGGGTCAGATCAAGGTCAACGTGATCCGCGAGTCCCGCGTGACAGATTACGCAAAATAGTATGGTATAACAGGATCTGTTTTTGCTGGAAGGACAGTACAAAGCAAATAAAAAGGCCGGTATTGAGAAAATGCCGGCCTTTTTTCTTACATTTTTATTAGGAAGCTTACGAATCATTCCGATGCCTTGACATTAAAAATAAGATGTACTAGAGTAAAATTGTAATAATCCAAAGCCATAAAGTATATAAGAGCAGTTACCAAGATATTGAAAGGAAAGAGGGGAATATGATGAGTAAAAAGAGAGTGATCAGCATGCTTGCCATTGCAGCGCTTATGGCAGGAGTGATGGCTATGCCGGCTATGGCAGCAAGCCGAAAGAAGATCAAATCCGTGAGCATTAAGGTCGAAGCAAGTGTTCAGCCGGAGACCCGGATCGGTTCCGAACAGGTAGATGTAGATGTAAGGGACTCTAACAAGTATTCCTATGATACCTACGAGGTAAACAATTCCGGATTTGAGTGGCAGGCCACTGATGTTCCGGAGCTTACCATTTATCTGCGGGCAGAAGACGGTTACTATTTTTCTGTTTCCAAGGTATCGGATGTAAAGGTTGACGGAGCAACAATCGTAAAGGCATCCAAACAGGACTCCTCCGAAACCCTGAAGGTTGTTGTGCAGCTGCCGTCTCTGTCGGAATACGTAGCGGACTTCTCCGATGAGCAGACGGTAACCCTGACAGACAACGGCTATGCAGTCTGGGAAGCCATTTCCGGTGCGGCAAGCTATGATGTTATGGTTTACCGCGATGGAACTGCAGTAGGAGTGACGGCGCGCAATGTAACAGAACCAAGTTACAGCCTCAAAAATGATGTAACCAGGGCTGCAAGCTATCAGGTGAAGGTACGCCCGGTCAACGGCACCAATACTTCCAACAAAGGCGGATGGGCTGTGTCAAACACGGTAAGCTACAGCGCAGATCAGGTAAAGGCGATCCGTGCCGGGGAAGCCGGAAACATTCCGCTGACCGGTGAGTGGAAGAGTGATGCCACCGGTTACTGGTATCAGCATAGCGACGGAAGCTATACAAAGAATGCCTGGGAGGAGATCGACAGCCAGTGGTATCTCTTTGATGAGAACGGTTATATGAGAACAGGCTGGGTGGAATGGAATGGCGAGAAATACTACTGCGATGATCATTCCGGAGCTATGTTAAAGAATACCACAACCCCGGACGGCTATATCCTGGATTATGACGGACGGATCAAGAATCATTAAGCTGTATATAAGGAAAACAAAAAATGAGAGAGAAACTGACAAGATCAGATGTAGAAAAGATCCAGGCAGAGATTGAGCACAGAAAGCTAGTCGTCCGCCCACAGTGTCTGGACGCAGTAAAGGAAGCAAGGGCACATGGAGATCTGAGTGAAAACTTTGAGTATCATGCAGCCAAGAAGGACAAAAACCAGAATGAGAGCCGGATCCGGTATCTGGAGAACATGTTAAAGAGTGCCATTGTCATATCGGATGTTTCAAAGGCGGATGAGGTGGGGCTTAACAAGGCCGTGACCCTGTATATGGAGGATGATGACGAGGAAGAAACCTATAAGCTGGTGACCAGCATCCGCGGAAATTCCATGCACAACATGGTAAGCATCGAATCTCCGCTTGGCAAGGCCATTCTCCGTCACAAGGTGGGCGACCGGGTGGAGATCACCACGGATAACGGATTCAGTTATTTTGCAGTCATCCGAAAGATCGAAGACATCGGAGACGAGGATGATACGATCCGCAAGTTTTAATTAATTAAGCGGTTCCTGCACCGCATAGAAATCCTGCACAAACTGCATAAACTGATGGATATAAGGCTTTAAAATAAAATTCCTGTGATAGACCAGGTAGAGGCTGCGGCTGTCTGCAATCTCCGGAAGATCAAAGATCAGAAGCTTCTGATCGGATCCGGAGCTGCAGGCGGCCGCTTTTGATATCACGGAAATGCCAAGACCGTTGGCGACCAGGTTTTTGATGGATTCCTGATCATTGAGACGCGCAGTGACCTGCAGCGCCTGCTCCGGGATTTCCAGTCTGTGAAGAAAGTCATAAACAAATTTCCGGCTTCCGCTTCCTTCCTCCCGAAGAATCAGAGGCTCGGTCAGCAGCATATGCCGGATGGAGGCCCTGTCGTGCTTTAGCTGCTGAAAGTGCGCTGTTTTCGGGGTGATAAGAACCATGGTATCGCGGTAAATGGGGATAAAACAGAACCGTTCATCCTCACAGGTCATGCCAACCAGCCCCAGATTGAAGCTTCCTTCCTGGATCTTGTTTAAGATCCCCTGGCTGTCGCTTTGATAAATATTAAAATAGGTTTCCGGATACAGCTTTTTGTAAGCAGGAAGCAGCTGCGGCAGCAGATAGGTGGACGGAATGGTGGAAGCGCCCAGATGGATCACGTTTCGGGATTCATTTTTCCAGTTTTCCAGCAGATTGTTTTTCAGACTCAGAATGCTGGTGGCACATTCGTAAAATTCCCTCCCACGCGGAGTAAGCTCAATGCTCTTGGTCGTTCGAACCAGAAGACAGGATTGAAATTCCTCCTCCAGCAGGCGGATATGGGTGCTGATGGTGGGCTGGGAGATAAAAAGCTTCTCCGATGCTTTTGTGAAACTGCCGTAGTCCACAACGGCCACGAAGGATTGCAGCTGCTTGAATTCCATAGATTCTCCTTTTGGTAAACTTTGTTGTAACGATTCAGATCCAGCCGCCGTCCAGACCGATCACCTGGCCGGTCAGGTAGGAACCCTTGTAGCCGAGATGATAGACAAAGTCGGCAACCTCCTCTGCACGTCCGAGCCGTCCGGCCGGGATCTCATCCACCAGCTGGATCAGCTCGTCGTCTGCCATCCACTGGTTCATCTCCGTGTCAATGGCACCGCAGGCCACGGCGTTAACCTGGATGTTGCTGGGAGCCAGTTCCTTTGCGAGGGCTTTGGTGAATGCATTGATGCCGCCCTTGGTAGCAGAATATGCCACCTCGCAGGAAGCGCCAACCACTCCCCAGACGGAAGAAATGTTGACGATCTTCCCGTGCCCGCCGGAAAGCATCATCGGAATGGCCAGCTTGCAGCAGTTAAAGACAGAAGTCAGATTGGTACGCAGGATACGATCCCAGTCCTCACTGCTCATATCCTGCAAAAGACCGATATAGTCGATGCCGGCATTGTTGACCAGCACATCTAAGGTGCCAAATTTTTTGCGGATCATGGAAAACATCTGCTCACAGACAGCCAGGTCTCCCATGTCTCCCAGGAAGGCTTCGCAGGCAACCTGGTAGCCTTCGATTTCTCTTTTGGTCTGCATCAGCTCCTGCTCACGGTGTGCACAGTTGATGATGACCTGATACCCTTTTTTTGCAAACTTGACAGCAATTGCTTTCCCGATCCCACGGGAGGCACCCGTGACGAGAACCACTTTCTTTGCCATAAGATCACTCCTTTCCATATTCTCTAGTTTAGCACAAAACAAACAAGATAGATACAATTTACAATTCAATTACGATTTTGAGAACCTGCTGTTCCTTTCGGGCGAGTTATGTTATACTGATTAGCAGATTGTGAGAGTGCAAAGCACGAAATAATCCGTGTAACTGGATACACTAGTAAAAATGAGAGACCTGCGTCTTGGAACATGACATGTAAGGGGATGACCAAGCTGTGGGAGAAAGGCAAAATACGCATGAAAACATGGAAGAAAGTTCTGGCTGTGGGCTGCCTGTGTGCGGCAGCATCCTGCCCGTTTACGGTTTATGCAGATGCGACAAAATCCGTGCATGAGGCGGCTTTGGTGGCGGCTCCGGCAGATTATGAAAACATTGCAGTGTCCCAGGTTACCGATTATGTAAATATCCGGGAAGAGGCAACCACAAACAGCAAGATTGTCGGAAAGATCTACAATAACTGTGCAGCAACCATTCTGGAAACCGTGGAGGGCGAGGGCGGAAGCTGGTACCGGATCCAGTCCGGAACCGTGAACGGTTTCATCAAATCCGAATATTTTATTACCGGGCAGGAGGCTGAGACACTGGCTCAGTCCATCGGGCGGGAATTTGTTACCGTCAGTGCGGACAACCTGCGCCTGCGTGAGGAACCGAACCTCACCAGCAATGTCCTGACCATGGTTTCGAGTGGTTCCCGTTACGTTGTGCAGGGCGATGAGGGGGATTTTTACAAGGTCGAGGTCGATGCAGACCTGATCGGTTACATTGCCAAATCCTACTGCCAGACCGAGGTAGAATTTGACCAGGCGGTATCCTTAGAGGAGGAACGCCAGAAACTCGAGGAGGAAGCCCAGAGAAAACGGGAGGCTCAGACAGCGATCGCCAATCTGGAACAGGCCATCCGGGTAGAGGAAAACAAGGCAGCGTCTGGAAATACAGGCAGCAGCTCTTCTTCCCAGACATCGGAAAACATGATCATTTCCGAAAATCCGGCTGCGAGTGATGATTCGGCAAAGACGTCAGCGCCATCTGCAAGCCAGTCTCAAGGAAGCTCTTCTTCCAGCCAGTCTGCGTCCCAAAGTCAGACAGCGTCATCGGCTCCGTCAGGCAGCTCCTCGCAAAAAAACAGCCAGACAAGCTCGACAGGACCGTCCATTGGCACAGTTTCTTCCCCGGTGATAGGACCTGGAAGTTCAGCAGCCGTTGTTTCTGCGAGCAGAACCGCGATCGTGGCTTATGCAAAGCAATTTTTGGGAAATCCTTATGTATATGGAGGCACCAGCCTGACGAATGGCGCAGACTGCTCCGGCTTTACCCAGTCTGTGTTTGCACACTTTGGTATTACAACCGGAAGAAGCTCCAGAGATCAGGCAGCCAAGGGAAAAGAGATTTCCCTGTCGGCAGTCCAGCCGGGAGATCTTCTGTTTTATGCAAGCGGAAGCACCATCAATCATGTGGCGATTTATATCGGAGACGGAAAGATCATTCATTCCAGCAACCCGACTACGGGTATTACCATCACAAATTCCAATTACCGTACACCTTGCAAGGCAGTGACCTTCCTGGATTAGGAGTATGTGCCCTATGAGTAAGACAAAACAATATTTCGGTCTGGATCTGCTCAAATGGATCATGGCAGTTTTGGTGGCTGCACGTCATATGATCCAGGTGTTTTATCCGGCAGAAAGCCGGTGGCGCCTGCTCATCGGCAGCTGGCTTTCCAACCTGGCAGTTCCGGTGTTCTTTATCATTGCCGGTTTCCTGCTTTTTCGGAAAATACCGGATACCAACAAAAAGAGCGGATGGGGCATTGTGGGGCGCTATGTCTGGCGCATCATAAGCCTGTATCTGCTCTGGTGCGTGATCTACTGGCCGATCGATATTTATAACTGGTATCACGGGACAGCAACCATCAAGGAAACTGTGAAGGCCTATATCCATTCTTTTTTTGTTTCCAGCACCATTGCCCAGCTCTGGTATCTTCCGGCGCTGGCGCTTGCGGTACTGATCGTATGGATCGGATATAGGATCGGACTGAAGATCTGGATGCTTCTTGTTGTGACCGGAGCATTATTCCTCTTCGGGTGCATCTGTGACAACTGGTATTTTACGGAACGAGCTCCCATGAAGATCCAGGAATTTGTCTGGTGGTATGCACCAAAGTTTGTGACCATGCGAAACGGTCTGTTTTATGGCAGCTTCTATCTGGCGGTCGGCCTCTGGTTTTCAAGAAAGACCTGGCATATGCCGTTTTTGCCTTCTATAGGGCTTAGCGTGATATTTCTGACACTGATGTATCAAGAAGTTTCGCACTGTTTTAACACCAATATGGTCATTACGGCAGCGCCGGCAGCCATCTGCCTGACTGAGGCAGCCATGTGTTTTCAGGGAAACTCTTCCGGTTTCTTTACAGTACTCCGCAATATGAGCGAATGGGTCTATTTTTCCCACTTCTATTTCTTCTATTTCTTCTCCTGGACGGTGAAGTGGAATCCGCTTCCCCTTACCGAGAAAAATATTGCATTATGTGTATTTATCCCAATGCTGTTGTTTGCACTTTTGATGTCTCTTCTTGCCGGACTTTCCGGATGTAAATGGATCCGAAAGCTCATATAAAGGTATACTGATACAGACAGAAAAAAGCCCCCGGAAATGAACTTCCGGGGGGCTTTTTTTACTCTTATGTTTTTTAGAATTCCGGCTCGATGAGTCCGTAGGTCTGACCTTTTCGCTTGTAAACAACGTTTACTTCTTCGGTCTCTGCATTTAAGAATACATAGAAGCTGTGTCCAAGCAGCTCCATCTGTACGCAGGCCTCTTCCGGATCCATAGGTTTCATGGCAAAGCGTTTGGTCTTTACGATCTGAACCTCGTCCTCGGTATCGGTCTCCTCGTTTACGAACAGCTCGGAGAAGGACTGAGCAGACTGTTTTTTGTCGATCAGTTTGTTTTTGTATTTACGAAGCTGGCGTTCGATGATCTCCTCAACCAGGTCGATGGATACATACATATCATTGCTGGATTCCTCGGCGCGGATAATGCTGCCTTTTACCGGAATCGTAACTTCGATCTTCTGTTTATCTTTCTGTACACTGAGTGTTACGATGATCTCTGTATCTGGAAGGAAATACCGTTCCAGCTTCCCAATCTTTTCTTCTATAGCGGCACGAAGCCCCGGAGTCACATCAATATTTCTGCCTGTAATTGTATAACGCATAAGTCATCAGCTCCTTTGTTTGAGATATCATCAGTATAACATATAAAAACGAAAATTTCAATTAAAATCAGGAAATTGTGGTGACAATTGATGTGGATAAAATACAAAAAACGCATACTTTATCCACAGAATAAAAATTGCATTCCTACCTTTGTGTTTGCAAAAAAGTCAAGGGATTTTCCGGATTTTTTCGCGTAAACAGTGGATTTTATAAGAATTTAACAAAGAAAATCAAATCGTGTTCTGGGATCCGTAAACGAAAAAATGTGGGAAAACCTTGTGGATAATGTGGATAACTTGGTGTATAACTTATTTTTGGCTAAAATTCGTGAAAGTTTCATGTGGATGCAATTTTCGTGGATATTGTGGATAACGTGGATAAATGACAGGTCGAACATATTTTTTGTGCAACCTGACCAGTCTATCCGCAGAGGATGCAGCGTCTAAAAGTACAACGACACACAGACAAGTTAATTTTTTGTGAACAAGAAGCCTATAACTTGAATAAATCAAGGGATGGTGATACAATATCAGAGATTGTAATGAAAGATACGAGACAGAAGAAGTAAATTTAGGAGAAAACTATATGAATCTCATAGAAAAATTATTTGGTACTCACAGTGAACGCGAGCTGAAGATGATCTATCCGATCGTGGACAAGATCGAAGCACTCCGTCCAACCATGCAGGCAAAAACGGATGAAGAGCTGCGTGACAATACCCGCATTTTCAAGGAACGTCTTGCAAAGGGCGAGACGCTTGATGATATTCTTCCGGAAGCTTTCGCTACCGTGCGTGAGGCTGCAAAACGAGTACTTAATATGGAACATTATCCGGTACAGCTTATTGGCGGCATCGTACTCCATCAGGGACGTATTGCCGAGATGAGAACCGGTGAAGGTAAGACCCTGGTTTCCACCTCCCCGGCCTACTTAAATGCATTGGCAGGCAAGGGTGTCCATATCGTAACGGTCAATGACTATCTGGCAAAGCGAGATGCTGAGTGGATGGGACAGGTTCACCGTTTCCTGGGTCTGACAGTTGGCGTGGTTTTAAACCCAATGACACCAGAAGAGCGTAAGGCAGCCTATAACTGTGATATCACCTATGTAACGAACAACGAGCTCGGATTTGATTACCTGCGTGACAACATGGCGATCTACAAAGACCAGATGGTTCTGCGCAACCTCGATTATGCGATCATCGATGAGGTCGACTCCGTGCTGATCGATGAGGCAAGAACACCTCTTATCATTTCCGGTCAGAGCGGCAAGTCTACCAAACTCTATGAGGTCTGCGATGTCCTGGCGCATCAGCTGGTGCGCGGTGAGGCATCCGGAGAGTTCACCAAGATGAATGCCATCATGGGTGAGGATATCGAAGAGACCGGAGACTTTGTTGTCAACGAGAAGGACAAGGTTGTCAACTTAACCGAAGAGGGTGTCAAGAAGGTAGAGCAGTTCTTTCATATTGAAAACCTTGCAGATCCGGAGAACCTGGAGATCCAGCACAACATCATTCTGGCACTGCGTGCAAACAACCTGATGTTCCGTGATAAGGACTATGTGGTAAAAGACGACGAGGTACTCATTGTCGATGAGTTTACCGGACGTATCATGCCGGGCCGCCGTTATTCTGATGGCCTGCATCAGGCGATCGAGGCAAAGGAGCATGTCAATGTCCGCCGCGAGAGCAAGACTCTGGCAACCATCACCTTCCAGAACTTCTTCAACAAATTTACCAAGAAGGCCGGCATGACTGGTACTGCGCTGACGGAGGAAAAAGAGTTCCGTAATACCTACGGCATGGATGCGATCGCTATCCCGACCAACCGTCCGGTAGCGCGTATTGACCATGAGGATGCTGTATACAAGACCAAGAAAGAAAAATTTGAGGCGGTTGTAAATGATGTTGTGGAGTCCCACGAGAAGGGGCAGCCGGTACTGGTTGGTACCATCACAATTGAGACTTCCGAGCTTGTGAGCAAGATGCTGACTAAGCGTGGCATCCAGCATAAAGTCCTGAATGCGAAGTTCCATGAATTAGAGGCAGAGATCGTAGCAGATGCCGGTGTCCATGGCGCTGTTACCATTGCCACCAACATGGCAGGCCGTGGTACGGATATCAAGCTGGACGATGAGGCAAAAGCAGCAGGCGGCTTAAAGGTCATCGGTACCGAGCGTCATGAATCCCGCCGTATCGACAATCAGCTGCGTGGACGTTCCGGCCGTCAGGGAGACCCGGGTGAGTCCCGCTTTTACATCTCTCTCGAAGATGACCTGATGCGTCTGTTTGGATCTGAACGCCTTATGGCTATGTTTGAGGCTCTTGGTGTTCCGGAAGGTGAGCAGATCGAGCATAAGATGCTTTCGAGTGCTATCGAGAAGGCACAGATGAAGATTGAAAACAACAACTATGGTATCCGCGAGAACCTGCTGAAATATGATGAAGTCAACAATGAGCAGCGCGAGATCATCTACGCTGAGCGCCGCAAGGTGTTAGACGGTGACAATATGCGTGATCTCGTCCTCAAGATGATCACGGATATTGTAGAGAATGCAGTTGATCTGTCCATTTCGGATGATCAGGCAGCTTCTGACTGGGATTTCAAGGAACTGAGCAGCTTACTGACTCCGATCATCCCGCTTGAGAACCTTACGGCAGAGAATCATGCTGTGAATAAGAAGAACGAGCTGAAGCACCAGCTGAAGGAAGAGGCCATCAAGCTGTATGAGGCAAAAGAGGCAGAATTCCAGGAGGCAGAGCAGATTCGTGAGATCGAGCGTGTCGTACTCCTGAAGGTCATCGACAATAAGTGGATGAGTCATATCGACGATATGGATCAGCTGCGCCAGGGTATTGGCTTACAGGCTTACGGTCAGAGAGATCCGGTTGTTGAATACAAGATGAGTGCTTATGAGATGTTCGAGGCCATGACTGCTGCCATTACCGAGGAGACTGTCCGCATTCTGTTCCACATCCGTGTAGAGCAGAAGGTAGAGCGTGAGCCGGCTGCAAAGGTAACCGGAACCAACCGCGATACCTCCGCACCGCAGGCACCGAAGGTACGCCAGGTACAGAAGATCTACCCGAACGATCCGTGTCCGTGCGGAAGCGGCAAGAAATTCAAGCAGTGCCACGGTCGTGAGCTGATGGCGAAATAACATCAGATCATACCCCTAATATAATATGAAAGAAGGTGACACAATGGTAGAATTAGATCAGTTCAAATATACATTATCGACCTTTGAAAAACCATTAGTGGAAGTGAGGGATTCACTTTGACCTGGATAACAAGGTCAGACGAATCGATGAATTAGATAAATCCATGGAAGAGCCTGGATTCTGGGACGATGCAGACCGCGCCACCAAGCTGGTGCAGGAGGCAAAGAATCTGAAGGATACCGTAGAGCTTTACCGTGGTCTGGAACAGCAGTATGAGGATATCCAGGTCATGATCGAGATGGGATACGAGGAGGAAGATGCCTCCCTGATCCCGGAAATCCAGGAAATGCTGGATGAGTTCGAACACAATCTGGAAAAACTGCGCATGGAAACATTGCTGTCCGGTGAATATGACAAGTGCAATGCCATCCTGCGCCTGAATGCAGGTGCGGGTGGCACGGAGTCCTGCGACTGGTGCAGCATGCTCTACCGCATGTATTGCCGTTTTGCAGATAAGATGGGATATAAAACAGAGGTGCTGGATTATCTGGATGGTGATGAGGCCGGTATCAAATCGGTTACGATCCAGATCAATGGCGAGAATGCCTTTGGATACTTAAAGTCCGAGCGTGGCGTACACCGCCTGGTGCGGATTTCCCCGTTCAATGCGGCAGGAAAACGCCAGACATCCTTTGTTTCCTGTGATGTCATGCCGGATATTGAGGAAGACCTGGATGTGGATATCAACCAGGATGATCTGCGGATCGATACCTATCGTTCCAGTGGTGCCGGTGGTCAGCATATCAACAAAACCTCCTCAGCAATCCGTATTACCCACATTCCGACCGGTATTGTCGTACAGTGTCAGAATGAACGTTCCCAGTTCCAGAACAAAGACAAGGCTATGCAGATGCTGAAAGCCAAGCTGTATATGCTCAAACAGCAGGAAAATGCCGAAAAACTGTCGGATATCCGCGGAGATGTCAAGGAGATCGGCTGGGGCAATCAGATCCGCTCCTATGTCCTGCAGCCTTATACCATGGTCAAGGATCTGCGCACGGGCGAGGAGACCGGCAACGTAGCAAGCGTGCTGGATGGTGGCCTGGATCCGTTTATCAGCGCCTACCTTCGCTGGCTGAGCCTTGGTTGTCCGGATCGCAGGGCAAGTGCAGAAGACTAAATACTATAGTAAAATGAAAAACAGAGTGTATGCGAGAAAAAGCTTGCACTCTGCTTTTTTTTGTGCTAATATCTCTCACATGAGCACAAATGTTCATGGATGGCGAACACGCTGACGCTTGAGCCGGCTGGTCGCAGATGTTGTTGGGAGGACGTAAAATGCCGGAAGAAAAAACCAAATATTTTGTGGTGAAGCAGAAGGCTGTGCCGGAGGTGCTTTTGAAGGTTGTGGAAGCAAAAAAGCTTCTGGATTCTGAGAAGGTACTGACCGTGCAGGAGGCAACCGAGCAGGTGGGTATCAGCCGGAGTTCATTTTATAAATATAAAGAAGATATTTTCCCGTTTTATGACAATACAAAGGGGAAAACGGTCACCTTTGTGGTACAGATGGATGATGAACAGGGACTGCTTTCAGATCTGCTGCACATCGTGGCGGTTTACAAGGCAAATATCCTGACCATTCACCAGAGTATTCCGGTCAACGGTGTTGCAACATTGACGTTATCCGTGGAAGTGAAGGACAACACAGGAAATATCTCCAAGATGGTCGAGGAGATCGAAGAGCAGGACGGCATCCATTATGTAAAAATTGTTTCCAGGGAGTAGAAACAATGGTGGATATACAAAGAAAAGATAGAAAAGCGAGGACAGAGTAATGGTACAGGTAGCAATCATGGGATATGGCACAATTGGTTCCGGAGTAGCACAGATCATAGCAGAGAATGCTGATCAGATCAGCAAAGGCTGCGGACAGGATGTAGCCTTAAAATATGTGCTGGATCTTCGGGATTTTCCGGGAAGCCCGGTAGAAGATAAGATCGTACATGATTTTTCCGTGATCGAGAATGATCCGGATGTCAGCGTCGTTGTTGAGACCATGGGCGGACTGAATCCATCTTATCCGTTTGTAAAGGCAAGCCTTTTAGCCGGCAAGCATGTGGTGACTTCCAACAAGGCTTTGGTGGCAGCTTATGGAACCGAGCTTCTTGCCATTGCAAAGGAAAAAAACGTGAATTTCCTTTTTGAGGCAAGCGTAGGCGGCGGCATCCCGATCATCCGTCCACTGTACCGCTGTCTGAAGGGCGAAAAGATCCTGGAGATCACCGGTATCTTAAATGGTACAACAAACTTTATCCTGACCAAGATGGCAAAAGAGGGTGCATCCTTTGAGGCAGTACTCAAAGAGGCTCAGGAGCTTGGCTACGCAGAGCGCAATCCAGAGGCAGATGTGGAAGGCCATGATACCTGCCGCAAAATCGCAATCCTGACTGCCCTGGCTACCGGAAAAGAAGTTAATTATGAGGATATCCATACCGAGGGTATCACAAAGATCACAGATACCGATTTCAAGTATGCAGAAAAGCTTGGCACCAGTGTAAAACTCTTTGGTACAAGCCGCATGGAAAATGGAACCGTATCTGCATGGGTTGCCCCGGTCATGATCGGAAAAGACCATCCGCTGTATGCAGTAAACGATGTATTTAACGGCATCATGGTTAAGGGGAATATGCTTGGAACTGCTATGTTTTATGGAAGCGGAGCCGGAAAACTTCCGACTGCCAGTGCTGTTGTTGCAGACATTATGGAGGCAGTGGAAAATGCAGATAACCATATCGCATTTGGTTGGAACAGCGACCGCCAGGCCATTGCAGACCAGAAAGACTGCGTACACCGCTATTTTGTCCGTGTGGAGGGAAGTGGCGCAGAGGCTGAGCAGGCGGCTTGTGCAGCATTTGCCGGCGCTAAGATCGTAAAACTCGACAGCCTGAATGATGAATTTGCAGTCTTGACTGACGCAATGAGCGAGGCAGCCTGCGCAGACGGCATCGCAGCACTCGAAGAGACTGCAAAGGTTCGTCAGTGCATTCGTGCAGAATTTTAAATAGAAAATTTATTGGAGTTATATGATATAGAATAGGGTCCGAAGTGCCGGAACTGCCATACAGAACCGCATACCCTGGTGGAATTTTTACCTCGTGTGCTTGCGCCGCTTATTGTCTCCCCTGCGACCAAACTCGCGTGCTTCGCGCGCTCAGACAAGGTCTCCGGGGAGACGCTATGCTCGCGCACGAATCTGCGAACGCGTCACTGGCGCGTTCTTGATATGCAGTGCAGGAAAATTCCAAAGGGTCTGCTTATCCTGTATGGCAGTCCCGGCACTTCTACTTTATTGGCTTCACTGCGTATTTGTGCATGGCAAGTGCTATGGGATATCGTCTGTGGTACTGGTCACACTAACATGCATTGTCGGTTAGACTCTACTAGTGCATCGTTTACAAAATAACTAGCCTACTCGCTTGCCTGCAAATCCGATTGCACAGTCCAAAAAGCCTCAGCGTAGCCCGCTACGCCTGCGTTTTTTGAACTGCACACTCGAATCTGCATTCTGCGTGATTCGGCCAGTTATTTATGAAACGATACACTAG
>CAVIHW010000026.1:0-32053 GCA_963642615.1 Oscillospiraceae bacterium | reverse complement strand
GCTCAGAAGCAGTTCTGCGAGGAAGCCGTAGCCATGGCAAAAAAAGCCGGAAAGCAGGAAGATGTACACAATACCCGTGTCTTCGTTCCGGCAGAGAGCCAGAACTGATGCTCATTTGTGCAAATCATGTAAGAGAAAAAGGCAGATGTATCCATTTCAGATGCATCTGCCTTTTTTTCATCCCCCTTCCCGGAAATGTAATAAAAAAGTAAGACGGCAATCCCCTTTTTGTGTTAAACTAAAAGAAGGAATCAATGGGAGCCACACAAGCACGTTACTCCCTGAATTACGATAGATACACGGAGGAGGAATCAGTCATGGCAGAAACGAATATTCTGGTAGTAGATGACGAACAGGAGATCGCAGATCTGGTGGAGATCTACCTAGTCAGCGATGGTTATAAGGTATTTAAGGCTTCAAACGCCCAGGAAGGACTGGACATTCTGGATAAGGAGAACATTCATCTTTGTCTCCTTGATATCATGATGCCGGGGATGAGCGGTCTTGAGATGTGCAAGAAGATCCGGGAGACCAACAATATCCCGATCATCATGCTGAGCGCGAAATCCACGGATCTGGACAAGATCCTGGGACTTGGCACCGGAGCAGATGACTATGTGGTAAAGCCGTTTAACCCGCTGGAGCTGACGGCCAGGGTCAAATCTCAGCTGCGCCGGTATACGCAGTTAAACCCCAACAGCAATGTGCATGAGACCGCAAAAAATGAGATCAGCATCCGCGGCCTCACGATCAACAAGGACAATCATAAGGTTACCGTTTACGATCAGGAGGTAAAGCTGACCCCGATTGAATTCGATATCCTTTACCTTTTGGCGTCGAACCCCGGAAAGGTCTTCAGCACGGATGAGATCTTTGAGAAGGTCTGGAATGAGAAGGTCTACGAGGCCAACAATACCGTCATGGTGCACATCCGCCGTCTGCGCGGCAAGATGAAGGAGGATGAGCGCCAGGACAAGATCATCACTACCGTATGGGGGGTAGGATATAAAATTGAAAAATAATGGCAAAAAGCGCGACTTAAGCCACAGCTATCATACCCGGGTTGTTACCAATATCGTGTACAGCACCCTGGTGGCCTGTCTGATCGATGGATTCCTGGTCATGAACCTGACCATGCTGGCCAAATATGCCAAACGCTCCGATCAGTCCGGTGCACTTTTGACCCTGATCGCTCAGTCGGATGTGGTGGTGATTCTGGTTTATGTGTTGATCGGGATCCTGGTTTTTGCCGTGACATTTCTGCTTTTGCAGGAAAAGTCGGCAGCCTATATTGAACGGATTTCCGATGCGATCGAACGGATTTCCGATGGAGATCTAAATACCAAGGTAGAGGTACTTGGAGACGATGAGTTTTCTTCCATGGCTTTAAATCTGAATAAAATGGTGGACGACATCCGCTGTCTGATGGATAAGGAACGGGAATCGGAGCGCACGAAAAATGAGCTGATCACCAATGTGGCGCATGATCTGCGCACACCGCTCACGTCTATCATCGGATATCTGGAGCTTTTGTCCGGCAAGGTGGTATTGCCGCCGGATATGCAAAAAAAATATATCGATATCGCCTACAGTAAATCCAAACGCCTGGAAAAGCTCATCGAGGATCTGTTTGGATTTACCAAGATGAATTATGGAAAACTTGCCATGCATGTATCCCAGGTTGATATCGTAAAGCTGCTTGGCCAGCTTTTGGAGGAATCGTATCCGAATTTTGCAAACAAAGGGCTTTCCTACGAGCTGCAGAGCAATGTGCCGGCCAAGATCATCACGGCGGACGGAAATCTTTTGGCACGCTTGTTCGACAATCTGATCGGCAATGCCATCAAGTACGGTGCCGAGGGCAAGCGCATTGTGGTCAAGGTAATGGCAGCGGAGGATACCGTTCAGGTGTCGGTCACAAACTACGGTCATGTGATCCCGGCAGCAGAGCTTCCCCTGATCTTTGAGAAGTTCTACCGGGTAGAGCAGTCACGCTCGACCAACACCGGCGGAACCGGTCTGGGGCTTGCCATTGTAAAAAACATTGTAGAGATGCATGGGGGAACCATCACGGTGACGAGTGACTTAAACGGAACGGTATTTTTGGTGACCCTGCACGTAGATTTTGATGTGGATAAGGAACATTTTGGAGAATTCTGATGTGGATAAATAAAAAGAAATTTTTATGCATCCGGATGGTCAGACCCTTGAAAAGAACTGCAGTCTGTGTGGCTGCAGCCGGCTTTTTGGGAGGTCTGGCTTTTTGCACTCCGGTCCGGGCCGAAGAGGATCTGGTGCGCATGGATGTGAGTTATGGCTATGAGGACAGTGCCAAGGGAGGCAGATATCTGCCGGTTCATGTTACAATCGGCAATGACGGGGACTTCCCGGTGGACGGAACTCTGGCAATCAAGGCCAGGGAGTCCGACCAGACCGTGTATCAGTATGAATACGATGTAGCGGTGAATGCAAAGGGAGAGGAGACCGGCTGCTACTATATCCCGTTAGGAACAGCGGCAGACGAGCTGGTTTTGTCTTTGACAGATGAGGCAGAACAGGTCATCTTAAATAAGAAAGTGAAGCTGAATGTAAGCCGTGACGTGCCGGAGCTTTTTGTGGGGATCTTATCGGATGCACCGTGGGAGCTTCATTATTTAAATGGCGTGGGTATCAGCTACAGCACCCTGCGTACACGAACCTTTGAGCTGGATGGTGAGGACTTTCCGGAGGATGAGGTCGGCTTGAGCCAGTTTGATGTGCTGGTGGTCAATGATTATAAGCTGCGTGATCTTTCCGGCACCCAGACGGCGGCCATCATGAACTGGGTACAGCAGGGTGGCGTGCTGATTTTGGGAACCGGAGATCGTGTGGATGACACCCTCGGGCGTTTTGCCCCGGAGCTTTTAGATGACTCCTACGGGACACCTACGATCACGCATATCAATCTGGCAGAGGATTTTACCACTGTAGAGGAACCGGGAGCCGGCATGCTTGCCATTTCCTGTGTGGATGTGCCGCTGCACGGCGGCAATGTGATCCTCTCAAGCAACGGACAGACGCTTCTGACTGCAGCTGCAAAGGAGCAGGGCATGGTGGCCGTGGCTTCCTTTGATCTTGGAGATATCGCGGAGTTCTGTGAAAAACAGACCTCCTATGTAGATTATTTGTTTACAAATCTTTTGGGCGAAGAGCGGATCCGGCAGCTTGCACAGGTGGTTTACAGCGGCAATTCCGGCCGGTTCTGGGAGGTTCAGAGCCTGATCAACACCGGAGATGTGGATAAACTGCCAAACCTTGCGCTCTATGTGGGGATAACCGGCCTGTATCTGGTGATCTTAGGCCCCGGGCTTTACCTTTTTTTGCGGGGAAGAAATCTTCAGACCTTTTACCGGAAAAGCGTGGTGATCCTGGCACTCGGCTTTTCCGGCCTGGTCTATGTGCTTGGTATGCCAACCCGATTTCGGACAACCTTTTTCACCTATGCTGCCATCGAGGACATTACGGATGATTATGTGACTGATACGACCTATATCAATATCCGTCATCCCTACAACCGCCCTTACACGGTAGAGCTAGATCCGGCATACCGGCTTCTTCCGATCACGAGAAACACCCAGTATGCGGTAGGAGGCGATTCCCTGGATACGGACGAACCCTATCAGATTGCCATCCGTACGGGGGAAGATGCACTGACCATAAAAGGACAGAATATTTCCGCCTTTGCCCCGCGTTATTTCAGGCTGGAAAAGCGCGTGGAGAATACAGAGCAGATCGGGATCACCGGAGAAGTGGATTATTTTGAAGGACAGATCAGGGGAACCCTGACAAACCAGTTCCCATATCCGGTAGAGAATGCAACTCTGGTTCTTTACGGAAACATGGTCCAGGTGGGACGGATGGAACCGGGTGAGACGAAAAAGCTGGAGGATTATACCCTGCTTCGTTATCCCCTGGGCGATTCCTATCTGGCCGCAGACTATATCTCGGGAGAGGATACCTTTGCCGCTGCTGACATTCGCGACAAGGATTATATGCTGGCCATGGAGCGCTCCAACCTCACCCGCTTTTACCTGGACAACTACTTAAATGGTTATACGGCAGATGCGCGTGTGATCGCGTTCAGCACTCAGAAAGAGGAAAGCCAGTTCTTAAAGAACCAGTCGGGGGATACCTACGGCATCACCATGCTGACCCAGACGGTATCCATCAATGCTTCCAGCGGCGATTCCATTTACCGTTCCGTGCTCATGAAGACACCGAGGGTAGTGGGCGGAAGCTACGATGCAGACACCAATTCCATGAGTGGGGCAGAACCGCTCACGCTGGAGTATCAGTTTGGAACCGATATTGATGTAGAGAGCCTGACCTTTGAGAATGTCTCAGAAGAATTTGCAGGAGATGACGGCGATATGAGCCATATCTTTACCGGAAGCATTTATTTCTATAATTATGGAACCGGGAACTTTGACAAAATGGAACTGGATGGGATCACGCTGGATGTAGAGCAGCTGAAAGCCTATTTGTCACCCGGCAATACCCTGACGGTGCGCTATGCCTACAACGGAGGCGGCCTTGATGGGATCCAGCTTCCAATGCCGATGGTGGCAGGGAGGGAACGCTGATGTTTCAGATTCAGGGATTATATAAGAAATTTGGCAATTACCATGCCCTGGACGGACTGGACATGGAACTAAAGGATGGTGCCCTGTTTGGCTTTGTGGGACCAAATGGTGCCGGAAAGACCACGACCATCAAGATCATGACCGGACTTTTAAAACCGGACCGGGGGAGCGTGGAACTGGACGGACAGGATATGCTTTCCGATCCGCGCTCCCTGCAAAGGCAGATTGGCTATGTACCGGATCATTTTGGCTTGTATGATAACCTAAAGGTGTCCGAATATATGGAATTTTTTGCGTCTTGCTACCATTTGGAAGGCTTTGCTGCGCGGAAACGGGCACAAAATCTGCTGGAGCAGGTGGGGCTGGGAGACCGCATGGATACGTTTGTAGATGGTCTGTCACGCGGCATGAAACAGCGGCTTTGCCTTGCAAGGGCACTCATCCATGACCCGAAGCTTCTGATCATGGATGAGCCTACAGCCGGCCTGGATCCGAGAACCCATCTGGAATTTCGGCAGATGGTCTGGGAACTCCATGAGCAGGGAAAGACCATCCTTTTAAGCTCTCACAATCTCTCGGAGCTTTCAGAGCTTTGCACAGATATCGGCATCATCGACGCCGGGAAGATGGTCCTTTCCGGCAGCATGGATGAGATTATGGAACGCCTCTATACATCCAGAAAGATCATCATCAGCGTGCCGGGGCAGATGGAAAAGACCATTTCGTTTTTGAAAGAAAATCCGCTGATCCGCACCATGACGATCAGTGAAAAAGATATTATGGTGGAATTTACCGGAGATGAGCAGATGGAGAGTGAACTGCTCCGGCAGATGATCGAGTCGGGCATACCGGTGCGCGGTTTTATGCGGGAGCCCGGAAGCCTGGAGTCCATCTTCATGCAGATCACGGATCATAACGAGGAAAAGGTGGTGTTATCCTATGAAAATGAATCCGATCTATAAACGGGAATGTATGGTAAGCGCCAGAAGCTTTCGTCTGGTGCTGGTGCTTTTAATTTTTAACGGGATTTTGGCCATGGTAGCCCTGTTAAACATGTATTCAGCGCTTGCCCAGATCCGTCTGACGGCAGAAGTGCAATATACGGGATTTTTAGATCTTTACATGTTTGTATCGGCACTGGAATTTCTGATGCTCATCCTCATTATGCCCGCCCTGACCGCAGGGAGCATCAGTGGGGAGCGGGAACGCCAGACGCTGGATCTGATGCTTACAACCTGCATGACTCCGGCTGACATTGTGCTTGGAAAGCTCCAGGCTGCCATTGGAACCATGTTTTTGATGGTAGTTTCCAGCCTGCCCATCCTGGCCATGGTCTTTGTATACGGAGGCGTGACGGTATCGGATCTGATCCTTTTGGGATGCTGCTTCTTTGCAGCCGCGTTCTTTGTGGGAAGTATCGGTCTGTTTTGTTCGGCACTGTTTCGCCGCACCACAGCCGCTACCGTGGCAGCCTATGCCGTGACGGCCGTCCTGACCGGCGGAACCTACGGACTCAATTTTCTGGTAACATACTTTGCAAAGATGCATACCAGTGAGTATCTGGTATCCGGTGGCTCCGGAAGACTTCTCTACATTTTACTGGTCAATCCCGTTGCCACCTTTGTCCAGGTCATTGGAAGGCTGACCGCCGGCAATCAGACCTGGGTACAGGTAGGAACCTGGTTTGGCAATCAGGCCGACAACGAACTCATCCGGCACTGGCTTGGGGTGAGCATGGTGCTGCAGATCGTGCTGGCATTGGGATTTGTGGTACTGGCGGTGCGGAATGTAGAATAAAATATAAGATAAAGTTTAGAAGTACTGACTTGAATAATTGTTATAATAATGCTATATTATAAGAAAGAGAGGCATCACCGATAGACGGTTGCCCTTGCTTATATTTTAACTTTAGAAAAAGCCGCTCAAACTTGGCAAGGTCTGGGGCGGCTATTTCTGTGTCTTATTATTATCTCGGCCAATTTTATAGCCGAGTCCGAAGCATGTAAAGCATAAGCTCAACAATGCGATCACATCAGCAATATTCATTGGCTAAGCCCTCCTTTCAAGAGATTCCCGTTTGGGTTTCTGTATGGCTGGAGGGTCACAACCCCTCCTGGAAACAGAGGGCAAACCGCCTACCGTATTATGGTGACGCCTGGCATTATGATATCACATTTTTTCGACATAATAAAGCGATTTTTTATAACAGACGAAGTTTCCGGCATAATCGCAAGATCCGCATTCCAAACGGCATATCCGGCAGCTCCTTTGCAGTGACGGCTCTGCTCAGCACGATCAGGAGTCCATATACGACCATGGCAACCGGAATGCTGATGAGGAGCCCGATCTGGTAATAGCCGGTTACCTTATTGACCAGCGAGTAAACCAGGAACGCGATCACGCCCATCACGGCTGCACAGATGCAGGGCAGTATAAAGGTGGTCTTTACTTCCTGGCGGTAGTGCAGCGACTTTCCAATGGCATGCCAGTTTAACAGACAGACAACCAGGGCAAAGGTCACGTTGCCGATGACCAGTCCGTATACACCCAGGTTCCAGTACTTTAACATCACATAGACGAACAAGGCATGGATGATCAGGGAGATCGCTGAGTGGGTGACGGATTTTCGCATCAGGTCAATTCCCTGCAGCACCGCATTGGTGACGGTAGACAGGGAAAAGAAGATGACGGCGGGGGCGCCAAGCATCAAGAGGTTTCTGGTCAGATCCCGGCTGTCGTGGAAGATGAGGCGCAGGATGGGGGATGCCAGCGCTGCCATACCAAACGCACAGGGAATGGCGATCAGCATGTTGAACTTGATGGTCAGCCGGATCTTGTACATGACATCCTCGCGGTTTTTCTGAGCGCGGGAACGCACAATGCTCGGGATCATGGAGGTTCCAAGGGAAGAGGCCACGGCTACCGGTACGTTGGAAAGCAGGCGGTATTTGCCGCCATAGATGCCAAGCAGGGAGAGACGTTCCTTCTCGGTAAGCCCTTTTTCGCTCATCAGGAAGCCAAACATGGAATTATCCACGGAACCGCTCAGCTGATAAACAAACTGGCTGAGGATGATGGGAGTCAGCGTCATAAAGAGCGCCATGTATACATGATCCCAGCTTTCTAAGCGGCCTTCCTGCGGGCGATGCAGCACCCGGGTGTTTTTCTTCTGATAAAGAAACATGAGAAGTGCCAGAAATACAAAAGCGGCCAGTGCACCGGACAGGGTACCAAGGGTACCGCCTGCCGCACCATAGGCTGCCGGAGTTTCCCGACTTGCAAACCAGCTCATGAAGGCAAAGGAAGCTGCAACGCTGACAATGGCATTGACCACCTGCTCAATGATCTGGGAGATGGAGGTAGGAACCATGTTTCCAAGTCCCTGGAAGTAGCCTCGTACCACGCCCATGACGGAAAAGACCAAAATGGTCGGTGCCATGACCTTTAAGGGGAGGGCACTGTTAGGGCTGTTGAAGATATGCACCGTGATCCAGTCCGCACCAAAGAGTAAAAACAGCGTCATCAGTCCCCCGGCGATCAGACCAAAGAGCAGTCCTGCCAGAAAGACCCGCCTTACATCCTGGGTTTTCCCATGTACCCGCCTTGCCGCGATCAGTTTGGAGATCGCAAGAGGCAGGCTGTAGGAGGATAAGATGAGGCCGATGTTATAGATTTCGTAAGCGGTATTGTAATAACCGATTCCCTCATCGCCGATCGCGCGGGTCATGGGGATCTTGTAAAGCAGTCCGATAAAACGGACAATGATTCCGGCTGCGGCAAGAATGCTTCCCTGAACCAGGAAGCTGCCGGAACCGGATTTTTCTTTATTGCTATCCATCATAAGTTCTCCTTTAATGAATTTATAAACAAGCAATAGTATAGCTCATTGCCGGTTTGAATGCAATCTGTTACGGTTCATGGAAATCGAAACGCCTTTATGCTATAGTAAACAGGTACATTTCTAATTTATTTACATGTTTCACGAAAGGAATCGCAGCAATTTATGAGAAATAATCAGGAATCTGTCTGGATGCTTCAGACCAAGCGTGCAGACTTCAACGCGCTGGCTGCCCGGTTTCACATCAGTCCGGTCACGGCGCGTATCATAAGAAACCGGGATGTGGAGGGGGAAGAGGCCGTAGACCGGTACCTAAACGGCACTCTGGATCAGCTTTATGATCCACATCTTATGACGGACATGGACAAGGCAGTAGCCCTGATCCGGGAAAAGATCGAAAAAGGCGTTAGCATCCGCATTGTCGGAGATTACGATATTGACGGCGTGTGCTCCACCTATCTGCTATACCGGGGACTGACACGGTGCGGAGGCCACGTGGATTACCAGATCCCGGAGCGCATCCGCGATGGCTACGGCATCAACGAATCCATTATCCGCAAGGCGAAGAAAGACGGGATCGATACCATTGTCACCTGTGACAACGGCATTGCGGCTTTAGAGCAGGTGCACCTTGCCAAAGAACTCGGTATGACCATCATCGTGACCGATCATCATGAGGTGGTTCGGGCAGAGGATGGAAGCCAGATCTTGCCCGAGGCGGATGCCGTAGTCAATCCGCACCGGGACGACTGCGGTTACCCCTTTGCCGGGATCTGTGGCGGCGTGGTAGCCTATAAGCTGGTGCAGGTGCTCTATGAAGCGTGTGGTGTGCCAAAGAAAGAATGGCAGGATATGCTGGAATTTGCAGCCATTGCTACAGTAGGCGATGTGATGAAGCTGCAGGATGAAAACCGCATCATCGTGCGGTGGGGCTTAAAGCAGATCCCTCATACGGCCAGTGCCGGGCTGCGTGCCCTGGTGGAGGCCTGCGGGCTTGACATTTACAACCTGACGGCGTACCACATTGGTTTTGTGATCGGTCCGTGCCTGAATGCCAGCGGAAGACTTTTGACGGCACAGCTTGCGCTGGAGCTTTTATTGTGCCGGGAGCCGGAAGGCGGACCTGGCATATCGGGAAGTGCCAGAGCAGAAGAACTGGCAGCTCAGTTAAAGCGCCTCAATGAAGAGCGAAAGGACATGACCCAGGCCGGTATGGAGCAGGCCTTTGCGCAGGTGGATGAAACGCTTTCCGGAGATGATGTGCTGGTGGTATACCTTCCGGACTGCCACGAGTCATTAGCCGGGATCATTGCCGGACGGGTGCGGGAAGCCTATAACAAGCCTTCTTTTGTGCTGACCAGGGGAGAAGACTGCGTGAAGGGTTCCGGCAGATCCATAGAAAGCTATCACATGTACAAGGCACTCTGTGGTGTGCAGGATCTTCTTTTGAAATTTGGCGGCCATCCCATGGCTGCGGGCTTTTCTCTCAAGGAAGAGGACGTGGACGAGTTCCGACGCCGCCTGAATGAACAGTCTGCCCTTACCAAGGAGGATTTTATCCCGAAGATCTGGATCGATGTGGCTATGCCGCTGGAATACGTATCGGAGGCGCTGATCAATGAACTAAAGAGCTTAGAGCCCTTCGGTCAGGGAAATGAAAAGCCGCAGTTTGCCCAGAAAAATTTGCGGATCCGCAGCCTGCGTGCCATCGGACGAAACAACAATGCTGTCCGCATGACTGTGGTGACCGAGGGAGGACGCCCCATGGAGGCCATGGTATTTACGGAGGCCGATCAGTTTGTAAAAGAGGCAAAAAACAGCCGCAGCATCGATGTGATCTACTATCCGGAGGTGAACGAATACAATGGCAACCGGACGCTGCAGATCGTGATCCGTGCCTACAAACTGCATGTATAAAGGAAGATACAGCATCTGATAAATACTTGACACTCTCAAAATGCCGTACTATAATCAACCATAAATAACTGCGAAGGCGCTGGTAGATCCCAGTGCCTTTGTCACAACATGGCAGATCCTGACCATCAGGATGGCCATGGCATCACATAGGAAAGCGAATGTCTGAAGAGCCAAGAGAGAGGACATTGCTGGAAAAGGAGACAAAACCATGGTAAATGAGGTAATGAAATTTATCGAAAACTATGATCCGGAAGTCGGCAAGGCCATTGAGCAGGAAGCCGCACGTCAGAGAAGAAATCTGGAGCTGATCGCTTCTGAGAACATCGTATCTGAGCCGGTCATGATGGCAATGGGAACGGTACTGACCAACAAATACGCAGAAGGATATTCCGGAAAGCGCTATTATGGCGGATGTCAGTATGTAGACGTGGTAGAGACCATCGCAATCGAGCGCGCCAAAAAGCTCTTTGGCTGTGAATATGCAAACGTTCAGCCGCACTCCGGTGCACAGGCAAACATGGCAGTATTCCTTGCTATGTTAAAACCGGGTGATACCGTGCTCAGCATGAGCCTTGACCATGGCGGCCATCTGTCCCATGGAAGCCCTGTTAACTTTTCCGGCCTTTACTTCAACATCGTATCCTATGGTGTAAACGACGAGGGCTATCTGGATTATGATCAGGTAGAGCGTCTGGCTGTTGAGCATAAGCCGAAGCTGATCCTTGCCGGTGCAAGTGCATACGCAAGAGAGATCGACTTTAAGAAATTCCGTGAGATCGCAGACAAGGTTGGCGCATATCTTATGGTAGATATGGCGCACATTGCAGGTCTGGTAGCAGCAGGCGAGCACATGAGCCCGATCCCGTATGCAGATGTAGTTACCACCACCACCCACAAGACCCTGCGCGGACCAAGAGGCGGCATGATCCTGGCTAGCAAGGAATCCGCAGATAAGTTTAACTTTAACAAGGCCATTTTCCCGGGAACCCAGGGCGGTCCGTTAGAGCACATCATCGCAGCAAAGGCAGTGTGCCTGGGCGAGGCCTTAAAGCCAGAGTTTACCGAGTACCAGAAGCAGGTTCGCAAGAATGCAAAGGCACTGGCAGAAGCACTGGTAGCACAGGGCTTTAAGCTCCTGACCGGCGGCACCGACAACCACTTAATGTTAGTGGACCTGCGCGGCATGGACATTTCCGGTAAGGAACTGCAGAACCGCTGTGATGAAGTCTTCATCACCCTGAACAAGAACACCGTTCCGAATGAGCCGAGAAGCCCGTTTGTAACCTCCGGTGTCCGCATCGGAACTCCGGCCGTTACCACCCGCGGCTTAAAGGAAGAGGATATGCCAAAAATCGCCGAGTGCATCTGGCTGGCAGCAACCGATTTCGAGAACAAGGCAGAGTATATCCGCGGCGAAGTAACCAAGCTGTGTGAGAAATACCCGCTGTACGAATAAAACTATCTTTACGAAATGAAAAAGACCCGTGAGATCGCAGAATATGCGGTTTTGCGGGTCTTTTTTTGTTTTGTTAAGCGGTTTTACACAGATTTTACATTCTCCTTCTTTTTGATTTTACATTCAGATTTTACAATGCAGTTGTGGTTGAGAGATGAAAACCTTGAAATCACAATAACATAGAAAGCAATAGAGATATTCATAAACAAAGAAAAGAGGAGAAAACGTATTATGAAGAAGACACTGGCAATGGTATTAGCAATGGGTATGACGATCGCGAGCCTGACTGGATGTGGCAGCAGCAAGACTGCAGAGACCACCGCAGCAGCTGCAGACACCCAGGCTGAGGCAGCAGATACAACCGCAGCAAGCGAGGCAGAGACCACCGAGGCAGCTGGCGGCAAGGCAGAAGGCCCGATCACCGTTGTTTCCCGTGAGGATGGTTCCGGCACCAGAGGCGCATTCATCGAGCTGTTCGGCATCGAAGAGAAGAATGACGCTGGTGAGAAGGTAGACAACACCACCGAGGATGCAGAGATCACCAACAGCACCTCCGTTATGATGACCACCATCGCAGGCAACAAGGGTGCAATCGGTTACATCTCCCTTGGTTCCTTAAATGACACCGTAAAGGCTGTAGCAATCGACGGAGCAGACGCAACCGTAGATGAGATCAAATCCGGTGAGTACAAAGTAGCTCGTCCGTTCAACATCGCAACCAAAGCAGATTTAAGCGAGGTAGCAAGCGACTTCATCGCCTTCATCATGAGCGAGGATGGTCAGAAGGTTGTTGAGGACAACGGTTACATCAGCCAGGGCAACGATGGTGCTTATACTCCTTCCGGATTAAAGGGCAAGGTTGTTGTAGCAGGTTCTTCTTCCGTAACTCCGGTTATGGAGAAACTCAAAGAGGCTTATGCAGCTGTAAACCCGGATGTAGAGATCGAGGTTCAGCAGTCTGATTCCACCACCGGCATGACCTCCGCAATCGAGGGTGTATGTGATATCGGTATGGCATCCAGAGACTTAAAAGACAGTGAGCTCGAATCCGGCCTGACCGCAACTGTGATCGCTATGGATGGTATTGCAGTGATCGTCAACAATGACAGCCCGGTTGCAGAATTGACCAGCGAAAACGTAAAGGCAATCTTCACCGGCGAGATCACCGATTGGGCAGACGTACAGTAAGAACGATAACGACACAGTGACGAAAAAGCAGGGCAGAAGGAATGAGCAGCTGTCCTGCTTTTTTACAAGAAAGAAAGTGAGAGCTATGAAAAATCTGAAAGAACAGGTCATGCATATGGTATTTCTGATCAGCGCCTGCGTATCCATTCTGTGCGTAGCCATGATCTGTGTATTCCTTTTTGCAAATGGTATTCCGGCCATCGGAAAAATAGGGATCTTCCAATTTTTAGCCGGACAGAAATGGAAACCGGGCAATAACCTTTACGGAATCCTTCCGATGATCTTAGGAAGCATCTATGTAACAGCCGGTGCGATCATCATTGGTGTGCCGATCGGCATCCTGACTGCGGTCTTCATGTCAAGATTCTGCCCGAGATCGGTCTACAAGGTTATTAAACCGGCAATCGATCTTCTGGCAGGTATTCCTTCTGTTGTATATGGATTTTTCGGTATGGTTGTGATCGTACCGGTGGTTTCCCAGATCTTTGGCGGAAGCGGAAAGAGCATGCTCACAGCTTCCATCCTGCTTGGCATCATGATCCTGCCGACTATCATCGGCGTATCGGAATCTGCCATCAACGCAGTTCCTTCAAGCTACTACGAAGGTTCTCTTGCCCTGGGCGCAAGCCATGAGCGCAGCGTATTCTTTGCAACACTTCCGGCAGCAAAATCCGGTATCCTGGCAGGCGTCATCCTTGGCGTAGGCCGTGCCATCGGCGAGACCATGGCAGTCATCATGGTAGCCGGAAACCAGGCACGTATGCCGAAAGGCATCTTTGAAGGTGTCCGCACCATGACAGCCAACATCGTACTGGAAATGGGATATGCAACGGATCTGCACCGGGAAGCCCTGATCGCTACCGCTGTTGTTCTTTTCGTATTCATCCTGATCATTAACCTGTCGTTCTCAATCATCAGCAGAAAGGCGAATGCATAATGGAAGCAGCTATGGAAAAGAAAACTATAGAAATACAGGCCATCAACCGCCAGACCATCTCTCAGCGGTTAAAGTCCTACAAGCGCAGTCCACTGTCTCTGGCACTTCTTCTTCTGGTATCCGTATCAGCGCTTTTGACGGTGATGACACTCTTATTTTTACTTGCTTATATTCTGATCAAGGGAATCCCGTATCTGACCCCGGATCTGTTTGCATGGGAGTACAACAGTGAGAATGTATCCCTGATGCCGGCTCTGATCAATACGGTGATCATGACAGGACTGTCCCTGCTGATCGCAGTTCCCCTTGGTATTTTCGCGGCCATCTATCTGGTGGAATATGCCAAACGCGGCAACCGGCTGGTTAGTATCGTGCGGATCACCGCAGAGACCCTGACCGGAATTCCTTCTATTGTATATGGTCTGTTTGGATTTCTTCTGTTTGCCGTGACACTGGGCTGGTCCTACACCATCCTGGGTGGTGCCATGACACTGGCTATCATGATCCTTCCGACTATCATGAGAACTACAGAAGAGGCACTCAAAGCAGTTCCGGATTCTTACCGGGAAGGCAGCTTTGGTCTTGGAGCCGGACGACTCCGCACCGTTTTCCAGGTGGTTCTGCCATCCGCAGTACCTGGAATCCTGGCTGGTATTATTCTGGCGGTTGGCCGTATTGTAGGCGAGACCGCAGCACTGATGTATACAGCGGGAACCGTTGCAGGCATTCCATCCAACTTATTCGGTTCAGGCCGAACTCTGGCGGTACACATGTATGTGCTGACCAATGAAGGACTTTACACCAACCAGTCCTACGCTACGGCAGTAGTACTTCTGGTGATCGTAGTTTGTATCAACGCAGTATCCGGATTCATTGCAAAGAAGGTATCCGGAAAAACAGCTTAAGAAAGAGGAAAACGATGGACAAGCTTACAATCAGTAACATGGAATTATATTATGGCGACTTTAAAGCCTTAAAGGGCATCAACTTAAACATCCAGTCCAATGAGATCACAGCCTTCATCGGTCCGTCCGGCTGCGGTAAATCTACCCTGTTAAAATCCTTAAACCGTATGAATGACCTGGTAGAGGGATGCCGCATCACCGGAAGCATCCAGTTAGACGGAGAGGACATCTACGGAGATATGGATATCAACCTGCTGCGCAAACGTGTCGGCATGGTATTCCAGAAACCAAACCCGTTCCCGATGAGCGTTTATGACAACATTGCCTACGGCCCACGTACCCACGGAATCCATTCCAAGGCAAAGCTTGACGACCTGGTAGAGAAATCCCTTCGGGATGCTGCTATCTGGGACGAGTTAAAGGATCGTTTGAAAAAGAGTGCCCTCGGACTTTCCGGTGGTCAGCAGCAGCGTCTCTGTATTGCAAGAGCACTGGCAGTACAGCCGGAGGTGCTTTTGATGGATGAGCCGACCTCAGCCCTTGACCCGATCTCCACATCCAAGATCGAAGACCTTGCAGTGGAACTGAAAAAAGATTATACTATCGTCATGGTAACCCATAATATGCAGCAGGCAGCGCGAATCTCCGACAAGACTGCATTCTTCCTGATGGGCGAGGTGATCGAGTTTGGTGAGACCGAGCAGATCTTCTCCATGCCGAAGAACAAGAAGACAGAAGATTACATTACGGGGAGGTTTGGCTGATATGCGCAATCGATTTGATGAACAGCTTGAGCTTTTAAATGTAGAGATGATCCGTATGGGAGCCCTCTGTGAGGATGCCATCTCCTACGCATCCCGCACCCTGATGGGCGAGGGAGATTTTTCCAAGGATGTATACAAGGCCGATCACGAGATCGACCAGAAGGAACGCGACATCGAGAACCTTTGTATGCGGCTTTTACTCCAGCAGCAGCCGGTGGCAACGGATCTTCGCCAGGTCTCTTCTGCACTGAAGATGATCTCTGATATGGAGCGAATCGGTGACCAGGCTTCCGATATCGCGGAGATCTGCGGATTTGTGGATGACCGTGAGGCCAAGAGCCGCCTTCACATCCGTGACATGGCAGATGCAACCATGCGCATGGTGACTCAGAGCATTGACTCTTATGTCAAGCGCGACTTAAACATTGCCAAGGAAGTCATCCAGTACGATGATGTGGTGGACGATCTGTTTGGCAAGGTAAAGCAGGAACTGATCGGCATGCTCAGCTGTGGAAATACCGATGAAAAACTGGGCGAATTCTGCATTGACATGCTTATGATCGCCAAATATTTTGAGCGGATCGGGGATCATGCGACCAACATCGCAGAGTGGGTGGAATATTCCATCACGGGAACCCATCTGGAATAAAAGGAGAAGCTATGATTTATCTGGTGGAAGACGATGACAGCATCCGGGAGCTTGTGATCTATACGCTGCAGACGACCGGCCTTACAGCAAAAGGATTTTGCTGTGCCAAGGATTTTTGGAATGCCATGAAAGAAGAGTACCCGTCCCTGGTACTCTTAGATATCATGCTGCCCGATGAGGATGGTCTGACCATTCTAAGAAAGCTGCGGGACAATGGCCCGACCAAACGTCTTCCGGTCATCATGCTGACTGCAAAAGGCACAGAATACGATAAGGTAGTGGGCTTAGACAGCGGTGCAGATGATTACATTCCAAAGCCCTTTGGCATGATGGAGCTGGTGTCCCGGGTACGTGCCCTGCTTCGGCGCACGGAGCCGGAAAAGCGCAGTGAGGTCTGTGCGGCCGGCAGCATCCATGTAGACTTAAACCGCCATGTTGTGACGGTGGATGGAAACGTGGTTGCCCTTACCTTCAAGGAGTTTGAGCTGCTCTGCTACCTGATCGAAAACAAGGGCATGGTTCTGACCAGAGATCAGTTATTATCAAAAATATGGGGATATGATTTTGACGGAGAGACCCGGACGGTAGATGTCCATATCCGGACGCTCCGTCAGAAGCTGGGGGAGGCCAGCCGCTGCATTGAGACCATTCGAGGTGTCGGTTATAAACTGGAGGAATCCCAAGGATGAAGATCAAAAGAACGATTTATTGGAATGTATGTCTTGCAGCGCTTCTGACCATGGTGGTCTCCGCCCTGATCACAGCGCTGCTTTTGTGTCAGGATCTGCAGACTCAGATGCGCCAGTCTGTCATGACGGAGGTGCGTTACTTAGAATCTGCCATGGACGTGTCCGGAGCAGAATATCTTGACCATTTAAAAAGCCGGGGCGATGGAAACAGTATCAACCGCATCACCTGGGTAAGCCCGGACGGGCAGGTTCTGTATGACAGTTATGCAGACAGCGAGAGCCTGGAAAACCACAAGGATCGCCCGGAAATTGCAGCTGCCCTCAAAAACGGGCGCGGGGAAAGTGTCCGCTCCTCGAGTACACTGGCGGAACAGACCTATTATTATGCGGCACGTTTAAATGATGGCAGCGTCATCCGTGTGGCAAGCACCACCCGAAGCGGACTGGCAACCGTAGTCCATACGGTTCCGCTCATGATCGCCATGGCCATTTTGATCGTGCTTGGCGTGCTGGTGGTTGCAGAATTCCAGACCAAACGGATCGTGGCACCCATCAACCGGATGAATCCGGACGATCCGCAGGAGAACGAGGTATATGACGAGCTGGCACCCCTGGTGCGACGCCTGCAAAAGCAGAAGGAGACCATCCGCCAGCAGATGAAGATCTTAAAGGAACGGCAGGAAGAATTTACGGCCATTACCGAGAACATGCGGGAAGGCTTCCTCGTTGTGGACAGCAAGGGAGATGTGATGTCGTATAACAAGAGCGCCTTTAAGCTTCTTGGGATTGCGACAAATCCGGGCAGTGCACCGATCAAGCAGTGGTCTGACCTGACGGATAAGAACCTGGAAACAGGATCTGAGACGGCCCCTGTCAGCACGACACCATCCAATATCAACATCATCAGCCTCAACCGGTCTGAAAATTTCCGTCAGGCCGTAGACGGTGCCTTGCAGGGAGTGCGGACGGAACGTATGCTGGATGTAGGAAACCGGCATTACCAGATCATTGCCAATCCGGTCGCAGAAAGCGAAGAAAAAAGCGGTGCCGTGGTGGTCATCCTGGATATGACCGAGCAGCAGAGCAGAGAGGAACTTCGCCGCGAATTTACTGCCAATGTCTCCCATGAGTTAAAAACCCCGCTTACCTCCATCTCCGGATATGCGGAGATCATGATGAATGGATTGGTACAGCCGGCAGACATGAGCCGTTTCTCCGGAAAAATCTACCAGGAGGCACAGCGCCTCATCACCCTGGTGGGAGATATCATCCGCCTGTCTCAGCTCGATGAGGAAAAGATTCAGCTAGAGAAGAGTCCGGTAGACCTGCACCTTCTGGCCTCCGATGTAGTCAAACGCCTCCAGGATGTGGCAAAGAAAAACCAGATTACCCTGATGCTGACCGGAAAGCCGACTGTGGTAAACGGCAATCCGCAGATTTTGGATGAGATGATCTACAACCTCTGCGACAACGCGATTAAATACAACAAACCCTTCGGGGAAGTGGAAGTCAATGTGGCCACCATCAAGGATCACCCGGTGCTCACGGTCGAGGACGACGGCATCGGCATCCCCATCGATGATCAGGAACGGATCTTTGAGCGCTTCTATCGCGTAGATAAAAGCCATTCCCGCCAGATCGGCGGCACCGGCCTGGGACTCTCCATCGTCAAACACGGCGCCATCTACCATAAAGCCAAGGTAGAGCTAAAGAGTGCATTGGGAGAGGGGACTACGGTGCGTGTTGTGTTTTAATTAAGGGGGGCCGAAGTGCCGGAAACAGCATATAGAAACGCGGCACTAAGTGGAATTTTTTACCTTGTGCGCTCCGCCGCCTATTGTCAGGACTGCGTTCGAAACTCGCATGCTGTGCACGCTCAAACAACTCACTCCGTCCTGACGCTATGCTCGCGCACTCGGAAAATTCCAATGTGCCGCTAATTCTATATACTGTTCCCGGCACTTCTACTGTACTGGCTACGCCACGATAAAAAACATACAGACATAAGAATGCTGGCAATGACGGCAATAACATGCCGACAGAGCCTCTTAGGATTGCTTGATTAGCTCGTACCTAGAGAAAAATGACACGTCAAGGTCGCAAAAGCGCTTGTTTAACCTTGACGTGTCATTTTTTCTTTAGGTATCATTCTATAAGCAATCTAAGAAAGCTTGTGTTTATGTCATGAATTCTGTCCAGTAAATCTTAATCAGCATAGTTTTGCCTGTTCGATCATATTGTGGTAAAGCCAGTAACGTAGAAGTTCCGGGGGTGTCATGCAGAATAAGCAGGCGCATTGGAATTTTCCGAGTGCGCGAGCATAGCGTCTCCCCGGAGGGCCTGTTTGAGCGTGCAGCGCACGCGAGTTTAGCCCGCAGGGGAGACAATAGGCGGCGGAGCGCACGAGGTACAAAATTCCACCTAGCGCCTGCGGTTCTGCATGACACCCCCGGAACTTCGGACTCTACGAAACAAATCATTAATAAATCATTAACTGGGCATCTGCACCAGATGGTACGCGATCTGATCGGCAGTCATCATCTGTGCTTCCCGCTGGTGGCAGGTAAACACGATGATCTGCCCCGGATAAGCCCCCTTCAGCCATTTGAGGGCGGTGCGCAGACGGTCTTCATCATAGAGCACAAAGCTGTCATCGAAGATGAGCGGCATAGGATCACCCTCCGGCTGGATAAGCTTGGCTGCCGCAAGGCGGAGTGCTAAGTAGATCTGATCCATGGTGCCGCTCGATACCTGCTCTACCGGAATGAGGCGCGTGCGGGTGTTCATGAAGATATTCAGGTTTTCATCAACACTCATGCTGTCATAGATCCCGCCGGTGATCCCCGAGATCAGATCCGATGCCGTTTTATTCAGGTACAGTCCAAAGGAATCCCTGATCGTGCCGGAGAGGTTGGTCATGGTCTCGAGTGCCAGGTCAATGGCGGTGATCTCCTCGCGAACCCGCTCATTTTCTGCCAATACCTGTTTCAATGCCTCTGTCTGATCCTTGCAGTGCGCAAGGTGATCGAGCTTTTTCTCTAATTCCCACTGTGCTTTCTGCTGTTTTGATATGGCATCGTCGCAGTCTGCCTCCTGTTTTTGAAGGGTATAGATCTCCGATGCCTGTTCATCCACGGACTTTTCCGAACGTTCCAGTACCTGACTGAGTCGTACAAATTCCTCCATCCGGCTGTCAAATGCCGTCATGGCCTCCTCAGAAACTGAGGGATCTCCAAGATGTCTCGAAAAGATCTCCTGCAAAAGCTTTTCTGCCATGGAAAGCTCTCGCGCGAGGGTGCGGGTCTTTGCAAGGAAGATCAGCCCCACTGCAAAGAAAAACACAGCGGCGGCGCTCAGCCCGCAGATGAGCCAGATCGTATAATGAGCCACACCGGTGGAAACAGAGAGCAGAGCCCCGGATCCGGAAAAGGCAGAGTCAAAGGAACGCGAGCTGAAAATTCCAAGCACAATGGCACCAATGGCAGATAACACGGATAAAACAAGCATCAGGATAGCAGCAGCAGTGCGCTCCTTTTTGGCTGCGGCTGCAGTTATCTCCAGATAGTGCTCGTAGGTGTTTTGGGCATTTTCCTGATAGGCACGTATGGAAGCCTCGTCCGTAAACTGTGCGCTGTCCAGAGCCTGCCGCCCCTTTGTGATCTTCTGAACCAGTGTTTCGCGTGCAGTCTGTTTCGAGGAAAGCTGGTCTTTTAAGGTGGAACGCAGATTCTGGTAGTTTTGCAGCTGATTCTCATACTCCGGTGCGGAAATCTCCTTCTCAATGTTTTTGATCTCCGTCAAAAGAGAGGTGTAGGTGCGGGCTGCCTCCGGATTCAGGCGGCGCTCAAATTCCTTCCTGCGGTTTTTTAGGTAGGTGACCGCTTTTGTGATATTTAATGACAGGTTTCCGGTGGCATTCATGTTGGCAATATAGCTGCGAAGCTCCGCTGCCATGCCGCCTTCCGTTTGGCATTTGAGCTGTCCGATGCTGATGGTGTTGTTGTAGGCCGTCTCCGTCAGGCCGCCAAGCAGAAAATCCATAAAACTCTTTGTGGGTTCCACGTTCTTCCCGGCCGTTTCATTTATGACCACGAAGCTTTGCTGGCCTTTCCGGAAATTTCGCTCTAACCGGTAGATGACGCCATCCTTTTCTAACCGCAGCTGTCCGCCGTAAGTGCCGGCACTTAACCACGGCTCGTATTTGCTGTAAAGATCCGTGTGGGCACTGCGCCCGCGCTCCATGCCAAAGAGCATACAGCGGATGAAGGTGTGCAGGGTTGATTTTCCGGTCTCATTTTTTCCGTAAACAACATTGAAGCCCTGGTCAAAGGAGACAAAAAGATCATGAAACTTGCCAAATCCATCAATATGTAAATCCAGTATCCGCATGGCTAACTCCTCTCGTCTGTGGTGCGAAGCAGGGCATCGATCCCGTAATACAGTGCTTTTTTCTCCACCGTGCTTGGCGCCTCTTTCTGAAATGCCTGAATATAAAATCCGATCATGTCACCGGGATGCTCGGCAAACAGTTTACAGAAATCATACTGTGGCTCCGATTCATCTGCGACTTCTACGATCTGAAGACGGCGGGCAAGGGGTTCTAAGTCAAAGGTGATATCCGGGTTTCGCATGCCGCGGATGCGGAACCGGTAAATGTGTTCCAGTCCACGCTCCTTTGCGGCTTCCGTGATGCGGTCGCACAGCTCTGCGTTTGTGGTGGCCGGTGTGACATGTACCACAAGCGGAATATACTGGGTTTTGGCCATGGGGACAAATTCCAGGGAGATAACCTGGCCGGAGGATGGCTGGATCTCTCCAACGATCATGCCGTGGGCTCCGGTCTCTGTCTTGTCTAAAGGTTCAAGAGAACCCGGATAGGCGTAGGAAAGATCCGGTGCCAGCTCCGGCTTATGGATGTGCCCCAGTGCCGTATAGGAGAAGCCGGAACGTGAAAGGCTTTCCTTGTCTAACGGAAGATGAGAGGCATCACCGCCATGTGCCAGCAAGATGTGCACATGACCGTCATCCGGAGCCTTTACATTGTTTAAACGCGCTTCGATGATCTCCGCTGTATGGTAGGAGAAGCCGTGCACCTCCAGATTCAGATCCGGAAAATACACAGACTCCGGCTCTTTTGACATAAGAAACGTAACATTGGGGCACCAGGTAAAGCTCATCAGTGCAGAATTTGGACGGATCCGGTCATGGTTTCCGGCAATGATCACAACCTTCACTCCGGGAATGGTGGAAAAAAGATAGTTTACCTCTTTTAAATCCCGTAACAGCGGCTGGTGATGAAACAGGTCACCGGCAATGAAGAGACAGTCTGCGTCCCGCAGCTTGGCCTGCCGTACGACCTCGGTGAAGCTGTCGCGGATGGCCTGGGCACGGTCACGGCTCCAGGGGCGGTCGCTGTCCGGATTCTTGCCCCAGTGGACATCGGCAATGTGGATAAATTTCATAAACTTCTCCTTGTGAAACAACAATGCGGGCATGCCGGCAGTCCGTCCTGCACGGTATACCCGCTGATTCAATATGATCTTTTTAAGTTGGTTACAGTTTTACAGCTCGCAGGTTCCGACGGTTCTCGGGAACGGGATCACGTCACGGATGTTGCCCATGCCGGTTAAGTACATGACGCAGCGTTCGAAGCCCAGGCCGAAGCCGGAGTGGCGTGCAGAACCATATTTGCGCAGATCCAGATAGAACTGGTAATCCTCTTTCTTTAAGCCAAGCTCGTCCATGCGGGCAGTCAGCTTCTCTAAATTGTCTTCACGCTGGCTTCCGCCGATGATCTCACCGATGCCCGGAACCAGACAGTCCACAGCAGCAACAGTCTTTCCATCCGGGTTCATCTTCATATAGAAGGCTTTGATCTCCTTCGGATAGTCGGTCACGAATACCGGCTTTTTAAAGATCTGCTCGGTCAGGAAACGCTCATGCTCTGTCTGCAGGTCGCAGCCCCAGGATACCTTGTAATCAAACTGGTCATTGTGCTCTTCTAAGATCTTTACTGCCTCGGTGTAGGTGACGCGTCCAAACTCGGAATTGACTACGTTATTCAGGCGGTCTAACAGTCCCTTGTCGATAAAGCTGTTGAAGAATGCCATCTCCTCCGGTGCATGCTCAAGCACATAGCGGATGACATATTTTAACATACCCTCTGCCACGTCCATGTTGTCGTCAAGGTCTGCAAAGGCCATCTCCGGCTCGATCATCCAGAACTCAGCTGCATGGCGGGTGGTATTGGAATTCTCCGCCCGGAAGGTCGGTCCGAAGGTATAGATGTTGCGGAAGGCCATGGCGTAGGTTTCTCCGTTTAACTGGCCGCTTACGGTTAAGTTGGTCGGTTTGCCAAAGAAATCCTGCGTATAGTCAACGGCACCGTCCTCTGTTTTTGGAAGGTTCTTCAGATCCATGGTGGTCACCTGGAACATTTCCCCGGCACCTTCACAGTCACTTCCGGTGATGAGCGGTGTGTGGACGTAAACAAAATCACGCTCCTGGAAATACTGATGGATGGCATAGGCGATCAGGGAACGCACGCGGAACACAGCCTGGAAGGTATTGGTGCGCGGACGCAGATGGGTGATGGTACGCAGGTACTCAAGCGTATGGCGCTTCTTCTGAAGCGGATAATCCGGAGCCGACGGGCCTTCCACGGTAACCTCAAATGCCTGGATCTCGAAAGGCTGCTTCGCATCCGGGGTAGCCACCAGGGTACCCTTCACAATGATGGCGGCGCCAACATTCAGCTTGCTGATCTCAGCAAAATTTGCCATATTGTCGTGGTAGACCACCTGTAAGGTTTCAAAAAAGGTTCCATCGCTGACCACGATAAAGCCAAATGCCTTGGAGGCACGCACGCTGCGCACCCATCCTCCTATGGAGACTTCTTTGTCTAAGTAAGCCTCTCGGTTTTTATACAATTCTCTGACAGTAACTAAGTTCATACTACTTCTCCTTTTTCGATCTGTTTTCCAATTTTTTAACAGATCCATAATGATACACACAGCTAAGAAGCATTATACTTCATTTTATTAAGGGCTTCAAGCACCAATCGTTTCCTACAATTGGTGTGGTTTATTTTGACAGATACCATATATCGACAAAATAAATCATAATGCGAAAAGTGTCGGAAAATGTACAAAAAAATTTGAAAATAACGCAATTATTTGTTCACTATTTCTGAAATGTGTGGTATAATGGGATTTACAAGAAAACACTACAGCGAGGTGATAACGTGATTAAAAAGGAAATGATTGCCATGCTATTGGCAGGGGGACAAGGCAGCCGCCTTGGTGTATTAACACAAAAAGTTGCAAAACCGGCAGTATCATTTGGCGGTAAATACAGGATTATCGACTTTCCACTCAGCAACTGTATCAATTCTGGCGTTGACACAGTTGGAGTTTTAACACAGTATCAGCCATTACGTTTAAACAGTCACATTGGAATTGGCATTCCGTGGGACTTAGACCGTAATGTAGGAGGAGTTACCGTACTTCCTCCGTATGAGAGAAGTAAGGGAAGCGACTGGTATACCGGTACCGCAAACGCGATTTACCAGAACTTAGAGTACATGGAGAGCTACAATCCGGACTATGTTCTGATCCTTTCCGGCGACCACATCTACAAGATGGATTACGAGGTTATGCTGGAATATCACAAAGCAAACAACGCAGACGTCACCATCGCATGTATGCCGGTACCGATCGAGGAGGCAAGCCGCTTCGGTATCGTGATCACGGATGACAACAATCGTATCACCGAATTTGAAGAGAAACCGGCTAACCCGCGCAGCAACCTTGCATCCATGGGTATCTATATCTTCAGCTGGCCGGCTTTAAAGGAAGCACTCATCGCCATGTCTGAGGAACCGGGCTGTGACTTTGGCAAACACGTTATCCCATATTGCCACGGCAAACAGGAGCGCATCTTCGCTTACGAGTACAACGGCTACTGGAAGGATGTCGGAACCCTCGGCTCTTACTGGGAGGCAAACATGGAGCTCATCGACATCATTCCGGAGTTCAACCTCTATGAGGAATACTGGAAGATCTATACCAAGAGTGACATTATCCCGCCGCAGTATGTGGCAGCAGACGCTGTCATTGACCGCAGCCTGATCGGAGAGGGCACCGAGGTACATGGCACCATTGCCAATTCCATCATTGGTGCAGGCGTGACCATAGAGCCGGGCGCAGAGGTACGCGATTCCATCATCATGCGTGGCTGTGTCATCAAGGCAGGAGCCAAGGTCAACAAGGCCATTGTAGCCGAGGATACTACAGTAGGAGAGGGCGCAGAGCTTGGCGTTGGCGAGTATGCACCGAGCAAATATGACCAGAAGGTATACCAGTTTGACCTGGTAACCATTGGCGAACACAGTGTGATCCCGGATCACGTAAAGATCGGTAAGAATACCGCAATTTCCGGCGTCACCACTCCGGAGGATTATACTGACGGAGCATTAGCAAGCGGAGACTACATTATAAAGGCAGGTGGCGTACGATGAAAGCGATTGGTATAGTATTAGCAGGCGGAAACAGTAAGAGAATGCGGGAATTATCCAATAAACGTGCGATTTCCGCAATGCCGGTTGCAGGCAGCTACCGCAGCATTGACTTTGCGCTCAGCAACATGAGCAACTCCCATATCCAGAACGTGGCAGTATTTACCCAGTACAACTCCCGTTCCTTAAATGAGCATTTAAGCTCCTCCAAATGGTGGGATTTCGGAAGAAAACAGGGCGGACTTTACGTATTCACCCCAACCATCACCGCAGAGAACAGCGACTGGTACCGCGGCACGGCAGATGCACTTTACCAGAACCTCAGCTTCTTAAAGAACAGTCATGAGCCTTATGTGGTCATTGCAGCAGGTGACGGCATCTATAAGCTGGATTATAACAAGGTTCTGGAATATCATGTCGAGAAAAAGGCAGATATTACCGTAGTCTGCAAAGACATGACAGAGGACGAGGACATCACCCGTTTCGGTCAGGTGAAGGTCAATGAGGACGGACGCATCACAGACTTCGAAGAGAAGCCTATGGTTTCCACCTCCAGCACCATTTCCTGCGGCATCTATGTTATCCGCAGACGCCAGCTCATCGAGCTCATCGAGCGCTGCGCGGCAGAAGACCGTGTAGACTTTGTACGCGACATTCTGGTACGTTACAAGAACTTAAAACGCATCTATGCTTATAAAATGGATTCCTACTGGAGCAACATCGCATCCGTAGATTCCTATTATAAGACCAACATGGATTTCTTAAAACCGGAAGTACGCAGCTATTTCTTCAAGGAATATCCGGATGTATATACCAAGGTAGATGATCTGCCGCCGGCAAAATACAATCCGGGTGCTCTGGTAAAGAACAGCCTCGTTGCCAGCGGCTCCATCATCAACGGAACCGTAGAAAACTCCGTTCTGTTTAAGAAAGCCTATGTAGGCAACAACTGTGTCATCAAGAACTCCATCATTTTAAACGATGTTTATATTGGCGACAACACGGTCATTGAAAACTGCATCGTAGAGAGCCGCGATACCATCCGTGCCAATACCACTTATATCGGTACACCGGACAATATCCGTATCGTCGTTGAGAAGAACGAGCGTTATACATTATAAGCATACAGTCGTTCACCCGGAACAGAACCTGTCCCGGGTGAATGTATAAATGGGGGAGGAATTTACGTGCAGATAACAGATGTGAGAGTGAGAAAGATCGAAAAAGAGGGGAAGATGAAAGCCATCGTCTCCATTACCATAGATAACGAGTTTGTTGTCCATGATATCAAGGTGATCGAAGGGGAAAAAGGCATGTTCATCGCCATGCCGAGCCGCAAAACCACAGACGGCGAGTATCGCGATATTGCCCACCCGATCAATTCAGGCACCCGCGACATGATCCAGAACGTCATCCTGGAAAAATACGCCACAGCCGTGGAGGAAGAAGAACAGGACGAGGCAGCACTGGCGTGAATCGTAGAGAAAGATTTATATAAGAAAAGAAGAGCCGCGTCTGGCATGAAATGCCGGACACGGCTCTTCTTGATGGTGACGCATCCTGTCTCTTGGTCTTTACAAAATCTGTAAGCCGGCAGATAAAATCCATGAACGAATTTTTTCTATTGGCAAACTTAAAGATTTTGCAATAATTTCTATAGACACGCCGTTCTTATAGAAACTAATAGCATTTTCTTTTTCTTTACTTTCTATCATATCATTAATTGCTTTACACACGTCGACCCCTCCTTTAGAGTTTCTATTTGGAAAAGATATCTTCATACAAGTTTCTAATACTTTCGCTGAGTCTATATCAATATTGGAATATACGTCAGGTTTGTCTGATAAAAGAGTTTCCATCTTGATTTTGTCATCTTGAACAGAAATAAGTTCAAGAGTTTCTTGAAGCTCTGTTTTAAATTTTCCGAAATCATTAATCTCTCCAGGTACAACCAGATTCAATTTATAATCTGGTACAAATCGGAGAATTCTTGGTTCCTGCACACACATCATCTCGTGCAGACTTCTAGGTCCATCCCATACTCCTGAATTCCACAAAATAACCAGTGTAATAACTGGAGTCAATTTATCGGTTTTGGAAAAACCAGATAAAAATTCAGCACCTTTCGTATCCTTCAATTTTCTGTGCTTTTTTGCCGCTTCATCTGCTTGTGCACCATAGTTTAAGGCGTCATAAATACAATTTTTTACAGGCATTGCATAATGAATGTTGGATTGATTTTCAATACCAAATAGCAAATAATGCGCTTTTTCGTCACGCATCAGCACACATTTTTTCAATACATCTCGAAACTCTTGCTTGGATATAAGCTCATCGCTTATGCCATAAAAATTAAGAAGTTCCGTTGTATCTTGCTCTTGAAGGCTTTCAGGTTTAATTACCTGATCGCCCTCATATACGAAAGAATTGAATACATCCGCAAAACGTCGGTTGTCTTTCATGTATTCTTTTGTTACATTGTCTTTTAAACCCATTATTTCCTCTCTTCCCCTGTGAGAAACAGATTTTTGTTTATATAAACAGAGAAAGCCACTTTTTGAAAATGAACTTATTTATGTTACCATTTTACCACAATTGAAGTAAAGTAGCAAGATTTCCTCCGATATTGTACCATCTCTCACCGACATGCGTGCATGCCGCAGAAGATGTGTTTTAATAATTGCAACAAACTAACAAAAATCACCCCAAAATCACAAAAAACCACCTAAAAATTCGGCAATAATACTTGCATTTTGTCGAAAAAGGGCTAAAATAGAAGAGAGGGGGAAACGTTACGGAAAGAGGTGGAAATTTGGATAAAATGAATGAAAAAATAATGGTAACGGCGCTTCACGATACAGACAACAAAAACGGTTCGCACGACCCGAACGTGATTTACATCCAGATGCTTGGAGGCTTTAGCATGACGTATCGGGGACAGTCGGTGGTGCTGGGAAAGAGCCTTAGCAGCAAGGCACTGCACCTTCTGATGCTTCTCATCTACAGCCGGGGGGAGGGCATCCATCGAAGCCGTCTCTTAGAGCAGCTCTACGGAGACAGCGACACAGAACAGGCCGCCAATTCCCTGCGTGCCATGATCTTCCGTCTGCGAAAGAGCCTGATCGCAGCAGGACTTCCAAAGGGAGAGTATATCTCCACCAAGGGCGGAGTCTACATGTGGACGGCAGAGCATGTGGATGTGGAGCTGGACGTGGAGGTATTCCAGAAACAGGTCATGGCGGCACTGGAGGAAAAGGATCCCATCAAAAAAGTAGAGCTTTTAGAAGGAGCCTGTGCCCTTTATAAAGGCGAATTCCTTCCGCTCATGATCGCGGATGAATGGGTATCGGCTGCCAACTGGAAGTATCAGGAGCTCTACTTCAAGGTACTGCGGGAGCTTGGCTGCCTTTTAAAGAAACAGAACCGCCACGAGGAACTGCTTCCTTACTGTGAACAGGCACTCAGCCGTTATCCCTACGAGGAATGGCAGCTGGTAAAGCTAGAATGCCTGACCGCCATGAAGCACTACAAGGCCGCTGTGGAATATTATGAGCAGATCGCAAAGGAATCCCAGCAGGAGTACGGCATCCGCATGTCCGATGAGATGATGGAGCATTACCGTGCGATCCGCAACATGATCCAGTACGAGATGAATAATATAGAAGAAATCCAGCAGCACCTAAATCCCGATCCCAACGTATTTGGTGCCACACGCTGCGATTATCTGACCTTTATCGACATCTACCGCTATCTTGTCTGGGTGCTTGGACGTGACAATACCCGCGCTCATCTGGTGCTCTTTACCCTGATCGACCGGGAAGGAGAACCGCTGGAATCCTCCGAGCAGCTTGAAGAGGTGCGAAGCCGCCTGGAACGCTCCATCATCCGTTCGGTGCGCCGGTCGGATCTCTACAGCCGTTACGGCAAGAACCAGTTCCTGGTTCTGGTGACCAGCACAGATCAGGAAGGCTGCCATGTGGCTGCAGAGCGTGTATGCCAGAGCTTCCGCACCGCCAACCGCCGCAAAAAGATCGATCTCTACTACACCTGTCGCCCGGCTCTTACAGTCAGCGGAGACAGCTTGAAAAAGAATATGGGAAAGGGCGTAAAGGAACTCGAAACGGTACCGGAGGATAACATGACAGAGGAGTAGAAAAATTTGCCAATTCTGTTAAAAATTTATCGATACTGGTCGAAAAATCGGATAAAAGTTCAAAAAAGCACGAAAGAGCAGAGAAAATAACAGTTTGTGTAACACCCTCTGGAGTATACTTAAGGTGACAATGGGAAGGTTATCGGACATTGTCAGACAGCAGCGTTTATTTTCCGTTTTTAGATAGCCAATATAAGGGAAAGAGAGGAGAGAGTATGGAGAGACTCAAAGCGAACGCACAGAGCCTGAGAAAAACACTCAGGCACGAGTATAAGCGCATCGTAGCGTTTATGCTTACCGTAGCCATGGTTGTCACAAACTTTGGCACGAACCTGACCGTGGCATTTGCGGCCGGGGAAGAAGAGAGCTCCCTGTTCCTGCTTGAGAGCAGCGAACTGGAAGATGCGATCAGTGCAGCTCTTGAAAGCGGAGATGTATTTGATTTTTCATCGTTAGAGCTCAAGGCAAAACAAAAGAGCCTTAAGACTTCCTATGAAAAACTGATAGGAACCAAGGCCGGAAAGGTATACCAGCTCGACGTAGACGTAGACAGCAGCTACGCCGCCGAGAACACGGATCTGCAGGTATTCTACAATGCAGGAACCGACAGCGTGGTATTCCTCTTCATCAACGAGAGTGACATGGCAGTGACCTTCCGCGCAAACGTAAGCGGATATGAGACTGCCCGCGTGACTGTCAATCCGAACACATCCAACATCGAGGATGCAGCAGACGTAAACAATGCTGAGGATTATAGCAACACCACCATGGTTGATGACGAAAAGAACCAGGCAAAGGCAGAGGTCGTAAAGACAGAGGAGGAAACCTCTGAGGCAGAAGAGACTGCCGCAGCAGAAGAGACCGAAGCTGAAGCTGAGACCAAGGCAGAGGCAGCCGAAGGCGAGACCGCTTCCGCAGCAGAAGAGACAGCTGAGGCAGAGAAATCCGCTGAGACAGAGGAAACTGCCGAAGCAGAAACCACCGCAGCAGAAGAAACGGAGGCTGTTACTGAGACCGAGGAAACCACTGAGGCAGCAGAGGAGACCGAGGCTGAGACCGAAGTGGAAGCACTTCCGGAGGAGGGAAGCGCAAGCGCATCCATCTCCAGAAAAGAAGTATTCCGCGTAAGCACCAATGCAAAGGCAGCGGAAGAATCCTTAGAAGGAAGCGTCGAGGAAGAGACCAAAGCTGAGGAACCGGAAAAGGAAACCGAGGCAGAGGCACCGGAGAAAGAAACCGAGGCACTCCCGGAGACAACTGCAGCAGAAGAGACTGCAGCAAAAGAGGAAACCAAAGAGACCACCGCAGCAGAAGAAACCATCGCTGAGGAGTCGAAAGAAACCGAAGAGACCATCGCAGCAGACGAGACCGCAGCAGATGAGTCCAAGGCAGACGAAGAGACCACCGCAGCCGAGGAAACCAAGGCAGCAGAAGAAACTCCGGCAGCAGACGAGTCCAAAGCAACCGAAGAAACTGCAGCAGATGCTGCCGACAACAGCGGCAATGCGGATGGCTATGCAGATGATGAGCAGTTCCTTGAGGACGACACCATCGAGGCAGCAGGTGAATTAAATGGTAAGGCATACAACACCGTAACCATCTGGGGCAGCGCCAATGCAAGAGCATACGCAGTTAAGGCAGAAGATCTGGTTGGCAAGGACGCAGTAGACGGTGAGTACAACGTAGACTACTCCGTAGATCCGGTCGGCGCAGCATCCTTCAAGGGCGCAGACAGCGTAGAAGAAGGCAAGACCCTCTACTTCGCAGTAGAGCCGCAGGTGGGCTACGAGATCAGCGAGGTAACCGCAAACGGAGAAATCCTTGACGAGATCGATGCAGCTGCGGTAGCAAGTGCATCCAACCTTCAGAAATATGAGCATGTCTATGCAGTAGAGGATGTGACCGAAGATCTGGAGATTGTGGCAAGCATGAGTGAATCTCTGGATGTAGCACATCCGGAATTCAATGCATCTTATGAGAGCAGCGACGGCGTTACCATCAGCCTTCACGCAGAGGAAGGCATCCTTCCGGAAGGCACCGAGCTTCAGGTAACCGAGGTAACCGAGGCGCTCGGCGACACCATCAAAGAAAAGGTGGAAGGCGAGTCCGAAGGTACCGCAGTCAATGCCGTGCTGGCATACGATATCAACCTCCTTTATAATGGGAAGAAACTCAGCAACAGCTGGTCCGAGCAGGGCTATGTAGACGTAACCTTCACCGGCGCTCCCATCCAGGAGATGAGCGAGTCCTCTGATAAAGTCGAGATCGTAGCCGTAGACGACACCAGCAGCACCAAGCTCAGCGCAGAGAATGCAGAAGAAGTTAAAGCAAGCGAGCTGAAGTTAGAAAGCGTAAGCGAGCAGAACGTAGAGGGAACTGCGGTAGAGGAAGTTGGATTTAAGGCAGAGCACTTTACGATT
>CAVIHW010000025.1:0-33492 GCA_963642615.1 Oscillospiraceae bacterium | reverse complement strand
CGGACGATCAGTCCGACTGTCCGCAAACATCTGTCAGTTACACCGTCCGAACACGCTACCCATAGTTTGCGCAGCGGGATATTGCACTGCCCGGCTTCGGACCCCTCGGTTTTGAACTCCCCTGCTTTTTTAGAGCGACAATCCCCCTCGTGCCCTTGCATACCGGTCACGGATGGACTGGATCACCGGAACCAGGAACATAGCCACAAGGCCGCCTGCAAATCCGTTATTATACAGGTTCATACCGCCGTATACGATCCCCACATTCAGCGCCACGGAGGAATGCAAAAATCCTGCGATCACACCGGCAATAATACCGAACTCACCTGCAATCGGTGCCAGGGTTGTAGATAAGAGCAGTGCCAAAAGTGCCGACGGATCGGTAATGCTCCAGCTTTTCGCCTCGCTTGCGATCAGCACACCGGCCATGACCGGAAGGATGTTTCGCAGATGCTTTCCCGTAGCACTGAATCCGACCACGGTAAAGATCCCGCCGATGATCGGTCCGTTTAAATCTCCGCCTACGAGGATGACAAAGAGCATGGCTGCCAGGCCATTGATCCCCATATTGATCATGACGGCTGCACCGCCCTCTGACTTATAGTAATCCGTACCGCCAAGGCCGTAGGATTGCAGAATGCTGCGGTAGTCCTCGAGTGCCATAGGATCTGTGAGGATCCCGTACAGGATCATGGCGCCAAAGAGCACCGACAAAAGCAGCACAAAGGTGGAATTCTGTCCGGTAAACCAGATCAGTCTGGCTTCGATGGTAAATCCAAAGGATTTTAAGACGGATACGATCACCGTGGCGATGATGCCACCCGCAAATCCCACGTTATAGAGGGAATATCCCTTGTGGGAAAAGTGTACATGGGTACTCAAAGGCGGCAGTACAAATCCAATGACAATGCCGGTCGCCGCACACAAAAAGAAGCGAAGCAGCAGCGGCAGATCCACGATATGCATGACCTGGCTTACAATGGGCGACAGGCTTGTCCCGTAAAAGCCCACATACAGGTAACGCTTTACCGTGGTTTTGTGATATTTTGCATAAAGAAACACTCCCACCAGGATCATCCAGATGTTTAGGAGGTTTTTCCCGAACAGGGAAAAGCCAAACATCAGGCAGGTGGATGTAATGGTATGTCCGTCAAAATTCATATCCAGCGCATACATGATGCCGATACAGATCAGCGTCAGCACACCGGCATTTATAAAGGATGCCCCCACACCCCCAATAACGAAATAATCCGTGATCAGAAAATCCGGCTCTCGAATGATCTTTACGATCCCGTGAAAAATCTCATCGACCGGCTGCATAAACAAACCGGCTACAATAAAATATGCCGGAAGCAGGGACAGGATCAAAAAACATTTGTTTTTTGAAAGTGGTCTCTGTATTCCAAATCGTTCCATTTACTTCTCCATTATCCAAGAAAGGCAGTTACACCGAAATAAAACAGCACAATGACACCAAGTACGATCCGGTAATAACCAAATACCTTAAAATTGTTTTTTCTGATATAGCCCATCAAAAATTTGATGGAATATACCGATACCACAAATGCGATCACCATACCGGCGATCAGGTAAAACAGCTCTGCTCCGGTAAAATGAAAGCCAAACTTTACAAGCTTTAACAGGCTCGCCCCGAACATGACCGGAATTCCAAGAAAGAAGGAAAACTCTGCTGCCGCACTGCGGGAGCAGCCAAGGATCATGGCTCCCAGAATGGTGGAACCGGAACGGGACGTACCCGGAACCAGGGAAAGAACCTGAAACAGGCCGATGAAAAATGCTGTCTGGTAAGAAATCTGTCCGGTACGCTGGATCGGAAAATCCGTATACTGGTTATGATTCTCCAGAAGGATAAACAAGATACCATAAATGATCAGGGTTGCTGCAACCACATATCCGTTATAGAGATGGGCATCCATCCAGTCATCCAATAAAAGTCCCAGTACTGCCGCCGGGATGCAGGCCACCACGATCTTCATCCAGAGCTTTACGGTTCCCACTTTCTGGGCTTTGCTCTTTCCGGGATCAAACGGGTTCAGCCTGTGAAAATACAAGACAACCACGGCCAGGATCGCTCCCAGCTGGATCACAACACGGAACATGGACATAAAGGACTCTGTCACATTTAAGTGGATGATCTCATCAACCAGGATCATATGGCCGGTGCTGCTGATGGGAAGCCACTCGGTAAAGCCCTCTACGATTCCCAGTACCAAAACCTTTAGAAACTCAATAAAATCCATAATTTTGCCTCATTTCTTTATGTTTTCAATCTGCCAGTCAATGGGGGTAAGTCCATGCTCCTCTAAAAACCGGTTCGTCTGACTAAACGGCCTGCTGCCGAAAAATCCCCGGTATGCGGACAGAGGGCTCGGATGCGGTGCCTCTAAGATCAGATGCTTCGGATTGTTCAGCATGGCTTTCTTCATCTGTGCCGGACGTCCCCAGAGAATGAAGACCATGGGTCTGTCCTGCTCATTTAAGATGCGAATCGCCGCATTGGTAAATTCCTCCCAGCCGATGCCGCGGTGGGAATTGGCCTGATGGGCCCGCACCGTCAAAACCGTGTTGAGCATCATGACGCCCTGCTTTGCCCATTTGACCAGATAACCGTTATCCGGGATATAGCATCCCAGGTCATCGTGCAGCTCCTGATAAATATTGACCAGAGACGGCGGAATGTCCACCTCGGGCTTGACCGAAAAGCACAGTCCATGTGCCTGCCCTACATTGTGATACGGATCCTGACCCAAGATCACAACCTTCACCTCAGACAGCGGAGTAAATGCAAAGGCATTGAACAGGTCGTCCGGATTTGGAAATACCTGCTGCGTTTCGTACTCATGCTTTACAGTCTCATACAGCTTTTTATAATATGGCTTTTTAAATTCCACGCTCAGCGGGGCAAGCCAGTCATTCTCAATCGCTCCCATGCTCTCTCCCTCCTGCTTACAGGCGCACGGAGATGTCTCTCTCACGCAGGTACTGCTTCAGGTCACAAATTTCCAGCTCCTTATAATGAAAGAGTGATGCTGCCAGCGCTGCGTCTGCCTTTCCGGTTGTCAGGGCGTCATAGAAATGCTCTTTGGTTCCTGCGCCGCCAGAGGCAATGACCGGAACAGATACATTTTCTGCGATCAGGGCAGTCAGCTCATTGTCATAGCCTGCCTTTGTTCCGTCACAGTCCATGCTGGTGAGCAAAATCTCTCCTGCTCCCAGAGAATCGGCCTTCATCGCCCACTCGATGGCATCCAGTCCGGTATCGATGCGGCCTCCGTTCTTGTATACATTCCAGCCCGAACCATCCTCGCGGCGTCTTGCATCAATGGCAACCACCACGCACTGACGGCCAAACTTGTCTGCCGCGTCCGAAATGAGCTGCGGGGTATTGATCGCCGAGGAGTTGATGGAAATCTTGTCTGCGCCCTCGCGCAAGAGCCTTCTGAAATCCTCCACTGTGCGGATCCCTCCGCCTACCGTAAACGGGATAAAGACCGTCTCTGCCACCCGGCGCACCATGTCTACCACAGTTTCCCGCGCATCGGAAGAGGCTGTGATATCCAGAAATACCAGTTCATCTGCCCCTGCCTTGTCATAGGCTGCCGCGATCTCCACCGGATCTCCGGCATCCCGCAGGTTCACGAAATTCACACCTTTTACTACCCGCCCGTTGTGAACATCCAGACAGGGAATGATTCTCTTTGTAAACATAGGCTGTTTCCTCCAAATGGAATAATTACCTGAGTATATGATTACAGGCTAATGAAATTTTTCAGGATCCGAAGTCCCACTTCACTGCTCTTTTCCGGATGGAACTGGCAGGCAAAGACATTGCCCGCTTCCACGGCTGCATGGATATGGGTGCTGTACTCTGTCGTGGCTGCCACGATCGCAGGATCCTCTGCCTTTAAATAGTAGGAATGTACAAAGTATACATAAGAGCCATTCGGGATTCCTGCAAATAATCGGGTGTCCGGTTTGATCTCCAGGGAGTTCCATCCCATGTGCGGGATCTTAAGACCCGGGCTGTCCGGGATCTTTTTGATCTCCCCCTTTAATATGCCAAGGCCTTCCACACCCTCGCTTTCATCGCTGCGCTCAAATAAAAGCTGAAGTCCCAGACAGATGCCAAGAAACGGCGTTCCTTTTTTTACTGCCTCCCGGATCACATCCACCAGTCCATACTGGTGCAGGCGCTCCATCGCATCGCCAAAGGCACCAACGCCCGGTAAGATCAGCTTATCCGCAGCAAGGATCTTTTCTTTGTCTCTTGTTACCACCGGCTGCTCTCCCAGGGCAGTCAGGGCTTTTTCCACACTTCGTATATTTCCGGCATCGTAGTCAATAATCGCTATCATCGGTTTCCTCCATGCAGTCATTTTTGATCTCATCCACAGGCAGATCCAGCTCAAAAATCCGCCGTCTGGAATGGTTACTGTCCATTATACCCACTTTTCCCGATCCAGTCCACCGAATTTTCCTGAATGGCCTGTGCCCGATCTTTCAGTTCCTGAGTGATCTGGGGGAAGGTCTGGTTGACGCGAAGGAAAAAGGAACGCCGGTTGAAAAAGGCGGTCTTTTCAAAGGCAAAGCGGATCACGCCAGGATTGGCAAATCCTACGCCCAGCTCCAGTAAGACCAGGTCGTGGTTGAAGGTTCCGGCAAGCCATCTGGTATAACGGCTCCACTGCGGAAGATATCCTTCCTCGATATAAGGATGCGCCTCCACCGTGTTTCCGGTCAGCGGTGCACCGCAGTGCGGGCAGATCCCGGACGGAATCTCATCCGGCTCCCAGATATCCTTGGTACATCCAACCGAGCACTGCTTCCAGGTTTCATTGCCGCAGGGTGCCACAATGCGCTCGATACGCTTGTCCTTCTTTTGTTCCTTCACCGGAAAAAGGCGGTCTATTTTTGCCATAGTCTCATCATCTGCTGCCGGACAGGATACTTCTTCCATATGGATTTCTTCTGTCACCGCAGTCTCTGTCCGGCTTCCCAGCTCTGTCTCAAAGATCAGGGCATCGGTTGCCATGGTGACAATGAAATAATCCTTGTCTTTCACCAGCTCATAAAGCTTCGCATAGGCTTCTCTCAGCCGCGTTTCCTGCTTTTGATCTCCCCGTTTCCACTTCCATTCCTCTCCCAGGCCGATCAGAAGCTTCTGACAACCGGAAAGCTGTGCAGCAATTTGTGATGTTTCCATATCTTTTGTCCTCCTCAAATTCTGTCTGTTCTCTACTGCTCATAAACCTCTTCATAGATCTCATACCACTCCATGCAGCGTGCATGAAACCGTTCCCAGGCCTCATCCCGTAATTTTTCTGCCTCGGCCAGATGGATTTGAAGTTCCGGCACCGGACCCGACTCTTGCTCCATCCAGTATGCCTCTGACATCTGCCGCTCCATCAAAAGATCCTGATATTCCTTCTCAAGCCGTTCGTACTCGAGTTTCTCCGGCTCCAGTTTTTCGTAGACCAGCCGAAGCTTCCAGTCTGCATAGGCTTCTTCCGTAGAAAATTCCCGCAGCCGGTGACGTTCTGCCTTCGGCACTGCCCGGACACCCTCTAAGAGTGCTGCATCCTCGGCCTTTACCTGTGCAGAAAGTTCTTCTCCGTATTCCTCGGCCTTTTGTTTCTTTTCCAGGTAATGCTCGTAACCAAACGGGTAATACATCGGCCCGTTTTCTTCAAAGATCAGCACACTTTCGGCCACCTGGCGGATGAAATAGCGGTCATGAGACACAAACAGAATGGTTCCCTGATAAGCCTGAAATGCCGACTCCAGCGTCTCCTTCGCCTGCATATCCATATGGTTTGTGGGTTCGTCAAGCACCAGAAAATTCGGGCGGCTCTGCAAAAGCTCTGCCAAGACCAGCCTTGCCCGTTCCCCGCCGGACAGATCGTTTACGCGGCTTGAAGCCAGTCTTCCCGAAAACAGGTACATGCCAAGAATATTTCGCACCTCTTTCTCCGTCATGGACGGAAACAGGTCATGAAAATGTTCCACCACCGTCTTATCTGACCGAATCTCGGCCGAATGCTGGTCAAAATATCCGATGGTGATATTGTTTCCCAGAGCGCATTTTGGTTTTACCGACGGATCCCTCTCCGGAAATGAAGGCAAAAGACCTGCCACCGTCTTTAAAAAGGTGCTCTTTCCGGCACCATTGGCTCCCAAAAGCCCGATCTTCTGCCCGCGACGGATCCGCAGGGTGATCTCAAGGAGCGCCCGGTTATAACCGATCTTTAAATGTTCCGCCTCAAACACCCACTTGCTTCCCAAAACCAGTGGATCGATCGAGCCGGTAAACAGATGCACATCGTCCTCCAATGGTTTTTCTATATGCTCCATGCGCTCTAACTGTTTTCTTTTTGCACGTGCAAAGGAGGCTTTGGTTGGCTTGTGCCGAAACCGTTCGATCACATGGTTTAACCGGTCTTCTTCCTCCTGCTGCTGCTCCCAGGCCTTTCTTTGCCGTTCCAGCCGCTTTTGCTTCTCTGCACGGTATGCGCTGTAATTCCCGGCATACCGCGTCAGGCGTCCATCGGAAACCTCCACCACAGACTCCGCCACCTGATCCAGGAAAAACCGGTCGTGCGATACCATCACCACCGCATGTTCATACTGCTTTAGATACTGCTCCAGCCATCGGATCGCGTCAATGTCCAAGTGGTTGGTCGGCTCATCCAAAAGCAGGATATCCGGTTTTTCAAGAAGCAGCCGGATCAGTGCGATCTTTGTCTGCTCCCCGCCGGAAAACGATCCGATCTTTTTGTGCTTGTCGGATTTTGCAAACCCGAATCCGGTAAAGATCCGGTCATATTCCCGTTCGTATTCAAACCGCTCCCTGGCAAAGGTGTCCCGAAAAGGACACGCCAGAAGAAGGATCTCCTCCACCGTCTGATCCCGATCTGTAACAGCCTGCTGCCCAAGCATCCCAACCGTAAGCTGCCGAGAGCGCAGGATACCGGCTCCCTGCCTCCTGTCATCCCGGTCAAGCAAAAGTTCGCCCGCGATCAGGCGCAAAAGCGTTGTCTTTCCTGCCCCGTTTCTTCCAACCAGGGCAATCTTTTCTTTTCCCTTTATCTCAAAATTGATATGGGAGAAAATTTCCTTTCCTCCCAGTGAAACCGTACCATCTATGATCTGATATAACATAAAACCCTCTTTTCTTACTCCACCGTCATAGTGTAGCAAAAAAAAGAGGGTTTTTAAAGGTTTTTATCAATCCTGTGTTCGTGCAAATACAAAGTTGGTACGCGCTAACATCGTTCCGTTTTCCCCGTAGATCACGGATTCCACATAATCCAGGGAATGGCCACGCTTGATGACATCTGCGGTGCAGGTCAGAGTCTGGACTCCGGCTGCCGGACGCAGATACTGGATATCACCGGAGGCCGTCACACCTGTGGTCTTTCCATCGCTTAAAAAAGCAATGCCTGCTGTCATGTCGCTGAAATGAAAGAGCCATCCTCCATAACCGATGCCGCGAAAATTCATCATATCCTCCTTTAACGGCACCGTCATCTTTACATGACCATTCGAAAGCTCTGTAAAACTGATGTCATACTGCTTTGTCATGCCATCCATGACCTGATGACAAAACGTCATATCTGATTCCATTGCAATTCCTTTCTAAGCCGAACGGTGCTGCGGGCTGCGTAGCATAAATGTAGGTGTCCAGTGTCCGGCTATGTCACGACAGATGTCTGAGGCAGGCGGACTACCAGTCCGACTGTCCGCAAACATCTGTCAGTTACATCGTCCGAACACAACACCTATATTTTGCGCAGCAGTCTGCAGCACCGTTTGGCTTCGAACCTTATTCGATTTTATTTGTATTCGATTTTATTTGCTTACTTCGCTTCTTTTGCCTTCTTGATCTCTTCGATCATATACGGAACAACCTCAAACAGGTCTCCTACGATGCCATAATCTGCGCACTCAAAGATCGGAGCGGTCTCATTGTTATCTACTGCAATGATCAGCTCGGAATCCTGCATGCCAGCCTTGTGCTGGATCGCACCGGAGATACCAAGTGCAACGTAGATGCGCGGATGAACGGTCTTACCGGTCTGTCCTACCTGATGGTCAGAAGACAGCCAGCCTGCGTCGGTAACGGCACGGGATGCGCCTACAACGCCGCCGCCAAGAGCCTCTGCCAGCTCCTCTGCCAGCTTGATGCCCTTCTCCGGATCCTTGCTGATACCGCGTCCAACACTGACAACGATATCTGCACCGATCAAGTCAACCAGCTTCTTGCTTTCCTTTACCACTTCCAGAACCTTGGTTCTTAAGTCTGCATCGGTTAAGGTAAACTGAGCCATCTCGATCTCGCATGCATCTGCTTTTGCCTGATCAAAGTCTGCCTTCTTCATAACGCCCGGACGTACGGTGGACATGCACGGACGGAAACGCGGGCAGATGATGGTTGCCATCAGATGGCCGCCGAATGCCGGACGGGTCATCTTTAAGTTGGTATCATCCATTTTGAATTTTACTTTTTCCAGATCGATGGTGGAGGACTCTTTTAAGAACTGTACATAACGCTCCATATCGATGTCAAGATGGGTCGCATCTGCGGTCAGTCCGGTATGCAGTCTTGCTGCAACTCTCGGGCCTAAGTCACGGCCGATGTTGGATGCACCGATCAGCAGAACCTCCGGTTTTTTCTCCATAACCACGTCGCACAGCACCTTGGTGTAAGCATCGGTAGTATAAACAGCCAGGTTCTTATCTGCACATACGATGACTTTATCTGCACCGTATCCGCCAAGCTCCTTTGCTGCATTTTCAATTCCCTCGCCGCCAAGTAAAAGACCTACCAGCTTGGAGCCTCTCTCGTCTGCCAGCTTTCTACCTTCGCTGATCAGCTCGAAGTCGGTATTCATCAGCTTGCCGTCACGCTGCTCGCAGAATACCCAGATATCACTGAATTCATTAATTTCAGCACTATTATAAGACATATTCGTTTCCTCCCCGTTCCTAGATTACGTGTTTCTTTGCAAGCAGTCCTGCAAGCTCTTTGGAAGCCTCCTCAGCGGTACCGCCAAGAATCTGTCCAGCGCCCTTCTGCGGCGGTGTAAAGGAACGGAATACGTTGGTCGGTGAACCCTTCAGTCCGATGGTGGTCGGATCGATGAGCGGCTCGTCTTTCAGTGCGTTGTAGTCCAGAACAGTCAAAGGCTTGTCCCAGCACTCCAGAATGCCTTTTACGGTCATGTAACGAACTTCGTTTAATTCCTTGACGCAGGTAACCAGACACGGAGTCTGAACCTGAACGGTCATGTAGCCATCCTCCAGAAGGCGTTTTACAGTCAGGCTGTTGCCCTCTTTTTTGATCTCTGCAGCGTAGGTAACCTGCGGAATGTTTAATTTCTCTGCGATCTGCGGTCCAACCTGTGCAGTATCACCATCGATCGCCTGACGTCCGCAGAAGATCACATCCTCCGGGCCAACTCCCAGATTGTGCAGTGCGCCTGCGATGATCTGAGAAGTAGCGAAGGTATCAGAACCACCAAACTCACGTCCGGAAATGAGGACTGCGTCATCTGCACCCATGGCGATGAGCTCTCTTAACATGCCCTCTGCAGGCGGCGGTCCCATGGTAACTACGGTTACCTGGCATCCGGTAGCGTCTTTTAATTCCAGAGCTGCCTCGGTAGCAGCCAGGTCATCCGGGTTGATGATGGTCTGCATGGATGCACGATCCAGGGTTCCATCTGCTTTTACAGCAACCTTTCCTGATGTATCAGGAACCTGTTTTACACATACAAAAATTCTCATTCTAAGCTTCCTCCTACTTTAACAGACTTCTGGAAATAACGATCTGCTGTACCTGGCTGGTTCCTTCGTACAGGGTCATAACGCGTGCATCGCGGTACAGGCGCTCTACCTTATACTCTTTGATGAAACCATAACCACCGTGGATCTGGATTGCCTTGCCTGCTACGCGGTTTGCCATCTCAGATGCGTAATATTTTGCCATGGAGCACATAACGGAAGCGTTCTTATCTCCTGCGTCCTTTGCCATAGCGGTGTTGTAGATCAGGCAGCGAGCTGCTTCGATCTCGGTTGCCATATCTGCCAGCATGAAGCTGATGCCCTGATTGTAGGAGATCGGCTTGCCAAACTGTTTTCTGTCTTTTGCATATTTGGTTGCTTCCTCCAGGCATGCCTGTGCAATACCAAGAGACTGTGCAGCAACACCAAGACGGCCGCCGTCCAGGGTGGACATTGCAACGCCGTAGCCTTTATCTAACGGTCCTACTAAGTCGCTCTTATGGACTCTTACATTCTCAAATACGATATCACTGGTCGGATATCCGTTGATACCCATCTTTGCTTCCGGCTTACCGCAGGAAACGCCCGGCAGCTTCATGTCTACTACGAAAATGGAGATACCCTTTGCGCCCTTTAATGCCGGGTTGGTTTTCGCAAATACTACTGCATAATCTGCGATCGGAGCGCCGGAGATGAAGCACTTACGGCCGTTTAATACGTAGTAATCACCATCTGCAACAGCTCTGGTCGTCATGCTTCCTGCATCGGAACCAGCGCCCGGCTCGGTCAGTGCGAATACGATATGCTTCTCGCCCTTTGCTACCGGAACCAGATATTTCTGAAGCTGGTCTTCGTTACCGCAGGCCAGTAACGGGCCGCCGCCTAAGGAGTTCGGGGTATTTGCATAAATGGCAAGAACCGGGCAGACACGGGAGAATTCCTCATTCATCAGAACGTAGGCAAGGCTGTCACCGCCCTGACCGCCATATTTGGTCGGGATCTTAACACCGGAAAAACCGTATTTTACCATCTTTTTCCAGATTTCTTCGTTGAATCCACCCTCTTTATCCAGCTGTTCCTGGATCTCGGTCGTGAACTCAGTCTCCGCAAAATTGCGGAAGTTCTTTCTCATTAACTCATACTTTGCAGAAAGAATCATTGTTTGCCTCCTTTTTATCCTACGGAATTCTTTTTCCGCGTTTTCTACTAAGCTCCGGCATGAAGCACCGGCTCTTTGTTATTTCTTTAACACCTATGTTAATTATAACACATTCTTGTCGACATGTAAACATCGACATGATTGTTATACTCATTTTTCACAATATGCATGAAATTCCATCATTATTTTTGTGCAGTTTTACTTTTTCCCTGCCTGATGAGAATTGACTCCGGTATTGGTGGCCTCCGGATTGGCCTGGATGATCTCGGCAGCCTTTTTCTTTAAGTCACTTAAGATGATCTTACCGCTTGCATTGACCGGAAACGCATCCATCCGCACGATCTGTGCCGGAAGCTTGTAGTATGCAATCTGATTCTCCAGATAGGTGATCAGTCCGTTGTTGCTGATCGTCATGCCCTCCTCCGGAACGATACAGGCAACGATCATTTCCTGCATGACCTTTGCCGGAAGTCCGATGACCTTTACCGCACGGACACCGGGATATTTTTCAATCGTAAGCTCGATCTCGCGAGGGGAAATATTTTCTCCGCCGCGGATGATCATCTCCTTGCTTCTTCCTGTCACATACAAAAATCCGCGTCCGTCTAAGTGACCGATATCACCGGTATGAAGCCAGCCATCCTGATCGATCGCCTTTTCGGTGGCCTCGGGCAGCTTGTAGTAGCCCTGCATGACATTGTAACCCTTCACGCAGATCTCTCCGTCCGTTTCGACCGGCTGTTCCGTGCCATCCGTCCCGCGGATCGATACGCTGCAGTGGCGGATCACCCGTCCGGCCGAGGTGGCATTGTCCTCATCACTGTCTCCCACGTCTCCGATGCTGACGCAGGGGGATGTCTCTGTCTGACCATAGGAAGCATGGAGTACCAGGTTCGGGATCTCACGTCGGATCATCATATAGCTGTCCGGACTGAGCGGGGACCCGGCTATGATGCCGCGCCGCAGGCTGCTTAAGTCATATTCCTTATGCAGCGGATTGTTGATCACGGCAAGGAACATCGAAGGTACGCCATTTAAGAGGGTGCAGTGATGATCCTGCACAGCATGAAGCACCATCACTGTTTTATAGTACTCGATCACATGCATGCTAAAACCGGCATGGAGACTGGACAACAAACTGGACGTAATGCCAAAACAGTGAAACAGCGGAACAGCGATCAGCATTTTATCCTCCCTGCTCCACTGCATATGCTCGCAGGTTTCCAGGGCACTGTTGACCAGATTGTAATGACTCAGCATAACGCCCTTGGGCATTGCAGTGGTTCCTGAGGTAAAGAGAATGGCCGCGGTATCTTCCGGCTTCACCTGACGCATATAGGAGCTGACTTCTCTGGTCACCTTCTTGATGCGCTCGGCAAAAACAAAGCTTTCCTCTGTCATCCACCGGCGTGAGGTATCTCTTCCGATATAGATCCAGCGTTTCACCTGGTCTTTTAAACCTTCCTTCAGCTGCACGACCATATCCTCATAGACCAGTTTCTTGTAGCCTTCACCATAGTAGACATATTCCACATCTGCATACCGAAGGACGGTCTCCATCTCTTTTACACTGTAGCAGGTATTTAAAAGCACCGGCACGGCTCCCAGCTTTTCCAGTGCAAAAAATACGATGATCCAGTTTGGAGAATTGGTGCTCCATATGCCGACATGCGTACCCTTGCGGATTCCGCAGGAGAGCATGCGCACCACCATGTAATTGCTCAGGTCATCCAGTCTGGTCCATGTATACTGCTGTTCATCTGCTTCTAATGCAAGCCTGTCTCCGCTTTCTTTGACCCTGCTTTTGAGACATTCCGCAATTGTTTTTTTCATCAGCCTCATGATCGTTACCTTTAACCCTTTTCTTTCTGACCGTACTTGGAACTTCTTTTACATTTCGTTAAAATTATATCACTTTGCATTTTACATGTAAATATAGACATGTAACTTTTGACGACTTTCTCCCTATTTCTTGACTATTTTTCGTCAGAATGCTCTTTTTTCCATTTCTCATAGCCGGAAACAGCCGCTCCCATCGCTCCCATATACTGGGCATCCGGAATGGTTTTTACTTCCACACCAAGCTCCTTGGAAAGAGCAGAGCGCACACCGATATTTTTTGCAACACCGCCGGTCATGTAAACAGCCTCTTTTACATCGGCACGTTTTGCCAGGGATGCGGTACGGCTTGCAACGGAGTTGCAGATTCCTGCGATCAGGTTCGGAAGGCTGATCCCTTTGGAAAGCTGGGAAATGACCTCTGATTCCGCAAATACCGTGCAGGTGCTGGAGATTCTGGCCGGATCCTCCGCTTTCAGCGCATAGGCGCCAAGCTCATCCACATCCAGCTGTAAGATCCCGGCCATAACATCCAGGAATCGTCCGGTTCCGGCTGCACACTTATCATTCATCAGGAAATTGGTTACCCTGCCATTGTCTCCGAGGCGGATCACCTTGGCATCCTGTCCGCCAATATCAATGATGGTGCGGACTTCCGGTGCAACGGCATACATGCCCTTTGCATGACAGCTTAACTCGCTCAGCTCTCCATCCATCTTTTCAAAGGTTGTACGGCCGTAGCCGGTTGCCATGACAAAGGAAATCTCCTCTGCCTTCAACCCTGCATCCGCAAGCACCGCCTCGTATGCGCGGATCGGACCGTCGGTTCCTGTACCTGCCTTGATCAGGCTTTTTCCCTTCACCTCGGTTCCATCGCCCAAAATCACACATTTGGAGGTTGTGGAACCGATGTCAATTCCCAGTGTATAAACCATCTTCTTCTCCTTTTATTCGTTTGGCCATCTTCTTTCGGCCGGATTGTCATCCCTGTCAGCCCCAAACATGGCCAAAACCATTGAAAGTGAGGCCGGTACCGACATCGGCTCCGGCCTCACACATTCAGATTGATCGTATTTTAAATTCCGCTACAGTTCATGCAGCACGTGGATTCCAGCGATCAGTCCTCTCCCTCCCATACATAGAGAGAACCGTTTGCCAGCATCTCGTTGATCTTCTCATCGGAATATCCAATCTCTTTCAGGATCTCTACGCCCTGCTCACCAATGAGCGGTGCAGTACGTCCATCCAGCTTGCCTTCACTTGCGATACGAACCGGAGTATGGGTTACCTTTCTTACAACTCCGTTCGGGCAGGTGCAGTCATAGAATGCGCCGACAGCGTTTGCCTGCGGATCTTCAAGGATCTCAGACCAGCTGTAAGCAAGGCTGAACGGGATATCTCCTGCGGTGAGGATCTCTTTCCACTCGGAGTACGGTTTGCTCTTGAAGGTCTTTACGAACTCATCGTAGCACTCCGCAACATTGCCTTCCTCGATCATATGAGCCTGCGGGAAGAACTTGCCGGAATCGATCATATCCTGACGGCCGATCACCTGGCAGAAATGCTCGAAACGAGGATCATAATCCGGCATTGCGCACTGGATCAGACGATCATCGCTGGTAGCAAATGCATTGTTTAAGGTATTGAGGTTATCATATACGGAGATCGGATAATGGCGCGCTGCACCGTCATACTGAGCACCCAGAAGCATCAGGGACTGGTTGAAGATTGCAGTCTCATAAAGGCTTGCACTTACGAAGTCACCCTTGCCTGTGGTCTGGCGCTTATAAAGAGCAGTCATGATACCAAGTGCCAGCATCAGGCCTACGTTGTTGTCGCCCAGACCTGCGATCATGGTGATCGGCTGGCCGCCGCGCTTACGCAGGTTCTCGGTATATCCGCCTCTTCCGAAGAATGCGGTGAAGTCAAAGCCCGGAAGATCCTTATCCGGTCCGGTCAGGCCGTAGCCCAGGATCATGGAATAGATCAGCTTCGGATATTTTTCTTTCAGGGTCTCATAGTCAAGACCTGCTCTCTCCAGAGCGCCAAGACGCCAGTTGGTGATCAGGACATCGGCATCCTCTAACAGCTTGTGAAGTGCTTCCATGCCTTCCGGAGTTTTGGTATTGATGGAGATACATCTCTTATTACCGTTTAAGTACTCCCAGGTGGTGTTCTCCTTCATCAGCTGAGGACGTCCCTCCTGAGCCTGGGTATAACGGAGCGGATCACCCTTTGCAGCCTCAACGATGATGACATCTGCGCCGTAGTCAGCCAGGTAACGGCCGGTAGCAGCTGCTGCAACGAAGTTTGCCATCTGTACAACCTTAATTCCCTTTAATGAGTTTGCCATTTCTATTTCTCCTTTATTTCTTGATTATAACAGGTCTTTAAATGTCTCTACCATGGTGCGTGCCTGTTCAAAGTTTGCCATCTGGCGGTCTACCTCGATCAGGATGATCGGGATATCGTTGGCCTCACATGCCTTCTTGATCAGAACATAGTCAAATTCTTCCGGATCACAGAATTTGGTAAGAACCATGATCACGCCTGCTGCACCGGATTCTTTTACCTCATCCACGATCATCTGAACACGTTTCTTCTCGAAATCATACAGAACGGAGCAGTTGTCCATATCTGCAAATTTCTGAGCCAGACTGTCTAAGCTTGTGGTGTTTGGCTTGCAGTCGGTACGATACTGTCTGCTCTCTGCTGCCACATCATCGCGAACGATCTGAAGACCGTTGTCATCAAAGATCTTTAACAGCTCCGGAGCATCAACAAGGATACCGGTGGTCATGATCTTCTTCTTTGCAGCACCAGGCTGATCTGCCTTTAAGGACGCGATCAGTTCTTTTACCAGTGCGGTATGGTCTTCCTTGAGCATGAAGAATGCGCTCTTGAATACGTCGCTTCTCTCTGCTGCGGAAACCTCCGGATGATCTGCCAAAACCGTTACAACCTCTCTCATAACTGCGTTGTGCTCGTTGTAGATCTTCTCAGATTCGCCAAGCTTTGCATCATCAAAGGAAGCTCCGGTTGCCTTTTCAAGATCTTTGATCACGCGCTCGTAACCAGCCTTGGTATATGCGATGCCGTATGCCGGTTTGCGGTTCTGCGGATAGGTCATCGGGATGAACGGAATATTCTTTACTGCATATTTCCAGTTCTCACCCAGTACCTTCAAGCTGTCACAGAGACTCGGAACGATAAGGGCACTGACACCGTCATATTCGCCCATCACACCAATTTCCAGGATACTCTGCACAATGGAACAGATAAATGCCGGAAAATAACGTTTTGCTTCTTTTAACTCGATATCCGCGCCCCATGCGCCCATCGGGACCAGTCCCATGGAATGGATGATCTCCTCCGGTGTATAAACCGGTGCGGTTAAAACTACCTTTTTGCCTGCTGCCAGATAAGCCTCTTTCTGGGCTTTCGGATTGGAGGCAACTTCATGAAATTTCGCCAGTAATTCTTTTGTGCTCATTTAGATTCCCTCCTTGTTCTGCTGCATGATCTCCACAAGACCCTGTACTCTGGTGTCGTACTGTGCCTCGGAGAAGTTACGCGGATCTGCCTGGTCGCCATCGAAGCTTGCAACCGGAATGTTGCAGGCCTCACCGATCTGGCGGCTCATCTCATACATGAATCCACTCCACAGCTTGCAGGAACGGTTGGTATGAACCAGAAGACCTTCTACATGGTTGTCTTTGCAAAGCTTGATACGTTTGTCTCTTGCATACTCTAAGTTGATCGCATTCGGAACCTTTGCATAAGCACGGCACATATCATCGAAATCCTTGTAGATGAAGCCGAATGCATCTGCATAGATCGTGGTTACCATGTTGATGCCTCGGCTCTTCAGTCCGGTGGAGGTTACACGCAGCCATGGCCAGCATGCAATACCCTCAAACATGATCCTGTATTTTTCTTCTGCACGGAAGGTGGAAACACCCTTCTCGTGGTTTTCCTCATACTCTTTTAACAGGGTCTCCATAGCCTCTGCAGCTTCGAGTTTACCGCGTGCGGTAACCATAACTGCCATGTGGTTTAAGAGATCGAAGCCATTGAACGGAGACGGAATGTATCTTGCGGTTGCGGTAGCAGCCAGCCATGCACGGCTGGTACGTCCGGAAATCTCTTTGACCTCCTCAAAACGCTCGTTGCTCCACTTCTTGCCAGTGATCTTCTCTAACTGATGGATCGCATCCCACATCTGCTCACGAATATAAGCAACCTCTGCATCGGATACCTCATAATCCGGGTTGAACGGAATATCGATCATGATCATCGGGATGTTCAGCTCTTTTGCCAGGTTCTCATACCATTTGATCATGCAGTTGCAGATGTTGTTACAGCATAACAGGAAATCCGGCTGCGGCATGTTCTGCTCCGGTGCATCCTTCACCTTTGCATAAGCCAGGCTGATACGTGCATAAGCACAGATATCGTTGGAATAGCCGTCGCCCTCACTGATCTCGCACATACGCTCACCGCCACCCCTAGCGGCAATACCGGCTGCCTGATTCTCCGGATAGCATACATACAGTCCCAGAGTCTCCGGGATCTCTACCGGGAAGTTACTGGAACACCAGCCTACCATCTCACCACGAGCCTTTGCCTCAATACAATCGGTGTAAGCCTTTGCTGCGATCTGACCCAGTTTGTATTTTGCAGAATTCGGATCCGGCGGCAGACGCTTCGGTTTATCCTGCTTTACTTCTTCTGCCATAATAACTCCTCCTTATATTGTGAATATTCTTTGTGAACTTGCTAACTTGTCGGCAAGTTTATCTGTTAATATCTTAACATCATTTCTCTTCCAATGCAAACCCTTTTTGATATAATTTTCACTTTCGGCAATTCTAACGATTTTTTTTATGAGGCTTTGTATAGATTTACTACTGGATTTTCAGACAAAAAAAGCCCGTACACAAACTGCATACAGGCTTTTGCTCAACCAATTTTGAGACTTGTTCTGATCCGTTACGAACTCATTCGGAATAGATAAAATACTCCGGAGAGACGCGTTCCCGGATATATTTTTCACGATTTTCGGTATTTAAATGTGCATGGAGAAGCTCATGAGCACGTTTGGTATCGTTTCGCATCAGCGCTTCCAGGATGTCCGTGTGCTCCTGCACGATAAAGGTCTGGCGATGGCTCTTACTTAAGTCAAAGTTTCTCCAGCGCCGGAAATGGATATAATCCTCCCGGATGATATCCATGGCATCCTTTCTTCCGATGGCATCCAAAAGACAGCCATGAAAATCGTTATCCAGCTCGTAAAACGTATCCATGTCGATCTGATCTTCAATGGCTCTTTTCTGCCGCTCGATACAGACCTCCATATTTTTCTTCATCCGGTCGCGAACCTCCTGCGGTTCAAACTGTAAAAGGCGGATGGACTCCTGCTCGACCGATTCCCGGATAAACAGGATGGTCTCGACACGCTTCATATCAATAAGGCTGACAAAGGTTCCCCGCTGCGGAAATACTGCCACAAGCCCCCTCTCCTTGAGGCGGCTGATGGCATTCCGGACAATATGGCGTGTCACGCCATAGGTCTTGCTGAGTTCATTTTCACTGATCTTTTCTCCGGGCAGATATACCAGCTTTACGATCTTATTGCTCAGATCCTCATAGATCTCGTCACTGCTCATATATTCCTGTGGCATCATAACTTCCATGTCCTCTCTTTACTGCTATAAATGGTTTAGCAATTTTAATTCCATCTTAACACGAAATTTTTTCGGATACCACTATTTTTTCGAGGATTTTAACATCTACTTCTTTAAATCATATACAGCGGCAAGCTTTTCAAATGCCGGAAGGGATCTGGAAATCGTGTCATAGGAGACGCAGTAAGCCAGGCGTACATAGCCTGGGCAGCCAAAGCTGGTGGCCGGTACCATGATCAGATGGAATTCTTTTCCTTTTGCAACAAATTCTGCCTCATCTTCTGTCGGAGACTTCACAAGAAGATAGAACGCTCCCTCCGGCTTTACGCACTCAAAACCAAAGCTTGTCAGAGACTCATATAACAGCTTCCGGTTCCGGTCATAAAAGCCGATGTCTGCCGTGATATCGATGCAGTCAGCCACAACAAGCTGGAAAAGGGACGGGGCATTGATATATCCGATGCAGCGGTTTGCAACCACCAGTGCATTCTGCATGGTCTCGTACTCTGCGATCTGTTTGGAGATTGCCATGTAGCCAATACGCTCTCCGGAGAGGGAAAGGGATTTGCTGAAGGAATAAACCACGATGCAGTTTTTGATATAATCCGGCACAAACGGAAGCTCGGTCTGATCGTATACAATATCACGGTACGGCTCATCGGAGAGTACATAGATCGGATGTCCGATCTCTTTTTCTGCCTCCTCAAGGATTTCCTGGATCCGGATCAGGGATTCTTTTTTCCAGATGACACCGGACGGATTGTTCGGGGTATTTAAGATCACGGCCTTTGTTTTCGGAGTAATGAAGGAATGAAGCTCTTCCGTATTTGGCTGGAATGTCTCAAAATCTGCCGGTACCACCTTTAAGACACCGCCGAAATTCAGCACATAGCTGCGGTATTCACCGAAATACGGGGCAAAGCACAGTACCTCGTCTCCCTCTGCCAGGATGCAGCGCAGCACACAGTTGATTGCTCCGGCAGCACCTACCGTCATAATGATGTCTTCCATACCATAGGAAGCGCCATATTTGCGGTTTAAGCTGTCTGCCACCTTCTGGCGAACCTCATCAAAGCCGGCATTCTTCATATAACAATGCACAACGTTCGGATTCTGCTCAGAAAGGATGCGGTCAATGCTTTCTTTTACTTCCTTTGGAACCGGAGCTGCCGGATTTCCAAGGCTGAAATCATATACATTCTCTGCGCCAACCTCCTGTGCCATCTCGAGTCCTTCTTCAAAAAGTCTTCGGATCGTAGAACTTCCGGCAACCAGGGATTCCATATTTTTTGTCAGTACACCCATACTTTACCTCGCATTTCTGGAAAACAGCTCTTTCCAAAAGGAAAAAGCTGTTTTCGTAAATTATTTTTATAAAGTATAGCACACTTTTCCGGGATTTAACAAGAGTTTCGGGTCGCAGGCACGCTTTATTTCCTTCATCAGTGCCAGCTGAGCCTCTCCCAGATTGTTGGCAAGATAGTTCACCTTTGCACTTCCGATTCCGTGTTCTCCGCTGATCATGCCGCCAAGGGCGATGCCTTTTGCATAAACCTTCTCCAGGAAGAGATCTACTTTCTTTAAGAACTCCTCCTCCGGCATATCATTTGCGCAGATATTCATATGGACATTGCCGTCTCCTGCATGGCCGCAGCAGCGGATGGTAACGCTAAGCTCCTCTTGCAGTCCGGATGCATAATTGACAAGCTCTGCGATCTTCGGGATCGGTACGACCACATCGCATTCATCCATCTGGTTAAAATCAACCAGAAGTGCTTCCAAGCAGGACTTGCGGACTAACCAGGCATTGCGCAGGCCGTCTGCGGTATCATAGATCAGCACATCCAAAGCGCCGTTATCCGTAAATACCTCAGCTGCGCGCTCCAGTATAATATCAACCTCATCCTGGCTGAATCCGTCAAAGCTTACTAACAGGTAGGCCTGTACCTCTTCACCCTCACACTGCTTTGGATAGATGGACTTATCTAAGAATTTCTCGATGGCATCCACATTATCCCTGGTAAGGAACTCCAAGGCCTGCGGAACCAGATTTGCCATTTTGATCTTGCTGACGCAGGAAATGCAGCTGTCTAAGTCTGCAAAAGCGGCTAAGAGGCTTACCGTTACATTCGGGGTCGGCATCAGCTTCATGCTCAGCTCCGTGATGATCCCGATGGTGCCCTCTGCTCCGCAGACCAGGTTTAACAGGCTGTATCCGGAACAGTTTTTGCTGACCTCTGCGCCAAAACGCATGATCTCGCCGTTTGGCATGACAACGGTCATGGCACGCACATAATCTCTGGTGGTTCCATATTTGCAGGCACGCATGCCGCCGGCATTGGTAGATACGTTGCCGCCAACGGTTGCCAACATCTCACCGGGATCCGGTGCATACAGCATACCGTGTTTTGCGCAGTCCTCTGTCAGATCCTTCACAAGAACTCCCGGCTGGATCCGTACGATAAAGTTTTCCAGGTCATAGCTTAAGATCTGGTTCATCTTGGTCATATCGATGATCAGACCGCCGTGGACGGCTACACAGGCTCCGCAAAGACCGGTTCCGGCGCCACGCGGGATAAACGGTACATCGTACTGATAGCATAATTTGCATACTTCAGAAATTTCTTCGGTTGTCTTTACTACGACCACTGCATCCGGCAGATGCTTTCCATAATATGCCATCTCGTCATGTGCATAATCATCATTGATGTCCTCCCCAACATACACACGACCCGGCAGCAGATTTCTTAACGATTCCAGCATTTCTTCCGTTGGCTTCTTGTACTCCATACATTCTCCTCCTGATTGTTTCTGCGATGTTTATGCTCTCTTTTTGCGTACCTCTTCGATCAAAAGCGGAAGGATCTCCTCGATCTTTCCAACGATCCCCACATCGGCTATATCAAAGATGGCTGCATCGGCATCCTTGTTGACTGCTACGATATAGTCAGAACCCGTAATGCCGGAAATATGCTGCATGGCACCGGAAATACCGCAGGCAATGTAAAGCTTCGGTGCAACATTCTTGCCGGACTGCCCCACCTGATGGGCACGGGAAGCCCACCCTGCCTCAATGGCCGGTCTGGAAGCACCTACGACACCGCCTAATTCCTTTGCCAGCTCCTCAACCAGTGCAAAGCCCTCCGGTGATCCACATCCGCGGCCACCTGCCACGATGATCTCGGCACCTTCCAGGTTTACAAGCTCTGCGATCTCTACCACTTTCTCTTTTAATACTGCCTTGACTGCCGTTTCCGGAACGCTGACAGCTTTCACCTCTACGGCACCCGCTTCTCCTGCTTCCGGCTTTCCAAAGCTTCCGCTTCTGACGCTTGCTACCATTACTTTTCCTGCTGCAAATGCACGTTTTTCTAAAATCGTTCCGCCGTAAGCCGGTCTGGTAAAGCTGACCTTGCCAGCTTCTGCTTCCATGCCGGTCACATCCGTGATGCAGCCGGTCTCTAAAGCTGCAGCCAGACGCGGTGCCAGATCCTTTCCTTCCTGGTCAGCCGCAAAAAGCACTGCCTCTGCACCGCTTTCCTTTGCCTCTGCGGTAAGGAGCGCAAGGACTGCATCCTGACAGTCTGCCTCGGCATCCAGAACCGTTACCGGAACTCCGTATACACTGACACTCTTTGCTGCCTCAGAAAGGTCTTTTCCAACCAGGACAGCATTTACAGATTCGTTCTTTGTAAGCACTTTAGCAGCCTGGATCAATTCCAGTCCGGATCCCTGAGGTTTTCCATTTTTTACCTCGATATATAACATCACCTTCATGATCTGTTCCCCCTTATAATACCTTGTCCTTTGCAAACAGCTCCATCGCCTTTGCCACTGCATCCACTGCTTCTTTTTCCTGGATCTTCACGCCGGCTTCACGTTTTGCCGGTTCTGCGTATCCGGTTACCTGTACCATGGCCTCTCCTGCATCAGAAAGGGCAATGGTCGGGATCTGGGCTTTTCTTGCAGCCATCTTGCTCTTTAAGGTTGGGTAGCGCGGCTCATATTCCGGCTTTGCGATCGTAAATACAGCCGGTGTTTTTACTTCATAACGTGCATAGCCTTCCTCGGTTTCCTGTTTTACCAGGAGTCCGTTTTCGGACGGCTCTGCCTCGATGACGCTGGATACGAACGGAAGTCCCATCTTCTCTGCTAACATTGCGCCAACCTGGGAACCGATGAGATCGGTGGATTCCTTGCCGCATAAGATCAGGTCAAATGCCTCACCGGCTGTCTCTTCCACCTTGCCTGCCAGCTCTTTTAAAAGCCCTGCAACTGCATTTTCATCTTTTCCCTTTGTATCTGCAAGGCCAATGACACCGTTTCCGGCACCCACTGCGATCTGCTGTACCAGGCTCGGACGAAGGGCTGCCTCGTCTCCAACAGAAACTACGGTCACCTTTCCGCCATGCTGCTCCACAAAACGAACAGCAAGCTCCGTTGCATAGGTATCAAATGCATTGACTACTTTCTCGATCTTCTCTACGCCAGGCTCTCCGTTTTCATTCAGATATACTTTCACATAATCATCCGGCACCTGTTTTACACATACCAAAATGTTCATTCTCTATTTCCTCCGGTTTTTTATCATTAGATCTTTCCGATCACAGAACGTCCTACTACGATTCTCTGGATCTCATTTGTACCCTCAAAAATCTGGAAAATCTTTGCATCGCGCATCAGCTTCTCCACCGGATACTCACGGCTGTAGCCATATCCGCCTAAGATCTGGACTGCGTCCACTGCGGTCTGCATGACAGAATCACCGGTAAAGCATTTTGCTTCTGCAGACTCTTTGCTAAACGGAAGTCCCATGTCTGCCAGCTGGATGGCATGAGCGATCAGCTGTCTGGATGCCTCTGTGCGGATCTCCATGTCTGCGATCTTGAACTGGATCGCCTGATTTTTGCAGATCGGCTTTCCGAACTGTACACGCATCTTGGAATAAGCGACAGCCTCATCGATACATCTCTGTGCCACGCCTGCACCAATGACTGCGCACCAGGTTCTTGCCAGATCCAGAGTCTTCATGGCAGTCACAAAGCCGGTTCCTTCCTCGCCAAGCCGGTTCTCAACCGGGATGCGGACATCGTCTAATACCAGGTCACTGGTGGTGGAGCATCTGACGCCCATCTTGTTTTCATGATTTCCAACGCTCAGTCCCGGTGTTCCTTTATAGATCAGGAATGCGGACATTCCCTTGGTTCCTTTGGTTTTATCAGTCATGGCGGTCACAACAAAGAAATCAGCCACGCCTGCATTTGTGATAAAGCATTTGCGTCCGTTTAAGACGTAGGTATCACCTTCGAGCACTGCTGTGGTCTTCCCGTTTCCGGCATCGCAGCCTGCATCCGGCTCTGTCAGGGCAAATGCGCCAAAGCCTCCGTTTATGATCAGCTCGCAGCATTTTTTCTTCTGCTCCTCGGTACCGGATAACAGTACCGGTTTTAATGCCAGTCCGTTTCCATTCAGTGTTACCGCAACACCTGCATCTGCCCATGCGATCTGCTCAACCAGCGCTGCCTGGGTGATATGATCAAGACCAAGTCCGCCATACTCCTCCGGCACGTCCATCATATGAAGCTGCATCTCCTGTGCCTTCTCATAGATCTCTCTTGGCCACTCTCCGGAAATGTCATATTCCTTGACCTGCTCCTTTACCTCATTTTCGCAGAACTCACGCACGTCTCTTAAAAGATCCTGCGCCTCTTCCGATAAAATATACCCCATGTGAAAATCCTCCTTCATTTCTCTCCGTTGTTTCTGTTCTAACTATACCATTCTTTTGTCTACTTGTCAACAAGTATACATGTTTATTAAATAACGATCCTTTTTTTCAATAAGACCGAAAAAAGCGCTTCCGGCAGAACGTTGATCTTAGTCTGCCGAAAACGCTTTTTTCATTTAGCTTTTCCTTACATTCTCAGGAGTCAGAAGCTTGGCTGCCTCTTCCCCTCTCAGAACACGCAGGGCTCCCTGCGCGAGTGCGGCCATCTCATTTTCTCCCGGCAGCACTTCGATCGGTGCAAGAAAACCGACATATTTCTTTACCAGATCCGTGAAACGATCTGAGTAAGCCAGACCGCCGGTCAGGACGATATAGTCGATCCTTCCGCAGGCAGACGGAGCGATCTTTGCGATATTTTTTGCCGTGGCAAGTGCCATCGCCTCAAACGCAAGTGCCGTCTCCTCATTGCCTTCTTCGATCATTTTCTCGGCTTCTCTCATATCAGCCGTGCCGCACCAGGAGAGCATGCCGCCCTTTCTCTGAAGCTGACGCATCAGCTCTTCTTTTGTATATTCTCCGCTGTAAGCAAGCTTTACCACGGCATAGGTCGGAAGACCACCGGCACGCTCCGGAGAGAACGGACCTTCCTCATCCATGATCATATCGATCATCTTTCCGCCCACATGGAGGTTGATGGTGATCCCTCCGCCAAGGTGTGCCACGATCAGGTTGGTATCTGCATAGGTCAGTCCCTTTTCCCGACAGAGACGAAGGGCAGCCGCACGGGTATTTAAATTGTGGCCGCGGGCAGGTCTGCGGATCCCTTTTAAACCGGTGATCGTATTCACCGGAAGCATCTCATCCACGGTCAGCGCATCGTAGGTATAAGCCTTAATGCCTACCTGACGTGCAAGCTGCAGTGCGATCCCGGCACCCACATTGGAGGCATGCTGGTCTACCGGATGATACTGCAGACACTCGACCATATAGTCATTGACCTCATAGGCACCAGCACTGACCGGCGGCATGCAGCCGCCCCGAGATACGATGGCAGCTAAGGACTCCAGCGTATCGCCGTGCTTTTCCATGCAGGATAAGATCAGGCTCTTTCTCATCTCGAGCTGGTCAAATACCGTAGGATATGGTTTTAAATCTTCCTGGGAATGGGAGATACTCTCCACCCAGAGCGGTTCCTCTTCCTGGTAAACAGCAATCTTTGTAGAAGTAGAACCCGGGTTGATCACAAGAATTTTTTCTTTCGCCATGTTCGCTTTCCTTTCTTATCTTATTCTGCTGCAGCAGCTGAAATTACGATTGACAGATATTTCTCCTCCGCACTGCTTCCGCGTGAGGTCATGACAATCGGGCATTTTGCTCCGACAATGAAGCCGGCCAGTTTTGCCTTGCAGGTTACGGTAAGCATCTTGCCCATGATGTTTCCGGCATGGATATTTGGTGCAACCAGGACATCTACATCTCCGGCAATGCGGCTTTCATATCCCTTGAAATCCGCAATTTCCTTGCTGATGGCACAGTCATAAGAGATCGGGCCCTCCACGATGCAGTCCTTGATCTCGCCGCGCTCATTCATCTCCTGAAGGGCACGGGCTTCCAGGGTTTCCGGCATCTTCGGATTGACCTTCTCGATACAGGAAAGGACGCCTACCTTCGGGCACTCATAGCCCATGGAGCGCAGGGTACCAACGGTATTTTCGATGATGCCCTTCTTATCTTCCAGGGTCGGGTAGGTTACCATGCCGCCGTCTACCGGAAGCAGAAGCTTGTGATAGCCCGGAACCTCAAACATGGTAAAGTGAGACATGATACCGCCTTTTCCTAAACCGTGCTCCTTGTTTACAACTGCTTTCAGGATGACACCGGTATCGATGCGTCCCTTCATCAGAAAGTTTGCCTTGCCTTCCCGTACGAGAGCCACAGCCTTCTCACATGCGTCTTTTCCATCCGGAACATCGTAAATATCTTCCTCCGGTACGGATTCGCCTTTTTCTTTTAAGATTTCATCTATGACTTTTTTATCTCCTACCAGGACAGGCTCAATGATGCCTTCCTTCCTTGCATGGAGCACGGCTTCCAAGGTGTGCTCGTCACCGGCTACTGCAACCGCCATGCGCTTGCGTCCCGGTGTTCCTTTTACTTTTGCGATCAGTTCCTCAAAATTATGGTAAACCATCCCGACATTCTTCCTTTCCCCTAGATATTTTTGCCTTTATGTTATCTCTGGCTTTTTCCGATCTCCATGCCTTTTTCGAAGGCCTGGCGGTTTAACGGCAAAAGCTTTGGCTTCTTTGAAAGCTTGTGCTCGATCGTGTTCCAGACTACAGCCGGATCAATGACATTGGTATAGCCGACATAAACGCCAAGCATAATGACATTGAGTACCTTTGCATTCCCCATTTCCAGGGCAAGCTCGGTTACCGGAGCCTTGACAAGCTTCACATCGTCGCGTCCGATCTCGTCGGAAACGATGGAGCTGTTGATAAACAGGGTTCCGCCCGGTTTTAAGGTCCCGATAAATTTATTCAAGGACGGACCGTTCATGACAATGAGGTCGTCCATTACGCTTCCCAAAGGAGCACCAATGATATCATCCGAGATCACAACGAAGCAGTTGGCGGTTCCTCCGCGCTGCTCTGCGCCGTAGGACGGGAAGAAGGTCACATTCTTGTCGGTGGAATCACAGGTGGCAGAAGCTAAAAATTTTCCCAGAGTCATAACACCCTGGCCGCCGAAACCGGCTACGCATAAATTTGTTTCCATACTCTTCTCCTCCTTATCTGTCTCTCACTACGCCAAGCGGAAATTCCGGAAGCATTTTTTCTTCAATGTAGTCCAGTGCCTTGAGTGCATCGAGTCCCCAGTTGGTCGGACAGCTGGTCACGATCTCGACCATGGAAAATCCCTTGCCGTCTAACTGGTTCTGGAATGCCTTGCGGATTGCCTTTTTCGTCTTCATGACATTGGCCGGGGTATTGCAGCTGACGCGCTCCAGATAAGCCGGTGCGGTAAGCTGGTTTAAGATCTCGCACATATGCATCGGATAACCATGCTCCTCTGCATTACGTCCGTTCGGAGCCGTGGTGGCCTTCATACCGATCAGGGTGGTCGGAGCCATCTGGCCTCCGGTCATGCCGTAAATACCATTATTGATGAAAATGACGCTGATGTTCTCACCACGGTTTGCAGCAGATACGGATTCTGCCAGACCGATCGAAGCGAAGTCGCCATCGCCCTGATAGGTGAACACCAGACTGTCCGGATTACTTCTTTTAATACCGGTCGCCACGGCGCAGGCTCTGCCATGGGGGGATGTAATGTTATCATAAGCAATATAGTCCATCTGCAGTCCGCAGCAACCGATACCCAATACACATACGGCCTTGTCTACAAGACCCATTTCATCCAGCACTTCGCCGATGAGCTTCATGGCAGTTCCATGCATGCAGCCTGGGCAGAAGCCGGATACTTTATCTTCCTGAATTGTTTTTGTTCTTGCATATACCTGTTTCATAAGCCTCTCCTTTTCGTGCATCACGCCTGCTCAATGGAGGATGCGAGTTTTTTGACTGCATCCAGGATCATTTCGCGTCCCATAATGTTTCCGCCGGAACACAGACAGGTTTCAATCGGGCAGCGCTCTTTGACTGCCAGACTCACATCCTGTATCATCTGTGCCGGAATGGACATCTCTACATCCAGGATCCGTTTCACACGGCTGTAATCCAGGTTTGCGATGGCATCATACGGGAACGGATGAACGGTGATCGGACGGATCAGGCCTACCTTTACACCCTCAGCGCGAAGCAGGTTCACTGCAGATTTTGCGATACGTGCAGAAATACCATAAGCAGTGATGATGATCTCGGCATCCTCGGTCTGATAAAGCTCTACCTGGATATCCTTCTTCCAGGATTCATAGAGTGCAGCTGCCTCTTCGTTTGCACGCTGCATGTCTTCGGTTTTCCAGTGACCCGGTTCGATCCATGCACGGTTTGCATAATCTAACTTATGGCCGATGCATGCCCATTTCTTTTTGGATTCCTTGATGGCTGCGATCTCTTCGTCGCTCTTCATTTCAGGAAGCTCGACCGGCTCCATCATGGTTCCGATGACACCGTCTGCAAGGATCAGCACCGGATTGCGGTCACGGTCCGCATAGTCAAATGCTGCATAAGTCATATCAACCGCCTCCTGAACGGTAGACGGTGCAAATACCATCATTTCAAAGCCACCGTTTCCGGATGCCTTGGTAGCCTGCAGATAATCCATCTGTGCCGGCTGGATCGCTCCTACTCCAGGGCCTCCTCTGGAAATGTTGGAATATACGATCGGGATCCTTGCTGCTGCGCAGTAGGAAATGCCCTCACTCTTTAATGCGATTCCCGGGCTGGATGAGGAAGTCATGGAACGGGTTCCTGCAGATGCTGCGCCGTAAACCATGTTTACGGAAGCCACCTCTGATTCACCCTGTACAAAGGTTCCTCCCACCTCCGGAAGTCTTCTTGCAAAATACTCCGGAATCTCATTCTGCGGAGTGATCGGATAACCTGCAAAGAACCGGCAGCCGGCTCTCACTGCTGCCTCTGCGATCGCCTCGCAGCCTTTCATAAATACTCTGGACATATGTAAACCCCTCCTTATCAATCCTTATAGATTTCAATCGCGCCGTCCGGACAGATCCGTGCACAGGCACAGCATCCGACACAGGCATCCATGTTGACTGCTGTCACATACTCATAACCCTTGGAATTCACCTTCTCGCCAACAGCCAGAACCTGTTTGGGGCAAAATTTGATGCAGTAGCCGCAACTCTTGCATCGTTCTGCGATAACCTTTACCTCAGCCATAAAATAACTCCTCCTTTATTTTCTGTCCGCAAAAACCTAACGCTGCAAAAGCAGTTCGTCGGATCCCTGCGGTAACATACTGTAACTGAACCTCTCATCCTCCCACGGATACTGAAGATACCGTTTCAGCACCAGGATATCTCCGGCGATCTCGTGTTCCACCTCCGGATGCAGCTCCTCACTGACACAGACAAAATCAATGGGCCGGTAGGGACTAACCAATGCTTCCATCCGTCTGCAGCCTTCGATCACATCCTCTTTTTTTGTCAGCGTGCCGAAATTCGGATTGCTGATCAGGTGAAGGTCGGATACCTGGATATGGGCTGCTGCCAGGATCTTTCCAAGCGTCCCGTCAATATGCTCCATATTGTCTGACCAGGGCCGGTATGCATTCAGGACATAATAGATCAGGCTCTTTGTCCTGTCCGTCCCGATCATGATGCCGCCAATGGAACGGGCACCGATATGGTCTCCTCCGACATCCATGACCACATAGCAGTCCGGATCCATCAGAAGCCTTCTGGTGCCGCCAACCAGTGTCGGCGCATCCATGAATTGTTCTTCATAATGAAACCGGATTCCGTTTCTCTCAAAATTTTCACATAAATCCCTCGAACGAAATAACGGCTTGGTCATATCCATATCAAAAAAATGAACCGGCTTGTCTCCGATCTCTGCCAACATTCTTGCAAAGTTCAGCGCAATCTCACTTTTTCCACTTCCTGCCTCGCCAAGAAAAATAAAGTTGCTTTTCCCTGCTCGGATCTGTTCCAATACCTGCTCCATGATAAAACGCCCCCTCTTGTCGTCTTGTCTACAAGTTGAATGATTTTTTTGCCGAACCTCTTACTGTCCGGGGCAGACCAGACAGCAGCAGATTCGGCTGATTGCATGAGTAATCTAACGCTATTGATAATATATCACAATAGCATATACTTGTCAACAAGTATACATGTCTATTTTTTGTTTTTCACCTTCCACTTTTTTATTCTTTCAGACCCCGACAAAATATTCCGGATTGTTTTCCTTGAAAATATAGGACAGGCGCTCTACCGTATTCAGATGGTGATGAAGGAGTTCATGTGCCTTTTTATAATTCTTTGCCTTTAAGGCTGCAAGCAGCTCCTTATGCTCTGCTACCAGGGACTTCTGGCGTTTGGTGCCGCCCATCTCGAAATTTCTCCAACGGCGCACATGGATATACTGCTCAGCGATCAGCTCCAGCACATCTTCCTGGTTGATCGCCCGATGCAGGCAGCGGTGAAAGCTTCCATCCACCTCATAGAAATGATCCATGGCAACCCCTTCTTCGATGATCCGCTCCTGTTCGCGAATACATTCCTCCATCTGCGTGTACATGGTTTCCAGGATCTCGTCGCTTTTGAATTTTAACAGCCGGATGGCCTCCTGCTCCGAAGCCTCCCTCAGATACAAAACCATGCCGACTAACTTCATGTCGATCAGGCTGACAAAGGTTCCCCGCTGAGGGTATACCGTGATCAGCTTCCGATCCTTTAAGCGTGTGATGGCCGCACGGATAATATGTCTGGTCACGCCATAGGTTTTGCAGAGTTCATTCTCACTTAAGCGTTCGCCCGGCATATAAACAAGTTTCTCTATTTTATTGCAAAGGTCTTCATAGACCTCATCACTGGTCAAAAAAGTCTGCTGCATGCATTCCGTCTCCCTTTCTTGTTATTCTTTCTACAATAACATTTATCTTACCATTAATCCCCCGTCTTGTACAGTAACGCCTTATAGACTTTTTTTCATCATCATGATAAAATAATAGGATGATTTTACCAAGAAAAGAGGGGTTTTATGATTTCTGTCGATGATGCAAAAACAAATTATGGCTTCCGGGAGGCTGCCACAAAGGAAGATGAAATGGTATTGGGGTTATACCAGGCAGCCGATGCGCTTTATCCGAGCCGCTTTATGAAATTTGCGGAAAATTCCGCACCACTTGTGATTGTATTGGTTGCCTGTGCGGCAGTAGCCGGGATTGCCGTGGCGGGTTTTAGTCTGCTTACGCTTCTTATGCCGGCTGCCATGGCCTTTGCCTTTTTCCCGTACTACATGAAAAAATATCAGAAGCACCGGGACAATTCAGGCCTGTACCATATCGAAAAGGAACAGGGCAGCCATTTTCTGATCAGCTACGGAACCTGTTCCAAAAAATATACCACACAGCGAAAAACGCTCTTTGGCACTGTTACCGATTACAAGCTGCGCATTGTTTTTCCACATCATGTTTATCTGGATGAGGTTCTTACGATCAGGGAGCTCTACGAACAGATTGGAGAAGGCTCCCGTGTCTGCCTGATGCTTGCAGATCATCCGTCCGCCCGCCATATCCTTGCAGCTCCTGCAGGCTTTGCCGAAACCGTCCTCGTAAAAAAAGGAGGCAGTGCCCAGTCCTTTCAGGCACCGGATGCTTCCACCCTGCGCGTGTTGAGTGCAGAGGAGCGCGAAAAGTATTTAAGCCAGTATCGGGAAAAGATCGCAAACTGGAACCGCAATTACGGAAGAAAATACCTCATTGTCATGGTTCTCTTTTTCCTTTTCGGCGGCATCTCCCTGTATTTTGCAAATCAGGCAGCCACGCTTTTATCCTGGATCCTGGTACTCACCTGCGGGGTGGCCGTATTTGCACAGAAACGCGAATTTGCCTCTCACCTAAAGCTCCTCTCCGGTGATCTGGAGATCAAGGCTGTTGATGTGACCGTTGCCCGTGAAGAGGGCTGGAATGAATCTCTCGGTACGGAAAAGCGTGCCAATTCCGCAGTCCTCTTTCAGGATCGCAAGGGAAACACGCTCTGGACACTTCGCACCTCCGAAGATTTAAAGGCCTTCCGTTACAAGGAGCCGGCCATCCTGATCCAGCATGGAAAAAATATGATCCCTCTGCATAAATAAAATTTTTAAAAAAACCTGCCGCGTCGTTTTCACAATGCGGCAGGCTTTTATTTTTTCAAACCTAATCTTTTACAAACCTATTCTCTCGCAAACATCAAAAGCGTCCACTCACAGTCACAGGGCACTCCTCCGTCCTGGTTGACTAACTGTGCCTTCAGCTTTAAAATTCCCTTTCCCGGCTTGCTGCTGTGTCGGATCTCGGTCGGAGTCATCTCCAGATGCACGGTATCTCCGATGCAGAGCGGTGACGGATAGGAAATCTTTGCATCCAAGAATGCAATGGTGGTTCCCGCATACATGCCGGTCATATTCGACAGTCCCGTCATGATGACAAAGCCAAGTGCTCCGTGGGCAATTCTCTTTTTAAATACAGACTTTGTGGTGGCGAACTGCTCATCCATATGAAGCGGATTAAAATCTCCCGTCAGTCCCGCAAAATTCACCACATCCGTCTCCGTAATGGTTCTTCCCTGTGATGTGTAAACCTTCCCAAGTTCAAAATCCTCCAGATACATTCCTGCCATAATTGTCTCCCTTCTGACCTGTGTCAAAATATTTACTGCAGTTCATGCGGTGCATGAACACATGATAGCCTTATCTAACGAAATTTTGCCGGACGCCGTTCCTTAAAGGCCGAAAAGCCCTCGATCTGATCCGGTGTTCCAAAGCATGCCGCCATATAGCCCAGCTCGATGTTTCTTCCGGTATCTAAATCGGCATCAATGCCGGCGTTGACCATGGCTTTTACCATGGAAATAGCGCTGGCCGAGTTATCTGCGATCTGGTTTGCCATGGCATAAACCTCATCCATCAGATGCTCCGGCTCGGTCACATGATTGAGGATGCCAAGCTCCAGGGCATCCTGTGCCGTCAGCATTTTTCCGGTAAACAAAATTTCCTTGGCGCGGTTGATCCCGATACATTTGGGAAGACGCAGGCTTCCGTTAAAACCGGTGGTGATCCCAAGCGTCACCTCCGGAAGACGAAGCTTGGCCTTTGTGCAGGCAAAACGGATATCCGTGCAGAGCACAAACTCAAAGCCACCGCCAAAGGCATAGCCGTTTACGGCAGCAATGGTTGGCTTGTCAAGCAGCTCGATCTTTCGAAAGATGGCCGCTCCCTTACGGGAATACTGAATGGCCTCCATGGCGGTATCTCCGTCCATCTCCTTGATATCTGCCCCTGCAATGAAGGATTTCCCCTCACCGGTAAAGACAACCACACGCACGGACGCATCTGCTGCCACATCATCTACCGCCATGTTGAGATCCTCCAGCACCTCGCTGTTTAAGGCATTGAGTGCCTCCGGTCTGTGGAAGGTGATGGTCGCAATGCCATCCTTCTTTTCCAACAGAATGTACTTTAACTCCATATCCCCTTCTCCTTTCGTGTTGCGATTCCCCTATCGTTACCATCATATATAAAAAAGAATGTGCCTGGCACATTCTCCGCCTGCGGCGGGTCGCGAAAGCGACATGTTTCCTTGCCGCC
>CAVIHW010000024.1:0-37888 GCA_963642615.1 Oscillospiraceae bacterium | reverse complement strand
CGTTACAAACATTCCATATCCAGGAAAAACTTCTTTCACAATTTCTCGATATACTTACATCATCAAATGAAGCTGCCAAGTACAATTTGATATTTTTTCATAATCGCCGGTGGGTTGACAACTCACCGGCTCCTCCCTTTTTATAGGGCCTTTTTTCTTTCAGGAAACCTTTCTTTCCTCTTTATTCCTCATCTTCATCTTCTGCCAGATCCTCCTTCAGCTCTTCAAACTCTGGTTTTTCAAACTCCTGGATCGAGATATTCTTCTTATTCGGATTGGCAAATACAAAGATCTTGTCTACGGTCTCCAGATAATTCTGGATCTTGTCGTTGGTGGCGCTTATGATGGCCTGGAAACCCAGTCCGCGGATCAGCTTGATACAGCTGGCTACTTTTTCGGCATCCATCTTTGAAAAGGCTTCGTCTAAGACAACCAGGCGGATGGTCGGATTTCTCTTCAGCCCCGGCTTCAGGTCAATCTTGTAGGCCTGGGCAAAGCTTGCAAGAAGTGCTACATAAAGAGGGTTCTGCCCCTCACCGCCGGAGTTTTTGCGGATCATCTTGCTTAAGCGAATCTTTAACACTTCATCCTCATTCTGGATGATCTGCTGCATGTCAAAGGAAAGATAGGTACGGTAGTCTGCATATTTTTCCATATTCCGTTTGGCAGCCTCCATCTCCTCCGGGGTGGCATGTTCCGGTGGAATGAAGATATCGATCAGTTCATTGATCAGGGAACCATACTGGCTTTCATGCTCCATGGTGAACAGATTCAACTGGTTATCCAGGCCGATTTCTAGGTCGGACGGCTTAATCTGCAGCGCATCGTCCATGAACATGTCGTAGAATTTTCCATCACTGCCCTTGTTCTTTCCAATATAGAACTGATACCGGTCTTTTCCAAAATCAAGATGGCTGATGATACGGTTTAATTCATCCTTCCGCTGCAGAGCTTCCTTGATGGCGCTGCGGATCTTGTACATGAAGTCATCCTTAAAATGCTCCACGGCTGCCTTTGCCTGTTCTCCTGCGCGCTTCTGATATTCTTCCAGACGGTCGCAGGCCAGACTGTCAAGCAGCTTCTGGTATTCCTCATTCGACTCGGATTCCATGGAAAAGCTGCGATGCGGATAGGCACGAAGATATCCGCCGCGGATCTCGCGGAGTTTACGCATTTCCTCATCCTGCTGCTCCTGCTTTTTCTCCTGCCTGCGCAGATATTCGGCACGCATAAGATCATAGCGGATCACAGCATTTTTTTCTTTTTTTGCCGTCAGCAACGTTTCAAGCTCTTCATCCAGCTTTGGCTCTGCCTGATGTCTTCGCTCTTTCTCTTTTAAGATCTCGCCCAACTGGATCAGCGTCTGCTTTTCACTTTCGCATTCCCGTTTAGCACGGTCTTTCGTCAGTTTCAGCTGATCTAAGACCTTTTCCTGACGTTTGCGCAGTTCCTCGATCGATGCCCGTTCCTCTTCCCAGACCGCCACATTCTGACTCTTTAACTGTTCCAGGCGCTCGCGCAGTTTCGTTTGCTCCTGCTGTTTTTCCAGATAATCCTTCTTGTCCTTCTTCCAGCCCAGGTATACATCCAGATCCTGGCTCAGATACTCCAGGCCAAGGATGCGTTCGCCATCGCCCACGATCGTTTGCAGCGGTTCCAGTTCCTTTTGCAGCTGGCAGATGGATTCTTCCAGGATCTTCACCCTCTGGCGCATACTTTTTTTGCCGATATAGGCAGCTCTGGTATAAAGATCCGGATTGATATGCTGGATGCGATAGCTGTGGTAGAGGACACATTCCTTTGTAATTCCGATGCGATGGCTGCGCAGCTCTTCTACGCTTTCGCATTTAATGACCTTGCCAAGCTGAAAATCAATATAAGCCTGCGCGTAGTCACGGCTGGCCTCCACTTCCTCTGCCAATGCGCCCTTTTGAACTTCTTGCACCTCCGCCATCACGCGTTCGGTATCCAGCACTGCTACCCGGTAGTATTTTTTCGGATCCAGACCTTTATAAATTTCCATGGCAGCCTTCGCATACCTTGGTTCTACCGTCAAAAGCAGCTTATTATTGCCAAGATAACCCTCAACAGCATTGCGCCACTCATCATTTTTTACTTCCAGAAGATCTGCCAGTACCTCTGCTTCCACGGTTTTTCCCGTCTTTAAAAAAAGCTGAGTCTGGAGGATTTCCCTAACCTCTTCGAGTTCTTTTGGATAAGCCTTGTTTCCGGCCTTCAGCTTCGCAATTTCCTCCTGCACTTTTGCAAGTTCTTTATTCTTTTCCCGGATCTGGCTTTTTGCTTCCTGACTCTGACGCTCCACTTCCTTATGCATCTGAACAAGATCCTCTTTCAGCCGCTCTAAGGCTTCTTTACTGATCTCTCCCTTTTCAAAGGCTTCGATATCCCAAAGCGTACGGTTGGATGTGATCTCCTCCTCGTTCCAGGCAGCCAGTTTTTCTGCCGTCTGCTTCCACCTTGCCTCACTGCCTCCAAGATGCTCCACCAGCTCGTTGACCGTCTTTAACTGGTTTTTCAGTTCCTCATAGCCACTGCTTGAAATCTTGCGTAAAAGTTCTTCATTTTTCCTGGTCAGATCTGAAATCTCAGCTTCCACTGCCTTGGCATCCCGGACTGCTTTTTCCTGTTCTGCTTCCAGAGCCTGCATTTTATCCTGAATTTCTGAGATCTTCCTTCGATCCTGCAGCATATCCAGCCGGTTGGCAAAATAGATGCTCTGCTCTTTTTCCCTGCGGACGTTTTCCATGGTTTCGTGCTGGTCACAGATCGCTTTCAGCTGCTTGATTTCCCTGCAGGTATCCTCGATCCGATGACGCAGGCGGCCGTATTCAGTCACACTCTGCTGCATGTCTTCGATATGGATATCCTGCTCCATGCAGATATATTCCTTTACAAAATCCTCCAGTCGGATATTCATACGGAACGGAATGGCACGTTTAAACAGCAGTGGAAATTTTTCCGCATCCAGTCCACCCAGGTAAATATCATAAAGCTGCTTGCGGAACCGTTCATTGTGTGCGCCGAAATAGCAGTCTTCTTTGGAATAAGCAGAAAGCAGAAAGCTTTTTATCTCATCGATCGACATAGTTCGGTCTGCCTTCCGGTAAGCATGCTCCGGAATCGGCCCTTTGTGCCAGAAAAACATACGACTGATCTCGTTGGTTGCCGTTTCCACATCAAAGACCACACCTACGCACTGACAGGCTTTCGTGTCTGTCTGACGCAGTTCCAATACAATGGTACTGGAAAAATTCTGATTTCGCAGGTAGGAAAAACTGTTGTCATCGCCAATGTTTACCATACCGCGCAGATACTCGATCAGGCTGCGGTCAGAATCATCTGCGGCAGCTTTGTTGAAGAAGCCACGGCCATCGGTATTGGCATACAGCACGATCTGCATGGCATCAATGACCGTGGATTTTCCGCTTCCGGAATGTCCGGTAAAAAAATTGATCCCTTCCTCAAAGGACAGGATTCTCTGTTTTATATAATGCCAGTTGTTCAGGCAGATCCTGGACAGGGCTTCAAATCTCTGATTCTCCATCTTCCTCTTCTCCTTCTCGGAATGTCTCAAGCAATGCCTTCACATCATCGCCCATCAAAACCACATTGACCGTAGGATAAATGACAAGGCGGCTGAATCCATCCAGGTCTTCGAGGACATCTAACGGCTCAATGATCTGGTATTTTTTCAGCGTAGCCAGGCTCCTTCTGATCTCCGTCACGGAAGGCTGTTTCTTTAACAGACGATATGTGGCAAGTTTTTCATTCATCTCACTTAAGTTCGTCATCGCATTGACGGATGTAGATACCGAAGACATCTGCTCATCATAGATCAGCTTTAAAATCAGCACATAGAGCGTGGCAAGCTTTGACAGTTTTTCTCCCACCAGCTGTTCTCCACGGATATAAATCAGTCCTAACTGGCTGTTTTCCACCACTTCAATCCCAATAATGGCAAAATAAGCCCGAATAAATTCCAGGTGCTGGTTGCACTGATAAAACTCCGGATTGGTCTGATAACGTTTTGTTTTCCGGTCATAGGTATGCTCCAGCAAAAATGTCTGCTGATATAAAATCCGGATACTGTCGGAAACCTGTTTTTGTTCTGCCCCGGAAAGCTCCTCAAAATAATCGATCATCCCTTACTCCTTCCTCACAAATACGAGAGCCGGATACCGGTATCCGGCATGTTCTACCATGGGTGCTTCCTGATCCAACACACGGTACGGGCTGTCCTTTCGCACAGCATCATCATAAGCCAGGACAAGCTTTTCGAAATCTTCCAGGGAAGATACCGTATCACCATTCACGACATACCGCCCATCCGTCATCCGGTCCAGTATAAAGGAACGGATCTGTCTGCGGCTGTAGCGGTTTTTGATGCGGTTGAGCCGCAGGATTTCCTCTTTGGAAAGTTCCTCCATCTCTTCCTCCGAAGACAGCTCCTCCGTAAAATCCTGACGTGTTCTTCTGCGCTTATACAATGACCGGTCCGAAATGACCGTAAACTGGGAAAAATTCAGTTTTCCGGCAACTGCATCCAGCTTTCCATCAAACTGTTCCTCAGAAGACTCCGACAATTCATTTAACAGCTGGATCACCAGTCCCTTCATGTTGTCATCCTGGTTGAGCAGGTAATTCATCCTCGTCACGGTGGCACGGATGTATTTTGTATGCTCCGTATCCATATTCATGATACGATGTTCGATGTCATCAAAGCCCCGGTCGATCAGATCCAGCTGACTGATGATATCCTCCGGTTCCAGCTCAAGCCCGCGAAGCTGTTTGTTGCGTACACAAACCCGACCAAGCCAGTCCGTATCCTCCCGCATCTGTGAAAGCCATTGCTTGATATCTGTCTTGTAGAGATAAAAATTATCCGATGTTTTCAGGATATGGTACTTGTTTCGCACAATTTCTTCTACATACCCATCCAGATGCTCCCGAAGCAGATCTGCATAATTTTTCTGTTCCAAAAGGCTGGCAAAGAACCGATCCATATTGTGGAGCATATCCTGCAAGGTCTTGTTGAGCTTCCTGGTATTAATGAGGGCAGTTTTTAACAGTGAGATATTGCAGCGTGGATCATTTTTGAAGGCAAACAGGATTGCATAAACATTCTGGATATAAACCTGCGTGGCATCCTCATCCTCTCCGGATAAGTGGGTAAAGGCATCCACAAACATGGCCGCATAATCCGGGATCACGATATTTACGGTCATATTGTGGTAATCTTCTACTCTGCGAAGCCATCCAGCCTTCAGAAGCCAGTTTAAGATCCTGGTAGAAAGCGGTTCCAGCATATCCAGTTCATCCTCCAGATCATCCTGTACCATGACCACGCGGGTCTTTGCAAAATAATCACTCAAAGTCTGGATACAGATTTCCCGGCTCAAATAGTAGTTGCTGTACTGATACTCCTCATTGATCTGTAACAAAGCATCAATATAGACCTGCCGGTTTTTCGAACGGAACAGTCCCCAGAACGAATCCGGTATTTCCAAAAACAGATTTGCCATCGTGTCATTCCTCTACTATAAACAAAAGATACTGCTGTCCAGGCCATCCTGCTGCAGCAGTATCTTTCCTTTTTATGGATATTACCCCCGGTTTATCCGGATTTTGTTGCTCTGCATATCAAGGAAGCGCCATTAGCGCATCCGCTGATCATCAGATTTCCAACAGATCACTGAACGCTTTCAGTGCTCCATCTGTCTCATGAGCCAGAACGCGCTTTGCAAGGACTTTTCCAAGCTGTACGCCTTCCTGGTCAAAGCTGTTTACATTCCATAAGAATCCCTGGAACATAACCTTATTTTCAAAATGTGCCAGAAGGGCACCAAGGGAAGCCGGATTTACCTGTTCGCCAATGATAATGCTGGACGGACGTCCTCCCTCGAAGTTCTTATTGCGGTTTTCATCGGACTTACCGCAGGCAAAAGCCATGATCTGGGCTGCCACATTTGCACAGAGCTTCTGCTGGCTGGTGCTTTCCTGGATCACAACATCCGTATCCATCTGGTTTTTCTTAAAGCCTACAAACTGCAGCGGGACAATGTCGGTACCCTGATGCAGAAGCTGATAGAAGGAATGCTGGCCATTGGTACCAGGCTCACCAAAGATCACCGGTCCGGTCACATAATTTACTGACTCACCAAAGCGGTTTACGGACTTTCCGTTGGACTCCATGTCAAGCTGCTGGAGATGCGCCGGAAAACGGCTTAAAGCCTGAGAATATGGCAGTACCGCAGTACATGGATATCCAAGTACATTGCGCTCATAGACACCGATCAGGGCATCTAACATAGCTGCATTTTGAAGGACATCTTCTCCTGCTGCAAGCTTGTCTGCCTCTGCTGCCCCATCTAAGAACTGCGCAAACACTTCCGGACCAAAAGCCAGGGAAAGAACCGCTCCTCCAACTGCGGAAGTGGAGGAATAGCGTCCGCCAATATAATCATCCATGAAAAATGCAGCCAGATAATCGCTGCTCTTTGCCAGCGGAGAGGTCTCACTGGTAACCGCGATCATGTGCTTGGAGGCATCAAGACCTGCGTTTTTTAATGCATCCTTTACGAAGGATTCATTGGTGAGGGTCTCCAGGGTGGTGCCGGATTTGGAAACCAGAACAAAGATGGAATGTGCTACATCCACGCCATATAATACAGCTGCAGCATCGTCCGGATCTACATTGCTGATGAATTTTGCCTCCATTTTGAAGGTACCATGTTTCTTTGCCCAGTTTTCGAGAGCCAGGTACATAGCACGTGGGCCTAAGTCACTTCCACCGATACCGATCTGGACAACCGTGGTGAATTTTTCTCCGGCTGCATTGGTGATCTCGCCATTATGCACCTTATTTGCAAACTCTGCGATGCGTTCCTGCTGTTCTTTATAGAAGGTGCGCTTATCCACACCGTCTGCGTTAACAGACTCCCCTAACTGTCCACGGGTCATATGATGCAGTACCAGGCGTTTTTCTCCGGTATTGATGACTTCACCGTTATAAAGAGCCTGGAATTTTTCTGCCAGCTGAGCTTCTTTTGCCAGTTTTTTTAATCCGTCCAGAACCGTATCATCTACCTGCTTTGCAGCATAATGATAAACAAGTCCGCCTGCCATCGGCACACTGTATTTTTTTACGCGCTCCGCACCGTTTTCTCCGCTCATTTCTTCCGCAAGATTTACGCGGTCTGCTTGTTTTAGCTCCTGATAGGAAGTCAGGGTATCCAGGTTGTTCCAGGTAATCATGAATTGATTCCTCCTTGTAATAATAGGATATGATATGTCGATACTTTTCTGTCAATCATACCAACTATTATAATATTAATGTGTGTGCTTTTCAAGCAATTTATTCATGGTGAAGCACCATAGACGCCAGAAGTTTCAGAACCATTCCGGCAGAAAGAATCGTGCCACAAAATAAAAATAAACGGTTCACAAGACCGGATGCAGAACAGATTCCAAAGCTGAAACGCTTCCTGTTCGGATAAAAAAGCTGCTCTCCCTTATGGTTTAACAGATCCAGTGCCAGATGAGAGACGTACGCAATGACAAAATACGGAACCAGCATCGGAAGAAACACTGCTACGCTGCTTGCAAGCAGTCCTCCTGCCAGAAAGGAATGCATAAAGGAACGATGCGGAGTTTTCTTTCCATAGGCGCAAACTGCAATGAAGGCCGCACAGGCTAGCATAATGCGGCTTACGGAGCTGTTGCTCATCAGCTTCTGGTACAATCCGAGATGCCAATGTGCTTCCACTGCTGCGATGGCAACAATGAGTGTTTCCAATATAAAAACGATCTGATCTGCTTTCTTGCTGCTGTTTGAAGTGCCGCAGTCGATATCACTGATCACAGAACCGACCGCCGCCGTTCCGGCACCCAGGATCAGTTCCGGTAAAGTTGATGGCTGAAAAATAAGCAATGACGCTGCTACACCTACTGCCATATGAGTTTTTCCAAGCATAAATCTCTCTCTTCTTTGTTATTTTGCAAAATAAAAGGCCATCGTGGAACATCAAAATCCACGACAGCCCATTATTGAAACGATTATTAGAACTTGCCAGCGGTAGCTGCTTCCTCAACAGCAACTGCAACAGCAACAGTCATACCAACCATCGGGTTGTTTCCTGCACCGATCAGACCCATCATCTCTACATGAGCCGGAACGGAAGAAGAACCTGCAAACTGTGCATCGGAATGCATACGGCCAAGAGTATCGGTCATACCATAGGAAGCCGGGCCTGCTGCCATGTTATCCGGATGCAGAGTACGTCCGGTACCACCGCCAGATGCTACGGAGAAGTACTTCTTTCCTGCTTCCAGTCTTTCCTTCTTGTAGGTACCTGCTACCGGATGCTGGAAACGGGTCGGGTTGGTAGAGTTACCGGTAATGGAAACGTCTACGTTCTCTTTCCACATGATCGCAACACCTTCCGGAACGCTGTTTGCGCCGTAGCAGTTTACTTTCGCACGAAGACCCTCGGAATAGGATTTGCGGAATACTTCTTTTACCTCGTTGGTATATGGATCATACTCAGTCTCAATATAGGTGAAGCCGTTGATACGTGCGATGATCTGAGCTGCATCTTTTCCAAGACCGTTTAAGATAACGCGCAGCGGTTTCTGACGAACCTTGTTTGCCTTCTCAGCAATACCGATTGCACCCTCTGCTGCTGCAAAGGACTCATGACCAGCCAGGAATGCGAAGCACTCGGTCTCTTCTTCCAGAAGCATCTTGCCAAGGTTACCATGGCCAAGACCTACCTTACGGGTATCTGCAACAGAACCCGGAATGCAGAATGACTGAAGACCTTCTCCGATTGCTGCTGCTGCCTCAGATGCTTTTCTGCATCCTTTCTTGATTGCGATTGCAGCACCTACGGTATAAGCCCACTTTGCGTTCTCGAAGCAGATCGGCTGAATGCCTTCTACCATCTTGTATACATCAAGGCCAGCGTCTTTGGTGATCTTTTCTGCTTCTTCGATCGATGCAATGCCATAGCTGTTTAATGCCTCATTGATCTGTTTGATACGTCTCTCATATGATTCAAATAATGCCATGATTATAGTCCTCCTTCTTTACGCCTGTCTCGGGTCGATGATCTTAACTGCATCAGCAACACGGCCGTACTGGCCTTTTGCCTTTTCCCAAGCGGTGTTCGGGTCATCACCCTTCTTGATGAAGTCAGTCATCTTGCCAAGGCTTACGAACTGATAACCAATGATCTGGTCTTCTGCATCCAGAGCGATGCCGGTTACATATCCCTCAGCCATTTCCAGGTAACGAGGACCTTTCTTTAAAGTTCCATACATGGTACCAACCTGGGAACGAAGACCTTTACCAAGATCCTCCAGGCCAGCGCCGATCGGCAGACCATCCTCAGAGAATGCACTCTGGGTTCTGCCATATGCGATCTGTAAAAACAGTTCTCTCATTGCGGTGTTGATTGCGTCACATACCAGGTCTGTGTTCAGAGCCTCCAGAACAGTTAAGCCCGGAAGGATCTCTGCTGCCATTGCTGCGGAGTGAGTCATGCCGGAGCAGCCGATGGTCTCAACCAGAGCCTCCTGGATGATACCCTCTTTTACGTTCAGGGTCAGCTTGCAGGCACCCTGCTGCGGAGCACACCAGCCCACACCATGGGTCAAACCGGAAATGTCGGAAACCTGTTTGGACTGTACCCATTTTGCTTCTTCCGGAATCGGAGCAGCGCCATGATGAACGCCCTGTGCAACGGTGCACATCTCTTCTACTTCATGTGAATAAATCATGTTAAAACTCCTTTCAACTATGTAATGTCCTGAAAGTATGTGCTGCACGGTGTTTATGAAAGTCTATTTTGCCCTGTACCCGGCAGAAAAGATTGTCAAAAACATCACATCATACTTGATCATATTTTCTCACAAAAGACAAAATTAGTCCATAGTTTTTTTTAAAATTTTAATAGCAAAAATTAAGAGCAGACGTCAAAATTTTTTGTGACATCTGCTCTTTTTATCATCGTTTTTTATTTGTTACTTAAGTATTCGTGAATGCCCTTGGCACCGTGTTTTCCTGCTTCCATGGCCAGGATCACGGTTGCTGCACCGGTTACGGCATCACCACCGGCAAATACGCCCTCGCGGGATGTCTGACCGTTTTCCGGCTCTGCAACGATGCATTTGCGCTTATTGATCTCAAGGCCTTCGGTTGTGGAGGAAATAAGCGGATTTGGAGAAGTACCCAGGGACATGATGACGGTATCAACATCCATCACATACTCGGAACCAGGGATCTCGACCGGGCGGCGTCTTCCGGATGCATCCGGCTCACCAAGCTCCATCTTTACAACCTTGATGCCCTTTACCCAGTCATTTTCATCAGCAAGGATCTCAACCGGGTTGGTTAAAAGATCGAAGATCACGCCTTCTTCTTTTGCGTGATGTACTTCTTCCACACGTGCCGGAAGCTCTGCCTCACTGCGGCGGTATACAATATGTACCTCGGCACCGAGACGCAGGGCAGTTCTTGCAGCATCCATAGCTACGTTTCCACCGCCGACTACGGCAACCTTCTTGCCTGCCACGATCGGGGTGTCATAGTCCTCGCGGAATGCTTTCATGAGGTTGTTTCTGGTTAAGTACTCGTTTGCGGAGAATACACCGTTTGCATTCTCGCCCGGGATACCCATAAACTTTGGAAGACCGGCACCGGAACCGATGAAGACCGCCTCAAAGCCTTCCTCATCCATCAGCTCGTCAATGGTAACAGACTTACCGATGATCACATCCGTTTCGATCTTAACGCCTAATTTCTTTACATTCTCGATCTCAGAACGAACAACAGTCTCTTTCGGAAGACGAAACTGCGGGATACCATAGGTTAAAACTCCGCCCGGCTCATGAAGTGCCTCAAAGATGGTAACATCATATCCAAGCTTTGCCAAGTCACCTGCGCAGGTCAGACCTGCAGGGCCGGAACCAACCACAGCAACCTTCTTTCCGTTTTTCTCCTCTGCTGCCTTCGGAACAAAGCCATTCTCTCTGGACCAGTCAGCCACAAAACGCTCCAGCTTTCCGATGGAGATCGGCTCACCCTTGATGCCGCGGATGCACTTGCCCTCACACTGGCTCTCCTGCGGGCATACACGTCCGCAGACTGCCGGAAGTGCGGAAGACTCAGCGATCACATTAGCAGCAGCCTCAAAGTTTCCGGCCTCGACTTCTTTTATGAAGCCCGGGATATTGATGGAAACCGGGCAGCCACCCATGCACTTTGCATTATTCTTGCACTTTAAGCATCTGGAAGCCTCTTCCATGGCCTCTTCTTTATTATATCCATAGCACACTTCCTCAAAGTTGGTTGCGCGCACTTTTGCATCCTGCTCTCTGACAGGAGTTTTCTTTAATACGTCCATTTTATTCTCCTCCGATCACAATCTCACTCAACCGTTGCACTGGCCGCAGCCGCCGTGGTGGGTATCACCCTCGACAGCCTTCAACATAGCTCTGCCCTCTTCGGTCTTGTACATCTGCTGACGTTTCATTGCCTCATCGAAGTTTACAAGATGACCATCAAACTCCGGTCCGTCCACGCAGGCAAACTTCACTTCATCTCCTACGGTCAAGCGGCAGGCTCCGCACATACCGGTTCCGTCTACCATGATCGGGTTCATGCTGACGATGGTCGGGATGTTCAGCTCTTTTGTCAGTTTGCATACAAATTTCATCATGATCATCGGTCCGATGGCTACGCACACATCGTACTTTTTGCCCTGATTTTCTACCAGGTCTTTGATCACTTCGGTTACCATGCCTTTGCGCACATAGGAACCGTCGTCTGTGGTAATGTAAAGATTTCCGGCCTGTTCCTTCATCATATCTTCAAGGATCAGGAGGTCTTTGTTTTTGGCACCAACAATGACATCCACATCAATGCCATGCTGCTTCATCCATTTTACCTGCGGATAAACCGGTGCAGTGCCCACACCGCCTGCTACAAATAAATACTTGCGTTTCTTCACTTCCTCGATGTCTTCCTTGACAAACTCGGACGGCTGACCAAGCGGTCCGACGAAATCCTGGAATACATCCCCTGCCTGCAGCTTAGACATTCTTAAGGTAGAGGCACCTACGATCTGGAATACAATGGTCACAGTACCCTTCTCGCGGTCGAAATCACAGATGGTAAGCGGAATGCGCTCGCCCTTCTCATCCATCTTCACAATGACAAATTCTCCCGGCTGGCAGGATCTTGCCACTCTCGGAGCTTCCACATCCATCAGGAAAATTTTCTCCGCAAGCTTTTCGGCTTTTAAAATCTTATACATTTCCTTCCTCCTTATTTGCAATTTGCAAATTGCGCGTCATCCATACAGCAAAAAAACATTTAGACATGCTAAAAGTATTGTAGCATTCCTGATAAGGATTGGCAATACAATATTGTTAATAACGTAACGTGGTACTCTTTTTGTACAGACGGTATTCATAACAAAGATCAAAATACGTCTGTTCCTCACTTTCCTGAACCAGTTTCCAGGCCGCATCCTGATCAAGATCCGGAAAATGAGCATCTGCCGCATAGGCAAAATCGATCCAGGTGATCTGCGCCTCACTGCAGTATGGGAGAAACTGCCGGTAGATGCTTTCGCCTCCGGCAATATAGATGGAATCGGACGGGTAATCCGAAAGTATGCGAAGTGCCTCCTCTACACTATGGCAGACTGTGGCGCCCTTGACTTTGTATGCCGGGTCATTGCTTAGCACAATGGTTGTCCTTCCGTAAAGCGGCTGTGCTCCCGGCAGGCTCTCAAGTGTCTTTCTGCCCATAACAACCACGTTTCCAAGGGTTTCATCCCGGAACATTTTTTGATCCTGGGGGATCGCCACCAGAAGTTTTCCATTGTTTCCGATGGCCCAGTTTTTATCTACTGCAGCAATCAGCTTCATTTTGTTTCCTCATTCTCTGCAAGAATCAGTTCTGCTGCATAGGGCAGACCTTTGATCCAGTCGCAGAAGGTATGCCACTCTTCCAGCTTATGATTCTTTCTTGCAAAATAAATATTGATCAATGTCTCATAATTCAGGGTACAGGTGCGCATCTGGTTATAGCTGGATGGAAGAAGCTGGATCATGTCATACCAGTATGCTTTATCCTTCGTCTCCACATAGTTTAAACGTATCTTTTCCAGATGATCTACTATCGTCTGCATATAGGTCTCGCTCTCCGGCGTGAGATGATCATGGCTGAAATCATCTATGGAAAAGGGCTTACTGTGGATCTTATGCATGGTGCTGGTGGAATTGGCCACCGTTGCTACCTTATAAGTATCATATTCCTTCCACCAGTACATCGGTGCCGTGATATCTACCGAAACGAACACCTGACGAATGAATTTGCGATGGTCGCTTCCTGCACGGCGAAGACGGGACGCAAGGCCAAGATCGTTTGGTCCGAGCACATAGTTGCCTGCTTCATCGTAAAAGCTGTCCATGCGATCCCAGCTGTTCATGGGATTGCGCGCTCCGCGCATGGCATTTTCCAGGTTCATGACGCTGGTGCGTTCTAATAAGATCATGTGTTTGTTCCTTCCTTATAAAAAACATTCGCAATGTCAATTTAATCATTCCGATTATAACAAAGCTGTGATTTTTCGTCAACATCGGCCAGTTCGCGGGCATCGTTTGCCGAAACAAACACCGCATCCTCCAAATAGGCACGTAGAACCCGCTTTCCACCCACATCACCACACAGGGATAGCAGTTCTTTCCGATACTGAGGAGCAAAAATAACCGGATTTCCATGCACTCCCTCACAGGTCACACAGGCCATTCCCTTGCTGCTTTTGCGAAATGCCGTCACAAGACGCGCTATGGTATCACAAGACAGCCAGGGCTGGTCGCATACTGAAAAGCAGACCGCATAATGATCTGGGATCTGCTCCAGGGCAAGATGAATGGAATGAGAAATACCAAGAGCACTGTTTTGATTTTGGATCACCTCAAAGCCTTCTTGTTTTAAATCCCTTAGGATCTCGTCATACTGGCTTACTACGATCCTTTTTGCAAAGAAGTCCTCCGGCAGTGTCTTCACTTTTTCCGCCACGTGACGGTACATCAAACTCCCATCTACCTCAGTCAGCAGCTTGTTTCCGCCAAAACGACGGCTGTCTCCCGCTGCCAAAAGCACCATGGCTATGGGCATATGGGCGTGTGGTGAACACTGATGGTTCAAAATAGCCTCCAGAACGCCTCCTCCAATGGCTGTTGCCTTATCCGATACCGTAAAGCAGTGCGCCACCGCACAGCGGGGATCCACATCTCCGGACTTCATCCCTTTTGTCACTTCCACTCCATCCTGTAAAAGGCCGCGCACCACACCATCGATCTGTACTGCAACCGGGATGTCGCCCACATAGCCCACGATATCTCCCCTTTTGACTTCGGCTCCGATCTCTACCGCTCCCTTGAATATGCCATCTGCCGGAGCCTTGATCAGGCGTTCCAGGCCATATCCGCCGATCAGTCCCGGAATCCCGGTATTGGCTATCGCACTGCCTTCCCAGATGCAGCGTCCCAGATAATGTCCGCGTTTTGTCTCAACCACGCAGTGACAGTCCACTCCCGCCGTAAATCCGGGGCCGACTCCCACAACAAAGTCTGCATCGTGTATCGTTGTTCCCAGATTTTTCTTTGCAAGGATCGCATCCACCACCACATCCGGCTGAAATTCATATAGGCTCTGCGCTTTTTCATCTACCAGGATGGCAATCCTGCCTTCCAGGATCTCTTTCTTAGCCTCTTTTACATTTGCACACAATACACCGGTAACATCTTCTACCTGCATGTGCCCCTTATAAACTGCCGGAGAAAATGCCACCGTGCGGCGCACTGTGGTTGGCACCGAAATCTCGGTCATCAGAATCTGAAAGCCTGCCCGGTGCAGCCGCAGGGCGATACCGCTGGCCAGGTCCCCGGATCCCCGGATCAAGACCTTTTTCCCTTCAGACAATTCCGTCCGCCCTGATCTGTCAGAAGCTTGTGCCGGTCTGGAATCCGCAGACTCCTTACGTCTTGTAAGGCATACGCCTTCCTGCAGATTTCTTGGAAGCGCAAGGATGATCTCCCTTGCAAGTTTTCGTTCCTGTTCGGTGTCTGCCTGGTTTAAGAGGATCCGGTAATGTCGCTTTCCCACTTCCTTTTTGCTGCCGCGCTCATCGGCCAGAACACTTGCCATATCCGCAGCACGGATCTGGTCATGGATATCCCGTTTCAGCCATGTTCCATGGGTGGCAAACCGAAAGCAGGCATCACCAAATGGCTGGTTTCCGGCCGTCAGTCCCATGCAGGCAATCACCAGATTGGTCTGCGGGATCAGGACTGGTTCTGTTTCCGATGGGATTTTCATAGGAAGACGTTTGGATCCATCTGCCTCAATGAGGATCACGTCAAACCAGGAAAGGAGCTTTTCCATCACCGCTTCCTCGCCAAGATCCTCCGACATGGTAAGTTTCCATTCGCATCCCGGTGCTTCATCCTGCTTTCCCGCTGTCAGGATCACCCTCTGCTTTCCCCGCAAAAGCCCTTCAAGATCCAGTTCTTCCAATTTTTCTGTCACTGCCATCTCATACTGTACTGGTTTTGCAATGTGGGTACTGGTTGTTATAAGCACCCTGGCTCCCTGCCCGGCCAATTCCTCTGCAAGATCATACATGGTGCTGGTCTTTCCTCCCGCACCGACCAGGGAGATCACGCGCGGCAGTCTCTTCCATTCTGTAAATCCCAATGCCGTCAGGATTGTTGGCGCTGCTTCAAAGCATTGTCTCTGAGCATCCCAGTATTCGGCACTCACCCGGCCATAGTTCTCTTTTTCCATCCTTGTTCTTTTCCCTTCTAAGTGCTATACTGCTCCTTATGATGAAGCCATTATACCATTTTCGCATTCTTACGGATAGAACTTCCGACCGGATTTTCTTTTTCTGTGGTCTGTTTCTGCTCCTGACAGAATGCTACAAGCAATGTTTTCTCTTTTTTGTGATCGACAACCGCCAGTATGACTGGTGGTATTTTCCGTTTCAGCTCTGCAGCATGCCAATGTATCTGTGCCTGCTCCTGCCTTTTCTCAAGCAGGAGAAATATAAAACCGCCATTTGTACGTTTTTTCAGGATTTCAACCTGCTTGGCGGACTGGCAGCCCTGATCGTGTCAGAAGGGTTTCGCGGCATCCACTGGAGTCTGACTCTGCATGGCTATGTCTGGCATCTGATGCTTGTCTTTCTTGGGCTTTTCGCCTTTGCATGCAGACGCACGGATGTAAGCTTACGTGGTTACCTGCACGCACTCCCGATCTTTTTTGTCGGCTGCCTGATCGCCTCGCTTATCAATATTTTTGCTCCCGGGCATGGACGGGCGGATATGTTTTATATCTCTCCCTATCATCCAAGTACCCAGCCTGTCATTCATGAGCTTGCACTGAAATGGGGCATCCTGCCTGCAAATCTCCTATATCTTTTTTGCATCTGTCTTGGTTCTTTTCTGCTGCATCTGCTATTTCACCATATTGCACACATTCTATCATCTACACATCAGAAAAGCTAAAAAAGATCCCGGTCTGCTGCCGCACGGGATCTTTTTTATTCCACTGATTCAATTTATGATGTTTGTTTTTTCGCCATTCGCTTCCGGATCACAATGTAACATAGAATGTGTGCCGTGAGGGTAATGATCCAGCTTGCCGGATAGGACAGATACAGCACCTCCAGCGTCCGGTGCACCGCAAATACAGAAAAGATCCATACCACGCGGAACAGACATGCACCAGTCAGGGAGACGAGCATCGGAACAATGGAATACCCCAGTCCGCGCAGCCCGCCTACCATGGTATCCATGATGCCGCACAGAAAATAGGTTCCGTTGATGATCCGCATACGCATCATGGCATACGAGATCACTTCCGGATCCGAAGAATAGATCTGAAGCAGCTTCGGCCCCGCAAGCACGGCTCCGCCTCCCATCACGATGCCCGTCACGATCACAAGTCCCTGACAGTATAAGAGAATCTTGGTGACCCGCTTCATCTTTCCGGCACCATAGTTCTGGCTGGTAAAGCTTAACGCAGTCTGGTAAACTGCATTCATGGCATTGTATACAAAGCCTTCCACATTTCCGGAGGCCGTGCTTCCTGCCATGGCGATCGAACCAAAGGAATTGATGGAGGACTGGATGAGCACATTGGATATCGAAAAAAGTGCACCCTGAAATCCGGCAGGTAGGCCGATCTTCATGATCAGTTTGACCTTCTCCTTCGTGATCCGCATATGCTCCCTGCACAGGCGGTATGCAGAATCCGAACGGATCAGACAACGCACGATCAAAAGTGCGGAAATGCATTCCGATACCACGGTGGCCGTTGCAACACCCGCAACCCCCATGGAAAAGCCGATCACGAAAAAGAGATTTAAGACGACATTGACCGCACCTGCAAACAGCAGAAAATAAAGCGGCCTTCTGGTGTCACCCACAGCTCTTAAAATGGCGGCTCCAAAGTTATAGGTCAGGGTTGCCGGCATTCCCACAAAATAAATCCGCAAATACAAGGCAGCGAGCGGCAGCACATCATCCGGAGATCCCATCAGATGCAAAATCGGTTCCGAAAAGCATACGCCGATAAAGATCAGGAGGATACCGCCAGCCAGGGCGATCATCATGGCCGTATGCACGGTTTCCTCCAGATCCTTCCATTTTTGTGCACCAAAATACTGTGCCACCAGCACGTTCGCGCCGATAGAAAGTCCCACAAATATGTTGATCATCAAATTGATCAGAGACGTGGTAGAGCCAACTGCAGCCAGCGATTCCCTGCCTGCAAAACGTCCCACAACAATGATATCTGCCGCATTAAACAGCAGCTGCAGAATTCCGGAAAGGATCAGCGGAATGGCAAACGCAACGATCTTTGAAAAAAGCGGCCCATTGCACATATCCACTTCATAAGTCTTTCCTGATTTGTTCACCTTTTGTTTCCCCCTTATATTACAACATTTCTTTTACATCTGCTTTCGCACGATCATATACTCGTCACCCAGACGGTAATAGGGACAGTCGTAAAAACGATCTTCCATAAAACGTGCCATTTCGTCCTCATCCAGGTTCACCTCACAGACATAGCATTCATAATCTTCATCGTACTCATAGTACATGCAGCTTTCACAGCTTCCCTGCTGTCTTTTTTCCTTCATATATCTTATCCCTTTTTTGCTTTGTTTACGGTTACGGTACACGGATGGCTCTCTGCATGGTCAGGGAGTAGATCCATTTTTCCCTGACCTTCTTTCCGGTCAGGTTTTGAAGGGCGCGCTCATAATATTCGAGCTGCTTTTGATAAAACTCTAGCAGAACCCTGGCACTGTATGTCCGGTCTGTCTTATAATCGATGAGGATCAGTTCCCCATCTTCCTCAAAATATGCATCCATGATACCCTGAACCACCACCAGTTCATCGCTGTCAACCGGTCCGATCTCTCTTGCCGGAATCCCCATAACAAACTGCTGCTCTTTGTAAAGCAATCCTTGCTCCTGTGCTTTTGTCATCCGCTGTCCGGTTTTTGACCGGAGAAAATTCCAGATCACGGCATCATTCACAAGATCTCGGTTTTCCACTGCAAACTGCTTTTCCGCCACGAACCGATCCAGCCACATTCCAACATCCTCCAGACGCCCGATCTGATCAAAGGGAAGCAGTTCCAAGGCGCGGTGATAGGCTGTACCGCGCACGGCACCACCAGTTTTCTCCGTATTGGTCTTTTCTGGTTCCGGATTTGGAATTTCCGTTTCTGTCTCCTCCTCCGTCCATAAAAATCCCCCTTCAAAGGGCTGTTCTGCCTCCTCATCATCCGTCATCTGTCCCAGTTTCTTGAGCTCGGATACTGACATCTTGCTGTGCAGGGTGACATCTGCGGCATACGGATATACAAAATCCAGGTGGTTTTTCAGGCTCTCTGCAAAGCTGCTGTCATATGCCTGACTAAGGTCAAGTTCAAGCAGCATGTCTTTTGCACTCTTTTTCTGAATCTGGTGTTCGAGTTCCGCTCCGATAAAGTCTGAGACAGCAACTTCCTTGACGCGGATCTTAAGCCCGTTTCCATCACTTCCCGTACACATTAAGATCCAGTCCAGATAGGATGCCGCCCCGGAAAGGATGGTATAGGGGATCTGTCCGCTTGTAAGCGGAATCTGACTGTATTTTTCCAGAGTTTTTTGAAGGCTTCGATCGGTTCCGGTCATGACAAGGCGTTCCTTTGCACGGGTCATGGCTACATAGAGAACGCGAAGCTCCTCTCCAAGGCTGTCAAGCTCCATCTTCCGTCGCAGCACGTTTTTTTTGATGGTAGAGGTCTTTACCCTGTTTTCCACATCCAGATAATCCGTGGCGATCCCAAGTTCCGGATCGATCAGCACTTTTCCGTATACATCCTGCTTGTTAAATTTCTTTCCCATCCCGGCAAGGAAGACGATGGGAAACTCCAGTCCCTTGCTCTTGTGGATGCTCATGATCCTCACGGTATTGTCTTCCTCTCCTACCGTGGATGCCTCACCGAAATCAGAATTATATTTTTTTAAATTTTCGATATAACGGATAAAATGGAACAGTCCCTTATAGCTCGTCTTTTCATATTCGGCAGCCTTTTCCACAAGCATATCCAGGTTTGCCCGCCTCGTTTCTCCAGCCGGCATAGCCGATACATAATCATAATATCCGGTTTCCTCGTAGATCCGGTAGATCAGCTCATGGATTGGAAGATAGGAGGCCAGAAGACGAAAATGCTCCAGCTTCGCAAAAAACGGTTCCAGTTCTTCGCATTGTCTTGCCGCTGCATAGATCCCGCGATCCTGCCCTTTATCCGCACAGCTGCGATAATCTGCCATCATTTTGGCAAGCTTTTTGTCATCCATACCGACCACAGGAGATTTTAAAACCGCCGCAAACGGGATATCCTGCATCGGATTGTCGATCACGGCCAGCATACTTAAAATAGTTTCCACCTCTAACGTGTTAAAATATCCCATTCTGGACTCTGCATAGGCCGGGATCCCTTCATTTAAAAGGATCTGTAAAAGCGTCTCCGTCCATCCGGAGGTACTGCGTAAGAGTATGACCATGTCGCGGTACTGTGCTATGCGGTAGTCTCCGCCTTCCCCTGCTTTTTTGTCCCAGACAAGAAGACCGGATTTTGGATCGGTCATTTCGCGGATCTTGGAAACGATCAGCCTGGCCTCCAGTTCCTTTGCGGTATAATCCTGTGCCTCCTCATCCAGTCCGGATAAAGCTTCTGTACCGGTATCTACCATCAGAAGCTCCGGCCATCCGCCCACGCGGTCTGGCTCTTTGTTTTCTGCAAATACCGCCCCCGGGTGCAGGGCTGCATCCTCCGTGTAACGGATATTTCCCATATTTTGTGTCATGATGCGGTAAAAGATATCATTAATGCCGCTTAGTACCGTATCGCGGCTGCGGAAATTCTGGTGAAGTTCAATCTTAAGAGACGGACCAGCCGCATCCTCCGTGGAAGGGTAGGAATGATATTTTTCCAGAAACAGCTCCGGTCTTGCCAGACGGAACCGGTAAATACTCTGTTTGACATCTCCTACCATAAACACGTTATGTTCGCCAAAGCGCTCTCTTGAGACGGCTTTTAAAAGCTCCTCCTGCACCAGGTTGCTGTCCTGGTATTCATCTACCAGAACTTCCCGGTACTGATGGCTCAGCTCATCTGCGGCATCCGTATAGCTTCGCGTTCCATCCTCTTCTACACGGATCAGCACCTTTAATGCCTCATGCTCCAGGTCATTAAAATCCACAAGGTTTTTCTCTCTTTTTTTCTCCTGAAACCGTTTTGCAAATTCTTCAGACAGATCAAGCAACACTCGGACTGCCTCTTTGGTTCCGTCAAGATCTTCAAACATATGCTCCAGAGTATCGAAGGCATACAGCTCCTTCATCTTCTTGATGGCACTCTTTACCCGGTCACGGCATCCGGTCACATAGGCCTTCTTTTCCGGATCCACCTCCTTGCTCCGGACGGTTGCGAGACGTCCAAATCCTGCTTCCATAAGAATTGCATGAAGGGCTGAAAAATCCGAAGCATCCGAAAGTCGTTTTAAGAGAAGCACATCTTCCGAAAAAGCCGGTTCATAGGCTGCAAGAAATTCATCCTCCCGGCAGACGTCCCTTGCCTCTTCCATCTGAGATTTCAGTTCCCCTGCCTGACGTTTTAAATCCTGCAGCAGAAATTCCATCCAGGCACCGGTTCCCTCCTCTTCCAGCTCCCTTTTGCAGGTTTTGATCCATTCTTCCGGATATGGATTACTCTGTGAAAAATGATAGACCTGCATGATGAGATCCTCGATCCCGGCATCGGTCTTTCCCTGGGCAAAGGTCTCCACAAAGTTTTTAAAATGCCAATCTTCCAGCGCATAGGAGTCTTCTAAAAGCTCTGTCATCACATCAGCCCGCATCAGCATCAGCTCTCCCTCATCTCCGATCCGAAACGCCGGATCCAGATCCAAGAGATTAAAATGCTCCCGGATCACATTCAGACAGAAGCTGTCGATCGTGGTGATCTGAGCATGGTGGACCAGGGTAGCCTGCATCTGGAGATGTTCATTTTTCGGATCCTCCTTTAGCTTCTGCTCAATGGCTGCTGCAATACGTTCCCGCATCTCTGCTGCGGCCGCATTGGTAAAGGTCATTACCAGAAGTTCGTCGATCCCCGGTGGATTGTCTCCCTCCGTCACCATGCGGATGATCCGCTCAACCAAGACTGCAGTCTTTCCGCTTCCGGCTGCTGCACTCACAAGCAGGTTCTTTCCACGGCTCTCAATGACACGGCTCTGCTCCGTTGTCCAGTTTACTGCTGTTCTTTGCATATTTCCTCCCAGATTTCCTCGGTCTTTCGGTTCTTCCACCGGTTAAATTCATAGCCGGAGGTCTTCTTGTCAAATCCACACACGGCATGATAAGGGCAGTAGTCACAGGCTGTGCGCTGTCCATTTTTATACGGTTTTATTTCAATATTGCCATCCAGGATCTCAAGTCCTTCCGCCTTTAACGTGCGGTGTACAAACTGGCTGAGCCGTTCAAACCGCTCCCGGTTTGCCACCGAAGATCTTTGAGCCTGCACCTCTCCGTCCTTTAAAACAACCGGAATTACATCGGATTCCTTCTCGATGGTATGATCCAGATGGCGCACGGCCTCCAGTTCACTGTTGATCAGACCGTTCATGCGCAGCTTCCTTAAGATTTCCGCATCGATCGTTTCCGGATCCGGATCACCCTTTTTGTCTGCCAGCGGATCTGCGATATTATAATAAAGAATGCCGGCCGGAATGATCTCCTTATCCGGATATCGGTGTTTTGTCATCTCCATCACCGCATCCATATAGACCACCAGCTGAAGCTGAAGGCCATAATAAAGAGCTAAAAGATCAAAGGATGTACTGCCGGATTTATAGTCGATGATCTTGACATAGACCTTTTCTCCATCCTCACAGACATCCAGCCGGTCGATGCGTCCGCGCAGATGAAGCGATTCCTCCTCAGAAAGGGCAATCTTCATGGCACTTAAATTGTCCGCGGCTGAAAAGGAAACCTCAAAACCTGCCGGAACAAAATCCCCCTTCTTGATCTGCTCCTGCAAAGCCCATACCGTACGTTTTGTGATCTGTCCAACACGCTCTGCCAGATAGCGGTTGCGTGCCGAGCTTCCAAGCACGGTATTGCCATACTTCTCAGTCACGTCAGAGACACAGGATTTTACCAGTGCATCTCTCGTTTCATCACTCATGGTATGCCAGTCATATCCGCTTTCCTGTGCCCTTCGAAAGCACAGGTCGATCGACTCATGAAACAGCGTTCCGATATCTGAGGATGCCAGTTCATAACGCTGCCTTTCAAGAAGCTCCAGTCCATATTTTAAGAAATGTCCATAAGCACAGGCCGCATACTGTTCCAGCCTGGTCACACTGCCGCTTAGAATGTCCCCATACAGGGCTTTTGCCACCGCGTGGGAAATCCCCTGTTTTTCATAAACAAAGAAGGCTGCATCCAGAAAGCGCTCCAGAACCTTTTTTTGTTTTTCCGTTTGGGCAAAGTAGCGGTACAGTTCCAAAAAACGCGTCTGGTCTTCTTTGTTATCCTGTAAGGAAACCTGTCCGTCCCGGTAGTTAGAAAGTCCCTCAGCCAGGGCTTTCTTTGCCTCTGAGACCGAATAGAGCTCTTCCTCCTTCTGATTTTCCTGATCATAAAAAGCCGCTTTCGGAAACATATTCTTAAGTTCTCCGATCAGAAAAGAAGGACGGCGGCTCTTTCCGTCTGCGCCGGTGCGGCACCAGGAAAGGATCAGCTGTTTTTGAGGCTTTGTCATCATCAGATACAGATAAAAGCGCTGCTGAAAGCTTTCCTCCTTGGATGTGGGAGCCAGTTCCATATGATGCTCTTCCATAAATTCGCGGTCACGGTCTGAGAGCAGACTGCCCTTTTCTTTTCTGGCCGGAACGATCCCGTCATTGACCCCGGCAAAAAATACTACCTTGATATGTGCCAGACGACTTCTGGTAATATCGCCCACCACCACGCGGTCTGCCACAGCAGGGATCACACCCACCTTCAGTTCCGAAAAACCGGCATCCAGGATTTCCAAATATTCCTTCCGGCTCACATACTCCTCACCCAAAAGATCTGACAACCGTGTAAGAAGCTCCACCACCAGGTCATAGACCTGTCCATATTCCTTTGCCAGGCGGTGTTCCCCAATCTTTGAAAAATACTCCTGATAGCTGAGAAGACGTTCCTTTGCCCTGCAGTCCAAAAGAAGCTTTAACACCGCATCGGTCATGCCTGCAATGTCCAGACGTTCCCTGTGAAAAGCCTCTCGCATGGAAAAAAGCGGAGCCAGCACCTGCTCCTTGAAGGCATTCAGCTCCGTGATATTCAGATCTTTAGCGCCCCGGTAGGTCTTCTCCCAGGTCTCCATATAACGCTTATAACCACGGATTCCCATTGCCAGAACATAATTTTCCATACGATCCATCATCAGACGGTTCTGGCTTACCAGACCGCTCCTTAAAAAACGCATGACGCTCTCATAGGAAAAATCCTGGCGGATGGCTTCTAATGAAGCGCGAATGAGCTCCACCAGACTGTTATCCAGCACACTTTTTTTATCATCCAGAAAGTGCGGGATCTGATTTTTGGTAAACTGATGCGTGATCTCTTTTCCGTAACCGGAAAGATCGCCCGTGATCACCGCAATTTCCCGATACCGTACATGTTCCTTTTGAACCAGTCTCTGGATCTCATGTACGATCCGGCCAACCTCTCCCGAGGGGTTTAAGGCCTGGAAAAAGGCTATGCTTCCCGTGTTCTCTCCCTCATAAACCGGATCCGTTCCGTAACGGAACAGCTTTTGCTCCATCCAGGCAAGCTCCGGACTGTCTGCAAAACGTCGGTTTTTCTGCTCCTTCAGCCAGATATCCTTTTGTTTTGCAATCTGGTTTTTCTCGGCAAGTTCTGACAAACGCACGGTCATCTGTCTGCTCATGTAAAAGAGGTTCTGGATCCCCATCTTTCCATAAACATTGGCCGCCTCATCTGCCGTCACCGTCACATAGACCTGTTTTGCATAGACCAGGAACAATTCAATCAGCCGGTACTGCACCGGTGTAAAACCTGTATATCCATCTAACGCAATGACACTGTTTTTGATCAGCTTCGACTCCGGGATCAAACGACAGAGTATATCCAGTACCTGCTCTGTTGTGATATAATGCCCCTCAATATAATCCTGAAAGCTCTGCTGTGCCAGAGCAAGATCTTTTAGTTTCTGCCGAAGCAGGGGAGATTTGGCCAGATCTGCCATGTCTGACAGGGCATCCGGTGTAATGCCGTACTGGTAAAACTCTGACAGCATGGATTTTAACTGACCAACAAATCCCGGCTTTCCAAGCTGACTGCCAAACAACACAAGTTCCTTCTTTTTTGCTGCCGCCACTTTCCGGATCACCATGGATTTTCCCATATCATCCAGCACAGAAAGATTTTCCACGGCCAGTTCTTCAAAGATCCGGTAGGCCAGTCTGGCAAAGCTGACAATGTCGATATTCATGGTTCCATGGTTCGGGTGCCTCGTCACGATATCCTTCTGTGTCTGCATGGTAAACTGCTCCGGTACGATCAGAAAAAAGTTTTGTTCCGGATGTTCCATGGAAAGACTTATCACCTCATCATACAGACAGGTCGTTTTCCCCGATCCGGAACCGCCCAAGATCAACTGTAATGCCATGTTCCTTTTCCTTTCCCTTATCTGTCCGGAACAAAAGCCCGGACACGCTGCCATCAGTATAGCATAAAACCGCTTATCTGTCACAGAAAGAAAGAAGCCGTTTTTGTCTCCTTTTTCAGGGGACAAAAACAGCTTCTTAAGAACGAGCAACGTTATGCTTCGCTCTGGTTCTCGGTTGTTTTCTCCACATCTCTTTCCGGATATTCCTGCTGATCCAAATTCTCCGGAGCTGATGTTTTTTCTTCCTCTTTGTTTTCCTCCGAAGCTGATGTTTCTTCTGTCTCTTCGCTCTCCTCCGGATCCGGGGTATTCTTGCATCTGCGAAAGATCTGCATGAATTCTTTTCCGGTGATCGTTTCCTTTTCGATCAGGAAGGCAGCGATCTCATCAAGGACATCGCGATTTTCTGACAAAAGCCGCTTTGCTTCTTCATAGGAATCTTTCAGGATGCGCATAACCTCATCGTCCACTGCCGCTGCAGTAGCTTCCCCGCAATCCATCACGGTGCGCCCGGATAAGTACTGATCCTGACGCTTTGCAAGCCCCATGAGCCCAAATTTTTCCGACATGCCGTACTGAGTCACCATGGCACGGGCAATTCCGGTTGCCTTTTCAATATCATTGGATGCACCGGTTGTCACGGAATGAAAAACAAGCTCTTCTGCTGCACGACCGCCTAATAATACGATGATCTGAGCCTGCAGCTCTTCCTTGCTGTTTAAATATTTTTCTTCTTCCGGAACATTCAAAACATAGCCAAGGGCACCCATGGTCCTTGGTATGATGGTGATCTTTTGTACCGGCTCCGCATTCTTTTGCAATGCACTCACCAGTGCGTGCCCTACCTCATGATAGGATACGATGCTGCGCTCCTTCTTGCTGAGAACACGATCTTTTTTCTCCTTGCCCACCAGTACCACTTCCACCGCCTCGAAGAGGTCTTTCTGAGAAACAGCTGCGCGGTTGTTTTTGACTGCCAGGATGGCTGCCTCGTTGATCATATTGGCAAGGTCAGAACCGACTGCTCCGGCGGTTGCCAGCGCAATGGCCTGCAGATCCACGGTTTCATCCAGGGCTACATTTTTTGCATGCACCTTCAGGATGTCAACACGTCCCTTTAAATCCGGTCGATCCACGATGACACGGCGGTCAAACCGTCCCGGACGAAGAAGTGCCGGATCAAGAACCTCAGGACGGTTTGTGGCTGCCAGGATCAAAAGGCCCTTGGAGGTATCCATACCATCCATCTCCGAAAGCAGCTGGTTTAACGTCTGCTGCTGCTCGGATTCTCCGCCTCCGCTTCCGCCGCTTCGGCTGCGGCCGATGGAGTCGATCTCATCGATAAAGATGATGCACGGGGAGTTTTGCTGTGCCTGTTTAAAGAGATTTCTGACACGGGAGGCACCCACACCGACATACATCTCCATAAAGTCTGATCCGGACAGGAAGAAGAACGGCACCTCTGCCTCACCGGCTACCGCCTTTGCAAGGAGGGTTTTTCCGGTTCCAGGAGGGCCGACAAGCAGAGCACCCTTCGGAAGCTTCGCACCAATATGCGTATATTTCCCCGGGTTGTGCAAGAAATCCACCAGTTCCACCAGAGATTCCTTTGCCTCGTCCTCTCCGGCTACATCTGCAAAGGTAACGCCGGTTTCCTTTTGCATATACATCTTTGCCGTACTTTTTCCGACTCCGCCCATGCGCTTCATCATGAAATTCATCATGATCACGATCAGCACAAACGGAAGGATCAGACTGAGCAGGGATTCGATCATGGCCATGCTGTCCTGCCGTTCCCTGCGGATCTCCACACCGCCGGAAAGGAGGCGGTCGGTCAGCTTATAGTCCCGTTCCACCGGAACCGTATAGGTCTTTAAGAGCGGATTGAATTTTTCAGAATTTTCCTTATATTCAATATCGATCTGTGTATTTTTGATTGTGACCGCTTCAATATCTCCGTTTTTTATCTCGGATATGAATTCGTCATAGGTGATCTCCTGCTGGCTCTTATCTGCCATATAGCTGCGCATAAATCCGGCAATGGCAAAGGTGATCAGCGCTGCGATCGCAACAATGATCAGCTGATTTTTCGGAAATTTACCATGCTTTTCATGGTCATCATGCTCACCGCCCTGGGGCTGATGATTCTTTGGCTGGTTATCCATAAAAGATTTTTTCTCCTGTTTTCTAGCATTTACGAACCATTATAAGGGTAGTTTTTCCATAAATCAAGAATGGAACTCTTAAAATTTTTAAAGTTTTGAAAAAAACAGCTGGATTTTAGCGGTTCACAGCTGTATAATAGTTCCGTTATTTTTTCATCATTTCTTTATGAGCAACAATACAACTATATTATATAAGGAGGTTTTACCATGCCCGTAAAGTATGTCTTCGTCACCGGCGGCGTTGTTTCCGGTCTCGGCAAAGGAATCACGGCAGCATCTTTAGGACGTCTTTTAAAGGCGCGCGGCTACAAAGTTACCATGCAGAAATTTGACCCTTACATCAACATTGACCCGGGTACCATGAATCCGGTTCAGCATGGTGAGGTATTTGTAACAGATGACGGTGCGGAAACCGACCTGGATCTTGGTCACTACGAGCGTTTTATCGATGAGAGCCTGACCAAAAACTCCAATGTCACAACCGGTAAAGTTTACTGGAGCGTGCTTCAGAAGGAACGCCGCGGAGATTTTGGCGGAGGAACCGTCCAGGTAATCCCCCATATCACAAACGAGATCAAGAGCCGTTTCCACCGCAACTACTCCACCACGGATACGGAAATTGCCATCATTGAGGTAGGCGGAACCGTAGGCGACATCGAGAGCCAGCCGTTTTTGGAGGCTATTCGCCAGTTCCAGCATGAGGTAGGCCATGAAAACGCCATCCTGATCCATGTAACTCTGATTCCTTATCTGAAGGCTTCCGGAGAATTAAAGACCAAGCCGACCCAGGCCAGTGTCAAGGATCTGCAGGCTATGGGAATCTGGCCGGACATCCTGGTATGCCGAAGCGAACAGCCGCTTGATGAAAATCTGCGCGGCAAGATCGCACTTTTCTGTAACGTTCCAAAGAGCCATGTGCTCCAGAACCTTGATGTAGAGGTGCTCTATGAGGCACCGCTTGCCATGGAAGAAGAACATCTGGCTGAGGTTGCCTGCCAGTGCCTGAACCTGCCTTGTCCGGAACCGGATCTGACCGAGTGGCGCGCCATGATCGACGCATGGAAGCATCCGGAAAAAGAGGTTACCGTTGCTCTGGTCGGCAAATACATCCAGCTTCATGATGCCTACATCTCTGTAGTCGAATCCTTAAAGCACGGCGGTGTAGCAAACCATGCAAGCGTCCGTATCAAATGGATCGATTCTGAGCTTGTAACTCCGGAAAATATTGACCAGTTCCTTGGTGATGTCAGCGGCATCCTGGTACCGGGCGGTTTTGGTTCCCGGGGTATCGAAGGCAAGATCTTGTCCATCCGTTATGCCCGTGAGAACAAGATCCCGTTTTTGGGACTCTGCCTTGGCATGCAGCTTTCCATCGTGGAATTTGCCCGCGATGTGATCGGTTTTTCCGATGCCCACAGTGCAGAGCTGGATCCGTCCACCGCACATCCGGTCATCCATCTGATGCCCGATCAGGACGGTATCGAAGATATCGGAGGCACCTTACGGCTTGGTTCCTATCCATGTGTCCTGAATAAAGACTCCAAGGCCTATGCCCTTTATGGAGCCGAGACCATTCATGAGCGCCATCGTCACCGCTATGAAGTCAACAACGACTATCGTACCGTACTTCAGGAAAACGGCATGATGCTCTCCGGCATTTCACCGGACGGACGCATTGTGGAGATGGTGGAGCTTCCGGATCATCCGTGGTTTGTAGCCACCCAGGCACATCCGGAATTAAAATCCAGACCGAACCGTCCGCATCCGCTTTTCAAGGGCTTCATCGAGGCGTCTTTGAACTATCAGGATCAGAAAAATCATCAATAAAAATGTAAAATGCCGCAGGGATCTTTTCCGATTCCTGCGGCATTCCAAAGTCCGGAATTTTTTTCATCTTACATTTTTCTGAATAAATTCGAAAACTACTTGAATCCCTGTTTTTTCAAGGTTATACTAAACTCCAGAAGAAAATCATACAACTGACCAGAGAAAGGATGTATTTATTATGAAAATAAAGCGTTATCTTACCGCAGCTGTTGCTGCCGGCGTATTAGGAACCGTTACCTTAGCAAGCGGCATTACCTCCATGGCTGCTACCGGATGGGTTCAGAACGGAAGCTCCTATGTGTATTATGACACCGACGGCACCCTCCACAAGGGCTGGGTTCAGACCAATGACGGCTACTACTACATGGATCTTTCCACCGGCGTTATGTCCGTTGGCTTAAAGAAGATCAACGACAAGCTGTATTACTTTGGCGCCAACGGCATCATGCAGACCGGACTGATCCATGATGCTTCCTCTGACAAGTATTATTACGGACAGTCCGACGGTACCCTGGTGATCGGATGGCTGAACCTGGACGGCAGCTATTATCACATGAACGATGATGCTTCCCTGGGCACCGGATGGAAGACCATCAGTGGTTCCAAATACTACTTTGATCCGGCATCCGGAAAATGCATGCTGAACGTTGCAATGCCGATTGATGGCAACTGGTACCTGTTCGGTGAGGATGGCAAGCTGCAGACCGGTTTCCACAATGTCAATGGTGCAACCTATTACTTTGATCCGGCAAACGGTGTTATGGTAGCCGGCACTACAAAGACCATCAGTGGCGTCAGCTACACCTTCAACGCAGACGGAACCTGCACCACCACCCTCTCCGGTATTCCGTCCCATACAACCGGTTCTGAAAGCAGCAGCAACAATCAGAATACTCAGGCTGCCCAAGAGACAAAGGCAGATGACAACGGTGGCCGCGGCAGTGTGATCGTAGCCGGTTCCTCCAGAAGCTAAGACAAAAGACAAAAAGAATGTGCCATCCGGCACATTCTTTTTGTCTTTTAATAGGTTCCTTTTTTCAGAAGTTGTCTTAGGTAAGCAAAGGTTGTCCTCTCTCCGCGAAGCTTCAGCATCCGAAGGATCTTTTCCAGCTCTGCCCTAGTTTCCGGATGCATGGCGCTGTCAAGATATGGGCGCTCCCTCTGGTAATAATCCCATGCGGCAGCATCGTTATAATCCTTTCCGCGATATACCTTGCAGGCCGCGATCCGATCCATGACCATCTCCACCAGATAATTGACCGGCATCTTTGCACCGGTGATCCCCTGGCTCGTCTTTGAAAAATCAATCCAGTATTCAAAATGGTGCTTGTTGCGTCCCTTATGATGCAGCCAGGCAGAAGAATATCCCTTCTCATCCCGCTCTGCCGCATTCGGACTGCGGTCTCCCTGATAATAATGAACACCGGTCAAAAACTCCGCAGGACTGTATTTGGAAAGATCATGCAGCAGTCCCTGCTTAAAAAGTCCCACACGAAAGCAGTTCTGCATGACTAATAGCTTGTGCCGTGTGATCGTAAGAAAATGGTGCCATGCCTTGTGCTCCATCTTTCTATCCTCCTGATATCCTGTTCCTGTTCTTGTGCTGCATAGCCAGTCCTGTTCCGGCTTTTTATGTAATAGGAAACTTTCACGAACTAACGTACTGCCTTCTCTAACAAAACGTTCAGTTCTTCTACCGTCACCGGATAATGCTTATTGCAGAAATGACAGTTCATCTCGATCGTCTGTCCTTCGTCAATCATCTCCTGCAGTTCTTTTTTTCCGATACTGATCAGTGCCTTCTCGATCCGTTCCTTTGAGCAATTGCAGGCAAAACGGGTCGGAAGCTTATCGAGGATCTCCAGACCAAGATCACCCAGAATATGTTCCAGGATCATCTCCGGAGTATTGCCCGCATCCAGGAGGGCGGTGATGGATGTGATCTCCTTTAACCGATTTTCCAGGGTGGAAATGATTTCATCGGAAGCGCCCGGAAGCAGCTGTAAGATAAAGCCTCCTGCCTGACGGACGGTATTATCCTTATTCATCAGTACGCCTAAGGCTACGCTGGAAGGCGTCTGCTCTGAAGTTGCAAAATAATAGGTCAGGTCTTCTGCAATTTCGCTGGTCACAAGGATGGTCTGGCCTACATAGGGCTCCTTTAAACCGATGTCCTTAATCACACTTAAAACACCGATTCCCAAAGCACCGCCAACATCAAGCTTTCCTTTTTCATTTGGAGGCAGCATGACCTCCGGATGATACACATAGCCCTTGACATTTCCTTTCGAATCTGCAGTGACCGTCAATCCACCGATCGGGCCATCTCCCTCAATCTTGATGGTCAGGATATCGTCTGCTCCCTTCATCATCACGCCCATCATGGCAGCTCCCGTCAGCAGACGGCCAAGCGCAGCTGTTGCGACCGGGCTGGTGTTGTGAGCCTGACGTGCAAACTCAGTCAATTCTCTTGTTGTTGCGGCAAAAGCCCGGATCTGTCCATCCGCCGCAGTTGCCCTGATAATATAGTCTGACATACTGTCCTCCTTTTGTCACAATGATAACGGCCTATTTCCATACACGATCTTATTTGCCGTGTTCCCGTACTACAAAATACACTCTCTCGCTGTCTTCTTTTACCGGTTCTCTTGTAAAAGCATCGTATACCGCGATCAGCTCCATGCCGGCTTCCTTCACAGCCCTGCATACCTCCAAAATCTCAAATGCCGTCTGGTAATGGGTCTCTTCGTATTTGGAGTAACGCCCATCCTCCTCCCGGATAAACAAAGTCAGGTCATATTCATTGACCATGGCCTCTTCATCGAAATAGTTTTCCCAGATGAAGCTGCTCTCTTCCCGGTTTTCCGCAATAGTCTGTTCTCCAAGCTGCTCCCGATATTTATAGACCGTATTCATGTCGAAGATAAAGATACCGCCCGGATCCAGGTAATTGTTTGCCAGTTTTAACACCTGCACCAGATCTTCATGATCTTCCAGATAATTCATGGAATCGCAGATGCTGACAATGGCACGCACCGTGCCGTACAGTTCAAAATCCCGCATGTCCTGTTCCAGATATAAGATCTGTCTCGGCTCTTCCATCTCATGCCCCAGGGCAATCTGCAGCATCTCACCGGAAAGATCCACGCCGATCATATCATATCCCGCCGCTGCGAGCAGCCTTGTCAATTTGCCGGTACCGCAGCCAAGATCCAGAACCAGTCCGTCCGATACTCCGTATTCCTTTAAAAGGCTGGTCACATAGGCGCACCAGTCTTCGTACGGAATATTATCCATAAACAGATCATACACCGACGCAAAACCTGTATATGCTTCCATGCTCTATACTTCCTTTTTCATTATAGATTCAGGTAACGATTCCGTAACAAAACAGGAGCGTCCGACAGACACTCCTGCTTACAGTTACCATTCCTTTTCCTATGCGTTCTTTCCGCAGCACTTTTTGTATTTCTTGCCGCTTCCACATGGGCACGGATCGTTCGGGAAAATTTTCTTTTCCTTGCGAACCGTTCCGGAAGCCTTCTGCTGCTTGTAGAGCTCTTTTCTCTTCTCCTCACTTAAGATGGCATCCCACTGCGGAAGTGTATACAGCCATTCAGCCTTTGCGTCTACCATGTTGTAGTAGAGTTTCTCCGGATCGATCTCGATCTTCACAGTAGTATTCTCGTCCATGGTTTCGATCGGGTTCTCATATCCCTTTAAGCTCTCATTGATTCCATCCAAAAAACCGGTCATGATGAGAAGCTCAGTCTGATATTTGTCTGCCAGTTCCTTTACGGTACCGGTCACAACTTCTGTAGGATTTGCAAGGATCTGCTCATAGATGCCTTTCTCAATGCTGAAATAGCCAGTCCAAAGCTGCTCTCTCTGTTTATCGTCCAGACCATTGCCATAGGCAAGGTTTCTCCAGTTTTCTAATAAGGTTGCCATATTTGTGTATCCTTCCTTTTTTTATAATCCTGTGCGCATGTCAAGTCTTTCACATGCATATTCTCGATAAGTATATACTATTTCTCACTATTTTGCAAATCATTTATGTTACAAAATCATGATAAGATCAGTCTTTTCGATATAAATAGCGCGGAATCCCGTTTTCCATAAGGCGTTTCGGCTCTCCTGCGATCAGTGGAAGCGCATAGTCTAAAAATTTTGTACTTACATCGTTTCCGTTGCCACTGATCCACTCTACCGGAACTTTCTTTTCCTGATTGCAAACTTTATTGACATCCACAAGCCGGCATTCCATGCGGTATGGGTGATCCTGCAACCTTTCAAATGCCACCATCTGCCCGGTCTGTCCGGACACAGCTGCCTTGACTCCTTCCATTCCGGCAAGGGCTGCCTCCTCAATATCCGTCTCAGATGCCAGCATGCCGCTGCAGCGCTGATTTACGTTCAGCTCCACAGAGCGCACCTTGACTCCAAAACGGTGGCGGATAAAGTTTTCCAGGACTTTTCCGCATCCGGTAAGCATCTTATGGCCAAAATTGTCTATCATGGCCTCGTCTCCGTATTCACAGATAAAGGTTCCGGAAGCATCGGAAATGCCCTCAGATACACAGACCACCACACTGTTTTGCTGATCCAGTGCCTTCTTCAGATCCCGTGCAAACTGCTCCAGTTCAAAGTTCGACTCCGGAAGATAGATCAGAACCGGATTATCCCCCTCAAACTTACGAGCCAGTGCACTGGCAGCCGTCAGCCACCCGGCATGACGTCCCATGAGTTCTATAATGGTCACCGCTTTCTGCTGATAAACCGAAGCATCCAGCGCGATTTCCCGGACGGAAGCTGCCACATACTTTGCCGCACTGCCGTAGCCAGGGGTATGATCTGTCAGGATCAGGTCATTATCGATGGTCTTTGGGATCCCGATAAAGCGGATATCACTTCCATGGTGCGCAGCATAGCGGGAAAGCTTGCTGACCGTATCCATAGAATCATTGCCGCCGATATACAGGAAATAACCGATCTCCATTCTCTGAAACTTTTCAAATATGGTCTCATAGAAGGCATCCGTCAGATCTTCCGGGAGCTTGTAGCGGCAGGAACCAAGATAAGCTGCCGGAGTCAGTTTTAAAAGTTCCAGTTCTTCATCGGAAAGGCTCTCGCCAAGATCAACCGTATGATCCCGAAGCATACCTTCGATCCCGTTGATCATGCCATAGACATGGCTGATCTCTGGCATGTCAAGAGCTGCCTTTACCACTCCGTACAAACTCGCATTGATCACGGCGGTCGGTCCGCCGGACTGTCCAACTAATAGATTTTTCATATTTGTCCTCATTTCTGTCTTATCTATAACTGGTATTTCTGTGTTGCATTTCTTGTTATATTTCTTTTTTCACATAGGTCTGGTCATTCTCGTCGATATGATCCAGCTCTCCATATTCCTCGATATTTCTGGATAATTTCTTCTTTCCAAGTCTCCATTTTGTATATTCCGTCACCAGGCGATATAATACGGCAAAGGTCGGAACTCCAATGATCATGCCGACAAATCCAAGCAGTCCGCCAAAGAGCAGGATGGAAAACAGCACCCAGAAGCTGGAAAGCCCGGTAGAATCCCCCAGGATCTTCGGTCCTAAGATATTACCGTCAAACTGCTGCAAAAGCAGGATGAAGATCAGGAAATACAGGCACTTCATGGGATCTGCAAGAAGGATCAAAACTGCACTTGGGATTGCACCGATAAACGGTCCAAAAAACGGAATAACGTTTGTCACACCCACGATCACACTGACCAAAAGCACATAAGGCATATTGGCAAAGCTAAGGAGTACAAAGCAGATCACTCCGATGATCAGCGAGTCCACAAGCTTGCCGATGATGAATCCGCCAAACACCTGATGTACATAGCGGCATTCCTCGACCACCTTATTTGCGATCTTTACAGAAAAGATGCCGTAGATGATCATCTTTGCCTGGGCTAACAGCTTTTCCTTCATATTCAGCAGATAAACCATAACGATCAGTCCGATCACCATATCAAGAACTGCCCTTACAATGAGAACGATCCAGCTTGATACGCTTCCGATGATACGGGATATATTGGGGACTACGACATTCGTCATCCAGTTTTGCAGATAATCTGCCGCTGTGCCATAATGATCCAGCACCTGCTGTTCCAGCTTCGGATTGTCTGCAAGCACCTTTTCCAGCCAGATTTCCAGGTTGTTGATGCTGTTTGGCAGGTTCTCCATCACGCCGCGGATGCTGCTGATCAGCTGAGGGATGAGCATGGAGATCAATCCGACTACCACTGCAATTAGAAAGAAGAGGCTTGCGATCGTGCCAAGAAAAGCTCCAAGCTTCTTTCTGCTTTCTTCTTTTGCAATGATTTTTTCTGTCATCTTCATGACCACTGCACGCACCCTGTTATAGATGGGATTGAGCAGATAGGCAAATACTGCTCCGTAGATCACGGCAGCAAGGATATGCGCGATCTTTGCTCCCATTGCTGCAACAAGAGACCACCGCATGACCAGAAATACTGCTGCAACCAAAAGCAGCAGTACAGTCAGGGCGGTCACTCCCCAGCAGATGTAGGTGCTGTACTTATTATTCTTCATATGATTTCCTTTTTCCTTTCGGTTTATGATTAGCAGTCTATCATATTACCGTATAAATAAAAAGTTAAGATACTATAAAAGCAGCGGGATCTCCGCTGCTCTTCTTTTTTAGTAATCCCGAATGTGCCGTTCTTACTTATTGACGCCTAGCGAAGCTAGGTGGGCAACCGCACGCTGGTTTCTGCCTTCCACTCAATGGAGGCCTGACATCTGCCCGCAGATATAGGAATCCCGTAGTCAGTAATGTAGGTTCAAAATGGGTAAGGTTGTCGAACACTTCAGGAATCACTTCATCTTGTCTGTTCTGAGTTGATTATACATCATATAGTATTCTTTTTCAAGCTACTTTTTATTGCGTTATGCTCCGAACCGTGTTAGTGTATGGATGAATGATTTCTTTTTCATTGATCTATAGATTGGAGATTTGTTATGTCCGAGGATACTTTATCCTATTTTCAAAAGCAGGTTCACCACTGTAACCTCTGCCCCCGCATGTGTGGGATCGACCGTACCTTCCAGAAAGGCTTTTGCGGTGCACCTGCCGGTATTGTAGCTGCCCGTGCAGCCTTGCATTTCTGGGAGGAGCCCTGTATCAGTGGTACAAAGGGAAGCGGTACGGTTTTCTTCAGCGGATGTACGCTTCGCTGCTGCTTCTGTCAAAATCACAAGATCAGCCGTGATCTGTATGGAAAAACGCTGGATTCAAGACAGCTGGCCGATGTTTTTTTGCGCCTTCAGGATCAGGGTGCAAACAATATCAGCCTGGTCACTGCCACACAGTTTCTGCCCTGGATCATCCCAGCTCTTGACCTGGTCAAAGACCGCCTGCATATTCCCGTTGTCTATAACTGCGGAGGCTACGAACGGACAGAAACGATCCGGGCATTAGCGGATTATGTGGATATCTGGCTTCCGGATCTGAAATACGAAAGCTCCACACTGTCCGCCCGTTATTCAGAAGCGCCCTTCTATTTTCCTACGGCATCCAAAGCCATTTCCCAGATGATCCGTCAGACCGGTGCTCCGCATTTTCACAAGATGCCCGAAGAACCGGAACCGGTCATGGATCGCGGTGTCATCATCCGTCACCTTGTGCTTCCCGGGCAAAAAGAGGATTCCATCCGGCTGATGCACTGGATGGCCGAAAGCCTGCCAAAAGACAGTTTTTATATCAGTCTCATGAGCCAGTACACCCCGTATGAAAAGATCCCGCAATATCCGGAGCTGAACCGACGCATCACAAGCTACGAGTACCAGAAGGTGGTAGATATCGCCCTGGAGCTTGGACTGATCCATGGATATATGCAGCAAAAAAGCAGCGCCAAAGAAGAATATACCCCGGATTTCGACCTGGAAGGACTCTAAAAGGAGCTATTCCTCCACATCGACTCCACGCGGACCCACATGGGTGGAAAAAACAATCTGAGTACTGGTCTTTCCAAATTTCTGCAGCTGTCCGATAAAGATATCCAGCTCCATGGTGCTCTGGAAGGCCACCTTCAGCAGCATGGAATACTCTCCTGTCACACAGTTGCACTCTAACACGCTGGGAATGCTTTCCGCATATGCATAAAATTTAGGTTTATCCTCCGGCATGACATTCAGATTGATAAAAGCAATGATATGATATCCCAGCTTGATCGGGTCAATCAGGGCATGGTATCCGGCGATCACGCCATCTTTTTCCAGCTTCTCAATACGGGCAGATACCGCCGGAGAAGAAAGAAAGGTATTCTCCGCTATGGTCTTTAAGGAAACCCTCGCATTGTCCTGCAAGAGTTTTAAGATTTTTCTGTCGATGTCATCCATAATGGTTTATTTCTCCTTTCCTATAAAGCAAAAAAGACGTCCGAACTCTCTGTCCGAACGTCTTTGCTCTCAACACTTAATCTTGTAACGTATCATACCCTTTTCTCTTTGGCTTGTCAACCCCATTTTTTAAGAAAGAAAACCTCTC
>CAVIHW010000023.1:0-41995 GCA_963642615.1 Oscillospiraceae bacterium | reverse complement strand
CTTTCAGCACATAATCTTTGATTTCCTGATAGGTTGCTTTCAACTCAGCACTGGTGGCATCCAGCTCGTCCAGGTCTAAGTCGATCTCTATCGTGTCATCTGGTTTCAGTTGGGACAAAAGAACTACCGTCTCCACATGTCCGCTCCAGGCAAACATGTCCACGGTTCTCACACGCTCTACCTGATATCCGTGTTCTCCCAGATATTTTACATCTCTTGCCAGAGTCGCAGAGTCGCAGCTTACATAGACAACCTTTTTCGGTGCCATCTTGACAATGGTGTCCAGGCATACGCTGTCACAGCCCTTTCTTGGCGGATCTACCACAATGGTATCGGCATAGACCTGATTTTTTTCATACTGCTGTGGCAGCACTTCTTCTGCTTTTCCCACAAAAAATTCCACGTTTTCCATATGGTTCAGTTTTGCATTGGCACGGGCATCGTCTATGGCCTGCGGTACGATTTCTACTCCATATACCTTTTTTGCCTTTTGTGCCAGGAACAGGGAAATAGTTCCAATGCCGCAGTAGAGATCCCATACCGTTTCCTCACCGCTTAAACCAGCATATTCCAAAGCCGTACCGTAAAGTTTCCGGGTCTGCACAGGATTTACCTGATAAAAGGACAGCGGTGAAATACGGTAACAGACATTGCCGATATAATCGGTGATATAGCCCGGTCCGTACAGGTTTACGATATCTTTGCCCATGATCACATTGGTTTTTTCCCGGTTTATACTGCAGGAAATACTGACCATGTGTGGCGCTGTTTCCGATTTTTTGTCATCGGATGCCGCAGCAAACAGCCTTATCAGCCGCTCAGTCAGCACCTCCGGTGCCTTTAACTTCTTCACATCTCCATTTAATACCAGGCATACCATCAGCTCTCCGGTTGTAAACCCTTTTCGGATCAGCACGTGGCGAACCAGCCCGCGTCCGGTTTCTTCTTCATATGGCGCAATATGATATTCTTCCATGAAGTTCCGGATGCAATCCAGGATCGGCTGATTTTCCTCTACTCCAAGCAGACAGTCTTCCTGCTCGATGATGGAATGGGTGCGGCCTGCATAAAATCCGGTGATGATGCGGCCGTCTTTATCTTTCCCGAAGGGAAACTGCGCCTTATTTCGATATCGCCACGGCTCGTCCATGCCGATGATCGGCTCCATGGGGATGTCTGTCAGGCCTCCGATCCGGCTTAAATTGTTCCGGACCTTGTTTTCCTTAAATTTCAGCTGTTCCTCGTAGCTCATGGCCTGAAGCTGACAGCCACCGCACTGGCGGGCAGACGGACAACGCGGCGTGATACGGCAGTCTGATGGCTTTATAACCTGCATCAAACGCGCAAATCCGTAAGTTTTTTTGGTTTTCATAACCTTGGCTTCCACTACGTCACCGATCACGGCATCCTTCACAAACCAGGTAAATCCATCGGTTTTTCCAATTCCTTCTCCCGTGTCACTCATATCCTCTATCTGAACCTGAACCAGGTCATTCTTTTTCCAATCCATGTGATTATCCTTTCCTTTTCGGGGCAGCACAAACAACTCCTGAAAATGTTTCCGTTTTCGTAATATTTTGTTTTGAAACTTTCCGTTTTCTTCACAATCTCCTCAAACTTTAGACACATTTTCCCGATATCATAAAGCCATGATGTGAGAGAGAAAAGAATACATCAAGATCATCATAAAAATTTCCGTTGGCGGAATATACAGAGCCCGGCGGCAACAAGCGCGCATCCGCTGTCGGGGTCGTCAAACAACAATCCGTTGGCTGTCTGCCATGATGGTTTCAACGGTTTCCATATACTGACATCTTGTAACTGCGACAGATCCATTCCGGCAGTTGCAATACAACATTACCTCTTTCCCCTTTTTAAACAGAAAACGCGCCGGTTTTGGCGCGTTTTCTGTTTTTTATGTACCATAATGATTCAGAGGCACAGCTCGTTTAGCACTCCGTCGTCTTTCGAATGTTGGTCTCCAGAAGCCGGTTGTAGCCTAACCAGCCCTGGTTCTCACCTGCTCCTCGCAGCACCTCGATCATCGTTTCCATCTTTGCATCTGCATTATCCGCAAAATTTAACGCAAGCGCCTCTAACAGAGCCGGTTTTTTCGGAGAACCATACTCCAGTTCTCCGTGATGAGCCAGGATACAGTGTTTTAACTCCGTTGCAAGCTTTACCGGGAATCCATCGATCTTGCGCATCCGGTCACTGACCATCTCCGTGCCAATGATGATATGTCCCAGAAGCTGACCATCATCGGTATAGTCATTTGCCGGGAACACGGACAACTCTTTTGTTTTTCCAATGTCATGGAAGATGGCTGCTGTTAAAAGCAGGTCACGGTTCAGCATGGGATAGGCAGTGGCAAAATAATCGCACAGTTTGGCAACACTTAAGGTATGCTCCAAAAGCCCTCCTACAAAGCCATGATGTACACTCTTTGCAGCACTGTGGAACTGGAACGCCTTTGCAAAGTCTGGATCGCCAAAGAAGCCGTCCAGCAATTTTCTCAGATACGGATTTTTTACAGAAGCGATCAGCGCCAAGAGCTCCGTATACATCTTCGGAATATCCTTTAAGGAAACCGGAAGATAATCTGCCGGAACGTACTCCCCCTCATCGGCCTTGCGGATCCTCTTGATATTTAACTGATTGGCACCCATGAACATGGTGACGTCTGCATCAATGTATACATAATCCAGAGTTTCAAAATTTCCAACTCCCGGGGATCCAAGATCCCAGATCTTGGCATCAATCGTGCCGGTCTTATCCTGAAGAACCAGGTTGCCATATTCCTTTCCGTTCTTTGTCAATGCGATCTGTCTGTTTTTGCACAGATAGATATCAGAAATATGCATGCCTTCTCTAAAACTGTCAATATATTTCATCTTTACCCTTACTTTCTATTTTCCTGTGTTACCGTTCATGCATCGCATGAACTCCTACCTGCCTGCGACGGTTACGTCAAATTCCAGTTCCGTGTAAGCATCCCGTCCGTTCCGCTCCACCGTCACATGTACCACCTGACCGCAGGTCATTTTTTCTACGGCTGCCTGATACTCTTTCATGGAAGTGACCGGCTCCCCGTCAAATGCGGTCAGGATATCTCCGTTCTGGATCCCTGCATTGTATGCCGGTTTGTCTGTCACTGCGTTCAGCACATAAATGCCGGACGGCATGCCGGCTGCCTCCTGCGCATCTGTCACTTCCTGTCCCACAATACCGATGCAGGGCACCGCCTGGCCATTGATGAGTTTTTCCAGGATCACCTTATAATCTGAGATCCCAAATACCTCGGTCACTCGGTTCTCTGCCTCAGAGTCTCCTGACGACTCCTGCGCCCAGCCTATGAGTTCCCCGCTGGTATTGAGCAGGAATGTACCATGCTGTACATCGGACATGATGCGGGAATAAAGTACACGGCAGTGACGGTCAATCTCCGGATTGCTGCGGACCACATAGGAGACAAAGCCATAGTCCAACGAATGTACCACGCCTGCCGGGCTTCCGATCGCCGCGATCATGTCACCCTGATATACCTGATAAGAATTCCCGAGCGGGATTGCTTCCACGTCCTGTAACTGTGCCGCATTTGCAGCCTCCGTGCTGACACTGACGATCGCCATTCCGGATGCAGCATCCTTCTGCTTCATGTGCCCATCCAGCTCTTTGTCATTATCAAACGTCACTTTAATGGAATCTGCCTGCTCCACGGCTGCCTCCGGTGTGAGCACCAAAAGCTCCTGGTCAGTCTTTGCAATAACGATTCCGGCATAAAGTCCTGCGGTTTCCACCGGATTGTCAAACCAGTCTGTATTCTGCTGAACCGAATGAACCACAACAATGCTCTTGTCTGCGGTCTGCGCCTGTGTGCGAAGGCTTCCGATCAGCGAATCTAAGTCATCCACGGTATAGCGGTAATGCTCCAATGCTGTCTGAACCATCTCCTCGACCGGTTCTGTCTCTGCAGGAGTCTCCGTTTCCCGCGATTCCGCAGAAGGCTCCACCTCATCCTTTGGAATGGAAACTTCCGATGTTACCGGTTCATTTCCTGCAGACAAATATTCCAGGATCGGCTTTGTCAGTACAAAACAGACCGCCGAGACCACGCCAAAAATAATCCCCGCACAGGCTGAAGTTGCCAGATGTGTACCGATCTGTTTCCTGCTGGGTGCCGGTTTTACGATCTTTTCACAAATAAAATCCCGTTCCCGGTTTTGATCTGGTTTCTTTTCCGGATCCTGTATCTCGGACATTCAGGTTCCCCTTTCTTTTTATGACTCATACATTATCCTTTATTATACGTTTTCCGGCCGATTTACGCAACCAAAAAGTATGTACTGTAACCCTTTCACCATAATCTAATTCATGCTATAATGAGCGCAAGTGAGCCAACATGCTACTATAAAACACAATCGAGGATATTTATGAATCAGAAAGTATTAAAAACATTAGAATATAATAAGATCATTACCCAGCTGACCTCTTATGCGGCTTCCACGCCCGGCAAGCTGCTCTGCCAGAACCTGCTCCCCATGAGCAATTACCACGAGATCGTGCAGGCACAGACCGAAACCAGCGACGCGCTGACCCGTGTCCGCATGAAGGGCAGCCTCTCCTTAAGCGGTGTGCGCGACGTGCGTGACTCCTTAAAGCGCCTGGAGATCGGCAGTGCCCTGGGTATCCCGGAACTTTTATCCATCAGTTCCTTACTCACCGTGGCAGCACGCGCCAAAACCTATGGAGAGCATGAAGAATCCGAAGAATTTCCGGATGATTCCTTAGACTCTATGTTTCGCAGCCTGGAGCCTGTGACTTCTGTCAACAACGAGATCAAGCGCTGCATCCTCTCGGAAGATGAGATCAGTGACAATGCAAGCCCGGGACTTCACAAGGTTCGCCGCTCCATGCACGGCATCAACGACCGCATCCACACACAGTTAAACAGCATCTTAAACAGCTGCCGTTCCTATCTGCAGGATGCCGTCATCACCATGCGCGATGGACGGTACTGTCTTCCGGTCAAGGCCGAATACAAATCACAGGTAAACGGTATGGTACATGACCAGTCTTCCACCGGTTCCACCCTGTTTATCGAACCGATGGCTGTCATTCAGCTGAACAATGAGCTGCGCACCCTGGAGATCCAGGAACAAAAGGAGATCGAGGCAGTACTGGCTGACTTAAGCGGTCAGCTCATGCCCTATACCGAAGAGCTTGCCCTGGATCTGCAGATCCTCTCCCGCCTGGATTTCATCTTTGCCAAAGCTGCCCTGTCCCGTCACTTTAAATGCAGCGAACCAAAGTTCAATACCGAGGGACGCATCCACATCAAGGACGGACGGCACCCGCTTTTGGATCCGCAGAAGGTGGTTCCGATCACCGTATGGCTTGGCACTGATTTTGACCTTCTTATGGTCACCGGTCCGAATACCGGAGGTAAGACAGTTTCCTTAAAGACCGTTGGCCTCTTTACCCTGATGGGGCAGGCCGGTCTTCACATTCCGGCCTTCGAAGGCTCCGAGCTGGCTGTCTTTGACGAGGTCTTTGCCGATATCGGCGACGAGCAGAGCATTGAACAGAGTCTGAGTACCTTCTCTGCCCACATGACCAATATCGTGCGCATTTTAAACCAGGCCGACAGTCATTCCCTCTGTCTGTTCGATGAGCTCTGTTCCGGAACTGACCCGACCGAGGGCGCAGCCCTGGCCATTGCCATCTTAAACTTCCTGCACAACATGAAGTGCCGCACCATGGCCACCACCCATTACAGCGAGTTAAAAATCTATGCCCTCAGTACGCCCGGTGTGGAAAATGCCTGCTGCGAATTTGACGTGGCAACCCTGCGCCCGACCTACCGTCTGTTGATCGGTATCCCGGGAAAGAGCAACGCGTTTGCCATTTCCAAAAAGCTGGGACTGCCGGATTATATCATTGAGGATGCAAAGACACATCTGGAGTCGGAAGATGAAACCTTTGAGGATGTCATCAGCCGTCTGGAAGAAAACCGCGTGACCATCGAAAAAGAACGTGCCGAGATTGAAAGCTACAAAGCTGAGATCGCACGTCTCAAATCCGGGCTGGAAAAGAAAGAAGAGCGGTTTGACGAGCGAAAAGACAAGATGATCCGAAAAGCCAATGAAGAAGCCCAGCAGATCCTCAGGGAAGCAAAGGAAACCGCTGACCGCACCATCAAAAATATCAACAAGCTGGCTGCCTCCTCCGGCATCGACACCAAGGCTCTGGAGGCGGAGCGTACCAAACTGCGTGACAGCTTAAAGAAGGTCGAGGGCGGTCTCTCCTTAAAGCAGGAGACAAAAAAACCGCATAAAGCCATCAATCCGAAATCCTTAAAACTGGGTGATGGCGTACGCGTACTGTCCATGAACTTAAACGGTACCGTAAACAGCCTTCCCGATGCTCAGGGCAATCTCTTTGTTCAGATGGGGATTTTGCGGTCAAAGGTCAATATAAGTGATCTGGAACTGCTTCAGGAAAATTCCGTCAGCGGACCTGGCATGGAATCACGCAAAAAGGGAAGCGGAGCCAGCAATATCAAGATGTCCAAATCCTTCGGCATCTCTCCTGAGATCAACGTGCTGGGAATGACCGTGGACGAGGCCGTGGCACAGCTGGATAAGTATCTCGACGACGCCTACATTGCGCACCTGCCTCAGGTACGCATCGTACACGGAAAAGGCACCGGAGCACTGCGAGCCGGCATCCATAAGCATTTGAAGAAGCTCAAATATATCAAGGAATTCCATCTGGGAGGCTTTGGCGAAGGCGATGCCGGTGTTACCATTGTGGTATTTAAATAAATGGGAGGAATAAGATCATGGCTGAAAAACAGCGGATTTTGATCGTAGATGATGACGAGAACATTGCAGAGCTGATCTCTCTTTATCTGATGAAGGAATGTTATGAAACCTATATTGTCAATGACGGCGAGGAAGCGCTGAAGGTCTTCCCGGAATTCAAGCCCAATCTGGTTTTGCTGGATCTGATGCTTCCCGGCATAGACGGCTACCAGGTATGCCGCGAGCTGCGAACCACTTCCCAGGTACCGATCATCATGCTCTCTGCCAAGGGCGAGATTTTTGACAAGGTTCTGGGGCTGGAGCTTGGAGCCGATGACTATATGATCAAGCCATTCGACTCCAAGGAACTGGTTGCCAGGGTCAAAGCGGTGCTGCGCCGCTATCAGGCAGCACCGGCTCCGGTTTCACAGGTACCTGCGCAGCAGGGAGAATATGTGGAATATCCGGATCTGACCGTCAACCTGACCAACTATGCCGTCACCTACTGCGGCCATTCTGTAGAGATGCCGCCCAAGGAACTGGAGCTTTTGTATTTTCTGGCATCTTCACCCAATCAGGTATTCACCAGGGAACAGCTGTTAGACCACATCTGGGGCTATGAATATATCGGCGATACCCGCACCGTGGACGTGCATATCAAACGTCTGCGGGAAAAGATCAAGGATCACGCAAACTGGTCAATCGCCACCGTGTGGGGGATCGGATACAAATTTGAGGTGCGAAAATAGAAAAAGATCATGTCTCTGAATGATTACAGGTTTACCGCCCGCTGCAGGGAAAAGATAAATTCTGATCCCACGCCTTCGGTACTGATGACATCAATGTTTTCCCCGTGTGCCTGGATGATTTCCTTTACAATGGCAAGCCCCAGTCCGGTTCCCTTCTTATCTTTTCCACGGGACAGGTCAGACTTGTAAAAGCGGTCAAACACCTTTGTGATGCTGTCTTTTGGGATACCGATCCCGGTGTCTTTCACCGATACAAAGATTTTTTCATTTTTGATGCGCGTCTGGATATAGATCGTAGCATCCTGATGGCTGAACTTGATGGCATTATCGATCAGATTATAAAGCACCTGCTGGATCTTTCCAAGATCCGCATAGACCATCTGGATATTGTCGGAAAAGGTCAGCTCGAAATTGATGTTTTTCTTACTGCAGGTTCCTTCAAAAGAAGCTGCAGTATCCTTAATCACCCGGTTAAGATCAAAGCTTGACCGGGAAAGATATCCCTTGCTGTCCAGGGAATTTAAGGTAAGCATCCCCTGGGTCAGCTTCGTCAGACGTTCTGTTTCACTGATCACCCTTGTCAGATATTTTTCATACATTTCCTGCGGAATGGTTCCGTCGATGATCGCCTCCAGATAACCTTTTATAGAAGTCAGCGGAGACCTGAAATCATGTGACACATTGGCAATGAAGTTCCTCTGATATTCCTCCAGCTTATTTAATTCACCGGACATATAATTCAAGGTACCTGCCAGATATCCCATCTCATCCCGGGTATTGATATCAATATGATAATCCAAATTCCCGGCTGCATATTCGTTGGCGCCTTCTGTAATCTTTTTCAACGGAAAATATACCGTCTTGGTAAATACCAGCAGGATGATCAGCGACAGGATAAACAGGATTGCAAACGTGATATAAACAATATTCAGATTGGAATTGCTCGTATCCCAGATCACACTCATGGGCAGGTGGATCATCACATAGCCATAGGTATTATAATTTCCGGTGATCGGTGCGGAAACACTCAATACTTCATAGGAAAAGATCCCGTAATAAGAACCGGTGCTGTATGGCTTATTTCCTGCTGCCGTAGGATCAAATCCCTCAATTGCCGTGCCTGCCCGTTTATTCTGCTCACTGTCTACCACAATGATGCCCTGGCGGTTCACAACCCAGACCTCTGCGCGGATAAATTTTGCTACCGCCTGAAGCTGCGGATATACCGAATCCAGATCCTGTTTCTTTCCCTGGTATACATTGCTGTAAGCTGATGCGATCAGACTGGCCTCATCGTACATGGCCTCTGCCTGGAGCTTGACCTGATTCCTGTTCATCAGCTGTGCGGAAAAGGTCGCAATGGATACAAATCCAAGCAGCCCAAAGACCAGATAACCCAGGATGAATTTATAGTAAAGTGAATGTTTCATAACCTCTTTTTTCTCCCCTGCCGTTCAAATATCTTTTATCTTGTCCATTTTATCACAAAATAAGCGGACGCGCCACTGGCGGCATAACAACAAAAAGCACGCTTTCGCGTGCCTTTCGTTTAGGAGTTGAGTTTCTGATTTCACGGGTCAGATGAAACCAGACGAAATGTATAGAATATTCACATGTAGTTAGTTGCGGCTAACTGTCATTATATTAGCATAGGCTAACTTTTTTTGCAACCCCTTTTTCAATTTTTTTTGTATTTCTTTTTGTACTTTTTATCCTTCGTCTTTCCAGTGCAGCCGATGGAGATGTCCCTCTGTATTCATCTTTTCAAATCCGTTCTGCCGGAGTGCCTCATAAAGCACCACAGCCACAGAATTGGAAAGGTTTAAGGAACGGATATCCCCCCACATGGGAATGCGCACGCAGGTTTCCTTATTCTCCACAAGGATCTCCTCCGGTATCCCGGCGCTTTCCTTGCCAAACATGATGTAGCAGTCCGGCTCATACGAGACATCCGTATAGGTCTTTGGTGCCTTGGTGGTAGCCATGTAGATTTTGGCACCCGGATTGCGCTCTAAAAAATCCTGAAAATCCGAATATACGGTCACATCCAGTTTATCCCAATAATCCAGTCCAGCTCGTTTTACCGCCTTTTCATTGAGCTTAAATCCCAGCGGCTCGATCAGGTGGAGACGGGTGTTGGTTGCCACGCAGGTACGACCGATGTTTCCGGTATTCATTGGCATTTCCGGTTCAAATAATACAATATTCATGTTCTTTACTCCGTTTTCCCATCCAGTCGGTCTACAAACCGTTTGATGCGGCTTAAGGCCTCCTTCAGGCTCTTTAAGGAATAGGCATAGGATACACGCAAAAAGCCTTCTCCACAATCACCAAATGCCGTTCCCGGTACCACAGCCACCTTCTCCTCCCGAAGCAGGCGGGTAGCAAATTCTTCTGAGGTCATGCCAAATCGTTTAATGCTCGGGAACATATAGAATGCACCCTGAGGTTCAAAGCAGTCCAAATGCATCTCTTCAAATGCATGGATCAGGAAACGGCGTCTCTGGTCGTAAGACTCACGCATATGCTGTACGTCCTCGTCGCCGTTGCGCAGTGCCTCCACCGCCGCATACTGGCTGGTAGTCGGAGCGCACATGATCGCATACTGGTGGATCTTTAACATCTGCTGCAGCACTGCTGCCGGTGCGCAGGCATAACCCAGACGCCATCCGGTCATGGCAAAGGCTTTGGAAAAACCATTGATCAGCACCGTGCGCTCCTTCATACCCGGAAGCGATGCAACGGAAATATGATCTTCCTTTGCATAAGTCAGTTCAGAATAAATCTCATCCGAGATCACAAACAGATCTTTTTCGAGAATGATCTTTGCGATCTTTTCCAGATCTTCGCGCTCCATGATCGCACCGGTCGGATTATTCGGAAATGGCAGTACCAGGATCTTGGTCTTCGGTGTGATCTTTTCCAGCAGTTTTTCCGGAGTCAGGCGGAAGCGGTCTTTCTCCTCCAGCTCGATCGGCACCGGAATGCCGTCTGCCAATACACAGCACGGCGTATAGGAAACGTAGCTCGGCTGCGGGATCAGCACCTCGTCTCCCGGATCCAGCATAGCACGCATGGCCACATCAATGGCTTCACTGCCGCCCACAGTCACCATGATCTCATGATCAGGGTCATAGCTGATATGGCAGCGTCTCTCCAGGTAATTGTGAATCTCGACTTTCAGATCCTTCAAACCTGCATTGGAGGTATAGAAGGTACGTCCCTTTTCCAGAGAATAAATGCCTTCCTCACGGATATGCCAGGGAGTATCAAAATCCGGCTCACCTACGCCCAGAGAGATGGCATCCTTCATCTCACTTACAATATCAAAAAACTTCCGGATCCCGGACGGCGGGATGGCAACGATCTTTTCATTTAATGGATTTCTCACGGTGTAATCAGCATCCTTTCATCCTGGATCTCTTCACAGAGGACTGTTCCGTGATCCTTATATTTTTTCAGTACAAAATGCGTTGCCGTGCTTAATACGGAATCAAGCGGAGCCAGCTTGTCTGATACAAACTGTGCCACCTGACGCATGGTCCTGCCTTCAATGAAGACGGTAAAGTCAAAGGCTCCTGACATCAGGTATACCGCATTAACCTCACTGTACTGATAGATGCGCTCCGCGATCTTGTCAAAGCCCATGCCGCGCTGGGGAGTAACCTTTACCTCGATCAGCGCGATCACCTTTTCCTCGCTGGTATTGTCCCAGTTGATCAGGGTGTGATAACCACAGATAATATGCTCTTTCTCCATCTCGGCAATCTCATTGGCGACCGCGACTTCGCTCTCCCCTAAAAGAATCGCCAGGTCATGGATATCGATTCTGCTGTTCTTTTCGATTACCGCCAAAATTTTTTCTCTCATCTTGATTGCCTCCTTGTATTATTGGGTAAATATATATGGAATCCCGATCTTTTCAGTCGAAAAAACCGGGAATCACTTTCAGTATTTCATCAGGCTGCGGGCGTTCTAAATACCCCCGGCCTTCCTGCACGATCATCTCTCGTGCAATTCCTTTGTTGATCCGGCCTATGACGTTTGCCGGAATCTGCTTTTCTTCCAGGGCACGAACCAGTTGGCCTCCGTTGTCGGCTGTTAAAAGAAAGCAGCCTCGGCTGTAAAGCCGATAAGGATTTAATTCCAGCCGTTCACAGACCTCCACCGTTTCCTGGCGGATGGGGATCCGGCGCAGATAAAACTCCACACCGGTCTCATAGGCACCGGTCAGATTCCAGATGGCCGTTAAGATACCGCCTTGTCCTGCTGCCTCCCACTCTGTGGCATGCAGCAAACGCCAGAAATCCGGGCTGACCGGGCAAAGCGGCGCATTCTCTGCAATTTCTTCCATATATTCATTGGAAAACCAGCGCGAAAGCTCTTCTTTCTTAGCCTTCACCAGTTCTGCCGTACCCGCAAGTCCCGCGTAGCCTGCCACCACCAGATCATGGCCGGCATGCATCAGCCCCGTGTTCTCGCGCTCAATCCTTCGCATCATATGCTTTAAGCCTTTCCTATTCTGCTGCAGCCGGTGCTTCTTCCTGTACAGGTGCTGTTTCTTCAACCGCAGTTTTTTCAGCAGACTGAAGTGCCACGCCAGGTCCTACTTCTCTATTTTCAGTCTGCTGCTGGGAAGCCTCATTTCCAGCAGCTTCCTCCGTCGTGGTCTCTGCCACCTCTGCCGTTGTCTCTGTGGCTGCCGCACTCTCCGGTGCTGCCGGACCTACCAGGACGATCGCCTTGGACGGGTTATAGGTATCCGTATGTAAAATGGTGCGTTCCTTCTCGACTCCGTTTACCGTAACAACCTTCCATAATCTGGACTTGTATCCGACATGCGCAGACTGAACCTGCTTTGTCTGGCCGGGCTGAAGGGAATTATCTGTCTTCTGCTCCGGTGCTCCCGGATCTGTTGTACTTATAACTTCCGAAATATATTCTACCTTCCGGTTTGACGGACGTGTTTCTTTTCCGTAAATCGTAAAGGTCAGCGTCTTGCCCGCAGTTGTTCCCTCAATGTAGATGGGCGTATCATAATTGTTTGTGATCTTGATATCCTTATAGGTACCGGCAATCGCCGCATCCATGGACGGTTCTACATAAGTAACGATCATGGAGTGGTTCTGCCTCTGGGTAATCTCAAGCTCTGCCTGCAAGGATGCGCCATACAGCGTCGTTGCAATCTGGCAGACACCGCCGCCCACACTGTCTACAACCTGTCCGTTTTCGTAGGCTGCTGCCGTAAAGTATCCGTTTTCCAGGGTAAACGGCTGCATACACTCATAACCGGATAAGGTTTCGCCCGGCATCAGGACATGACCATTGATCTTGGAAACACCGTTTGCAATGTTTCCGGAACGGGATTCTCCGCTGGTAGAGTAAGATGTGGTACAACTTCCAAGCGCGTCGGAAATCGTCTCCAGATCTGCCTTTTTGATCTTGGGCTGCTGCTGAGTTACCACTGCTTCTACGCTGATGTTTCCGGATTCTTCTTCTTCCAGCGCTGCATTAATCTTTTCAATCGTAGCTTTCACATCCACGGCCATGCCGGTCTGCTCTTTTGTGATCTCAAATTTCCCATTCTTGCGCGTGATCACTGCATCCTGAGGCTTATCCGGAAAGTCCGCACTCAACTCCTCAATCCAGGCCTGCACTGTTTTTTCATCCACACCGGCATCCAGAGAGATATGTACCGGTTCTTTCTCCAGATCTTTTTTCTCCATATACTGACGGATCAAACAGCCGCCCTTTGCATGCTCCTTCGCTTCCTGCAATGCATCCGTATTCTTACATGCAAAGCCCAGTTCCTTTACTGTGCTCTCTGCCTTTTTTCCTTCCACTTCCAGTGTAATGCTGCGGTTTTCAAGGTTTGAGACATATTCTGCAAATCTCTGCTCTGCCTCTTTTTCTGTCAGTCCGCCCAGAGAAAAACTCCCGGCATAAATACCCTCCGGAAATGTCTGCTGTGCTGCCCAGGCCGGAAATGCAGATATACTCCCAAGCAATGCCGCCAGAGCCAACCCTCCCAGTACGGTTCTCTTTTTCATAATCCTCTCCCTCAATTGTTCAGTTAGCTCATCACGGATAACACCATCGGTGCTACCATAGCCAATATCAGGATTACGATCACAATACCCATGATCACACGGGCTTTTTTGTTGTTATGCATATTCATCATAATAAAAATTCACCTCTTTAATATCTTTTAATCCACGTTTTTCGATGGACGAACCACCGCAATCCTTCCGTATTCGGATATGATCTTATCCGTGATCCGGGAGATCTCATTCCTGCTCAGATCATCGATCTGCACAGGTAAATTTATTTTATGATATTTTAGTAAATACCGCAAGTCCTCTTTTTGCTTTTTGGAAGCCGGCTGTTCCCGTTTTACCTTATAAATCAGCGGTTTTTCTGTAAACAGCTTTGGCTCTGTCCCGCCATGCCGATTAGCCAGCTTCAGATAGAGCCGGTGGGCATCCAGGGCATCGCCAAGAGCCCTGTGGGCACTTTCCTGCACAAGTCCATAAAATGCGCAGGCATCTCCCAGCCGCTTGCTTTCTTCCTCCGGCATAAAATGGCGGCACAAGGTCAGCGTATCGATCCCGTTTTTTTCAAATTTCAGTCCCTGATTTACGGCAGCACGCTTGACAAAGCTGTAATCAAAGATGATCCGGTGACCGAGCAGGGGCAATTCTCCACAAAAATCCAGAAATTCCTCCAGGATATCCACAAGATCCGGTGCATCCTTCAACATGTCCTCCGTGATACCGGTCAGCTTCGTGGTACGTTCTTCCAGTGTCCGGTGAGGATCCAGAAGGGTATGAAAACGTCCGGTCTCCCTTCCATGTTCCACACGTACAGCACCAATCTCGATGATCCGATCCTGTTTCGGATTCAGTCCGGTAGTTTCCAGATCCAGGGCAATGTAACTGTCCGGAATCTGCACAAAATCCGTTTTTTGCAGTTCGCTCATGATTCCAGCCTCCCAAGTACCGTTACCTCTGCATTGTGGTTTAAGCGGTCTTTTTTCCGGTAATCAAACAGCAGTATTTCGCCCGAGCGCAGCACCTCCGCGTGCACCAGCGTTCCAAGTGTTCGAAGCTCCGGCATCAGGCGGCGGAGCTCTTCCTTATAGGGAGCCTGCGGCAAAGCAAATGACGGACGGCTTTTTGCATTTTCGCGCTGATACAGATCGCACATCAGCGCATCCTCAAATTGCCCCATGCGCTGTGGCTCTACCCGGTGTCCGATCAACTGATGAAAGATCTCATACCGTGCCAGGCGGCTGTGATTCAACCCATTCAGATGTGCCTTCTCGTAGTATCCGGCCATGTATTCATACATGGCAAAGGCGCTCTCAAATTCCTGTTCAAAAAGTGTCAGGGTTTTCAAAAACTGCCGGCTGTTATAATACACCTCAACCATATCCTCCACGCCCTTTAAGCGAAGGACATCGCCATACGGCAGCCATTTTGTGGACAGCACTTCATAAGGAGCCTTTCCACGGTACCGGATCTCATACTCCTCCACCATCTCGTGCATGTAGGAACCCTTTAACACCTTTAAAAATCCAAGCTGGAACTGCTCCGGCTCCATGGCATACACTTCATTGAAAGATCTTCCAAAGGACTCGTAATCCTCATACGGAAGCCCCGCGATCAGATCCAGATGCTGATGTACATTTTTTCCGGCATTGATCCTGGCCACCACCGTGCGCAGACGGTTCAGATCCATCTTCCTGTGAATCGCGCGTATCGTTTCCGGATTGGTGCTCTGTACTCCGATCTCCAGCTGGATCAGTCCCGGCCGCATCTGACCGATCAGTTCCAGCTCTTCCTCATCCAGCAGATCTGCCGTGATCTCAAAATGGAAGTTTGTCACACCGTTGTCATGTTCCAGGATATGCTTCCAGATCGCCATGGCATGACTCTTTTTTGCATTAAAGGTACGGTCTACAAATTTCACCTGCGGCACCCGTTTTTCCAGAAAGAAATCCAGCTCCGGAAGCACCAGGCTCAGATCACGGAAACGCACAGACTTGTCAATGGAAGACAGGCAATAGCTGCAGGAGAACGGACAGCCGCGGCTGCTTTCATAATACACGATCCGGTTTTCAAATCCCTCCAGGCTCGGATATAAGAATGGAATCCGACTCATATCCATGACCGGACGGATGGGCTGGTCATGGATCTTTCCATCTTGCCCGCGGTAGGTCAGTCCGGCCACCTGTCCCATCCGCTGCCAAAAATTGGCATAGGGCTGCCTGTCTGCATTTCCCCCATTTGTTCGTGCCTTGTTTTCCATGTCCCACACCGTGCAGCCCAAAGTCTGGTAACATTTTAAGAGTCCGGCAAAGGTCTCCTCGCCTTCGCCCTTCATGACACCAAACACTTCCGGTTCTCTCAAAAGAAGCTGTGGTGCATCATAGGAAACCTCCGGCCCGCCCAGCCAGATATCCGCTTTTGGAAGCACTTTATGGATGTCACGAACCAGATCCAGCGCATAGGAGATATTCCAGATATAACAGGAAATTCCCACGATATCCGGCTTTCTCCGGTAAATATCTTCCAGAATGAGTTCCATCTGGTTGTTGATGGTATATTCTGCAATTTCCACCTGCATTGCCACAGAAGCATTCCCGTTTTGCCCTGCAGGCAAAGCCTCTTCTTTTCCTGTATCATAAGCAACACAAGGGAGACCATCCTCTCCTGGATTCTGGTCTCCCTGTGCAGGGTCTGCCGCGCCCAAAGACTCGGCAAACATTTTTAAACTGTACACTCCCGGGTTGGAGTGAATGTATTTTGCGTTGATCGCCGTCAATAAAAACTTCATGATTATACGTTAATCTCAATCTTTCTTCCGGTCTGGTCATACTGGTAATACCGCACGCCTGCCGCATTCAGCATGCGTTTGGAAGCCCGCACAGACGGAGAATCCGGATATTTGTCTTCTTTATAGATCACAGTCTTGATCCCTGCCTGAATGATAGCCTTCGCACACTCGTTGCACGGGAACAGGGTTACATAAATCTTGCTTCCTTCCAGGCTCCCACCCCGGTAGTTCAAGATGGCATTCAGCTCACTGTGTGTCACATACAGATATTTCGTGCTGTAGGGATCATCGGCTTCCTGCTCTCTGGCCCACGGAAACTCGTCATCGGAACAGCCCTTTGGAAAACCATTATAACCCATGGACATGATCTTGTTATCTTCGCTTACGATACAAGCTCCAACCTGGGTATTCGGATCCTTTGACCGGCGTCCGGACAGATCTGCCACACCCATAAAGTACTCGTCCCAGGAAATATAATCTACGCGCTTTTTGGAATTGTTCATTGTGTTCCTCCTCATACCTTCAACACATGATAGCCTGCGGCCTTTGTCAGCCGGTTCATGATCGCCTGTCCAAGATGTTCTTTCGAAAAGCTCTCCGAATAAATATAATCTGCTTCCAGGTCATCAAACTCCCGCAGCACGGCAAACAGGTTATGGGCAATCGTTTCCTCTTTTGTGCGCTGTCCCACACTGCGAACCAGCCCCTGCTGATAACGTTCTCTCGTCTCATCAGTGCAGATCACGCCAACCTTTTTCCCTTCGGCAAGCTTTTCTTTTACCAGACCGCAGATAGCCTCCACCACCTTGTCCGTCTCTCCTTCCACCAAAAGAAGGTCTGCATGCGGTGCATAATGACGATACTTCATGCCCGGTGCCTTGGGCTTTAGATCCGCACTCGGCGGTGCCTGAATAGCCGGATCGATCTCCACTCTGCCGACCGTCTCCCGAAGCATTTCCATGGTGATCGCGCCCGGGCGAAGCAATGTAGGAACCTCTCCGGAAACATCCACGATCGTAGATTCCACTCCGATCCCCACCGGACCGCCATCCAGGATCATCTCGATCTTGCCTTCCATGTCCTGCCATACATGCTGTGCCGTAGTCGGGCTCGGCCTGCCGGATGTATTGGCGCTCGGTGCCGCCACCGGAACCTTTGCTAACCGGATCAGCCGATTCGCTACCGGATCACTCGGCATACGGACTGCCACGGTATCCAGTCCGCCCGTGGTTCCATAGGGCACAATGTCACTCTTTGGAAATACCATGGTAAGCGGTCCCGGCCAGTATGCCTTAGCAAGCTTCTTAGCCGCCTCCGGAATGCGGGCAACAAGCGGTTCTAACTCCTCCAGACACGAAATATGCGCGATCAGCGGATTGTCTGACGGCCGTCCCTTCGCTGCATAGATCTTTTTGGCTGCCGTTTCATCCAGGGCATTTGCCCCAAGACCATAGACCGTCTCTGTAGGAAATGCCACCAGGCCTCCCTGCTGTAAGATCCGCGCCGCTTCCATAAGTTCTTCATCGCGGATCTGTTTTGTATCTTCTATTTTTATCAGTTTTGTATTCATACATTTACCTGCTTTGATTGCTGTTTGGATTACTGTTTTCGTCTTATCATAGCACAAGACGCCCCGCGGTGCAAGGCACCGTGGGGCGTCATATACGTTGCTTTGTTACAGTTTGTGCTGTGCACGAACTGCAGCGGATTTTGCCGATTTATGCATTGACTCTCTTGCTGTTCTTTACGGCCTTTTTCTGGCTTCCGACACTGTGGATCAGAACGCTGACGCGCTTATAAATCAGTGAGGTTACCACAGATACCACAATTCCCTTTACCAGGTTAAACGGCCCTACACAGAAAAGCGCAAACGTCCATACACTTCCAACTGCCGGATTGATGGCAGCTCCTGCTGCAAGAATGGTCTCCATCGGCATAAAGTTGGAGTAGAACGGCAGCATCACCAGTGCATTTGCTGCAACACCAACCGCAGTCATCAGAACGGTTCCTGCTGCCAGACCGGCCATTGCGCCTTTCCGCGTATGGGAAATCTTATAAATGAGTCCTGCCGGGATCACCAGCGCACAGGAGATCACCAGATTTGCAAATTCACCCACGAATCCCGTGCTGGTCGGTTTTAATACCAGCTTCACAAGGATCTTGACTACTTCCATGATCGCACCGGCCACCGGTCCCATGGCAAAGGTACCAATCAACACCGGCACTTCACTGACATCCAGTCCGTAAAAACTCGGTGCCAGAAACGGAAGCGGAAATTCAAAAAGCATCAGCACACCGGCCAGGGCGCCAAACATTCCCATCAGTACTACATTTTTCGTTGTAAGCAGTTTTTCTTTCATAGTCTTCCTCCTGAAATTTTTTCCTAAGTTCATCATTCAGAGGAATCGTGTGCAGCAGGCTGAATGGCTTTCATTTACAGGAAGTAATTCCCGGAAAAGTAATAGAAACAAAGTTTCCTATTACACAAAAACCCCGGATATCTCTATCCGGGGTTGTAAGCCATTCATGCTGCTCTCACGGAAAATCCGTGGAAGCCTTCACACAATTTCTTCTCTCATCCAGACTATACTGTCGGTTTTGGAATTTCACCAAATCAGCTGCCTTATGCAGGTCGCGGACTGTAACCGCCGGTGGGGAATCGCGCCCCGCCCCGAAGAACTTATCGTTGGCTTAACTATAATACATACTTATCAAAAAATCAAGAGGCAATTAGTTCACCTCTAACCGGTTATAATCCCGCACACCGTCTTCTAAGATATACAGGAAATACTCTCCCTGCTGCGTGGCCATTCCGCCTTCCTTCCAGAGCGCGTATGCCGGGTCATTTTTCACAAGATCCTGAACCTTGTACGCTGTTCCCTGGTAATAATGGAATTTAAGCAGAGAGTACAGCTGTGCCATCTGCTCGCGCTGACTGTCCGTGATCTCCGGTACTTCGCCAAGCGATGCTACTGCCTGATTGTAAAAAACTCTTCGCAAAAACGGAGTCTGGAACGCATTAAAATTCAACAGATCCTCTTCTGTACGCTGATTCTTTTTTGCCCAGGCTTCCACATCCAGTGATCTAGTCCGGTACAGGAAGCTTCTGTCATCCCGGTATGTCAAAACCGCATATTTGCACGATGGTGTTGCCAGGGATGCGGTCACCATCTCCCAGATTCCCCGGTTTTCCTCTGCGCGCTTACAGTGCTGTACATGAAGATGACCGCTCAAAAACAGAGGAACATCCCAGGTTTCCAGAAGATCCACCAACTGCTCACCGTGTTCAATGGTGCACTCATCTACATAGATCTCACTCTCATCCAGAAGATTGTGATGAGCGATCGGGATGATCTCCACGCCGGCATCCCAGGCTGTTTCCAGCTGCTTTTCAATCCATTCATAGGTTGCATCCGAAATGGCTCCGCCAACCTTGTTCACCGGACTGTACTGACAGCTGTCGATCATCAAAAGCCAGGTATGCTCATCCAGTTCATACAGGTAACTTAAGCTGTTTGGATCTTCACTTGCCGCCTCGTCATAGCCAAATGCCCGATAGATCTGCCGGAATTCTGCCGGAGTGGTAAACTCTGCCGGAAGACGTTCCTCCCCTTCATAGCGGGCAGCCTGATGATTGTTGATATCATGATTTCCGGGAATGACCAGTACCGGTATTCCATGATCTTCCACCCGATGGAGTTTTTCTGCCAGATCCTTGTGGCTGGCCTTTTCCCCGTTCAAAGTAAGATCTCCGCTTAAAACCAGCACATCCGGCTGCAGCTTTACTACTTCATCCAGAAATGCATCCGTGATCTGGTCAATATAGGTCACTACCTTGCCATCTCCATATTCCACCATCTCCTGAAAACGCAAACCTCCATCCGTCAGGGAATTGGCAAAATAGTGGATATCCGTTGCCAGCATGATATTTTCAATCCAGCCTCCCGCCTCCGCCGTGGGAAGCACGCCAGAATCTTCCGTTTGTCCGGACGTGGAAGCAGACTCCTGCATATCAGGTTTATCGGACTCGGATTCTGTATTGCTTTCAACTGTTACAGCATCCACCTTCTTGTCATCACTTTCCGATCCTGTTTCTGTTTCAGCCACGGTTTCTTCAACCATCGCTGACGTGTCTTCCGGTTCTGTCTTCTGATTGCCGCAGCCTGCCAGAATCACTGCTGCTGCCAAAACAGGCAAAATACAGCCTGTTTTGCCCAAATTCTTTTTCATCTTCCTCGCCCTTTCCAAACCATCCATTTTCTGTCATGCATGAGCATCGTATTGCAGCACGATCACGGCAGCTTCACGGTATCCCAGATCTCGGCCGGTTCCAGTCCAAGCCGCCAGCAGGCTACACCTGCCAGGTCATAATCCCTGATCAGCTGCACCTTCAATGCCAGGGAGCGCTCCTCTTCCATCCAGATTTCATACCTTGCACCGTCTTTTTCGAGTTCTCCGTAATACTGCCCCAGGGCGTCCTGCCAGTAAAGCTCAACCTGATTGGTCTGAACCCACTCCTTGGCGCTGGAGATTCCGGCGGCCTGGGAGCTGGTTCCGGAAGCATCTTCCTTCCAGATCCGCGTGTAAAACGGAATTGCACTGATCAGCTTCTCCTTCGGTACCTGCTTTAATAGATCCTCGATTCCCTGCCGCTCATAACCAAGTGATGCAACCGAACCTGCTTCTCCTCCGGCATAATGTTCATCATAGCCCATCATCACGACATAATCAGCAACCCGTCCCTGCTCTGCCCAGTTATAAAAGGAAGAGTAGGATGCCGGAACATAAGAATCAATGGATAAAACAATGCCCTGCTTTCTGCAGTCCACAGAAAGCTCCCGGATAAACTGCACGTAATGAGAACCGGCCGAGGCTTTGATCCCTTCAATATCCAGATTGATGCCATCGAGCCCATAGGTCTTTACATCCTGCATAAGCGAGCCGATCAGCTTCTGTCGTGCCTCTGTATCTGCAAACAGAATCTCTGACTGCACATTGTCTCCCCGGTTAAAGTTATCCAGAACAGCCCATACCTGAAGTCCCAGGGCATGCGCCTGATCCACATAGCTGCGATCCGCCAGGGAATCATAATTGCCGTTATTATCGGTCAGCATAAACCAGGTCGGTGCAATGACGTTCACACCCTTTGTATTGGATATCAGGCTCTTCATTGCCTGATTGGCAGAGAGATTTGTCACCTGATGCCATACCATAACAACCGGCTCCTCCATGGATATGCTGGTATATTCCGGTTCTGTGTAGGTGCTGATCAATGTTTTCTGCTCTGTATTTTTCAGTCGGCGGTTCGGCAGATATCCGATCTGGCCGTCTCCGGTGCGCACCCGGCTCCAGTTTTCCAGTTCTTCCAGGACGATCACCTCAGAACCGGACGCTGCCTCCGTGATCACTGCGCTCTTTCGACCACCCCGCACTCGAAGTGCACTCTTCTTTTTGACCTCTGCCATCTGCAAGGGCTCCCAGGATGTATCCACAAATACGCGCTGCACCTGATCTGTATCGAAGGTCTCGATCCGGACGTTTGTGTAGGATGTCACCAGACCGGTAAGCAGCCATACCGTTCCATCCTGCTGTACAAGCAGAGGTTTTCCACTGCTTCCCATGGTATTTTCGTCTGCATACACGATCTGATCCGGTAACGTATAGATCAGCTGGCTGTTTTTTTCATCCCAGTAAAACCGCTCATTCACAGCTTCATTCACCCAGGTAAGAGGCAGGTAGATCTGGCCGTCTATATTGCGCCCCTTCACGCCTTCCACCAATTCATTGTTCAAAAAAACCGCAGTTTCATTTCCACTGGCCTGGTACCACTCGTTCTGGTCTACCCGTTCCGTGGATGGTTTGTACTTGCGGTATAAAATAAATCCGGCCGCCGCTCCCGCGACAAGCACGATCATCAATATCACAGTCAGCACTGTTTTCAGAAATCTCTTCATCCGCCGTGTCTCCTTACCGGTATAATTGGCTGTCTCATAGATACATTAACGATCCAGAGCCGCAGTTTTAGCTTGCTGGCTCTGAATCGTTATCATTATACCATAAATCTGGCACGTCTTCGTTTAAAGTTGTAATTTTCCTGATTTTTATCTTTTCCCGGGCTGAATCGGGATCCTCTTTTACAAATGCAGCATTGTTTCTGCTGCTGACTTTCATGCTACTGATGATACACGATGTCAAAATGGATTTCTTTTAACCGCTTGGCTTTTGTGTAATCTCCTTTCTTCTCCTTCACCTCCTCTGAATCCGGTTTCTGCTGCACAACGTCCTCCAGGATGTAATCGCCCATGTAGAAGCTTCCGTCCTCGCGGACTTCAAACAATTTCCCCCAGGTTTCCTCACTGGCATCTTCTCCGTCGATCAAAACACGGATCCCTCGTTTCTGGTATCGTTTTAAACCCTCCACATAAATCTGTTTTCCCTCATTTTTTTCATACACACCCGATACATTTGCCACGATATGCCCCCATTCTGCGGGCAGCTCTGCTATGTTCATTTCGAAGGTTTTTGTCGTGACACATCGCACCCACTAACTAATTTCATGTCACAGAGCCGTCCGCATAATTTTTTGCGTAACTGATCCATACCTGTTACTTGCCATACTTCATTTTTCAAACAACAGCGTTTCAAAACATGTGATCTCCTGCCTGGTAATGCGGAATGCATCTACTGAAGCCGGAATTCTCTGGAGTCGACAGCGAAACATGGTTTCTACTTCTCTTCTGGTATCTTCTCCGCCTGAAAAGACGGCAATTTTCCAGCTCTTATCCCGTTTTTTCGTTTTTTCCAGAATTTCCAGAAATGCCTCCACCTTCCATTCACATAAAGATCCAACCAGGATCTTTCGATCACATCGCGCACATTCATGCAGATTTTTTTCTGCAGCTTCCCCATAATCCATGATGATATACGGATACTCACGGCTTAAACACCAGGACAAGACAGCCGGATCCGCCATTTTGTAATAATCCACTTCCATAATGCAAAAACTGTTCATTTTCTCCTGTTTTTTTTCCTGTTTCCTGCCGTTTTGTCCGGTGAAACGTTCCAGTATCTGAAAATCACCATGACTGTTCCACTCCAGTAATGCTGTTTTTTTGCGCTTTACGCCTGTCAGATAATTTGCCAGTGCCACCGCCAGATGGCTGGTTCCTACACCACGCCCACAGCCCATCACTCCAATGGTTCGGATTCCGGTTTGTGACAGATTGGCAAGAACCTTCTGATTCTTTCCAAAAGTAAATTTCGTACGATTCCTCCCTTCTGTCCAAACCAGTCATTCCAGATGGTCTGATAGATGCTGTCTGACAGTCGGCTTCCTGCAAACGGATCTGCAAAATAGGGCATCCTCAGTCCGCCTGCATAACGGGTTTTCTGATAAAAAGAAAGCCTGCTGCAAAACTGATTGTAAACCACGGTCAGTCCCTGCACGGTCTTGTCCGTCTCCACTGCGGTTTCCGAATCTTCCCATTCCCAGGGCTTCCCTCCGCAGATCAACAGACAACCGTCTGCATTTTCCTGGTTGATCCTGTCAGGATCTGCTCCACAGTCGAGGATCCTGATCGGATATCCTGCAGAAAGCAAGGCAACTGCCTCTCCGTAATGGGGAAGCATCGGTATATTCCAGATATGAAATACCCCGCATGCATCTGCACGACGTTTCTTACATTCTGCCAGCTGACGCACTGCACCGGATTCATTCTGTTCCTCATAAACCACCGACATCCCGCATCTTTGCAGGTATGCAGTCAGTCCTATCGCAATGTGGGTCGTTCCCACTCCATGACGGCTTCCCGCCACGGCAATCACCAGAGACTCCTTCACCCTCTTTGCACCATACCGGTATGACCGGCATTCCGCCCGCTTCCAAAGTTCCTGTAATTCCTGTTCCAGTTCTCCGGCAGACTGATAACGTCTTCCCTTTTCTGTATGCAGGCATTTACGGATCACACGCATCAGGCGACGTTCGGTCATCCCTGATAATTTCACCTGTTGTACTCCGGATATCTCACCCGGGAAACATCCAGTCAGCATGTAATGGAGGACAGCACCAATGGCATAAATATCTGTTCTTCCATCTAAGACATCTCCCGAATACTGTTCCGGTGCTGCACAGCCAATGGTTCCGTAACGTTCCTTCAGATGCTCTGCTTCATCCGCATAAACTGCGTGATCAAAATCGATCAACTTGATTGTATTATGATATAGTAAAAGATTTTTGGGTTGTAAATCAAGATATAAGACAGGGGTTGGCATTGTTGAATGCATGATGTTTACCAGATGGCAAATCTGAATTCCATATTGGATCGTCATTGCCGATGAACAATGCCCTGTTTCCAAAACATGGGCATATAAAGAATCTCCTTCGAGATACTCTTCGATCAGATAGCTGTACTGATCATCTTCCTCCAGATCATACACGATCGGTATGCCCGGATCTCGGATCCCTTTCAGTATCAATGCTTCTTTTCGAAACAGTTCATAGTCTGCAAAAGTCTTTGGAACTCTTTTTATGGCACGGTATTCATCCAGTTCCATGTGCTTTGCCAGGAATACCGTGCCGCTCCTGCCGCAGCCCAGCACCCGGCATAACCGGTACTTTCCGAATAAAATGGTGTCCGCCTTTCTGCACCTCCTTCTCCTTGTCGTCTCTGTGGTTTTATTCTAATCCCAATTGAAAAATATGACAAGAAAATCCATAATCAAGGGTCGACATATTTCGCCATCCTTTTCTTTCTTAACATTTCCTAAAATTTTTCCATAGGAATTGATATTTTTCTGCATCCTTTCTATAATTAGAGTAGGAAAGCAGATCCTTTTCTGTTTTTCCAATATTTCAAATGGAAGGGAGTGATCTTATGAAGATTGAACGAATCAATGAAAATCAGATACGGTGCACACTGACCAGCTTTGATCTCAGTTCCCGCAACTTGAATCTTGGCGAGCTTGCCTATGGAAGCGAAAAGGCACGCGGCCTGTTTCGTGAGATGATTCTGAAGGCCTCCAACGAAGTTGGCTTTGACGCTGAAGATATTCCCCTGATGGTGGAAGCCATTCCGCTGTCCGGTGAAAGTGTGATGCTCGTCATCACCAAGATAGAGGATCCTGAGGAACTCGATACCCGTTTTTCCAAGTTTTCTCCTCTCTCAGAAGATGGAACAGAGAATTCCTGGGGCGGTCTTGCAAATGAATTGCTTGAAGGAGCCGATGGTCTCTTAGAGATGTTACGCCAGAACATGCTGGCCATGAACGATGCCTCTGCCACGCAGGATACCGATTCTGCCGCTTTGCAGACGCCACTTCCTGCCACACAAAATCCGTCACCTGACGGTGCACCGGCAATCCAGACCCGCATCTACCGCTTTGGCAGCTTAGACCAGATTTCCGATGCCGCCCGTGCCGTGCAGGCTCTTGGTCCGGTTCCGGGAAGGCTTTATAAAAAGCCTGACACCAGCCAGTATTACCTGGTTCTGTCTAGCAAAAACACCGACCCCGTATCCTTCAGCCGCATCTGCAACCTGCTTGCAGAATATGGAGAAAAGGTAAAAAATGACCTCGTTGGCGAAGCCTACTATCAGGAGCATTACGAAGTCATCATTGGGGCAGATGCCCTGCAAAAACTGGCTCTGATCTAACAAGTATAAAAAAATGCCTCTTCTGTACCGCAAATACAGAAGAGGCATTTATTCTTTTGTGTTTTAATTAACCCTCGTTGATAGCACCAGTCGGGCAAACACCTGCGCAGGTACCGCAAGAGATGCAAGCATCAGCATCGATTACGTACTGGCTGTCTCCCTGGGAAATAGCGCTTACCGGGCACTCGCTCTCGCAGGTACCGCAACTAACACAAGAATCAGAAATTACATATGCCATGATAATATCCTCCTTAAATATTCTATAATCATTTCGATAGCATCATTGTATACTATATTTTAAAAATATTCAAGAGGAAAATATTGCACTTTTGAATAAAATAGTGTACAATATGCGGTTAGCTTTAGGTAACTATTCAAAAATAATTCCTAGAAAATCACTATGAATTAGATATATTGCACAATTTTTCTCATGTGGTTTTATTCATCTTCAACATAGGTCTCCTGTTATAGTAACTAGGCAAAACCATAGCTCGATTCCGCTTGCGTATTTCGTCAAAAAGTATTATATTGTAAAGTAGTATATCCAAAAGGAGGAATTCAACATGCAGATCAGTAAAGATATGTTAATCGGTGAGCTGCTTCAGAAAAGCGATCTGATCGCTCCGATTTTAATGCGTGCAGGTATGCATTGCCTTGGCTGCCCGTCTTCCCAGGGTGAGTCTCTGGAAGAGGCATGCATGGTTCATGGTATCGATTGTGATGCTCTGGTAAACGGCATCAATGAGATCCTGGCTGATAAATAAGCATACCATACCGTACATACAGAAAGCGCATGGAAACGAGAAATCGTTTTCATGCGCTTTTTTATTTTATTTATTTTGCCAGGTTCACAAACTTGGTGAACTCCGGCTGCCATAACAGGTTTACCGTTCCGATCGGGCCGTTACGCTGTTTGGCTATGATCACTTCCGCGATGTTCGGAGTGTCTGTATCTTTATTGTAGTAGTCATCACGGTAAAGGAACATGACCACATCGGCATCCTGCTCAATCGCACCGGATTCACGCAGATCCGAAAGCATAGGGCGGTGATCGGTACGAGTCTCACAGGCACGGCTTAACTGCGACAGAGCAATGACCGGTGCGTTGATCTCACGCGCCAGCGCCTTTAAGGAACGGGAAATCTCCGAGATCTCCTGCTGACGGCTCTCATTGCTTTTGCCGCCGCTGCCCGTCATCAGCTGTAAATAGTCGATGATGACCATACTCAGCCCGTGCTCCAGCTTCATCTTCCTGCATTTGGAACGAAGTTCCGTAATGGAAATACCCGGTGTGTCGTCGATGATCAGCTTGGAATTACCAATGACTCCAATGCCTTCCACCACAGCATCCCAGTCTGAATCGGTCAGATTACCGTTACGCAGCTTCTGGGCATCTACATTGGATTCCATGGCAAGCATACGGTTTACCAGCTGCTCCTTGGACATCTCCAGGCTGAACACCATGCAGGGAAGCCCCTTCCTGACCGCCACATGGTCCACCAGATTTAAGACAAATGCCGTCTTACCCATGGACGGACGTGCTGCGATCAGTACCAGATCGGATGGCTGCATGCCTGATGTCTTATAATCCAGATCAATAAAGCCCGTTGGGATACCAGTCACAGTGCCCTGGCTCTTGGAGGCTGTCTCGATCTTTTCCAGTACATTTAAGGCTACCTGGCGGATTGGCACGAAGTCTCCCGAATTTCGGTTCTGGAGCAGATCAAAAATACTCTTTTCCGTACCGGCAAGGATCTGCTCTAACGGTTCCTTGCCCGCATAACAGGCATTGGCAATGGACTCATTGACCTTGATCAGCTTCCTTAAAACCGATTTCTCGTATACAATATTTGCATAGGAACGGACATTGGCCGAGGTAGGAACCGTGGTGATGATGTCTCGCACAAATTCAAGGCTGCTGACCTCCGGCGGAACATCTTTCTCTTTTAAGCGGTTCTGCAGCGTGATCAAGTCAACCGGTGCACCCTCATTGAACAGTTCCACCATGCACTCAAACATGATCCCGTACTGCTGCTGGTAAAAGTCGTCTGCCGTGACGATTTCTGATGCGGCAATGATGGCATCCTTGTCCATCAACATGGAGCCGATTACCGACTGCTCTGCTTCCACACTGTGAGGAAGCACACGCTTCATCAATGCCTCATCCATAAAGCCTTACGCCTCCGTTACTTTGACTGTCAGTTTTGCAGTTACATCCTTGTGAAGTTTTACCGGAACCTCATGATTTCCGAAGGTTTTGATCGGCTCCGGAAGAACCAGCTTCTTTTTATCAATATCCAGTTTTAACTGCTCTGCTGCCGCTGCTGCGATCTCCTTGCTGGATACTGAACCAAAGGCCTTGCCGCCCTCTCCGGCTTTCATCTTCAAGGTTACGGAAAGTTTCTCGATCTGTTCTGCCAGCTCTTTTGCTGCTGCCAGCTGCTCTGCTGCCACCTTTGCCGCATTGGCCTTCTGAAGCTTTAAGTCATTCAGGTTTTTGGAAGTTGCCTCAACGCCCAGCTTTTTCGGCAGAATAAAGTTTCTTGCATATCCGTCATTGACCTTTACAATCTGGCCTTTCTTTCCCAGTGCCTTAACATCCTCTAATAATACGATTTCCATTATGATATATCTCCCTTCTGTAACATCTCGTCGATCACCGTTTTTACACGGTCCTTGGCTTCTTCCATACTAATGCCCGAAAGCTGCGCTCCGGCAATGGTACGATGTCCGCCGCCGCCCAGTTTTTCCATCATAACCTGTACATTGACCTCGTCGATGGAACGGGCGCTTAAATAAATCAGGCCGTGGTACTCTGTCATGACCACAGACGCCTTGATTCCCCTGATCTCAAGCAGTTCATTGGCTGCCTGCGCGCAGACAATGGTTGGGCTTGCAAGCCCCTCTGACGGGCACACGCCAATAGAAAACGCTTCCCTGTATATCTCTGCGGAAGAGATTGCCGCCGCCCTTGCCTTATAATCCTGCATATCATCCCGAAACAGCTTGCGGACGCGGGTCACATCTGCACCACTGCGGCGCAGGAATGCGGCCGCTTCAAAGGTCCGCACTCCGGTCTGATTCGTAAAGTTGTTGGTATCGATCACAATGCCTGCGTACATGGCATCGGCCTCAACCGCCTTGATCTTGATTCCTTCTGCAATATACTGCAACACCTCGGCGACCATCTCACAGGCCGACGACGCATAGGGTTCCACGTAGGAAAGCACTGCATTACTGATGATCTCACTGCTCTGACGGTGATGATCCATCACCACAATGGTCTTCACTAATTTCAAAAGCTCCGGGGCATCTGTAATACTCGGGCGGTTTACATCCACCACAACCAGCATGGTAGAGGCATCCACCAGCTCTGCCGCCTGAGTGCCTGTCAAAAACAGATCCTCCGGATAATCCGGATTATCCAGGAAACGCGCCATCATCGGCTGAACCGATGTGGTCACTTCATTGATCACCACGTGTGCCTTTTTGTTTAAGGCGGTTGCAATGCGGTAAATACCGATGGCCGAACCGAAGGCATCGCTGTCGCTCAGCTTGTGACCCATGATCAGGATACGGTCCTTGGTCTCCATGAGTTCACGCATGGCATGTGCCTTCACCCTTGCCTTTACGCGGGTTGACTTCTCCTGCTGCTGTGACTTGCCTCCATAATACTGGATGCGGCTTCCATCCTTCACAACAGCCTGGTCACCACCGCGTCCAAGCGCCATATCAATGGCAACGCGCGCGGATTCATAATTCTGCGCATAGGTATCTCCGTTCATGCCGATACCGATACTTAAGGTAACCGCCATCTCGTTTCCGATATTGACCGTCTTGACATCCTCCAGGATGGAAAAGCGTTCCTCCTGCAATTGTTCGATATACTTCTGCTTGATCGCAAAGAAATACTTATCTTTCTCGATGCTCTTTAAAATACCATCCACCGCACCGATATACTTGTTGATCTTACGATCGATCAGCGCAGTCAAAAGGGAACGGCGCACTTCCTCAACACTCTCAAGCGCCTCATCGTAGTTGTCCAGATAGATCAGGCCGGCTACCATCTTTTCATCGGTGATCTGCTGACGGTAACGCAGGATCTCGGTTTCATCAAACAGATAGACTGCCAAAAGCTTTTGTCTGCTGATCACAGCCTGGATCTCTTCCTCCTCCGAGCTGCTTACATAGATCGGACGGATCTCCATGCGAAACCGGCGTTCCCCAAACGTTGTATGCACACAAACCGGTTCCTCGTCGGTAGCCAGGTCTTCCTTTGTAACCTCCGGAAACATGGTGCGCAGGTTTTTTCTGTTTTCTTTTTCCTGTGCTGTGACAGTCTCAAATTCCTCGTTAAACCAGACGATCCTGCCGTCCTCATCAGCCAGTGCATAAGGCAGTGCCAGGCCTGCAAGCAGCTGTTTCTGCACCCATGCATATTCTGCTGAAAAATCCACAAGGCCGCCCAGGATCCGCTTTTTGCTGTAACAGAAGATCCAGAATGCCACCCCCACATATCCGACCGTAAATGGAAGCATGACCAGCCCTGTAATGTGGCTGATACATCCGGCTGCGATGTTGGCACAGACCATAAACACGGAAAGAAACAGAGGCCAGCTTAAATATCCCCTTAGCTGCCCATGAACCTTTATGTTCTCCTTCATACGTTTTCTCCTTATCAGACCCGGAAGGATCTGCCGCTGTCGGCCAGCTTTTTATGCCGCCTATCCCCTGATTATACCATAGGCGCTCTGATTCGTCCAGCATAGGCAACCTTCAGGACACTTCCTCTACTTTATAAAAGAAAGTAACTGTGGTAGAATAGTTACGATTCCGTTCTATCATGGATACAAAGGAGATACATTATGACAAAGAAAGAGATCACCGAGATCAAGCGCCAGTTCACCCCCGCAAACTGCTCCATTTCCCGCATTTGTGGCTGCTACGTGGATGGCGAAAAGAATAAAAAAGCAGAATTTAAAGAAGCATTTTTGTCCCTTCCGGAAGAAGACATTTTCAAATATTTTGAGCTGCTGCGCAAAAACTTATCCGGAACACTGGGAAAAAATCTCATTAACCTAGAATTTCCTCTGGCCTCCGAAACAGAGGGCGGACCACATGATTTTTTATTAAAGCTGCGCAACAGCCGTCTGCAGGATGACACCCTCCTGGACGCTTTCTACGACCGGATCATCGAAACCTATGAATACGTCGGCAACTATCTGATCCTGCTGATCCACGATGCCTATGACATCCCCGGAAAAACCTCAGACGGCCTTGAAATGGAAGATGCATCCGATGAGGTTTACAGCTACATCCTCTGCTGCATCTGTCCGGTAGACCTGTCAAAACCAGGACTCAGCTACAATGAGCTGGAGGGCAGTTTTCAGAACCGCATTCGCGACTGGGTTGTACAGATGCCGCAGCTCGGTTTCCTGTTTCCGGCCTTCAATGATCGCTCCACCGACCTGCACAGCACGCTTTACTATTCCAAAGACAGCGATGATCTTCATGATTCCTTCATCGAACAGATGCTTGGCTGCCCGCTTCCGCTCCCGGCAGGCTTCCAGAAGGAATCGTTTCAAACCATCATTGAGGAAACGCTGGGCGATGCCTGTGATTATGAGACCGTAAAAACCATCCACGAAAACCTGAGTGAACTGATCGAGGAACATAAAGACGAGCCGGAACCTCTCGTTCTGGACAAATACCAGGTTCGCAGTCTTTTGGAACACAGCGGCATCGAAGAGGAACAGCTGGCCTCATTTGATCAGAATTTTGATGAAACTGCCGGGGAGAAAGCTTCCATCTATGCGAGCAATATCGCAAACACCCGGGCTTTTGAGGTCAAAACACCTGACGTAATCATCAAAGTCAATCCTGACCGCACAGATCTGATCGAAACCCGAGAGATCGACGGCCGTCAGTGCCTGGTCATTGCCATTGACGGAGGCGTGGAGGTCAATGGGATCTCCGTGACACCGGGCACAGCTTCCCCTGACTCTGAATAGTTACAAATCAGTGGAGGCGCCACTGGCGCTTCCAAGATATGTATAGCAAAAAAGAGACCTTACGCAATTGCATAAGGCCTCTTTTGAATGTGTATGATCCGTATATTCTGGATTACTCCATGGTGTACGGCATCAGAGCGATGTGACGTGCTCTCTTGATAGCAACGGTCAGAGCTCTCTGGTGTTTTGCACAGTTTCCGGTAATTCTTCTCGGAAGAATTTTACCTCTCTCAGATACATATCTTTTCAGCTTGTTGGTATCCTTGTAATCGATTACGCCGTTCTTATCGCCGCAGAATACACAAACTTTTTTTCTTCTACGCATGCCGCCTCTTCTTACCTTAGCGCCATCTGCTTTATCAGTCTTATTGAATGCCATTGGTACTGCCTCCTTCTTCAAATGATTCGTGCCGTCTTAGCCAAACCTGACCTAGTTAAACGGCAGTCCTTCGTCTTCCACACCATCCGGGATGTTCATGAAGCCATCGCCAATTGCGCTGGACGGAGCCGGTCTGGATGCCTGCTGATAGCCATAACCACCATTGTCACCATTTCCGCCTGCAGAATTCTTGCTGTCTGCAAACTCCTGATCATCTACGATGATGTCTGTGGTATAAACACGCTGACCTTCTTTGTTGGTGTAACTGCCAGTCTGGATACGTCCGGACACCAGTACGCGCATCCCCTGACGGAAATATTTCTCTGCAAACTCACCTGCTCTGTCAAATGCCACGATGTTAATAAAATCGGCAGTCTGCTCATTTCCATCCTGGTTACGGCGTCCTCTGCGGTCCACTGCAAGGGTATATCTTGCAACAGCCATGGAACGCTCTCCCTGGGTGTAACGAACTTCCGGGTCTCTGGTCAATCTTCCCATGAGGATTACTCTATTCATACCATCACTCTTCCTTTTTTAAGCTGGTCGTTATCTATTACTTACTGCTCGTCCTGCTTTACGCAAAGATATCTGACAACCGGCTCCATGATGCGGACATGTGCTTCCACTTCGTTAGAGCAGTCAGAATTCTCAGACTCGAACTTGATGAAGTAGTAGAAAGCCTCTTTTGCTTTCTGAATCTCGTAAGCAAGTCTCTTCTTGCCCCAATCATCAACGCCTGTTACAGTGCCACCGAAGCGGGTGATATAACCCTGTACCTTCTCCAGTGCTGCAGCTCTCTCCTCGTCTTCGAGTTTTGCGCTCAGAACAACTGCTAATTCGTATTTGTTCATTGCTTTACCTCCTTGTGGTCTCTGGCCCTTGACTTCAGTTTCAAGAGCAAGGATTTTAATGTGTCACGAAGAGTTATTCTATCAGGTTTTCCGCATAAAATCAAGCACTTTTTCCTTATTTGAGCAGGTTTTTTTTGCCGTTTTTTTATTGCTCCCCTTGCATTTTGGCAGGCTTTGTAAGACCACGGGCATTTTTCTCTACCATCTTTCGCTCCGTCATAACCTGATGGCCGCAGCCCATGCATTTCAGGCGAAAATCTGCTCCCACCCGAAGGATTTCCCACTCGTGACTTCCGCACGGATGCGGCTTTTTCAATTTCACGATGTCACCCACTTCAAAATTCCATTTCTTTTCCATCCTGTTGCGCCCTCTTCCTTCACTTTAAACCTGCTGCAAATGTCTCACCGATCGGTGCATTGATCACCAGATCTGCCCGACCATCCATTGCCGTAACGGTTTTATTGATCAAAACCAGCTTCGTTCCCCGGTAATAATCAATCAGACCGGCAGCCGGATAAACCGTCAACGAGGTTCCGCCCACGATCAGCATTTCTGCATCCTGTATATACCGGATCGCTTTTTTCAGAGTCATCTGATCCAGGCTTTCCTCATAAAGCACCACATCCGGCTTGATGATGCCGCCGCATTCACAGTGCGGGACGCCGTCCATCTCCAAAACTGCAGCCAGATCATAGGCTTTTCCACAACGCGTGCAGTAATTACGGTGGACAGAGCCATGCAGCTCCAGCACTTCACGGCTTCCTGCAGCCTGATGCAGCCCGTCAATATTCTGGGTGATCACTGCTCGCAGCTTTCCCTGTGCCTCCAGCTTTGCCAGAGCCAGGTGCGCCGCATTGGGCTTTGCTTCCGGAAACAGCATCTTATTCTTGTAAAACCGGTAAAATTCCTCCGGATTTTTCCGATAAAAGCTGTGACTGATAATGGTTTCCGGCGGATAGTCATACTGCTGGTTATAAAGTCCGTCGACACTGCGAAAATCCGGAATACCGCTCTCCGTAGAAACTCCCGCACCTCCGAAAAACACAATGTTGGTGCATTCCTCAATCCATGCATATAACCGTTCTGTCTCTTTTGTCATAATTTCGTTCCTCTCTTTCCGTTCAGAAAGTGCCTGACCCTGTACAGGAAACCTTCTCCTTCGGTCTGACGGTTGTCACTGTCGCATCAGGGAAACGATGCGTAATTTACACCACTTCATCAAAAAAGATCCTGCATGGCATGTCGATCTGTCCGGCTCCTTCATACTGCTTTACCGCCTCCGGCACCCGGTATCCAAACAGCCACTGGGTTAATTCTTCGATCCGCAGATGCAGCACTGCTGCAGTTTCTCCGATTTCCTTGTTCTGATCTGTATTTCCTGATCCTGACACAGATTCCGCTTTTTCAAGTTTGGATCCTTCATGATCCAATGTCCAGAGAAATTTTCCATTATTTTGCTCGATCCAGAGATCTTCAAGCTCCAGGCAGATCTGTATCTGTTTTTCCTGTATCTCTGGTTTTAATCTGACCATGACTACAAAGGTCTCAGGTGTGATGATCCGCGCCATAATAGCCGGTTTTTTCTCCACGAGTTCTGCATAACCGTCCTCTGTATACAAAAGACGCTGTTCTTTCTTCTCTCTGCCCCAGATTCCCTGAACGCCCACCAGATGCTCTCCATCATAAAGCAGATCCAGGCTTCCAGCCTCGCTTTTGACTTCGCAGATCAGACTGTCCACATAGGCTTCTTCGCGCCTTGCAAATACCTCATACCGCTGCTTTAACCACTGCTGCATCCAGCCTGCTGCACATCGGATATCTTCTTTTTCTTCTATAGATATGCGTTTCAGTATCCTGTCCTTTTTTAATTGCCAGATTGGCTGGTCATAGACAAAAGCGAACTGAAACGGCGTGTAGATTGCCTCTGCTGCCGGCATCAGAAAACAAAAGGGCTGTTTCTGTTTTCGCATGTCTTCCATAGCTCTGGTCAGAAGACTGCGCATATAACCCCGATGCCGCATATCTGCCCTGGTGGCCACCGCTACAATATAATCTGCCTCCCAGCAGAGGTTTCGCACCTGCAGATGATAAGGATTCAAATGGAGCATAGACTGGATACATCCCTGCTCCATCCTCACAAGCACCTGATTGTCCTTCATTTTCTTCTGATCATAGTAATCCAAAAAGCCTTCAGAATCTTCCGGGAATGCCTCCCGCCACAGATCCTTTGTTCTGTTTTTTTCCTGATCATTCAGATATTTTATCATATTCCCGCTTCCATTTTTGCTGTACCAGATATTTCCTTGCAAATCCACAGGGGTTATAAGACATTTTAGCATGACGCAGTCCCTCCTGTCCCAGATCATCTTCCCGGTTTACCAGGACTGCATCCGGAAACTCCTGTATCAGGAATTGCTGGTTGATAAACTGATATAATCCGCGAATCTCCGCATTTGCCTTTTCAATATGGATGATCGCCATATTTTCCGCTGGATTATAGCTTCCGATCGTAAATGCCTCCAGCCTGCCATCAATATAAACACCGGACATCCGGATATCCAGATTCAGGCACTCTTTGAGGATTTCATGGATCCCTGCCACCTCATAATCGAGATGATCCTCAACATTGTCTCCCTTGTTCGCTCTCCATCGATCCAGAAAACGCCATATATCGTCCCGATCCGAGCAGCAAAGGCGACGAAATTCATACCGTCCCTCATATTCTTTTAAAAATGCATTCAGATGATTCTTCTTTTTGTGCAGCTTCTTTCCGGATAGCTTGCGCATGGCCTCAGCGTCATACAGATAATCCTTTAAGTCTTCCTGTTCCGTTACCACAAACTCATCCGATTCCTTCAGGTGCAGATATTCTACCGCCTCCTCATCAGCCAGATAGATTTTAAACGGAATATGGAGTACCTCATTAAAGTACTTTACACTCAGATCAAAATACTTTTTTAAGTCCTCTTCTTTGCAAAGCGGCATTGCACTGTGCATCACATCGTCTGCCTGCATCAGCCACAAGATTGCCTGATCCTCACAATTTGCATACTGTACGTGATAATATTTTCGCCAGATAAAGGTATCAAGTGCAACGCTGTCGCAGGTTTTATTGGGGCGCAGGCTAAAATAGGGCGCCAGCAGCTTCATGTCTTCTGCCTCAACCGGTTTAAATGTTAATTCTGTCATTCTAATTTCCTTCCATGTTTACGGATTGCATATCTTACATGCCTCGTATCCTTTTTTAATGAGCGCATCCCTGCTTTCGGATGACGTTTTCTTATTGCTTTCCTTCATCTTTCCGACCGACGAGCAGGACGGGCGATGGAATTTTTTTGAACTGGTATTCAGGATATAAGATTCCGTGGTGGATTGTGTGTCAGTCTGCACAGCAGATGTCTGAGTCTTCGCAGCCTGTGCTGTTTCCGTCTGGGCACCCGAAGAGGCTACACTGTCTCCCGTTGCGTAATCAATACTGATTCCCGGCTGCACATTATAGACATAAACGCAGTACAAAATGCCATCCCCCTGATCTTCTACGGATTCTGCTTCCATCAAAACCCCGGATGCCAGAAGATTGCTGCCCTCAAAAACCGGTGTAACCCGGTAAAGCACATGGTTTCCTGTTTCTTTTACATAATCGGCCACCATGTTTTCAAACGGAAGCATACCCTGAACATTCAGATACCGTGTTCCGGTGATCAGGTTTTTTTCATTGGCATTTTCTGCTGTCAGCTGGTATCCGATCAAATGACAGCGGTTGTATAAGTATTTTCCGTCTACATTATCATATTTGATGGTATGCCAGCCCGTTGGTTTTACCTGTCCGATACTTCCCCGCTCCTCGGTCGGCATCAAATCCTGCCCCACGGATGCGTAGGCCGTGCCGCATCGTCCGAGAGAGTCCAGATCACTGTAGCTTTCAAAGGACACCGAAGTCAGATCTGTCTCCGTAAAATACGGCAGGTTATCATTTACGGCCACATATGGCTGACCGGAGTACGCCGGAACCGACGACAGGTTAAAAGAAGAATTTCCCACGGCAACCGTAACCGCCTTATGCTGCTCCGTCGACACAACCGCTGCAGCTTCCTTTTGGATATCCTGACCACATGCACTCACACACAACGTTACTGCTGATAAAACACTAAACAGCCAGATATTTAATTTTTTCATAATAGTATCTCTCCAAATGCGTTTCTTTCCTGCTGCACAGCCATCATCCATTACGGTTCATGTGCTGCACGAACCATTATACTACATAATTCGGCAAAAAACGCGACTTGATGCAAAAAAAAGGAACCATCTTTCGATGATTCCTTAGAGGCGACAACCAGATTTGAACTGGTGATCAGGGTGTTGCAGACCCACGCCTTACCACTTGGCTATGTCGCCATATCAAATTGTCTACCAGATGGCTCTGATAAATGACCCCAACGAGATTCGAACTCGTGTTACCGCCGTGAAAGGGCGATGTCTTAACCGCTTGACCATGGGGCCCTTTATGAATTTGTTTTTCACATATGAGATATGTGAGCTCCCCGAGTAGGACTTGAACCTACGACAGCGCGGTTAACAGCCGCGTGCTCTACCGACTGAGCTATCGAGGAATACTTCGCTCGTTGACAGGCAACGAGGATATTATATGATAGAGGTTCCTTTTTGTCAAGCATTTTTCAAAAAAACTTTTCCGTATTTTTTTACACGTTAAAATCATGGTAGCTATATATAAGGAAGGGGACAAACTGTCGTTTGACCCCTTCCTGTGATTCCTATTTTTCAATGCTCTTCCAGCGGAAGTTCGGTACCACATCACTCCATTTACTGATACCGATCAGCGCTTTGTACTTCTCTGTTGTAGACAACGTGGACGCTTTGTTATCAATGTTTTTGTATACAAGCCATGACGGTTTCTGCATCGTTGCCACAATATCATCCGGCTTGCTGCTGTCACAGTGCCACAGACCGAAGGCTTCTGATGCTGCCAGCTCCGACGGGGCATCTACCTGACGGCTCATAATAAAGGCATCAATATATGGATTGCTGTCTGCAATATAATAAGCATAGGCAATCGCCGCTGCCTGCAGATCCTCCGTGCTGCCGCGGCTTGCACTGGTGGATGTAAATCCCTGCTCGGAAAGGATCACATGGCGCACCTCTCCGGAACGGGTACGGAACTGACTCTGCTGCAGATAATCAGTCAAAACATTTAAATTCAGCATATTGACAACCGGAGATGATGCATCATCCTTGATCAGCCCGGTTTCCCTGTCGTTCCAGAATTCCGGCTCCGTTAACGGAATGGAATATGGATGATATGCCAGCCCCCAATCCATAGATCCGCCCGGTATCATCTTATTGTTAAATGCATCCAAAAGATCCTTTGCATTGTATTTTAACTTGCCGTCTGCCTCATAATTCCAGTTGTAGTCGGTTGAGAAAAATACACGGCTGCTCTGGCTGGTGCTGCGGATTGCTGTATAGAACACACGAAATGCGCGCTGGTATTCATTGATATAATCCTCCAGGCTCATCGGTCCCATGTAATTCCACAGCTGATTATTGATCTCATTTCCGATGACCCAGTTGGAAACTCTTCCGTAAGGAGAGGACTTGCTGCCGTAACGTTCTGCCAGAAATGCTGCAATTGCACGAAGGGATTCATACCCTTCCTCTGTGGCGACATGGAATCCATAATAATTGGCCACAGTCGCCGGCTGTTTTGTCACACCCGGATAGTACAGCTGTGGTGTGCTGTCGTTCCAACCATTCAAGATCACGGCTGTCACCGTCATATCCTTTTCCGACATCCGGCGGATCGTATCATCATATACAGCCAGGACATCTTTACTGAAATGATAGGTTTTTCCATCATATTCATAGTCAATGCCGCTTCCAAGGATATGGTTAAACGGGATATTGACGATCACATGGTTCACACCCAGAGAAAATGCATCGGACAGCATGGCCGGCGTTGTCTGGATGAGCAGTCCTTTCTTTGTCTGAGCCGTTTTGTAGGCATCTGTATATTTTGCAACACTCTCTGGATTTGTCACATAAGCCTCATTGCTGACGATCGTATATTCACTGCCATTGTATACAGCCACCACAAAGCTGGAATACAGCTTATCATCCTGTGTGCCATGATTGAGCGGGAGCTGGAAAGATAATTCCTCTCCCTTTGCAATCTTCGCTGCATAATCCGTCCGTCCCTTCAGATCTCGCTGATAAGGCTGCATCTCAAATAAATACAGATAATTATCATAATGAGCCGGATCTGAGAAGCTGCCCTCCATCTGGCCTTTGATACTTACCTGATTGCCGCCGGTTACTTCGCAGCTTGTGATGTGGGCAAATTCCGTAGGTGTGATCTGACCTGCCGCACTCCCTTCTGCAGCCACCGCCGCCATAGATGTTACACTGCCTGCACCGGCAAACACGGCCGCCATGCAGCATAATGAAATACAATATTTCCATATTTTTTTCACGCTTTTCTGCCTCCAGTCTCTGTCTGTAATGTTCCTGTCTGATTTCTGTCTGCAGTTGCTCAAACAAAAATCCCAGTATGCACTCTCCTATCATAACACGGATTTATTTTGGTGCAAGTAGGATTTCCCTTACATTAATTTAAGATTTCCTTGCAGAATCGCATGTTTTACATTTATGCCACAAAACAATGGATAAGAAAACTGCAATGTAATCCGTCAGGGACTGTCCGCATATCACGCCATTTAAACCCCAGGCTGCCTTGAGAATAAACAGCAGCGGAATCAAAAGCAGACCCTGGCGCAGCACGGATAAGATGGTCGCCCAGAATGCTTTGCCCACCGACTGCATACAGTTCATATTCATGAAAAGGATACCGATCACCGGACCGGACAGCATATAAGCGATCAGCATCTTTACGCCATATCCGATCACTTCCTCATCCTGGATAAACAGCCCTATGATCTGTCTGCGCAGTACAAAGAACAGGATGGTCGCCAGAACTCCTATTACAACGCAGCATTTTTTGGTATAAGCCTCGATCCCCAGGAAACGCTCCCGATCTCCCGAACCGAAATTGTAACCCAGAAGCGGCTGCACACCATTTGCAAGACCCATCTGCAAAAAGGTAATGAACATGTTGGCCTTAAATACGATCCCGATTGCTGCTACCGGTGCATTTCCATAAGCCACCAGAAGCTGGTTGAGCACAATGGTTGAAACACTCATCAGGGTGGAAAAAATGGCCGTTGGCAGGCCGCAAGAACAAATTCCACTGAAGATTCCGTTTTTGCAGGTAAAATGACGTGGACGGATCGAAAAATTGCTGCTCTTTTTTATAAAATACCAGAGATAATACATACTTGCCAGGACATTGCCCAGTGTCGTCGCAATGGCTGCACCCGCAGCTCCCATATGAAATCCACTGATCAGCACCGGATCAAGAACAATATTAGCAACCGTTCCTACCATGCTTCCGATCATGGCTTCCTTGCTGGCGCCTTCTGCCCGGACTACAAAGCTTGCAGCTGCTGACCAGATGATAAATGGTGCGCCATAAGAAATGTGGAGGACATAGCCCTTCGCCAGTAAATATGTTTCCTCATTCGCTCCAAAAATCTCCAGGATCGGCTGCATAAACAGAAGCAGAATCGCCGCAAACGCAATGCCAACCACCAAAGATGCATAGGTGATGAATGCCGAAACCTGCTGCATGCGTTTCTTATTTTGTTCTCCAAGGGCAATGGATGCAACTGCACTGCCACCCATTCCGAACATATTCGCAACCGCCATAAATAAAATAAAGATCGGGTTCGTCAGACTTACCGCTGCCACCTGCAGGGAATCTCCTGTCTGTCCTACAAAAAAGGTGTCTGCCATATTGTAGACAACCGTAACCAGACTGCTGATCACACTTGGGATCGCCATGGTTGCAACGGCCCTGGAAATCTTCATGCTGGCCATCAGCTCGTGATCTTTTGTATTCATGCTTTTTGATTCCTTTCCTGTTTATTTTCTTCTTTATTTTTCCCTGCCTTACCTCCGTCTTTTCTGCATTCCTCTTTTTCCGGATCTGCTTCCAGATTTCGAAGCATTTTCCCGGCAATTCGCATAAATTCTTTCTGTTCTTCCAGGCTGATTCCCTGAAGAAGACAATGCTCCGTCTCCTCCACTTCTTCCTGAATTCTGTCCTTTACCGCCAGTGCTTTTTCTGTAAACATGATCTTCTTATAGCGGCCGTCCCACTCGTCCGGCACACGCATGATCAGTTCCTTCTGTTCCAGGGCATTTAACATCTCTGTGATTGTGGATGGCCTCAACCCAAATTCCCGCTCCAAATCTTTCTGATACACGGGATGAATGGCGGATTCCACCAGAATATAATTTAACAGCTTTCCCTGCGCGCTTCCAATGCCCAGCTCTATATGTACTGCCTGCGAACGGTTCCGCAGACGGTTGGAAATACAGTTGATGATCTTTCCTGTTTCCATTGTTTCTTTTGAACTCCTTTCTAATTATTTCGGTTCCTAAGTATTTTAGGAACATTTTATCCGGAAGTCAATGAAACTTCAAATATTGAACTATGCGCAGGGAACGCACAGTATCAACTCAAATTTTATTTATCGTATAACGCAAAAAGAGACCGGAATCTCTTCCAGTCTCTCATCTATGTACCCTCAAAACCACATATTGAATTTCATCCGTTTTACAATCGCGGTTATCA
>CAVIHW010000022.1:0-42417 GCA_963642615.1 Oscillospiraceae bacterium | reverse complement strand
TTTATTCCTCATCAAGCGCAGTACCGAACTGCCTCTATATCATTCTGGTATTGAACTAGTGCATCGTTTACAAAATAACTAGCCTACTCGCTTGCCTGCAAATCCGATTGCACAGTCCAAAAAGCCTCAGCGTAGCCCGCTACGCCTACGTTTTTTGAACTGCACACTCGAATCTGCATCCTGCGTGATTCGGCCAGTTATTTATGAAACGATACACTAGCAGATCTCCGCACCGGCCGGCATTTTCTTTTCCGGAACCATCAAAGAGAGGTTTCCGTCTGCATCTTCCGCACAGAGAAGCATACCCTCTGACAGCACACCGGCCAGCTTTGCAGGCTTTAAGTTCACAACAACCATCACCTTCTTGCCTACCATCTCTTCCGGTGAATAGTGTGCCTTGATACCGCTGACGATCTGCTTTACCTGGCTTCCGATCTTAACCTGGGAGCAGAGAAGCTTTTTGGACTTCTTTACTGCCTCGCAGGCAATGATCTCGCCAACCTGAAACTGAAGCTTTGCAAAATCATCATACTCGATCTCTGCCTTTGGTTCTATATCGATAACCGGCTCTTCTTCCTTTGCTTCCTCAGCAGCCGGTTCTTCTGCCTTCTGGGCTGCACGCAGAGCCTCAGCTTTTTCCAGGACTTCCTTCAGATCCATTCTTGCAAACAGGATCTCCGGTGCATCGGTCACATGCTCACCGGACGGATACAGACCAAACTGATCCATATCAGACAGCGCACGTTTCTGTGCATGGAGCTGTGTGAGGATCTTCTTAGAAGTATCTGGCATGAAGGATTCTAAAAGGGATGCGCCGATGGTGATCGCCTCCACCAGGTTGTAGAGAACCGTTGCCAGACGGTCTTTTTTAGCCTCATCCTTTGCCAGTGCCCACGGCATGGTCTCGTCGATATATTTGTTGCAGCGGCGGAAGATGTTGAAGATCTCAGTGATGGCGTCTGCCACGCGAAGCTCGTTCATCTTGCCCTCTGCCTTCTTTACGGCCGCCAGAACCACACTCTTTAAGTCCTCATCTACTGCATCGGAAACGCCGCAGTTTCTCACTTCGCCGCCAAAGTATTTGTTGGACATGGAGATGGTACGGTTTACCAGGTTTCCAAGGATGTTTGCCAGATCCGAGTTCATGCGCTCCACCATCAGCTCCCAGGAGATCACACCGTCATTTTCAAACGGCATCTCGTGCAGGACAAAGTAGCGGACCGCATCCACACCGAAGAAATCTACCAGAGTATCTGCATAGAGTACATTCCCTTTGGATTTACTCATCTTGCCGTCACCCTGTAAAAGCCACGGATGGCCAAATACCTGTTTCGGAAGCGGAAGATCCAGAGCCATCAGAAAGATTGGCCAGTAAATGGTATGGAAGCGGATAATATCCTTACCGATCAGATGCAGATCTGCCGGCCAGTATTTCTCAAACAGCTCTCCATGATTGCCATCGCAGTCATAGCCAAGTCCGGTGATGTAGTTGGTCAGTGCATCCAGCCATACATAGGTCACGTGCTTCGGATCAAAGGAGACCGGAATACCCCAGGTAAAGGAGGTTCTGGACACGCACAGATCCTGCAGACCCGGAAGCAGGAAATTGTTCATCATCTCATTTTTTCTGGATACCGGCTGGATGAATTCCGGATGCTCATTGATGTATGCGATCAGGCGGTCTGCATACTTGCTCATCTTGAAGAAGTATGCCTCTTCCTTTGCCGGCTGTACCTCACGTCCGCAGTCCGGGCACTTGCCGTCCACTAACTGGGATTCGGTGAAGAAGGACTCACACGGTGTGCAGTAAAGGCCCTCATAGTAGCCTTTGTAAATATCACCCTGGTCATAGAGTTTCTTAAAGATCTTCTGAACCTGAGCCTCATGATCGGCATCGGTGGTGCGGATAAATTTGTCATAGGAGGTATTCATCAGATCCCAGATAGTCTTGATCTGACCTGCCACGTCATCCACAAACTGCTTTGGTGTGATGCCTGCTGCCTCTGCCTTTAACTCGATCTTCTGGCCGTGCTCATCCGTACCGGTCTGGAAGCGGACATCATAGCCCTGTTCTCTCTTAAAACGCGCGATGCTGTCTGCCAGCACGATCTCATAGGTATTGCCGATATGCGGCTTGCCGGATGTATAGGCGATCGCGGTGGTAATATAATATGGTTTCTTACAATTACAATTTTCATTCTGACACATGAGCCAAATTCCTCCTAAACTTTCACTTCCGGATCTGCCCGTCAAATGTGACGTTTTGTCTTGGCAAAACCGGCGTATCAACAGCACAGCTCTCTCTGCGCCCATTAAACCAACTATAACATAAAGTACAAAAAAACACTACCTTTTCTTGATCAGGGTCAGGATGTTCAATCCGTCCGTATATTCGTAATGCAGCTCATCCATGGTCTTTTTCACCATATAGATGCCAAGGCCGCCGATCTTGCGGTCTTCTGCCGGAAGACTCATGTCCGGATCCGGTGTTTCGGTTGGATCGTACGGACGTCCATTGTCGGAAAAACGCAGTTCGATCTCTTCTTCCGTGACCCTGCATCCCAGAGTCACCACCGTTGCACCACTGTACCTTGCGATATTGGAAAATACCTCATCGACTGCCACGTTTACCTGAGAGCGAAGCTTCGCAGAGACATTGGACTCTCCCATCTGTTCCCGGAAAAAGTCCATGGCCATGGGCAGGGATCCCAAAAATGGCGACAGGCTCATCTTTTTCATTTCCAGCATTTTTTCCTTGATCTCAATGCACAGCATGGTAATGTCATCAAACTGGGCTGCTTCGCCCACGAATTTGTTGACGCTCTCATGCACCACATCCAGCAGTTTCTCGCACGGAAGATCCCTCGCTTCATTGAGCGCCTCAAGCATCCGGTCTGTACCATAAAGATTCTGGTGTACATCCGTAGCTTCCGGAACGCCATCCGTGTAAACAAAGATCCGGTCTCCCACCTGCACTTCTATCTCATATTCGCTGTAACGAGAGTTTTCCATTCCGGCAAGGACAAAGCCATGGCGGTCTTTGAGCAGTTCGAATTTTTCGCCCTTACGCATGATCGCCGGATACTCATGACCTGCATTTGCACATTTCATTTTGCCTGTAGACATTTCCAGGACACCAAGCCATACCGTGACAAACATCTCCGCATCGTTATTCTCACACAACTGGTTATTCACCTTTTCAAGCACAGCCTTCGGAGAAAGCCCGCTCTGCGCCGCCGACTTGATGAGGGTCTTGGAGATCATCATAAACAGCGCTGCCGGAACGCCCTTACCGGATACATCTGCCATCACCAATGCTAGGTGATCATCATCTACTAAAAAGAAATCATAGAAATCACCGCCCACTTCCTTGGCCGGAGTCATGGAAGCATAGATATCAAACTCATGCCGCTCTGGAAAGGCAGGGAAAACACAGGGCAGCATAGAGGCCTGGATATGTCTTGCCACGTCTAGCTCAGTTCCGATGCGTTCCTTTTCTGCCGTGATGCGGCTCAGGTTATGGATGTACTCGTTTAATTCAGCAACCATATATTCAAAGCTTTCCGCCAGCCCCTGCAGCTCGTCTCCGGTATGGACATCAATCTGAAAATCTTCCATTCCCTCCATGTTATTCTTAACAAGTCCGTTCGCTGCATGATGCAGCTTTTCGAGCGGACGGATGAGGATCCTTCGCACATAAAAGTAAAAAGCAAAAATGGAGACTGCAAGCACCAGCAGCGTGATGATCAGCGTGGTTCTCTGGAAGAGGTTGATCTGTTCGTCGATCATATCCATGGAAATATCCACACTGGCCAGCGCCACTGGCTGGCCGCTGCCGTCTAAAATGGCAACGTAGGCCGAAGTCAGGTACCCATATTCCTCATTGTTCGTGACCAGAGTCGTCTGCTTTGCGTTGACCGCGAAGGCTTCATGCATCAGCTCCTTGCCTCCGCCGTAGTAGCTGTCACTGTCTCCCAGTTCACATACTCCTGTGTCCCCCTCCGCTCCGACATCCCAGATATAGACCATCTGATCTTCCTCAGGGACTACAACATAGAAATATTTCAGCTCTGCTTTTTCCCTTACGGTGCTCAGGTATTTATGGATCGCATCATAGTAGTCATCCTCTTGCCCCGTAAGATAATATTGCCGCACACGGTCACCGTCAATGTATTCTGCCGCAATGGAAGCCTGCGAAAAAGCAAATCTGGAATAGTATTCTTCCATCCACACACGGTACAGCTGGCCAATCGCAGGCGTTAGCACAGCCAGAAGCACCGCTGCCATCACAACAAGTCCCAGGATCAGTCTGGCCTGCAAATGTCGTTTTATTTTTGTTTTCATCCTTCGTTTTCCTCCTTTATCCTAAGATCCAGCCTCAAATGTCCATCCGGTACACGGTAAAGCAGCCGCTCTTTGGAAATCCATCGTTCGGCCTCATCCGGTATCACCGTACCGGTATCCACTCCTGTCACATAATACCATCTGTCTTTCAGCTGTACCTGTGTCATGTTGTTATATTTTCGGAAAACCGTCCTCGCCTGTGCACAGGTCATACTATGAGAAATCGTCAAAAGTGCTTCATCCGGACGTTTCCAATAGGGAAGCTTTTCCCTCTGCGGGATGGCGCGACGCCAATAGCCTTCCAGATCTTTCATGATCTCTTCGGTCATCGCTCTTGCATGAGCTGCGCAGGAAAGATATACATCAACACTGTCCTTTTCCGGCAGGATTTCCACGATTCTCTGATCCAGGATATCTCCCTGATCAAGCCGCGGCGCCAGCTTATGAATCGTCACGCCAGAACGCGCAAGATCCTGTGCCATTGCTGCCTCAATGGGATAATAGCTTCGTCCCCGGGGCAGCAGGGAACTGTGGACATTGATACCGCGAAAGCAGGGCAGATCCTCCGGCACCGGTATTTTCCGGTCATATTCTGCGGAAAACAAAAGGCCACAGCCGTCCTCCGTAAAAAGATGCAGGATCTCTTTTGGGGTAATTGCCTCATAATGAACCGGTATGCCCAGCTCCTTCGCTTTTTTCACAATGGAATATTCCGTAAAATAATCCTCATCATTGTGGTACGTATAGAGTGCCAGAATCTCATGCTCACGCAGAAAATACTCGAAACAGGAGTAAAAAACGTCACTCCCGAAATAAACGATCTTCATGTATTCACCAGCCTGTCCGATTTATGATCATTCCTACCTAATTATATCCTGATAATGAGTGTATTAAAACCCTGATATCGCCGATATGAGAACTCCTTTGCACTCTTTTTTATCACCCAAACCCCCATGCTGTCCATATCAAAATCTCCCTCTTCACTGGCCGCTCCCATATTCATGGCAAACGGGTCAAACTCCGTGGCATCATCCCGCAGGTGAAGTTCCAGGATTCCGCTTTCATCCATGATAGCGGTGATCTGGATATAACCGTCTGTCCGGCCATGAAAGCCGTGCTGCAAAACAGCCATGCCGATCTCCTCCACTGTCATGGTTGCAAACATCTGCTGCTTTTCATCGGCTCCCCAGTGTTCACAAAAGGCTTCCAGTTCACGGCTCACGCCAACCACATCCTTTGCATTGCTTAAGATCATGCGCTGAAAAATCCTTTCCCCTGGGATTTCCTCTTTTTTATAACGGCCGCCACATCCGGCAAGCAAAAATACCGCCAATGCCCCGGCCTCCGTCATAGGAAACAGCAGCCAGAAATACGTCAGTCCAAAGTGGTAACATAAAAAGGTCAGCGGGATCAAAAGCACCGCTCCACGCAATGTCTCCAGCAAAAAGGAGGGCTTTTCATTTTCACAGGCCTGATAATAACTGCACAGCAAGATATTGATCCCGGCAAACAATGCTGCCACTCCGTAAAACCTCAGAGCAAGCATAGTCAAAGCCTCCGTTGAGGATCCGGCCGTACCAAAGAGCAGGCAGAGTCCTCTCGGCCACAGCTCCACAAAGAGGATCAATGCACCTCCGGCGCAGAGACCGCTAAAAAATCCCAGCTGCACGACATTGTTTTTCCCCTGTTCGTTGTGTTCTCCCTGATAGGTAGACAAAACCGGCTGCATGGCACGTCCGGTCCCCTCAAACAGATAAAGCAGCAGATAGGACGTATTCTGGATCACGTCAAACACAGCCACCGCCGTCTCACCTCCCAGACGCAAAAGCAGGTTGTTGCAGATAAGAAAGAAGATCATCTGGTAGAGGTACTGCACCGAGGTCGCAAGGCCTGAACGCAGTGCATCTGCTGCTTTTTTCAGTTCCTCCCACTGAGGCATGGCAAAATGCAGGGTATGCTGTCTGCCAAAAAATCCGGGCAGGTAAATGCAGATGGTGATGATCTGCCCCAGGGCGGTGGAAAGGGCTGCTCCTTTCGTCCCCAGTCCAATCCCAAGAACCAGCAGGGCATTTAGTGCGATATCGCTGATATTTCCCACCACCGATCCAATGCCGGCAAGTTTCTGGCTTCCGTCATTGCGCAGGTAATAGTTAAAAATGTTCGACAAATAAAAAAGCGGCGTAGCCGCAACGAGGATCTGCAGATAGGCTTTTGTAGCCGTATACAGTGCTCCGTCTGTCGGTCTTGTTCCAAGCAGTGCCAAAAGCGGCTGCATAAAAATGCTGCCAAGTACCGCAGTGGCAGCACTCAAGATCAGTGCCAGCGCGATCACTCCGTTAAAGCTGCCCTTGGCCTCTTTGATACTTCCCTGACCCAGCAGACGGGAATAACGCACCGATCCTCCAAGACCCAGGCCATGCGCCACCATGCAGTTGATCATATAGACCGGCAGGATCAGGCTGATGGCAGCAAGTCCTACCGTGCCGAGCCGCTGCCCGACCACGACCGCATCTGCCATGTCACTAAATGCCCAGCCAAAAGACGAGAACATGGCAGGGATCCACAGCTGGGTGAACATCCGCCGCGTAAAGCGGTCACCGTTTTTTTCTCCCGTCACTATTTTTCTGATTTCCATTTCATTTTTTCCATTCCGGTTTTTGCACTGCAAAGACCGTGTCAATGCTCCTCTTCTGAATTCTATCAACTGTAACAGTAACATAGTAACAACTTTTCTTCCATAACGCAAGCCAACACGAAGATTGAAGTTTTGTTGCTTATAGCATATAATGTCACTTATCAAAGATCATTTGGAGGAATATTCCATGCGTAAAAAGATAGGTATCCTGGCTGCTGCTCTGGGTGCCGTTTTTCTCACATCCTGTGCTCCTGCTTCCCATTCGGTGCAGCCTACAACCGCTGCCCCCTATGAGGAAGAAACAGCCCATGCGCAAGAACCATCTGGCTCGGATCAAATTCGCGAGCAGCAGCGCTTTGCGCAGCTGGAAGACAGCCTGTTTTTCAAAAAAATGTCCGCCTCTCAGTTAGAACTGCATTTTCTTTTGAAAGATCCGGAAAGCCACGGCATCACAAAAGCCGATGTCCTGATCGCCCCCGTCTCCCTGGAAGCCTTTCAAAAGGCACAAAAAGACCGGGGAGAACTGCAGCAAGAGCTTTCTACCTTCCACACTGCCCTGCTCAGCGAGGATCAGAAACTGAGCTTTCGCATTCTGGAAAGCCTGAACAAAACAGAAAAACGAGGAGACGGCCTGGAGCTCTACAATCAGCCCTTATCTCCCAGCGTCGGCATTCAGGCACAGCTTCCCATGCTGCTGTATGAGTATACGTTTTCTTCGCGCCAGGATGTGGAGGATTACCTAAGTATCCTAGAATCCCTCGATTCCTTCTTTGGCCAGATTCTTTCCTTTGAACAGCAAAAGGCAGATGCCGGGCTGATGATGAGCGATACTTCCCTGGATCATGTGATCGATTCCTGCAAAAACTGCCTGCTTGTCCCGGACGATAATTTTCTGATCGATTCCTTCAAAGAACATTTAAGCACACTCCCGGATCTGACCGACGAGGAGCGAACGGATTTTTGCGCACGCAATGAGGCTGCCCTCGAGGAACATTTTAACCCGGCCTATAAACTCCTGATCGATGGACTGGAAAAGTTAAAGGGAACCGGCACCAACGAAAAAGGGCTGTGCGGATATCCGGACGGAAAAGCCTACTATAAGTATCTTGTATACAATAAAACCGGAACATCCTACCACTCCATTGATGAGCTGATGACCGCCACCGAACAGGAGATTTCTGAAAATCTGCAGATTACATCCAAGCTCCTGTCCGAACGCCCAGAGCTGGAGTCCATGCTTACGGACTATCAATACCGACAGGCAGATCCCTCTGCCATCATGGAGGAACTAAAAGAGAAAACTACAGATGATTTTCCGCAGACTGCCGACTGTGACTACACCCTAAAGGAGGTTCCAAAAGCACTGGAACTTTCCTTAAGTCCTGCCTTTTATTTTACCTCACCGATCGACGACAGTTCCACGAACATCATCTACATCAATAAAAATGAACGTTATTCCAGCCAGTCCCTGTACAACACCCTTGCCCATGAAGGCTATCCCGGGCATCTGTACCAGACAATATGGTTTCACACTCACTGTGACTCCAATCTGCGAAAAGTCTTAAGTTTTCCGGGCTTCACAGAGGGCTGGGCAGCGTATGTGGAAGCACTCTCCTACCGTCTGGACAACGGTCTGGATCCGCTTCTTGGAGAACTTCTCGAGGCCAACTTTAAAGCCACCCTTGGCATCCATGCCTACCTGGACATGGCCATCCATTATCTTGGCTGGGAACGGGAAGATGTAAGAAAATATCTCTCTTCCTACTTCAGTGATCCGGCTTCCGCTGCGGATTCTATGTTTGAAACCATCATTGATAATCCCGGCTATTACCTTTCCTACTATGTCGGCTCCCTGGAGATCCGCAGCATGAGAAAAACCGCCGAAGCAGAGCTTGGAAACACATTCGATGCCATAAAGTTTCATACCTTTCTTCTGGATATGGGAAATGCTCCCTTTGATGTCATCCAGTCTTACTTCACAAGCTGGCTGATGGATCAGAAGATGGAAAAGTAAGATTGCAGCTGCCGCTTCCATAGAAGTTTCCTGTTGCATGAAAAAGGCAGCTGCCTGACGAGACCGATTCGCCAGGCAGCTGCCTTTTATTTATTTCTATTTCATAAAGAATTTCTGTAAATCTGCCTCGGTCGTGTCCTCACCGATGGTGATCAGCTCGGTTCCGGTCAGACGTGCAAACATTGCAATATCAGCTCTGGTCAGTGCGGTGGATACAACAGAGTGATGAGCACCACCTGCATAGCACCATGCAGCCGTACCGATCTGGAAGTTCGGTTTATGGCGATACATGATTCTTGCTACCGGAAGGTTCGGCATCGGTTTCGGCTGCTTTACAAGCTCGATATCTGCGCAGATCAGGCGGAAATGATCGCCCATGTCTACCATGGTTACCTGAATACCGTCACCGGTCACACCATCAAAGATCAGTCTTGCCGGATCTTCCTTACCGCCAATGCCAAGCGGCAGTACATCGATCTCCGGTTTGGTTGCTGCAAATGCCGGCGGAACCTCCAGCATATGGGAAGCCAACTCCAGCTCCTGACCCGGGGTTAAATCATAGGTATAATCCTCGATAAAGCCGGTAGCACCATCTCTGCCCTCAGACATCTTCATGAGTACTGCGGATAAAGCAGAGATCTTGTAATCACCCTCCGGTCCAAAACCGATTCCCTTTGCCATCAGGTTCTGGGCTGCGATACCCGGAAGCTGCTTTAAGCCGTGCAGATCCTGGAAGGTGTCTGCAAATGCACCAATCTCATTGGCTGCCATGAATTTCTCCAGGCCAACCTCGTATTTGGCCTGCTCCCGAACAGAATCGATACGGTCGGTCTTCATGGTGTACTTGTCGGTGTACTCTTTCATCTTTGCATCAACTTCTTCCTCGGTCACTGCATTGATCTCTGCAACAACATCGCCCAGTGCAAAGTAGTTGCACTCCCAGCCGTATTTGATCTGGCTCTCTACACGGTCACCGTCGGTTACAGCTACTTCACGCATGTTGTTTCCGAAGGATGCAACCTTTAAGGACTTGGAGTAGGAAATCGCCTTTGCAACCTCTGCAAACTGGCGGATCTTTGCAACTACATCATCATGCTTGTAATAACCTGCCACAACCTCGTGCGGGATACCAAGTCTTGCTACGATGAAGCCGTACTCACGATCGCCATGAGCAGACTGGTTTAAGTTCATGAAATCCATATCAATGCTGTCATACGGAAGTTTTTCATTGGCCTGGGTGTGCAGATGCAGAAGCGGTTTTCTCAGCTCCTGGAGTCCCTTGATCCACATCTTAGCCGGGGAGAAGGTATGCATCCAGGTGATCACACCAATACAATCATCGTCGCAGGATGCCTGACGCATGGTCTTGATACAGCTTTCCGAATTGATAATGGTCGGAACCAGCTCAACCTCTGCCACATCTTTTAATTTCTCATTCAAAAATTCTGCCATCTGGCGGCTGTCTTCTGCCACCTGTCTTAAGCACTCATCTCCGTAAAGATCCTGGGAGCCTACCGCAAAGTATAATTTTTTCATGTCACTCTACCTCCTTAAGAAATGTGAATGTTCATCGTATATCACGAACTGAATTACCATTGTTGAGTGTCACCGGAAACCGGTGTGCATAGTTTTTTTTCTGCCAGTCCGGATCTTCCATCATGCGAAGCAGGTTTCTGGCTGTGATCCTTCCCAGGTTATATTTGGGATGGATCGCGGATAAGATCTTAAGCTCTGCGTTCTGTTCCGGTCCCGCATCGTCAAAGGACACCAGCGAGATGTCATCCGGAACCCGCAGTCCGCGCTCTTTCAAAAATTCCATATAAAATCCGGCCACTTCATCATTATAAAGGATCATGGCCGTGCAGTCTTTGGTTCTGCGGTACATTCTCTGGAGACCCTTTCTGCTGAGTTTTTCCTCCATATCTTTGGTCGAATACCACCGGATACAGTCATCGTCAAATTTGACTCCGTAATCCGACAGACATTCGATAAATCCCCTGTACCGCTCCATGCCCTGCCAGTCGTCATACTTGAAGATCCCGCCGATCCGGCGATGACCATTCTGGATCAGGATCCGGGTCAGTTCATATCCCGCCCGTGCATCCGACATCTCCACACTGTCGAATCGTTCATTCGGGTAATGGTTGTGGATGAACAGGGTCGGGATGTTTTGCTTGCGTACTTCCTTATACAGCCGGATATTTGGATTTGGTAAGGTAGACCTGGTTCCTTCGATAATGAGGCCGGCCACATTCCGGCTTAAAAATCCTTTTAAGTACATTTCCTCATCATTCAGTCGGTTTCGGGTCACGGCCACATCGATCTCATAGCCTTTCTCCCGAAGCACGGATTCAATCCCTGCATAGACCTGCGGAAACAGGTAATCAGAAAAATAACTTAAGATCAGCCCCACATGAGGGCGTTCTCCCGTCGCATCACTGCTCTCATAGGATACATAGGTACCGCTTCCCTTTACCCGGACGATCAGTCCGTCCTTTTCCAGGCGATCCAGTGCATTTCGCACCGTTTGCCTGGAATAGCCGAACTTTTTCTGCAAGATATTCTCGGAAGGAAATTTTTCCCGGTTCTTGATCACCCCGCTAGTGATCACCGTGCGCCCCCAGTTATAAAGCTTCTGGTATTTCAGGTTCTCCTGATTCTGACTTTTCTCTGATCTGGGCATATTGCTCAACCTCCGCTGTCACTTTGCTGCGGCCTTTACACTGTAAACCTTCAGCAAACAAATCTTAACTGCCCGTGTTTTATCCTGTTATTTGATAACCTGTAAGGACTGTCTGTCTGCGAATACTGCCACGAATACCAGGAATACAACACCCTGAATCAGCTGCATGAGCTGTGTAGAAAATCCCATCATGGTAAGTCCGCTGTTTAATACGATATAAAGCAGGGAACCTACGATGATGTTCTCAAAACGTACCTTAGCACCACCGGAGATCGGCATACCGCCAAGTACCAGGGCGATCAGGATCTGGGTCTCTAACTGGTTACCACCGGAAGAGGTAACGGAACCAACCTTGATAACATTGATGAACGCTGCAAATCCGGTAATAGCTCCGGCTAAAACGTAGATCCAGAATTTCATTCGGTCTGTGCGGATACCCGAGAACATAGCTGCCTTCTCACCTGCACCGATCGCCTTTAAATAAGTACCAAACTTGGTAAAACGGAAAAGTACAAAGCCAATGATCAGAACCACTGCCGTGCAGGCAACCTTTAACTCCGTGCTGTCAAAATTGATCAGCTTTGCAGAGCCTGCTACCGGTGCATTGGTGGTCAGATACTTGATAAAGCCACGGAACAAAAACATGGTACAGATCGTAACGATAAAGGATTTGATCTTACGATATACATAAAAGTATGCGTTGATCGCTCCGATCGCTGCGCCTGCTGCAATGCCGCCCACGATAGCAAGCGGAATGCTGGTCTTGGAAAGCATACATACCACGATGGATGCGATACCCAGAATGGATCCCTGGGAGAAATCCAGACCGCCCATAGTCATGATGAAGAATACACCGGTTGCCGCGATCATGGTCACATATACCTGTGACAGAACCAGCGGAAGGTTTCCGATCATCCTGAAATTTGTTAATGCGTTAAACAGTAAGAAGATGACAACCAGTCCCACAATCGGAAGAAGGGAACGGATCATCGACATTTTTGATAATTTCTTGAGCTGCTGCTCTTTCTGGTCTGTGTTTGTCTTAACTTGATTCTCCATTGCTGCCTCCTTATACCATCATCGTAATCAGGCTGTTCTCATCGAGAGCCTCATTACGCTCCAGTTCTCCACTGGTCTTGCCATCCTTCATGATAATGATGCGGTCGCACATTCCAATGAGCTCCATCAGCTCCTCGGAGATCATGATGATGGACTTTCCATTCTTTCTCATCTGGTTCATCAACTGGTAGATATCCTGTTTTACCTTGATATCAATTCCTCGGGTCGGGCTGTCTAAGACAACGATATCGGAATCCTTTCCGATCCATCTTGCCAAAACGACCTTCTGCTTGTTACCACCGGAAAGATCCGATACAAACTGATCTACGTTGACCATCTTAACAGACATCTGTTTTGCAAACTTGTTTGCAAATTCCTTTAGCTTTTTGTCGCTCAACAGATGGGACTTGCCAGCCAGGCTGTCCAAAGACGGCAAACAGATATTGTCGCCGATACTCTGGTTTAATACAACCGACTCATTGTCACGGTCTTTGGATGTGTAAGCGATGCTGTGTTTGATGGCTGTCGGGATATCGTTGATCTGGGTTCCGTCTGCTAACTGTACCGTACCGGTGCGGTCGTAGGAAGCACCGAAGATGGCTTTTCCGATCTCATGCATACCTGACTCAGACAGGCCACCAAACCCAAGAATCTCGCCCTTGTGAAGATCAAAACTCACATCCTGGATCAGACCCGGAACGGTTACGTTCTTTACAGAAAGAACCACTTCACCGGAAACCTTCTCGCCATAATCGGAACGATAGTAGTCACCGGTTACCTCACGGCCAACCATCAGACGTTTCAGATCATCTTCCGTCACATCCTTGCTCTTTACGGTATCGATATAAACACCGTCACGCATAATGGTGATGGTATCAGACTTGTCTAAGATCTCCGGAAGGTCATGGGAGATGAAGATGATGGAGTTGCCGCTTTCGCGGATCCGGTTCATGTGCTTGTACAGCTCTTCACGCCCCTCCTGGGAAAGAGCGGTGGTCGTCTCATCGATCACCACGATCTTCGGATCGAAATAGGTTGCCTTTACGATCTCGATCAGCTTACGATCCTCGAAGTTATAGTCATCAATGATATCAGCTGCCTTGATGCGATCAAAACCATATTTTTTCAAAAGATCCGTTGCCATCTTATTCATGGCATTGGTATTTTTGATTCCCATGTGTACAAACTGATCCTCGTGGCCAAGGAAGATGTTCTCTGCCACAGTCAAGCCGGACAGAGTACCAAGCTCCTGCACGATGATGGAAACGCCTTCATTGTTTGCCTCAACCTGGTTTTTCGGATGGATCTCTTTTCCATCCAGAATGAAGGTACCGCTTCCGATGCTGTAGATACCGGTCAGCATGTTGGTCAGGGTAGATTTACCGGAACCGTTTTCACCGATCAGCGCATGTACCTCACCTTTATTTACGTTAAATGAAACATTCTGAACCGCCTTCGTGATACCGAAGGACTTGCAAAGATTTTTTACCTCTAACCTTACTTCGCTCATTGCATTTCCTCCCTATGATCTACTTGACGATCTCGCCTTTGGTTACTTTGGTGGTTACCGTGATGATGATCAGCAGTGCAAGACCTGTGATAACGTCCTGGATCGCGGTCGGAGCACCCATGGCAATGAAACCAAAGAAGATGATATTGATCACAAACTCACCGATCACGATAGCCTGTAACGGCATACCGTATTTCTTAAATGCCAGTCCGAAGAAGCAGCCCATGGTCGGAACGAAGTTACGGCTCATAGATGCCATACCGGTTACCGCTACCATAGAAGAACCATAGCTGATGGTCAGGACTGCCATGATACCAAGGAAGGCACCGCTTAAGATGAATGCCAGAACCTTGTACTTGTCAACGTTGATACCCATGTTCTTAGCTACAAATTCATTGCTGCCGATCGCGTAGGTGTAAGTACCGATCTTGGTGTAATTTAAGAAAATGTAAGCAACCACACAGGCTAACAATGCCAGGATGATGTTGCCCGGCATCTGGCCGAACGCACGCAGGTTGGATGGCAGGGTCTGCTCAACACCGCCTGCGATGTAGTTTGCAACAGACTCATAGATCAGTGCAAGACCCGTGGTTACGATCATGGACGGAATGTGAAGCTTTACATAAAAAACGCCGTTTAAGAGTCCAACGATGGAACCTGTCACGAGGCTTCCGATAATGAGGCCTGCATAACCAAGACCGAATTTTGATGCAAAGACGCAGCCTACAATTGCAGAAAGCATGATGTTTGCACCGATGGAGAAGTCGAACATTCCCATTACCATAACGAAATAGAAGCCGACTGCACCAACTGTAGCGATCAGGCTGGCCTGGAAATAACTCAGCATGTTTGCCGGTGAACCAAAGTTGGAAGGTGTGAGGATCTTAAAGATCAGCCAGGAAAGTGCCACCAGTCCAAACAGGATCAGATAACCTTTCGCGGTTCCCGAAAGTTTCTTTTTTCCGGGTGTATCAACAACAGGAGTACCCATATTTTTTACCTCGTTCTCATTTCATACTAAGACATAGCGGCCGGCATCGCCGCGCGATACCGGCCGCCTTAAGCTGCTCAGCCTATTTCATTTTATTTATTTGCCAGCTCTTGCTGCTGCATCCTCAATGGAGATCTTGGATGCTGCCTCTTTCAGGCCTGCAAGATCCAGTTCAGACATCTCAACCAGTTCCTCATCGGTGTAAGGAAGCTGATCTACGAAGTACTTCTCGTAATCCTTGTAATCATCTGCGGAAGATACATACAGATACGGGAACGGAACATCCTCAAAGTTGCCTTCAAATCCGGTGTAGTTGCCTTTGATTGCGTTGTAAACCATCATGAAAGCGATAAGCGGATCACAGTAATGTCCACCGGACTCACCAGCCATGGAACCATTCTCAAGTCTCTCTCCAAGATCCGGAAGGAAGTCGGTAGAAACAATGTCGATATCCTGAACTTTGCCAGCACGCTCAACTGCTGCGATTGCGCCCTGGAGCGGATCACCGCCGCCGCCTGCCGGGATCAGTGCATCAAGAGTAGGATCTGCAGACATCAGAGCCTCTGCTGCCTTGGAACCACCCTCGGAAGAGGTACCTGCGTACTGCGGCTCAGAAAGCTTAGCCTGATCATCCGGATGCTCTTTGTTCCAGTTCTCAACGCCTGCCTTGTAACCTTCCCATCTGCCTAACCAGGTAGCATCACCCTGCTCCCAGCCGATCAGACCGATGTTTCTGTCACCCTTGTCTAAAAGGATCTGAACCAGTTTCTCACCATTCTCCGGCTCGTTCTCATGAACAGCACCGATGTAGTACGGAGACTGGGTTGCCATCTCATAGATATCTGCGCTGTTTTCCTTGCTGATCACACGGAAGAACTGTGCCAGATAGATTTTGTTGTCATTTGCAGTCTTGATTGCAGAAGTCATCTCGGTATCGGAAGCATTGCAGATGATGATACCCTGGCATCCTGCTGCTGCCAGCTGCTCAACAGAAGCGGTAACCTTCTCAGATACGTGTCCCTGGTCAACATACTGAACCTGTACCCCAAGAGCCTTTGCAGCCTCATCCAGGATCAGTTTGCACTGAGAACCAAGAACATCGGTAGAAGACCAGATGGAAACACCGATCTTGATGTCCTTGTTGTCAATAGCGGAGGCTGCTGCCTCGGTACTCTCAGCACCGCCCTCTGCTTTTGTGTCTGCTGCCGGAGCTGCCGTGGTAGAACTGGATGCAGCACCGCCGCCGCATGCAGTCAGGCTTGCCAGCATTGCTGCTGCAGTCACTGTTGCTGTTGCTTTTTTGAAGACTTTCTTCATTTTGATTCCTCCCAACATGTTTTGATTGTTTTCAACAACTATCATGCCTTTATTATATGGTTGAGCAACATTTTGCGCAATAGAATACAAGATATTTTTTCTTTGAAGTTGTATTTTTTACTATGGAATTTGATATAAAAACCGTCGCATGTTTCGATGTTTTTTATCACGAATGTACAGGTTCCATCAACTTTCCCTGTATAAAATTGCTTGTTTTTGTATGTTTTTGCTAAATTAAGTGTTGTTTTTTTAACAGTCTCTTTGCAGATAGAATACAACTTTAAGAAGACAAAAAAGCTGTATGGTCAAACATCCATGTACCTTAGCCGTAATGTATGGCACATTCGAGTCCAAAAACGCCTGCCCGTATGCAGTAACGCGATATTTCTTGTATGTCGTTCTCCAAAATGATATGATACAAGGGATATTGGCCGGACCGGCCTTGAATTTTCCCATCCTGCCAAGGCAGGAAAAAAGGAGTTTTATGAAAATCTTCACTATAAAAATGATCCTTGCCCGTTCCAATCCGCAGGTGATCCGGGAACTGCAGATTGAGGACTCTCGAACAATTTTTGAACTTCAGGACATGGCAAAAACGTTTTTCCTGGATGATCCAAAAACCTGCACAAGCGCTGCTTTTTATCTGGATGATCAATCTTTGTCTCCTAAACTGACATTATCTAAGATCCTGAAATCCGGCTCCTTTGCACAGATCGTACTGAATCTGAAAAATCTGCCCAAGAAACAGATCTACCTTGAGGTTCTGGAGCTTTCTGAGGCTGCAGATTTTTCTGCTCCCCGTATTACGCGCTTCCGTCCGGACTGTGTAAACACAGCGCTTGCTTATTATCCATCAGAGGCTGTAAACCGCTATGAAGAACGACTGGCACGCATGAACCGGGATTTGAAGCGTTTATTCTGCCCCGATGCCCTGATCCCGGAATTTTGCAAAGATATTGCCATTTCACTGGATCAGATCTTAGAAGCTTATACCGTTTCTGCTCTCAAGGAGATGGCAGATCGGTTCAATTTATTTTATGCCAATGGAACGCGGAAAGCCGTACTCATTGATACGCTCTGTGAAGAAATGAATACGGATGATTACTGGAAGCAGGTTCTTTCCTGCCTGGATCATTCCGAATATCAGGCTATGCGCAGCTTATGCATAAACGGATATTTGCCGGATCCTTCCAAAAATTGTTTGGATGTTTGTCCGGAACTTACCGCGCGCGGTTTGGTTGCCCGCGATAATTCCGGAGTTGTTCGTATTGCCAAAGAGTTTATGAACTTTTATGAACACTGGATGGAAAATAACAACGAACAGCAATTTCTTCTCAAACTGTGCTATCGCACGGTTTTAAAAGCTGCCAGCCGCCTCTATGGTTTTGTCGACCGCAAGCTTGCAGAAGAACTTATGCTGCATTGTTACCCTGATATCTGTAAAAACATGGATCTGGCTCCTGCCTGGGTGTCTGAAACAGTAGCACTGATTCCTGCTTTCAGGCTGCTGAACGCCACCGCCTATTATGATTCAACTAGATTTCGCCTTGAAGATGTCGAGTATCTCTTTTCTGATTTTATCATGCGAAACCGCCTTCATTATGTTCCGGATCAGGACATGCTGGAATACGTTGCAGTGCGCGGATACCGTCTGGATGAGCCTGTGGAAACAGCATACCGCGCACTCCTGACGAAATACCACTACACTCCCTACCAGATCCGTTACTCGGTCGACGAGTTTGCGACCCTGACCTATTATCAGTATACAAAGGGACAAATCCTTGCCCGCTGCCGCAGTACACTGCGGCTTTTGGACAACAGCCCGCTGCTAACATCCATCTCCAATTTTCTGAAAGCCCATGAAAATGAGTTCAGACAGCTTCCTCTGGCTGGTTTCACACAAGCAGAGATGAAGGCACAGATGAAAAGCTCCAGGCCTGCCGCCAAGAAAAAGACCGTTTATCCAAATGATCCCTGTCCCTGCGGCTCCGGAAAAAAATATAAGCTTTGCTGCGGGAGGAAATAATGACAAAAATCACTTATCAATACAAACATCTGCTGCGTGATTTTCAGGAAGATGAAATTCTTGATGGTTTGGAACTGGAATTATCCGGTTCCTTGAATGTGCGCTGTACTAAGGCCACAGCAGATGACCAAAGACAGAATGCTATGCTCTTTCATAGAAAAACCAGCATACAATATTTGAGCACTCCACTTGACGAATCGATTTCTATCAGTCCGGTCGGCTGTCAGGTTTTCTTGGACGAATCTCACGGAGAACTGGTTAGCACATATTGCAAATGTTCCGATTTCCAGAAAACCAGATATGCCTGCAGACATGTTGCAGGACTTTTGGTTCATTATCTCATTGACAAATGTGGGCTTTCTGTGTTCCGCAACAGTCCGTTGGCTGACAAGCTAAAAGAACGAACCGGAATTTCTGACCCATTTGTGCCGGGACGGCTCAGATCAACCGATCCGAAACTGCTAAATCTGTTAAACCACTGTAAAAAAACACAGACTCTGCTTCCTGCCGCGTCCACTGCAGAACCTTATACGATCGAATGCTATGCACAATCAGACAAGAACGGCCTGTGCTTTGAACTGCGCTTTGGAAACAGGAGAAAATATGTGGTAAAAGATATCCCGGAACTGATCCGTGCCGTGCAGCATCACCGTTCCTATTCCCTTGGTCAAAATACGATCAAGCCGGGAATGGAAATGCTCGACGCATTCTCCCGCCGGATGATGAAATTCCTCATCGGCCTGCTTGAAGAAGAACGCAATTCCTATTATTCCTATGTGTTTTTGAGCAGCAACAATGCTTCCAATCAGCGCTATCTCTGCTTGAGCGGACGAAACCTGGATGCCTTTCTGGAGCTTTTGTCCGGCACATCGTTCCATTACAATGATAAGTCCGTGATCTTCAACCCGGATCTGAATGATTTTGGCATCACACTGGAAAAGCAGGAATTTGGTGCCATGCTAAGTGCAAAAAGCCAGCTGATCATTTCCACTACAGACTGGATCTATTTTCTTCATCAGGATCAGATTGGAAGAGTCCATACCGACAATCAGGGCTCAACTGCACAACTGCTTGAGCTGCTCTCGGACAATTCAGAGCTGTATATCCGCCAGACTGAAGTTCCGGCTATTATAAACCAGGTTCTTCCAGATCTGGAAAAACAGCTTCCCGTATGTTATCAGGGACTGGTTCCGGAAGATTACCGCCCGGAGATTCCGAAATTTCAGCTTTATCTGGATCTGCCGCAGGATAATATGGTATCCTGCCAGGTGCATTGTATTTACGACCGCCTGCATAAAGATTTTCTTCTATATGATGATGCGCAGTCCGATGTCCGCAATCTGGCGGAGGAAAATACCATGCGCCAGGCGATCAGCCACTATTTTGATGCCTTTAACGAAGCTGATAAATCCATGTGCCTGATGTGTGATGATAACCGTCTGTACCAGTTTTTGCTGTTGGACATCCCGGAGATTTCCCTGCTCGGTGAGGTATTTGTCTCCGATGCACTGAAAAAACTGAAGGTACACCCGATGCCTGCCGTAAACGTAGGAATCCAGCTGGATGGCCTCATGCTGCATATGTCACTTTCCTCCGGTGACATGGATATGAACGAACTGACAGAGCTTTTATCTGCCTATAACCGTAAAAAGACCTTCCACCGACTGAAAAACGGTTCCTTTATCACCATGGATCCCTCCCAGGCAGATGCCTGGGAAACCCTCTCCGAGACCTGGCTTCAGTATGGAAAAAAACATCTGGATGATATTTCCGTTCCCATGTTCCGTGCCCTGTATCTGGATGAGATGTTAAAAAACCGCGACCATGTACAGGTCGATGCAAACCGCCGCTATCGTCAATTGATCTTGAATATGGATCAGACGAAAGATTCCAAAGATTCTGTTCCGGAATCCCTTGCATCACTTCTTCGCCCCTATCAGGTCAACGGCTATCGCTGGATCCGCACCCTGAAGCAATGTGGCTTTGGCGGAATCCTGGCCGATGACATGGGACTTGGCAAAACCCTTCAGGCACTGACTTTTCTGTTGTCCGAAAAGGAGGCCGGAAAGAGCGGAGACGAACTGCGCACCCTGATCATCACACCGGCCTCTCTGGTTTATAACTGGGAAAAGGAGATCAGCCGCTTTACTCCGGACTTAAGCTGTAAAGTTATAAGTGGTTCGGTGGCAGAACGAAAGGCTTTGTTTGCCCAGGCCTTAGGAAATGACCCTGACGCAGATGCCGATATCTGGATCACATCCTATGACCTCTTAAAGCGGGATATCGTGGAATATGAAAACCTGACCTTTGCCAACCAGATCATCGATGAGGCGCAGTATATCAAAAACCACAACACGCAGGCTTCCAAGTCCGTCCGCCTCATTCGCAGCGGTTTTCGGCTTGCCCTCACAGGAACCCCGATTGAGAACCGACTGAGCGAATTATGGAGTATCTTTGACTTTTTGATGCCGGGATTTCTTCTTGGATATCAGGGATTTCGGGAAACTTATGAAGAAGCGGTTGTCCGCGGAACAAATGCCGATGTCACCGAGCGGCTGCGCACCCTGGTACATCCCTTCATCCTGCGCCGCTTAAAACGCGATGTCCTTTTGGAGCTTCCGGACAAACTGGAAAAACCCATCTCCGTCCGTCTGGAAGGTGAACAGCGCAAGTTATACGATGCCTATGCCCAGAGACTGCGCATGTTCCTTGCAAAGCAGTCTCCGGATGAATTTCGCCAGAACAAGCTGGAGCTTTTGCGTGAACTGACACGCCTCCGCCAGCTGTGCTGCGGTCCGTCTCTGTTCTTAGAAAATTATAAGGGAGAAAATGCCAAACTGAACACCTGCATGGAACTGGTCAAACAGGCCATCGACGGTGGCCATAAACTGCTTTTATTTTCCCAGTTTACCAGCGTGCTGGACGAAGTCGAAAAGGCACTCAAAAAAGAGCATATCCAAAACCTCCGCATTGACGGCAGTGTATCCAAAGAGGAACGCATGCGCAGAGTGGATGCCTTTAACCAGGGTGATATTCCTGTTTTCTGCATTTCCCTGAAGGCCGGAGGCACCGGACTGAACCTGACTGCAGCGGATATCGTGATCCATTTCGACCCCTGGTGGAATGTCGCGGCTCAGAATCAGGCTACGGACCGTGCGCACCGCATCGGACAAAAAAACACCGTCATGGTCTATGACCTGATCGCGGAAAACACCATTGAAGAGCAGATCCAGAATCTTCAGAAAAACAAACAGAATCTGGCTGAGGAAATTCTTTCCGGTGATGGTATCAGCAGTATCCTGATCGATCGGGATGAAATTTTGAAACTGCTGTAAATGAGTTGACGGTATTTCGTCAAAAAAAGAAGGCAGCGATCGCTGCCTTCTTTTTTACTTTTATTTTCCTGCATCCACAAAGCTCAGTCCCTCTGCAAGGGTCTGTCCATCCACCTGGATGGTGATCGTTTCTGCATTCATGTTCTCACAGAATGTATTTGCCACTGCCTGCAGTACTTTTTCCTGGTTTTCAGACGGAACCTGGCTTAACTCCAGGGTTGCCTTCTCAGCCTTGGAAGCCCCCTCCGTTACACCTGGTCCTGCTTCCTGACTTGCAACACTGCCTTCCGTGGTAAAGCTGACTGCCTTGGTACCATCATCCAGTACTCCATACTGTGCAAGCAGATCTACCAGACTCTGGGCATCTAAGGTTTCCACAGAATCCATGGTTCCCTCAATCTTGCTGCCATCCTCGCTGATACTGTATACAGATACCATGGTAAGATCCGGTGCATCCTGATCAACCGGTCTGCCAGTTACAACGCCCGGACCGGAATCTGCAGTACTCTCCACTACCTCGTCCTGCTGCATGGCCTTTGTCTCACCAGTTTTGTTTTTTTCGGTTGTCGGGGTACAAGCTGCTAATGATAAGATCATCATGGCTCCAAGTAAACCCATGACTAATTTCTTCATATGAAAGCCTCCTTGTGTCTTGAATCTTGGATACTAACTTTTTGCTCCGCGAAACCAGATGTTCAGTTTTGCAAGAGCTTTGACAAGGCTTTCGGTTTCGTCGGGAGTCAGATCTTCCAAGATTGCATCGATCATGTCGTGGTGGAACTTTTCATGATGCTCATATGCACGTCTGCCTTTTTCCGACAGTGAAATATAGACTACGCGCCGGTCTTCTTTTCCTCGTTCCCGGGTTACGTAGCCCTTCTTTACCAGACTGTTCATGGCGATCGTTAAGGTTCCCACTGTCACCGAAAGCTCTTTGGCTATCGCAGACATATTCTTTGGTTCTCCTGTGCCGATTGCCTGGATCACATGCATATCGTTATTTGTTATATCCTGGAATTCATCCGTAATGATGGCCTGTTCTTCCAGATCCATCACATCGCGGAATAATTTGACCAGCGCATCATTCAATGTCGCGTAAGTATCCACTCTCTCCCTCACTGTCCCCTAAAGCTTGTCGCTAAGTATTGATTATACATGATTTCCCCAATCTCGACAACCGCGTATTTCTTACAACATTGTGAAAGATTTGTGATGAGTCTTCCGTTAAGCCTCCCCAACCAGATCCCGTATCACGCTCTCAACCGTCTCGATCTTGCCAGCACGGTAAGCATTGCTGCCGCAAAACAACAGGGCATCCTGCAAGGCTCCCTCTGCTGCATTGGACAGAGCTTTGGTAATACAGTACGGAATATCGGCCGGATTGCAATGCTCAAGACACTGATAGCAGTGGGTGATCCTTGCCTTCTCTCCATGTTCTTTCATGGCCGTGATCCTCTCAAGAAAAGAATTTCGAATCGCCCGCCCCGGCATTCCCACCGGACTCTGCGTGATCACGATATCTTCCGCCTTCGCATCGATATAGGCCTGCTTGTAACTTTCCGGTGCATCGCACTCTTTTGTTGTGACAAAACGGGTTCCTACCTGCACTGCATCTGCCCCCAGGTTCATCGCATGCTCTACATCTTCATGGGTGTAGATCCCGCCCGCGATTGCTACCGGGATATGCTTCTTATACTTTTCTTCAAACTGCTTTACCACCTTCAAAATCCCGCGGATCTCGTCATCATAAAGATCCCGGCGGTAGGTATGCTCCACATCTGTGGTATCTGCGCCATAGCGGCTCAAATCCTCCCTGGTAAATCCAAGATGCCCTCCTGCCAGGGGACCTTCGATCACCAAAAGATCCGGAATCCGCTGATACTTGCGATCCCACATTTTACAGATCACCATGGCAGATTTGGCTGTGGAGACGATCGGCGCGATCTTAGTCTTTGCGCCTTCCACCAGTTCCGGCAAAGCCACAGGAAGTCCTGCACCGGAAATGATGATATCGGCTCCCGCCTTGACCGCCTCCTTCACATACTGTGCGTAGCTGCGGGTGGCCACCATGATATTAAATCCTATGATCCCCTTCGGTGCGATTTCCCGTGCCTTTTTTAGTTCCTCTCCGATCGCGCGCAGATTCGCCTCTATGGGAGCCTTTAAAAAATCCGGATCCTGAAATCCGATCTGGGCCGTGGAGATCATGCCGATCCCTCCGGCTTTTGCCACCGCACCTGCCAGAGAGTGCAGGCTGATGCCTACCCCCATTCCTCCCTGGATCACGGGATATTTTGCTGTAAGATCACCAATTTTCAATGTTTTCATGACATTACCCCTTACATCTTCCGGAATCTATGATAACGCTGCTCGCGGATCTCTTCTCCGTCCAGACTGCAATAATGTTCCAGAAAGGCTGTCAGATTCTGTCTGATATGACCTGCCAGTTCCGGCATGTTTTCCATTGCTGCCGGTTCCTTTTCCGGGATCACACGCTCGATCAGTCCGCGTTCATAAAGGTCTGCTGCCGTGATCTTCATGACCCTTGCAGCATCCGGTGCCTTCTTGCTGTCTTTCCACAAAATAGAAGCAAATCCCTCCGGGGAAAGAATGGAATAGATCGCATTTTCCATCATCCATACTTCATTCGCCACAGCCATAGCAAGTGCACCGCCGCTTCCGCCTTCCCCGATCACGATCGAAAGAACCGGAACCGTCAGAACCGCCATTTCAAAGAGATTGCGGGCAATTGCCTCACCCTGTCCCCGCTCCTCTGCCTCAATCCCGCAAAATGCTCCGGGTGTATCCACAAAGCAGATGATGGGTCTTTGAAACGTCTCTGCCTGTTTCATAAGACGCAGTGCCTTTCTGTATCCTTCCGGAGACGGCATACCAAAATTCCGATGGATGTTTTCCTTGGTGGTGCGCCCTTTCTGCTGGCCGATCACCGTTACCGGCATCCCTAAAAAAGTGGCGATTCCTCCGATGATAGCTCCATCGTCACCAAAATACCGGTCACCATGAAACTCCATAAAGTCATCAAACAGGGCATGAATATAATCCAGCGCCACCGGCCTGTCTGCACTTCTGGAAAGCTTTACGGTATCCCAGGCATTTTTTCCACTCAGCTTTTGCTTTTCCAGATAGTTTTCCACATCTTCGTCTTGTTTTTCCAACCCGTCCTGTGGATTTTTGTGCATGGCACAATTCTTATGCATCCGCAAAATATCTGCCAGCACATCCTTCTGGTTTTCGCGCTCGACGATCTTGTCTACAAAACCATGTTCCAGTAAAAATTCTGCCCTCTGGAATCCTTCCGGAAGCTTCTGACCAATGGTCTGCTCAATGACACGAGGACCTGCAAAACCGATCAGTGCATTGGGTTCTGCCAGGATGATATCGCCCAGCATGGCAAAACTTGCCGTCACACCACCGGTTGTCGGATCTGTTAAAACACTGACAAAGAGCTGTCCGGCCTCATGATGTTTTTTCAAGGCTGCAGAGGTTTTTGCCATCTGCATCAGAGAAACGATCCCTTCCTGCATTCTCGCACCGCCGGAGCAGGCGTAGAGGATGACCGGCATTTTTTCCTTTGTGGCACGCTCCACCATGAGGGTGATCTTCTCTCCCATCACATGACCCATGCTGCTCATGATAAATCTTGCATCACAAATACCGATGGCCGTCTCAAACCCTTTGATGGTTCCCTTTCCGGTTACAATGGCCTCCGAAAGGCCGGTTTTTTCCTGTGCTGCCAAGACCTTTTTTTCGTATCCAGGGAAATCCAGCGGATTGGAAAATTCCATATCCTTATTCCACTCCTCAAAGCTTCCCTCATCCAGCACCATCTCCAGACGACGGTATGCGTGCACCCGGAAATATCCGCCGCATTTCGGGCAGACATACAGGTTATTGCGTACATCCTCCACATAGATTGGCTGTCCGCATTTGTTGCATTTCTTCCAGAGTCCCTCCGGAATGTTCGGTTCATCCTCGCTCTTTCCCTTGTGGCGGGTATCGATCATGGTATATGTCTTTTTAAACATATTTTTTAACATATCGGATTCTCCTTATAGGGCTTAGACATCCTTATCTGCAATATTCCGGAAACTGATCCGGGATAAAGCCGGTATCTACCTGATGCCCATCCTGATAGACCGGATTACTTAATATCTCAAACTGGAAATCCAGGTTTGTCTCAATGCCTTCTATGATCAGCTCACCCAGTGCGCTTCTCATCTTCGCAATGGCTTCCGTGCGGTCTTTTCCATGGACGATCAGCTTCATCAGCATGGAATCATAGTTTGCCGGAACCTTATACTCATTATAAATATGAGTATCCACACGGACTCCGTTGCCTCCCGGCAGATGGATCCCGGTGATCTTGCCCGGACACGGCATGAAGTTCTTTGCCGGATTTTCCGCGTTGATGCGGCATTCAATGGCATGTCCCTGAATATGGACATCTTCCTGCGTCACGCTTAATGGTTCTCCTGCTGCCACACGGATCTGCTCTTTGATCAGATCCAGACCGCTGACCATTTCCGTCACCGGATGCTCCACCTGGATCCGGGTGTTCATCTCCATGAAATAGAAATCTTTATTTTTATCCAACAAAAACTCGATCGTTCCTGCATTCTCATATCCTACGGCCTTTGCTGCCTTCACAGCCATCTCGCCCATTTTTTTCCGGAGTTCTGCAGAAATTGCAATGGATGGAGATTCCTCAAGCACCTTCTGGTGTCGCCGCTGGATAGAGCAGTCACGCTCTCCCAAATGCACCACATTGCCGAACTTGTCTGCCATGATCTGGAACTCGATATGGCGTGGATTTTCCACGAAACGCTCCAGATACATGGTATCATCCGAGAAACCTTTCACAGACTCCATCTGAGCATTCTGGAAATTGGCTGCAAAATCCTCCTCACTCCAGGAGACACGCATGCCTTTTCCTCCGCCGCCGGAAGATGCCTTGATCATGACCGGAAATCCGATCTCCTTTGCCATCCTGAGCGCATCATCCACCGTATGGACCGGTTCCTTGCTTCCCGGAACTACAGGGACACCTGCCTCTGACATGGTCTTTCTGGCTGCAGATTTATTTCCCATCTTATTGATGATCTCCGCGGACGGGCCAATAAATGCAATATTGCACTTCTGGCATAATTCTGCAAACCGTGCATTTTCGGAAAGAAATCCAAACCCCGGATGGATCGCCTCTGCCTTCATTGCCACAGTGGCAGACAGGATGCGTTCCATGTTCAGATAACTCTGGTTCGACGGTGCAGGTCCGATACAGATGGCTTCATCTGCAAGAAGCGTATGCAGACTGTCCCGATCCGCTTCCGAGTAGACAGCTACCGTCTTGATTCCCATCTCCCGACAGGCACGGATAATCCTTACCGCAATCTCGCCGCGGTTCGCGATTAAGATCTTATCAAACATTCCAGCACCTCTTACTGGATTGCGAAGGTCAGCTCTGCTGAGACTGCAATCTTTCCTTCTGCATTGGTTGCAACAGCCTTTCCTACTCCGATCGGACCTTTGCGCTTGATGATCTCACACTCCAGCTTCAAACGATCTCCCGGCAGTACCATCTGTTTGAACTTTGCGTTGTTGATCGAGCCAAAGAAAGCCGTCTTTCCCTTGTTCTCCGGAAGACTCAATATAGCCACCGCACCGACCTGTGCCAGTGCTTCGATCATCAGAACCCCCGGCATCACCGGCTGTCCCGGAAAATGACCGTTAAACTGCGGCTCGTTAAACGTAATGGATTTATAACCAACTGCACGTACGCCCGGTTCCAGCTCATCGATAAAATCGATCAGCAGAAACGGATGTCTGTGCGGGATGATCTCCTGGATCTCTTTGATTCCCAGTCTCATACTATCTCCTCCTATCGAATGCGAAACAGCGGCTGTCCGTACTCTACCACATCTTCGTTGCCAACCAGGACTGCCTCTACCACACCGTCATACTCACTCTCGATCTCATTCATCAGTTTCATGGCTTCAATAATGCCAAGAACCTGACCCTTCTTTACGGTATCGCCTTCTTTTACAAATGCGTCTGCATCCGGGGATGCCGATGCGTAAAAGGTTCCCACGAGCGGAGAGGTTACAACCTTGTCTGAACCGATGTCCAGTGTACTCTCCTTCTTCTCTTCCGCTTCCTTTTTCGGTGCCTCAGATACTGCCGTCGGAGCCGCTGTCATCTGCATTGGCATGGCTCCCATCATCGGAGCAGTTGGCTGTGAGATCACCACCGGAGTCTGGGCTATGTTTTTCTTCTTCTTTTTCTTGAGCACCAGTTTCTGGTCGCCCTCTTCATATACAAAACTGGTCAGGCCATTATCCGAAACAGCCTGGATCAGTGTTACGATCTCATCAATCGTCATGGTCTACCTCCGTAAAGCTTACGCTTCATATTTCTTCACAAGCAGGGTTGCATTGTGTCCGCCAAAGCCCAGGGAGTTGGAAATGGCACAGTTCACATCCATCTGCACTCCTTCGCCCTTACAGTAATCCAGGTCACACTCCGGATCGTCTTTCTCAAGTCCTGCTGTTGCATGGACAAAACCTTCCTGGATCGATTTGACGCAGGCAATGAACTCTACACCACCGGCCGCACCTAAAAGGTGTCCGATCATGGATTTTGTGGAGTTGATCTTTGTCTTATAAGCATGATCTCCCAGTGCGATCTTGATCGCCTTGGTCTCAAACAGGTCATTGTGATGAGTGCTGGTGCCATGTGCATTGACATAATCTACATCTTCCGGTTTCATACCGGCATCTGCGATCGCCATCTCCATAGCCTTTGCTGCTCCGCTTCCATCCTCAGCCGGGGAAGTGATGTGGTAAGCATCACCGGTAGCACCGTAACCTGCAAGCTCTGCATAGATCTTTGCTCCTCTTGCCTGTGCGTGCTCTAAGGACTCCAAGACAACCACACCGGCGCCCTCTCCCATAATAAATCCGCCGCGCTCTGCATCGAACGGAATGGATGCACGGGTCGGATCCTCTGTGGTATTCAGTGCAGTCAGGGAAGTAAAGCCGGCCACACCGATCGGGGTGATGCTTGCCTCTGCACCGCCTGCCACCATGACGTCTGCATCACCATACTGAATGGTGCGGAATGCCTCACCGATGGAATGGGTTCCGGTTGCACATGCGGTCACCACATTGATGCACTTGCCCTTCATGCCAAACTGGATAGATACGTTTCCTGCTGCCATGTTGCTGATCATAAGCGGAACCAGAAGCGGATTGACGCGTCCCGGTCCTTTTTCTAAAAGCTTCTTATGCTCACGCTCCACGGCCTGCAAACTTCCGATGCCGGAACCAATGCTTACACCCACACGGAACGGATCTTCCTTGCTCATATCAAGATCTGCATCCTCAACGGCCTGTCTGGTTGCTGCCACCGCAAACTGGCAGAACTGCTCCATTCTCTTTGCAGCCTTCGGATCCATAAACTGCTTCGGGTCGAAATCCTTGACCTCTGCTGCCAGTTTTGCCTTGTAATCCGTGGTATCGAAATAGGTGATCGGTGCGATACCGACTTTCTTTTCTTTTAAACCGTTCCAGAATTCTTCTACACTGTTGCCGATCGGGGTGATGGCACCCATGCCGGTTACTACTACTCGTCTGCTCATATATACTTTCCTTTCAATACTTACGGCGCCATCTTCCGTTACATGGCCATTCCGCCATCCACACAGATGATCTGTCCTGTAATGTACTTTGCTTCATCGGATGCTAAAAAGGCTGCCAGATTTGCCACATCCGCCGTCTCTCCAAAGGTTCTCATAGGGATCTGGGCACAGATATTTTCCTTGATGGTATCTGACAGTACCTCGGTCATATCGGTCTTGATAAATCCCGGTGCGATCGCATTGCAGGTAATGCCTCTGCTTGCCATCTCCCTTGCCACAGCCTTTGTCATGCCGATGATTCCGGCCTTGGATGCGCTGTAATTTACCTGTCCTGCATTTCCCATCACTCCGGATACGGAAGAAATGTTGATGATATGGCCGCTCTTCTGCTTTAACATCTGGCGGGAAATATGCTTGATGCAGTTGAAAGCTCCCTTTAAATTGGTGCTCAATACTGCATCGAAATCTTCCTCGCTCATCTTCATCAGAAGATTGTCACGGGTGATTCCGGCATTGTTTACAAGGATATCCACGCGGCCGTAGGTCTTTACCACATATGCCATCATCTCGGCTGCCTTGTCATAATCTGATACGTTGCACTGCAAAGCTTCTGCCTTTCCTCCCAATGCCACGATCTCCTGCACGGTCTCCATGGCTTTTTCTGCAGATCCGTTATAATTTACAACAACAACTGCTCCTTTTGCTGCCAGGGTTTTTGCAATTTCTTTTCCGATGCCGCGGCTTGCGCCGGTCACCACTGCGATCTTTCCGGTTAACATTTCTTCAGTTCCTCCACGACCTTCGTCACATCATCCAGTTTCTCTACATTCAGAACCTTTACGGTTCTGTCGATCTTTCTCATGAATCCGCTTAAGGTTTTTCCCGGACCGATCTCTACAAACGTATCCACACCGTCAGCCAGCATGGTACGGACACTCTGTTCCCATCTGACAGACGAAGAAACCTGTCTGGTCAAAAGCCCTTTCACCTCTGCGGCATCGGTTACATACCGGGCAGTCACATTGGCCACATACGGGATCTTGGGTGTGTGCACCTCTACCGTTTCCAATACCTCACCGAGTTTTTCACCTGCGCCGGTCAGCATGCGGGAATGAAACGGCCCGCTTACATTTAACAGAATGGTGCGCTTTGCACCTGCTTCCTTTAACTTTTCACAGGCAATTTCCACTGCCTCTTTCTTTCCGGAAATCACGATCTGTCCCGGACAGTTATAGTTTGCGATCTGCACACCCTCGATATCGGCAATGGTCTCCTCAATAGCTGCGGCATCCATGGCAAGGACAGCCGCCATGGCACCCTGCCCTGCCGGAACCGCCTGCTGCATTAGGATGCCCCTCTGTCTTACCGTTGCGATGGCATCATTCTCGCTCATAACACCGGAAGCATAGAGTGCGCAATATTCTCCCAGGCTTAAACCAGCTGTCACATCCGGCTTCACGCCCTGTTCTTCCAGTACCTTTGTCATGGCAATGCTGGTGGTCACCATTGCTGCCTGGGTATACTCCGTGATATCCAGACGGTCATTTTCCGTAAAACAAAGCTCCGGAACGGAAAATCCAAGGATGCTGCTTGCAAGGTCAAAGGTTTCTTTTCCTGCCTTGGTCTGCTCATAGAAATCCTGTCCCATTCCACATACCTGTGCGCCCTGTCCCGGGTAAATAAATGCGATCTTACTCATCACTCCTGCTCCTTTTTTCTGTCTTATTTGCGGCCCAGAAGCGTTTCTGCCTGTGCCATCATCTCATCGATCATTTCCTTGCAGGTCTGCTCTTTGGAAACCAGACCTGCGATCTGTCCGGCCATCACGGTTCCGTTGGTCACATCACCTTCCACCACAGCCTTGCGCAGTGTGCCAAGGGTCAGATATTCCAGCTCTTCAAAGCTCTTTCCCTCATTTTCGAGTTTCACGTACTCTCTGGTCATCTGGTTTCTTAAACAGCGCACCGGATGTCCGTGACTGCGTCCCGTTACTGCAGAATCAATATCCTTTGCCTTTAAGACACGATCTTTATAATTCTGGTGTACGACACATTCCTTTGCGACCAAAAACCGGGTTCCCATCTGAACAGCTTCTGCTCCCAGCATGAAGGCTGCCGCAATGCCGCGTCCATCACCGATTCCGCCCGCCGCGATCACCGGAATGGAAACCGCATCCACAACCTGCGGCACAAGGGTCATGGTGGTTGCCTCTCCGATATGTCCGCCGGATTCCGTTCCCTCTGCTACCACTGCATCTGCTCCGTAGCGTTCCATTCTCTTTGCAAGAGCCACAGAAGCCACAACCGGGATCACCTTAATGCCGGCTGCCTTCCACATCGCCATATATTTCTCCGGATTTCCGGCACCGGTCGTTACAACCGGAACGCCCTCTTCCACAACAACCTTTGCCACATCATCGGCATAGGGGCTCATCAGCATCACGTTCACGCCAAACGGCTTATCTGTCACTGCCTTTATTTCACGAATGTAATTCCGGATCACTTCGGCCGGAGCATTGGCTCCTCCGATCAGACCCAGACCGCCTGCTGCGGATACTGCTGCTGCCAGATGGCTCTCTGCCACCCAGGCCATTCCTCCCTGAATGATCGGGTATTCAATCCCTAAAAGTTCCGTAATTCTCGTCTTCATCTGACTCCTCCAGCTAACTGTTTCTCACACTGCCCGAATATGCAGAGTAAAAAGGGTGCAGGGCTTACGCCTCTACACCTTTCTCCTTCAGGTAATTCATAACATCACCGACAGTCAGCAGGTTCTGCAGGTCGTCTGACGGGATCTCTACAGAATACTCATCCTCAAGCGCCATAACTAACTCGAACAGATCCAGGGAATCTGCACCTAAATCCTCCTTAAAGGAAGAAGCCTCTGTGATGCTGTCTGCATCTACGCTTAACTGGTCTGCAATGATTTCTTTCATCTTCTCTAACATGATCTTAATCTCCTTTTATAAAACATCTTGTATGTATAACTACCAGGTTAATAACACAGCTCCCCAGGTGAGTCCGCCTCCAAAGCCCGCAAGTATCAGCTTATCGCCGCGGTTTAGTTTTCCTTCCCGGTTGAGCTGGTCTAACAAAATCGGCACCGTAGCACCGGAAGTGTTTCCATATTTGTCAATGTTCATCGGCACCTTATCAAACGGCTGCTTCAAACGTTTGGCTACCGCCTCACAGATCCGGTAATTGGCCTGATGCAGAACGAAATACCGGATATCTTCGATATCGGTTCCGCTCTCGGCAAGCACCTGGCGGATACATTCCGGAACTTTCTTGACAGCAAACTTGAATACTTCCTGACCATTCATATAGATATAACCAAGCTCTGGCGTCTTCCCGTTTAAGAAATTGCCCTCGCTCCTGGCCAGACAGGAAAGCACCATGCCTCTTGCCCCGTCCGAGCCCATGACCGAATGGATAATTCCTGTTTCTTCATCTGCCCGGATCACTGCAGCTCCTGCTCCGTCTCCAAACAAAACACAGGTTGCCCGATCACTCCAGTCTGTCAGCTTACTCAAGCAGTCTGCACCAATGATAAGTCCGGTTTTGTATACACCGGCCTGAATAAAGGCCTGAGCTGTAGAAAGCGCGATCTCAAAGCCGGAACAGGCTGCACTGATATCAAATGCCATGGCATTGACCGCTCCTATGGCCGCCTGCACTTCACAGGCTCCATTCGGAAAACAGTGATCCGGTGAAGATGTGGCAAGCAGGATAAAATCAATCTCCTCTGCCGCAACCCGAGCATTTTCCAACGCACGCTCGGCCGCCCTGGATGCCAGCACGCTGGTTCCTTCTGTTTCTGCGATCCTGCGTTCATGGATTCCCGTACGGGTCACGATCCACTCATCACTGGTCTCTACCATTCCAGCCAATTCCTCATTCGTCACAATCCGATCCGGAACATAAGAACCGGTTCCAATAATCCTGCCTGTCATGCTCGTACCTGTTTCCTCTTGAACAATTTACTTTTATTTTCAAATGTTTTGATATTCAAAGCATTTTGACGTTTTTTATATTATAAAATAAAAAGAGTTTTGTCAAGTCATATTTCCTGACAAAACTCTTTCCTTACATTATCTTTACTGCTTGATTTCAACCTGTTCATCCCTGAGCAGACGCATCATCAGAACCACCACATGCTTGCGATCCTTGTTCAGCGCCTCCCATTCATAGATTGGAAAATCTTTCGCCGTGTTCTTCTCCGGATCATCCTCCACAAGACTTAAAAACTCCGAGCACTTCATGCCAAAAGCCTTACTGATCTTCACCAGATTTTCAATGCTGACTGTGCTCCGTTTGTTAAACATTGTAGTTAGAGTTGACTGCTTGATCCCACTTAACTGAGACAGCCGATAACGGCTCAATCCCCTCTGAGCCATCAATTCTTCTATTTTCTGCAGCAGTCTTTCGTTCTCCATGATGTCTTATCTCCTTATCCATTCAATACTCTTATCTTATTGGATTTCAGAGATAAGCCATAGATTTAACATTTCGACATCTTATGTTGAAAATTCGACATAATCTATTCCGATACCGTCAGCATCCGGTATACATCCCTCTTTGCGATCCCGCGATCTTTTGCAACCAGCTTCATGGCCTCTTTCCGGTCGATCCCCTGGTTTAAATACAATTCCATATGCTCCTCTAGACTCATCTGCTCCCAGGATTTTTGCTGTTCGGCCTTCAGCTCGCTAATACTCTTGCCCTCGATCACGATCACGCATTCGCCCTTCGGCTCCTCAGTCTGATAACGAAGCAAAGCATCAGCAAAGGTTGTACGATAAGCTTCCTCGTATTTCTTGGTCAATTCCCTGCAGATGGTAATATGCCGGTTTTCTCCCAGCGTGTCAGACAGTTCCTGTAAGGTTCTAACCAAATGATGTGGTGCCTCATATACGATCATAGTTCTGGTTTCCGTTTTCAGTTCTTCCAGTACCCACTGCCGTTCCTTTTTATCCACAGGCAAAAATGCCTCAAAACAGAACCTTCGCGTAGCAAGGCCGGACAAGGTCAGCGCAGTAATACAGGCTGCAGGTCCCGGAAGTGAGGTCACTTCTATCCCGGCCTCATAGCACTGTTTCACCAGCTCCTCTCCGGGATCCGAAATTCCCGGTGTTCCCGCATCCGTCACCAGGGCAATGTTGACACCCTGGCGCATCTGCTCTACCAGATACCGTGCCTTGTCGATCTTGTTATATTCGTGATAACTCGTCATGGGCGTTTTGATCTCAAAATGGTTCAGTAATTTGATACTGTGTCTGGTATCTTCTGCCGCGATCAGATCCACCTCTTTTAACGTATTTAATACCCGCAGGGTGATATCATCCAGATTGCCGATCGGTGTCGCACAGAGATATAACTTTCCTGCTGTTTTTTCCTGCTCCGCCATAATATTCCTCCTGCTGCCTTTAATATCCGTAAACATCATAGATTTCCTGTGTATACACACCAACTTCCCGGTAAACGATCACCGGAGCTTCCACCTTCATCATGGATCTTCCGCCGCGCACCGCCTCGATCAGCACCATATTCGCTTCCTTATCCACAAATGGATGCACAAGCTTCATCCGTTTCGGTTCCAGCTTATACGCCTTTAAGGTTGTGATGATCTCCGCCAGCCGGTGCGGCCGGTGTACCATATAAAAACGTCCGCCGCTTTTTAACAGCAAAGAGGCCTCCCGGCATACATCATCTAACGTGCACAGTACCTCATGACGTGCGATCGCCTTTGGCAGATCCGGATTTTTCAGGCCATGATTGTCGTTCATATAGGGTGGGTTCGATGTCACGACGTCAAAAGAAGCCTTGCCGAACAGACGGCTGGCTTCCCTGATGTCTCCTCTTACAATGTCTACCCGGTCTTCCAGATGATTCAGGCGGACGCTGCGGCCCGCCATCTCGGCCATCTCCTCCTGGATCTCCAGACCGGTAAAATGCCTTCCCTGGGTTTTTGCTTCCAACAGGATCGGGATGATGCCCGTTCCGGTTCCCAGATCCAGCGCCACCTCACCTTCCTTCACCTGGGCAAATCCGGACAGCAGCACCGCATCCATGCCAAAACAAAAACCTTTCTTTTTCTGGATGATGCGGTAACCATTTCTTTGCAGATCATCGATCCGTTCATCCTCTCTGCAAACTGCATTATTCATTCAGCTTCGATTTCCCTTCTTTTTTCTCCAGTGCCTCCAGCTTCTTTAACTCATGGTCGTCCGACTGTTCTCCCCGGTTCTTTCTGCGGCGCGGTTTGAATTTCAGCTGTTCAGCCTTGTACTCACGGATCTCTTTTTCATCCTTTTCCACCGTTACAACAACCTTCACCAGCTGGCGCAGTACGTTGACACTCTGTACCTCACCCTTTAAACCATCGTCTGTAGTCACATAATCTCCCACACCCGGAAGCTTGCTGTTTAAATATTCATAGGTTTCTTCCTCATTTTTCAGGCAGCACATCAAACGGCCGCAGACACCGGAGATCTTCGTTGGATTTAAGGAAAGATTCTGCTCTTTTGCCATCTTGATCGATACCGGAATAAACTCTGACAGATAAGAATGACAGCAAAGTGCTCTGCCACAGATTCCGACACCGCCTATGATCTTGGTCTCATCCCGCACGCCTACCTGACGCAGCTCGATCCTTGTTTTAAACACCGATGCCAGATCCTTGACCAGTTCACGGAAATCAATTCTTCCGTCTGCTGTAAAATAAAACAGGATCTTATTGTTATCAAAGGTATACTCTACATCGATCAGCTTCATCTCCAGCTTATGCTTGCGGATCTTTTCCTGACAGGTTTTAAAGGCATCCTTTTCCTTTTTGCGGTTTGCCTCCTCTCGGGCAATGTCATCCTTATTGGCCATACGGATGACGGCCTTTAAAGGCTGCATGACTTTCTCATCTTCCACTTCACGGTTTCCAAGTACCACATGACCGTACTCAATGCCCCGTGCGGTTTCCACGATGACATGGTCACCATTTTTAATTTCCAGCTTTCCCGGAGAAAAATAATAAATCTTTCCTGCCGTCCGAAAGCGGACTCCGATTACTGTTATCATATTTTTATCTCCTATTGTCTTTCATAGCCAGCAGCAAAAGCTCCATGGCAAGTTCCATATTGACGTTAGCATCCAGTCGCACGCATGCCTTATCAATGGCCTCCAGGATCTTCTCCAGTCCCTCATAGGAACATTTCTGTCCGATCTCATTGATGCAGCTGTACTCATTTTTAAAGATCAGCTGATTCATATCACGGGTTACCTTATAAAGAAGTACATCCCGATACCAGAACTGCATGAAGTCCAGACATTCATGGATATCCAGATTTTCCTCTTTGATCTTGCGGATATAGTCCAATAACTCAGAAATATCCATGTCCTTCACATATTTTAAAAGATGGATCATCTCTCCGTGAAGAAGCTTGAAGTCTTCAGAGGATGCCAGCGAAATGGCCTTTCCCAGATTTCCCCGGGCAAACGCCGCATAAACATCCGCATCCTCCTCACTCACATTCAGGGTATCTGCAAGATATTTCTTTACGGTAGAATCCTGCAGCGGCTTTAATTTCAGCTGAACACAGCGCGACAGGATTGTGGGCAGAAAGGATTCCTGATTGGTTGTCAAAAGCAGGATCACCGCATAGGACGGCGGTTCCTCAATGGTCTTTAACAGCGCATTCTGCGCCTGTATCGTCATCTTCTCTGCTTCATCCACAATATATACTTTATAATAGCTGCTATATGGACGGATCATGATGGTGTCGTTGATCTGCAAACGGATATCATCCACTCCGATCGAATTCGGTTTTTCATGCGTCACATAGATCAGATCCGGATGATTCCCACTCAGTACCTGACGACAGGCATGGCATTCCATACACGGCTCGCTTTTTCCCTTCTCACACAGAAGCGTGAGCGCAAAGGCATTGGCAAGGGATTTTCTTCCCATCCCTGCTTCTCCTGTCAGAATATAGGCATGAGATACCTTGTTATAAGTGATCGCTTTTTGAAAATGTTCCTTTATCTGGTCATGACCGATGATCTCCTGAAATTTCAGCATCGCAGTCACCTCACAATCTTTTAAGTTTCTTGCAACTGTAAATAACAGTATAACATAATTTTAAAGCCTTATAAACGCATTTTTATCTGACTCTGACTCGTCACTCTTATCTTACTTGCAATGGCCTGCACACATTCTGGCAGTGTCCGGTTTTCAAAAGCCTCCGTCACCTCCAGTTCAGTCAGACGCTCAGGCGCAAAATCGGCCTCATCTGCCAGAAAACGACGGCAAAGTTCTGCATATTTCGGCTCTCTCTGCTGCCTTTCCCTGGCAATGGCGCGTTCCAGGCGCACACCGTCATCCACCGTCACATATAAGGGAACCAGTGTCTGTTTTCCATAATATTTCCTGAGTTTTTCATAAGAATCCAGTGTGCCGATCAGCAAATAGTCATTTTTTTCAAGATCGATCTGCCCGTCATCCACCGTTGCATAATCCCACGGTCCAAAAACCGTCTGATATCTTCTCCGCTCAATCACCTTACCGGAGGTTTCTAACTCGTCAAGCTTTTGTTCCTCTATAAAGTGATATTCCACACCTTCCTGTTCCCCATCCCGCATAGGACGCGTCGTATAAAGTACCAGACTTTTTAAATTCGGACACTCTTTTCTCAGTTCCTTATAAATACTGTCTTTTCCCGATGCACTTTTTCCCATCAGATAAAAAAGCTTTCCCATTTCCATCCTCACTCTGTTATGATCACTCTGAGATATTCTATATTCTGATCTTCCATCCCCTGTACCGGAAGTCCGATCTCTCGATCCTGGATTACCTGGCAAATGATCTTCTTTGTTATTTTTTCTCCGGGGGTAATGATCGGAATTCCCGGCGGATACAGATAAATAAACTCTCCGGAAATGAGTCCCTCCGATTGATCCAGCCGGATGCGCTGTGTCTGTGCATGAAAAGCCTCTGCAGGCGTCATGCAGATTTCAGGATGCTGCTCAGATTTTTCCGTTTTTGAACACAAAACAGTATCCGCTGTGTGGATGTTCCTGTCAATTTCAAGCAGCGCTTCTGCCAGGCGATCCAAGTTCTTTTCACTGTCTAAAAATGTCAAAATCGCCACCACATAATCCGCTCCGCACATTTCCATCTCGATCTCATAATCCTTACGCAGGCGCTCGCTCAATTCTTCTCCTGTCATAAATCCACGGCAGGATATCACAAGCTTTGCCTCATCCAGATCAAATACACCACAAAGTCCCACTTGTTCACGACCCAGTAACCGAAAATGCAAAAGACCGGACAGGCGGCCTCTTAACGTCCGAATGCGTTTTGCAAAAGCAGACATATATTCCGTACCATATCTCTGCATTTCGAAAATACATTGCTCCATTGCTGCCATAAAGACATACGAAGGACTGCTGCTCTGATAGATCTGAAGGCAGCGCTCTAAACGTTTTTGGCTGACCAGGTTTCCGTTCAGATGCAGGATGGCCGTCTGCGTCAGGCTCGGAAGTGTCTTATGAAGGCTCTGGATCACAATATCAGCACCGCAATGCAGGGCAGATGTGGGAAAATCTCCCTCTCCAAAAGGGAAATGGGCGCCATGTGCCTCATCCACGATCAATGGAATTCCATGTGCATGTACGACTTCTGCGATTTTTTTCACATCAGACACCACACCATCATAGGTAGGCGATACCAAAAGGACAGCACGGATCTTTGGCTGCTCCTTTAACTTGTTTTCCACATCTTCCGGTCTTATTCCTCCCTGAATCCCCAATTCTTCAATAATTTGTGGATAAACATACTCCGGTTTCAGAAAATTGAGGATAAGTCCGTGATAAACCGCCTTGTGACAGTTACGGCTTACCAGTATGGTTTCCCCCGGGTTCATGACCGCGCCGATTGCACTTAAAATTCCACAGCTGCTCCCGTTTACCAGATAATAACTGTGGTCTGCACCGTACACATCACTGACCCACTCCATAGAATCTTTTAAAATCCCCTCCGGATGATGCAGATTATCAAAGCCGGAAATTTCCGTGATATCAATGGAAAAGGGATTTGGAAAATCCTGCAGAAATCCACATTCCGTCTGTCGTTTGTGTCCCGGCATGTGAAAAGCCGCTGCGTTGGAAGCACTATATCTTTTTAACCGTTCTACTAATAAATTTTTTCTGTCCATCTGTACCATTCTTTTTCATTTTACAATACTTACTGTTGTCAAAGCATTACGTTGATTGTATCACAGAACGCCTTTACATTCCAACGTCTTTTCCTTATAATTGTTATGGCGACATACTTGCCTTTTATGAAAGAAAAGAGATGATCAATTTTGAGAGAAATGGAATTTAAAATGGAGCGCCAGGGTCTGGTGAACATTGGCGATGTGGTAGATGTCACCGAAAGGGAAGGATTTAACTACAGCTATATCATAGAACCGGCCGTTGCCATGTCCGGCTGCTACAAATCACGCGACCGGCTGAAATCGAAACAGGGGGTGATCAAGGATATCCGGGAAAATTCCCGTGGTTTCTATGTGATCGCTGAATTTGATGAATAGTTGAAGATCTAGTGTAGTAATGCAAAACAGGGTTGTGACAGAAGATCAGTCTTCCATCACAACCCTGTTTTTATCCGGAATTATCAGTGCCCTGCGCCACATGGCCACCGGCTCCTCCCCTTTTTCCCAATAGCAGTCTTCCCAGTAACAATATACCTGTCCATCCTGCATCATGACAAATTGCAGGCGGTCATTTCCTGTTACCTCCATACCTGTTCGAATCTCTTCATCATCCAGATAGCTCATCTGTCCGGATCTGGAGATCACTGCGATCACACCATAGCTGTTCTTCCAGTTTTCCGGGCTGTAGTTACCGTAAATCTGATCACCTTCCTTAGAATAATACAGCTGCCAGATACGACCTGTATAACGCTTATGAAGCTCCTCTGCTTCTGCACCGTTCTCCGTCAGGGAAATACGAAACAACTGACTATACTGTTTCCCGCTTTTCTTTCCCTTCATCCAGGCACTGTAATAGATCCAGTCTCCTGCAATGCAAAAACTGTCAATGGACTTTCCGGTGGCTACAAAGAGCTGTTCATTTTGTCCTTTATTACAAAAAATAGCCTGTCCGCTTCCATCTTCCTGTTCCTTGAGATAATACTGAACACCGTCCGCTTCGCGTGGAGCTTCCCGGATATCCTCGATCCGATTTTCGAACATCTTAAAAATCCGATCCTCATATGCATAATTTCCATCTACATCCATCTGAAGATTTCGCCCGAGTGTATCATACAGACAAATATCATTCTGTTCTACAGCTGCATAGGTTCCGATCAGCTGCGTTTCATAAAAAGCATCTACACTGAGCCGCTGCACAGACTGATTCTGCATGATATAGATCCCGTCTTCCCAAAATGTAAAATTATCCACATTCTGTGCAAGAATCTCGATCTCCTGATCAGAATTGGCTCGATACAGGGTATGATACAAAGAAGGCTGTACCATGGAAAGCTGACTGTCTTTCCGTTCCGGACACGGAAGGTAATACGTCCACTCCTCACGGGTTTGAATCTCCTCATTATAGTCATGCATTCCTGCCAGACTGCTTTCCTCAAGTGGAATTGTATACAGGATCTGCCCATTGTCGGAAAGAACAACCGCCTTATCTCCCAACTGGATCTCAATATTTTTCTTTTCTTCTTCTGTGTCTTCTGCCTCTCGAAACGTGCGTTCAAATGGCTTTTTCAGCTGGGTAAGCTGATGTTTTACCTTCCAGATTCCAATCACTGCTGCCACAATGGACACGACAAGCAGAATCATGGATCCAATTCGCATGCGAGCCGACATCATATGTTCCGGTTCCTGCGTATGATCTGCATCACCTTCCACGATTTCAAGACGATCCTCGATTTCCAAAAGCAGGGAGGCTTCATCGAGATTCAGATTATTCAGGCTTTCCTTCTTTGCCTCTTTTGTCTGCATCTTTTCTTCGGCATAGGAAGCTTCGATCATTTCCTTTGTTGCATCCAATTTTACTTCTGCATGAAAATCAGAGCGCTTTAAAAGCCAGTCCAACGGACTTTTTTCTTTCTGAAGCTGTTCCCCTCGCTGATATGCATCCATATAAACCAGGATCAGCAGCTCTTTGGTCTTTTCTTCCTGCCGGTCAAAGATCAGTTTCGCATGTTGGTACAGATCCTTATAGGTCAGAATATATAAGTTTTCAAATTCGTGAATCCATGTACTCTGTCCGATTACACTCCGCTCCTTTTTTCGTTTCATTCCATCGTCTCCTCTTTTGTCAGAGCGCCTTGGCCATTTCCTAAGAAATAGAAATAAAAATAAAAAGCGAGAATCCTTATACAAGATTCTCGCCTTTTGAATGTACTGAGCGTGCGGGGATTCGAACCCCGGACAACTTGATTAAAAGTCAAGTGCTCTACCGACTGAGCTACACGCCCGGATGCCTTGGACCGGAATCGAACCAGTGACACGAGGATTTTCAGTCCTCTGCTCTACCAACTGAGCTACCAAGGCATAATTGCGGGGATAGGATTTGAACCTATGACCTTCGGGTTATGAGCCCGACGAGCTTCCAGACTGCTCCACCCCGCGATATTCGCGAAATATAAAGTTGTTGAGTGGGGGAAGGTGGATTCGAACCACCGAAAGCACAGCTAACAGATTTACAGTCTGCCCCCTTTGGCCACTCGGGAATTCCCCCATATTATTATGAAATTAACCGCAAAGCGGAAATTCAAAGCCGATAATCGGACTCGAACCGATAACCTGCTGATTACAAATCAGCTGCTCTGCCAATTGAG
>CAVIHW010000021.1:18652-43929 GCA_963642615.1 Oscillospiraceae bacterium | reverse complement strand
TTTATGGGCTATTGTAAGTATAACATATGAAAACATATGCTTCAAGAGAAGGAAATCGCCGCTATGGCTAAACAATGAGATGCGGCAAATAAATCTGACTACGCTTTTTTTAGATACTCCTGAATCTTTTCGTCAATAAACTGCTGCATTTCAGCCACGCTGTGTCTGCGTTTGGATGCACATTCCTGTGCCTGGCAGCTGCAAAGGAAGCATTTTCTAAATGTGCTTCGTGACATTTTGTTTCCATTGGAATCTAAGACGTCAATGTCGAAAAGCCTGCCAATGGGATGCGTCTCTTCAATCTCTGTCATGGCATTTTTAAGGCTTTTCGTGTCCTGACAGTCAATGGCAAGAATACATTCATTGCCGGTCTTTTCCTGATATTCGATCGATTCCAGAATACGGATATGATTATTTTTTAAATAGGTTAGGATCTCATGAAGACCGTCGTGAAATACCTTTGCAATGTCCTCGTTTGTCTTGACCGGTCCTGGAATATTCATGCAGAACGAAATGATCGTGCTGTGATATTTCCTTAAAAATTCTTCCTGTTTTCCAGCACGGCGTTCCCGGCAGTCAAGCATATCGGTAAGTGCTACCTGTTCTCCATATAACATAGTGTGATCCCTCCGTTTTGTCTGTTGTTGATCATGAGTATAACACAGAAACGGCTCACCATGCAACGCTTACACGGAATTGCGGCACCTTGTGGACAGTCTGCCCAAATTGGGGTATACTGAAAACAGAGAAATCTTTGCAATACCGATTCTGAGTCGGTTTATTTCTTTACGACAGACTGGATGAAGACTGCTCAAAACCTGGTTCATGGCCAGGAACGTTCTCATTAACCTTATCATTTCACAGTTGGGAGGTAAAAGGCAGATGGACAATTATATCTTGGAAGTATGTGTAGACAGTGTGGAATCGGCTCTGGCGGCAAAACGGGGAGGCGCAACACGCCTGGAGCTCTGTGCTAATCTTGTGATCGGCGGCACAACCCCCGGATATGCCTTGTTTTCGCAGGTAAAAAAAGAGACGGGACTCCCCCTTAGGGTGATGATCCGTCCAAGGTTCGGGGATTTTTTATACAGTGTCTATGAATATGAGCAGATGCTTCATGACATCCGTTATTTTTCGCAGGCAGGTGCAGAAGGAATCGTGATCGGAAGTCTGAATGCAGATGGCACGTTGAATGAAGAGCAGATGCGGGGCATGATCGAGGCAGCGGAACATTGCGGTATCACCCTGCATCGCGCTTTTGATGTTTGCGCGGATCCGGTCAAAACATTAAAACAGGCAGCCAGACTTGGTGTGGATACCATTCTGACATCCGGTCAGGAGGCAAACTGTCTTACCGGATGTGAACTTTTACAAATGCTTGTGAAACTTGCCGAAGAAAATCGAGAAAATGAAAAAACAGTGACCATCCTTGCAGGAACTGGTGTGACTTCTGCAAACATTGCTGAAATCGCGAAAAAAACGGGAACGCATGCCTTTCATATGTCCGGTAAAAAAATGCAGGACAGCGGCATGATCTATCGGAATGAACGGGTTCATATGGGTTTAAAGGGCATTAGTGAATTTGAGATGAATCGCACGGATGAGGAAGAGATCTGCCGTGCAGCAGATATACTGAACAAGCTGATCCTTTGAAAAATTCGACAGGCGGGCAACATCGAACCACAGAAAGGAAAGGAAAGATGAGAGAAATCAGATGGGCGGTTCTTGGAACCGGAGTGATCGCCAATGAGATGGCGGCTGCTTTGCAAAAAAATGGACGGAGCATCAGCGCAGTGGGAAACCGGACGCAAAAAAAAGCTGTGGCATTTGCGGAAAAATATGGAATACCAAAAGTTTATGAGGATTTCCATGAGATGTTTACGGATCCGGATATCGATGTGATCTATATCACAACGCCCCACAATACCCATATCGAATTTATGAAGCAGGCAATCTCAAACGGCAAACATGTGCTGGTGGAAAAATCCATTACCTTAAACAGCAGCGAACTGGAAGAGGCGATAGCGCTTGCCAAGGAACACGGAGTCGTGATCGGGGAGGCTATGACCATTTACCATATGCCGGTTTATAAGAAGCTCCGTGCAATCCTGGATTCCGGGAAGCTTGGAAAGGTGAACCTGATCACCATGAATTTTGGCAGCTTCAAGGATTATGACATGACAAACCGCTTTTTTAACCGGGATCTGGCAGGCGGAGCCATGCTGGATATTGGTGTTTACGCGCTGTCTTTTATCCGGTATTTTATGAGCTCCAGGCCGGACAAGCTTTTGTCCCAGATGAAAGCAGCACCGACCGGAGTGGATGAGCAGGCAGGTCTGCTGCTTACCAATTCGGACGGCCAGATGGCTTCGGTCATGCTCTCCTTGCATTCCAAGCAGCCAAAACGCGGCATGGTGTCCTGCGAAAAAGGCTATATTGAGATCATGGAATATCCAAGAGCCTGGGAGGCTGTGATCACCTATGCGGAGTCCGGAGAAAAAGAAGTGATAAAAGCAGGGGAGCATGAGGATGCACTTGCTTATGAGCTTGCGGACATGGAGCGGGCAATTGCCGGAGATGAGGAGTGCATGCACCTGTCTTATACGCAGGATGTCATGAATCTGATGACGGAATTTCGAAAAGAATGGGGACTGACATATCCGGAGGAGGAAAAACCCGATTCTCTTTAGTCCCCGGGTATTTTCCGGCGCCGGAAGAATGGCTTTATGGTTTCTTTTGTGGCACACCATTTATCGGCCAGGCAGACCAGCCAGGCTTCCCGGCACATCGGTGGTATGGGAGTCAGGGGGAACATATGCCTTACGATCATGTTTTGCTCTCTCTGATTCAGGTCATAGTCTCTCGAGGCATTCTGTAAGGCTGTTTTTGGATGATGAAAGCCATGGAGCCGATGGGAGGCATCGCTTACATGCCAGTCATATAAAAAATAATCATGCAGCAGGGCGCCTCGTGCAAGAGAATCCTCGTCCATGGGAAGATGCCATTTTTCCATTAGAAAAAGGCTTACATAGGCAACATGGACGCTGTGCTGGTAGATGGTCGTGCAGCCATGCTGCATGGCCTCTTTTTCTTCATAAAATCTTCCCTGTCCGGCGAGCGTTCGTATGGTGTCGGCCAGAAGCTTTTGCCGGGCAGAAGATAAAACCTTTCTTTTTTTCATATAATATTGTTTTCCTCGAATGATGTGGTTAAAAGGTAGTTGAAACCTGATATCATTATAATCGATTAAAGTGGGATTGCAACGAAAAAATGAAATAAAGTTATCATTGACTAACCGTGTGGCTTTATGATTAAATGAGAAAGATTTATATTTGAGGGAGTAGTGGCGCAATGCGTGGCAAGTCAACATCCTGACCCTTCGGTCTGGCTTGTCTTAAATAACGAGACTCATGTATAGCTTATTTTGGCTATACATGGGTCTCATTTTTTTTGGCTATGCATACCGCGAAGGTGCCGGTGGCGCATCCGCTGATCCACTCATTCCCGTAAACACAGGAGGAGACGAGATGAAAGAAGCATTTCAGATGACACTGGATGAGCTGCTTTACAAAACCGGTACAGACCGCGAAAAAGGCCTCACACCAGAGCAGGTGGAAGCATCCCGCAGCCGGTATGGTGCCAACTCTTTTGTCAGCCAGAGCCGCGAGTCCCTGGCAAAGAAAATCTGGGACGCATCAACAGAGCCAATGCTTTTGATGCTGATCTTTGCAGCGATCATCACCCTTGCGGTCAACATTACCCGTTATTTTACGGGAGGAGATTACAATTTCCTGGAATGTGTCGGAATTTTTGCGGCGATCGCATTGTCTGTGGTGATCACCATCATCACGGAGGGAAAGAGCGCAAAGGCTTTTGAGGCACTGAATAAGATCAACGAAGACACGCTCATCAAGGTTATCCGAAACGGGGAACCGCAGCTGGTTACCCAGAAAGAGATCGTGGTCGGTGATATCATTATGGTGGAAACCGGTGATAAGATCGTGGCGGACGGACGTCTGCTTGAGAGTAATGATCTGGCAGTAGATGAATCCGCCTTGACCGGAGAGAGTCTTCCGGTAGGTAAGAACGCCGGCGCAGTCTGCACGATACAGACTCCGGTGGCAGAGCGAGGGAATATGCTCTATTCCGGATGCTTTGTATCGGCAGGCAATGGCAAGATGCTGGTGACCGGTGTGGGCAATGATACGGAATTTGGCCAGATCGCCCAGGAACTTTCTTCGATTGAGAAGACCACGACACCGCTGCAGGAGAAGCTAGATAAGCTTGGCAAGCAGATCACGGTGCTCGGTGCATCGGCGGCAGCCATCGTATTTGCCATTGAAGTGATCCAGTTTGTTTTGCGTGGACAGTTAAGCCTGGATACCGTGTCGGATGCCTTTATCACCAGTATTGTCCTGATCGTGGCAGCGGTTCCGGAGGGACTGCCTACCATCGTGGCGGTTTCCCTGGCACTCAACATCATCAAGATGTCCAAAGAGAGCGCCCTGGTAAAGAAGATGATCGCCTGCGAGACCATCGGCTGCGTCAATATCATCTGTTCTGACAAGACCGGAACCTTGACGGAAAACAAGATGACGGTTCAGAAGATCTATACGGATGGGAAACTCATCGAGCCGGAAAACTTAACGAGCAGTGTGCTGCTTGTCAATTATTGCATCAACAGCAATGCCAATGTTTCTTTCGAAAACGGCAGCTGGTCATTCATTGGAAATCCGACCGAATGTTCTCTTTTAGTGGCAGCCAAAAAGGCCGGAGTGGATTATCAGGCGTGCCGTCATGATGCCGATGTGGTGAGGGTCTTCCCCTTCTCATCCCAGAATAAGGATATGAGCACGATCGTCCGTGAAGAGGGAAAAACCATTTTGTATACCAAGGGAAATCCGGAAAAGATCCTTTCCCTTTGCTGCAATGTATCTGAAGAGGAGAAAGAAAAGAACCAGAAGCTGATGGAGCAGTTCCAGAGTCAGGCCGGACGCCTTCTGGCCTTCGCTCACAAGGAGTTAAACGGCTATCATGGAGAAACGCAGGAGGAAGTAGAACAGAACCTGCTCTACGACGGTTTTGTGGTCATTTCTGATCCGTTAAGTCCGGATGTCTACGAGGCTATCAAAAACTGCAGGGGCGCCGGAATCGAGGTGAAGATGCTCACCGGTGACAACATCCGCACGGCAAAAGCCATTGCCAATGAACTGCATATGCTGGATGAGGATCACATTGCAGTGGAAGCCTCCGAGATCGAGGCAATGTCTGACGAGGAATTAAAGGCTGCACTAAAAAAGATCCAGGTCATCGCCCGCAGCACGCCGCTTGTTAAGATGCGTGTGGTAAAGCTCTTGAAAGAAGAGAAAAATGTCGTAGCCGTGACCGGTGACGGCATCAACGATGCCCCGGCCATCAAAAATGCGGACGTCGGTATTGCCATGGGCATTGCGGGAACGGATGTCACCAAGGAGGCCAGCGACATGGTGCTTCTGGATGACTCCTTCTCCACCATTATAAAGGCTGTGCAGTGGGGACGTGGGATCTATGAAAACTTCAAACGTTTCATCCAGTTCCAGCTGACGGTCAATGTTTCTTCCGTTGTCGTGGTCATTGCTTCGATCCTGGCAGGATTTTCCGCTCCCTTTACCGCCTTGGAACTTTTGTGGATCAATATCATCATGGACGGTCCGCCGGCTCTGACCCTTGGCCTTGAGCCGATCCGTCCGGATCTGTTAAAGCACAAGCCTACAAAACGAAACGAAAATATCATTTCTAGAGCGATGCTGGTGCGGATCTTTTTAAACGGTATTTTTATTTCTGTGGTATTTATGCTCCAACATTTTAAAAACTTTTTGCATGCAGCACCGGAAGAGGAAGCTACTGTGCTGTTCACCCTGTTTGTCCTGTTCCAGCTTTTCAATGCCTTTAACTGTCGTGAACTCGATGACACGCCAATGACAAAGAATCTGATGAAGAATAAGCTAATGCTTGGAGTCTTTTTCCTGGTCTTGGTCCTTCAGTTTATCATCACCCAGTTTGGCAGTGCGGTATTTGAAACGGTTCCCCTTTCTGCCGGCATGTGGGGAAAAATGATGCTTACTGCCTGCAGTGTCGTGATCTTAAACGAAGTCGTGAAGGCAGCAAAGCGGGCAGTAAAGAAAAGCTAGCTTTTTCTTGCTTCATCCGATCAAAAAAGTTATACTGTACCTGATAGGAGGTTTTGCAACATGAAACAGTGTATGGATTCCGACAATCTGCACCGTCGGTTAAAGAAGATCATCGGACAGGTGCAGGCCATTGACCGCATGATCGATGAAGATGTTCCATGCGAGGATGTTCTTTCCCAGATCAATGCCGCCAAGTCCGCACTTCATGGCTGCGGCAAGGTTGTCCTGGAGGGACATATCAAACACTGTGTCCGCGATGGTATTGAACATGGCGATGCAGACAAAACGATTGACAATTTCACAAAGGCAGTGGAACGGTTTGCAAATATGACGTAACAATACGGATGTTGCATAGAAACGGTAAGATGAAAGACACCCCGAGGTATGGCAGATGCCATGCTTTGGGGTGTCTTTTGTACAATAGGACATTCTTTGCGTGGCATAAAAAGCATAGAGGACCCCTTGACAACATATACCCCTATGGGTATACTGTACCCATACCCCATACGGTATAAAGGAGGATATCATGAAAAAGTTAGAACGTCTATTGGAGTTTGGCGGCATGAAGCGGGACATTGTTTTTCTGATCCTGTCCGGGATCGCTGTACTCTGCAGCCTGGCAAAGATCCGTCCATTTGCCTTTGACATGGCTTGGGTGGCAATCGTTTTATGCGGTTTTCCGATCATTCTGGAAGCGATCATTGGTCTGGTGACGGAGTTTGACATCAAGGCCGATGTACTGGTTTCTTTGGCTTTGATCGCATCCATCTGTATCGGAGAGGATTTTGCGGCGGGAGAGGTAGCCTTCATCATGCAGCTGGGAGGCCTTCTAGAAGAACTGACGGTGGAAAGAGCCAGAGCAGGAATTGAAAAACTGGTTCACTTAACACCGCGTACGGCAAGGGTGATAAAAGATGGGACAGAAGCCATCGTTCCGGCCGATCAGGTCCAGATTGGTGATCAGATCCGGGTTCTGCCGGGAGAAAGCATTCCGGTGGATGGTGTGATTCTTTCCGGCCAGACATCCATCAATCAGGCTGTCATGACCGGAGAATCCCTGCCGGTCGACAAAAATGTGGGTGATCCGGTATCGAGCGGTACAGTCAATCAGTTTGGTGCCTTTGTGATGGAAGCTACGAAGGTGGGCGAGGACAGCTCCATTCAGCGCATGATCCGCCTGGTACAGTCCGCAGACGCAGGAAAGGCCAAAATTGTGGGTTTGGCAGACCGGTGGGCAACCTGGATCGTAGTGATCGCGCTGAGTGCGGCGGCACTGACCTGGCTTGTCAGCGGGCAGATCATCCGAGCGGTGACCATCCTGGTTGTATTTTGCCCCTGTGCCCTGGTGCTGGCAACTCCGACAGCCATCATGGCAGCCATCGGAAATGCCACAAAGCACGGATTTCTGGTGCGGGAAGGAGATGCCTTAGAGCGCCTTTCCAAAGCAAAGGTGATCGCCTTTGACAAGACCGGAACCTTGACCTATGGAAGTCCAAAGGTGGTGGCTGTGGTTAGTGTATCCGGACTGTTTGACAAAGAGGAGATTTACAGGCTGGCGGCCTCTGCAGAGCAGTTGTCCGAGCATCCGCTTGGAAAGGCGGTTGTGAGCTGTTTTAAAAGGGAAGAAAAGGGAAAACTTGCAGAAATAAAAGAGTTTCAGATGATCCCGGGCCGTGGCGTGCGTGCCCGAATGGAAGAAATCCAGGTGCTTGCAGGAAATCCGGAGCTTTTATGCGACCATGGAGTGCAGACGGATCTGCTATCCGGCGCAGAAGCCTATCGAAAGAAGGGCTGCACCATCATCTATGTTGCGATCGATCATGTTTTTGCCGGTTATCTGGCGCTTTCTGATACCCTGAGAACGGAAAGTGCGGCAACCATCGATGCCATCGCAAAGCTTGGCGTTACTCCGGTACTGCTGACCGGAGACCATGAGGATGCGGCAAAGACTGTTGCGTCCCGGCTGCATATCCATACGGTGCGTGCCAACTGCCTGCCGGAAGATAAGTTACATGCAATTGACGGGTATCAGAAGGATAAAAAGCCGGTCTGCATGATCGGTGACGGCATCAATGATGCACCGGCCTTAAAAAAAGCGGATGTAGGCATTGCCATGGGTGGTGTAGGAAGCGATATCGCGGTAGATGCGGCAGACATTGCCCTGGTGGATGATGAAGTACGGGAACTTCCACACCTGATCGCTCTGTCTCGCCGCATGATGACCACCATCAAACTCAACATGACCTTTTCCATGACGTTAAATTTTATTGCCATCATCCTGGCCATTACCGGAATCTTAAATCCGATCGTTGGAGCGCTGGTGCACAATGGAGGGTCGGTACTTGTGATCACAAATTCCGCCCTCCTGTTAAAATGGAAGCAAAAGAGCTGTTAACTTGATACTTCCGGAAGGCAAAGCTTCGGCTCTGCCATCAGGGAGTAGTTTGTATGGTAGATGACAAAGCCCGGAGCGCCTCCGGCTGCTTTTTTAACATGCTTTCTCTGGATATAATCAATCTCGACTTTGTCATTGTCACGGCCTTTGGAATACCAGGCGGCCAGGGAAGCGGCTTCCTCGAAGGTGCGGTCAGGAAGCTCTTTTCCTTCGGTTCGCACAACGACATGGGAGCCCGGGATCCCTTTGGCATGGAACCACCAGTCCCCGCCGCCTGCGATCTTAAAGGTCACTTCTTCATTCTGATAGTTGTTTTTTCCGACATAAATATCAAAACCGTCAGAGGAACGGTAGTGGTATGGGCGACTGGTGATCTTTGGCTTTTTTGCACCGTAAGGCCGTTTCTTTACAAATCCAAACTCCATCAGTTCTTCCTTGATCTGAACCAGGTCATCCTCTTTTAGAGCAATATCCAGGGAGGTGCTGATGGATTCAAGATGATCGATCTCTTTTTTTGTCTCTAAAGTCAGCTCGCTTAAAGCCTCAAACGTACGTTTTAGTTTATTATATTTTGCAAAGAATTTCTGGGAGTTTTCCTGGGCGGAAAGCTGTGGATCAAGCGGGATCTTTATCTCTTCATTTGTATAATAGTTGAGACATTTCAGTTCCTTTTCCCCACCCTTTAACTCATAGCCATAGGCATTTAAAAGTTCTCCATATACCTTATATTTATCGCGTTTCTCGGTATCTTTTAACTGTTTTTCCTGCAGATCATATTTCTTGTAGTTTCGTTCCAGTGCTGTCTGTACGATTTTTCTCAGATCTACGGACTTTTGCCGGATACGGGTTACAGCATTTTTTTCTGCATAGTAGCAGTCCAAAAGACGGCTGATGGAATCAAAGGACTTTGCCTGATAAGCATCTGACTCATAGCAGGTTAAGGAAACCGATGCAAATTCCACAGGTTCCTCTCCACGATAGATGATGTTTGGCGAAAAGGTTCCGGCCTTTACATCCTCCATCATAAGACAGAACATATGATACAGATGGACGAGTTCGGCAGAAGACAACTCATTGGCAGAGCGATCTGCGTCCAGGGATGCCATATGACAGAGCTCCGTTCCGATGATCGGGCTGATACCGGTAAGTTTCTGGTAGAGTGCCTTTTGCACCGGCGCCGGAGTACTGCCGATCACCTGCACAAAGGTTTCCTCGGATATGGTGAGCGGATCTTCCTTATCCGTGGTATGGGGAATGAAATATGTCCGTCCGGGCAGAACCTCACGCACGGAGCTTACCTGTGCCGACACGTGCTTAATGCTGTCTAAGATGGTGCCATCCTCCTTACAGAAGATGATGTTGCTGTGCTTGCCCATCAGCTCCACGATCAGGCGTTTCCTGCAAAGATCCCCCAACTCGTCGAGGTGTTCGATCTCAAATTCGATGATGCGTTCAAGCCCCGGCTGGCTTACCTTCAGGATGCGTCCGGCTCCGATGTGCTTTCTCAACAGCATGCAGAAATTTGGTGCCGTTAAGGGGCTTGGTTTGTTGCTCTCCGTGAAAAATACCAACGGCAGGCTCGCACTTGCCGATACCGAGAGTCGTAAGGTTTCTTTATTATTCTTGACCGTGAACAACAGTTCATCTTTTTCAGGCTGGGCGATCTTATTGATCTTTCCACCTTCTAATTTCTGCTTGATGTCATGAACCAGGTTCGCGATCACAATTCCGTCAAATGCCATGTAAAAACTCCTTTAATAAACTTCATTTTCCTTGATTATACAAGATATTTGGTGGTTTTACAAGAATTCGGAATACGAATACGTTGACTTGTTTTTCTATTTGAATTATAATGTAATTTGGCTATAACCATTTTTGACAAAGGAGCATGAAACTTCATGATCAAGAGCATGACCGGATTTGGCCGGTGTGAGATTGTCACTGCGGAATACAAGATTTCCGTAGAGATGAAAGCGGTCAACCACCGTTATCTCGACTTAAATATCAAACTGCCAAAGAAGTTTAATTACTTTGAGGCGGGCATCCGCAATCTGTTGAAGACCTATATCCAGCGCGGAAAAGTAGATGTATTCATAAACTATGAAGACTATACGGAAGAGAAACTTTGCTTAAAATACAATCGTTCATTGGCAGCGGAATATATGGACTGTTTCCGCCAGATGGAAGCGCAGTTTGGCATCACAAATGATATCACCGTATCCAAACTTGCTGCCATGCCGGAAGTCCTGACCATGGATCAGGCAGCGGAGGATGAAGACCGCATCTGGAAACAGCTGTCAGAGGCTGTGGAAGGAGCAGCAAAAAAATTCGTAGAATCCCGTGTCCAGGAAGGCGAAAAATTAAAAGCTGACCTGCTTGGCAAGCTGGAGGATATGAGCGGGCTGGTAGCTTTCATTGAAGAACGCGAGCCGGTGATCCTGGCCGAATACCGGAAAAAGCTGGAAGATAAGGTGATGGAGCTGTTAGGCGCCACCCCGATAGATGAGGGTCGCATTGCCACAGAGGTTACCATCTATGCGGATAAGATCTGCGTTGACGAAGAGATGGTGCGCCTTCACAGCCATATCGATGCGACCAGAAAAGAATTGGAAAACGGCGGCAGCGTGGGAAGAAAACTGGATTTCATAGCCCAGGAGATGAACCGTGAAGCCAATACCACACTTTCCAAATCAACCGATCTTGAAGTCTGTGACCGTGCGATCGCACTCAAGACCGAGATTGAAAAAGTCCGAGAACAGATACAAAATATTGAGTGACCAGATTACAAAATGCGCAGAGCATGCAGCAATCCGTCAGTAAAATATAAAACAGAAAGAATCGAGGTCTGATTATGAGCCGCAAGGGAATTTTGGCAGTTGTTTCCGGCTTTTCGGGAGCAGGCAAAGGAACTTTGATGAAGGAATTGCTTTCTACATACCAGGATCAGTATGCATTGTCGATTTCTGCAACTACCCGTGCACCGCGGGAGGGAGAAGTGGATGGCAGAGAGTATTTCTTTAAGACCAAGGAAGCGTTTTTGCAGATGATCGCAAACGATGAACTGTTTGAACATGCCTGCTATGTGAACAACTATTATGGTACACCGAAAAGCTATGTCTTAGAACAACTGCAAGCCGGAAAAAATGTTATCCTGGAAATTGAGATCCAGGGCGCTCTCGCTGTGAAGGAAAAATTCCCGGATACCCTGCTCTTGTTTGTCACACCGCCAAGTGCGGCGGAGCTTGAACACAGGCTGCGCGGACGCGGAACGGAGACAGAGGAAGTCATCAAAAACCGCCTGAAGCGCGCAGTGGAAGAGGCTGCTTATATGGATCGTTATGACTATATCCTGATCAATGACGATTTAAACACTTGTATGAGGGAGATGCACGAACTCATTCAGGCACAGCGACACAAAACTTCCCTGAACCAGGCATTTATTGCTGATATGAAAGCGGATTTAAAGCAGTTTTAGATAAGACTGTTTTTATCATATAAGTTATACAAATCATAAACGAAGAGATCCCCCAGAAAGGAGTTTTATTATGTTACATCCATCTTATACAGATCTGATCAATGCGGTAAACAGCGAGGTTGAGCCGGGCGAGCAGCCGGTTGTACAGAGCCGTTATTCTATCGTGCTTGCCACATCCAAACGCGCAAGACAGATCATCGCAGGCGATGATCCGCTGATTGCCAAAACAGCAGGCAAAAAGCCCTTGTCAATCGCAGTCCAGGAGCTTTACGAAGGAAAGGTAAAAATCCTTGGAGAAAATGATAACGACGAGGAAGAAAGCGAAGTTCAGGAAGCACAGACAGAAAGTGCGGAGGCAGAAACCGAGGACGTTCTGAACTAAAAAAGACAAGGAGAGCCGTCTCAGTAGAAAAGGAGATGGCTTTTTCCATAAAAAAACAGGAGTTTTGTATTTATGAAGATTTTATGTGTATCCCTTGGCTGTGACAAAAACCTGGTTGATACCGAGATGATGCTCGGCCTTTTAAACCGGGATGGTCATACCTTTACCGATGATGAACAGGAAGCAGATATCATTGTGGTCAATACCTGCTGTTTCATCAATGATGCAAAAGAAGAAAGCGTCAACACGATCCTTGAGATGGCAGAGCTGAAAAAGACAGGAAACTGCAAGGCTCTGATCGTGACCGGGTGCATGGCTCAGCGCTATAAACAGGAAATCATAGACGAGATCCCGGAGGTGGATGGTATTTTGGGAACCTCTACCTATGACGAAATCTCCAATGTATTAAATAAGGCATTGAAGGGTGAGGAACCGGTCAGCTGCTTTCATGACCTGAATGCACTCCCTGTGGTGGAAACCAGCCGTATCATTACTACCGGCGGACATTATGCATTTTTAAAGATTGCCGAGGGCTGTGACAAGCATTGCACCTATTGCATCATTCCGAGCCTTCGAGGCAATTACCGAAGTGTCCCGATGGAGCGTCTCTTAAAAGAAGCAAATGAACTGGCAGACCAGGGTGTGAGGGAGCTGATCCTGGTAGCGCAGGAGACAACCCTGTACGGGGTGGATCTCTACGGTAAAAAGACCCTTCCCGAGCTTCTCCGTAAGTTGGCCGAGATCCCGGGCATCTACTGGATCCGCATCCAGTATTGCTATCCAGAGGAGATTACGGATGAACTCATAGAGACCATCCGGACAGAGGAAAAGGTCTGTCATTACCTGGATGTACCGATCCAGCATGCCAGCGACAGGATCTTAAAACGCATGGGACGCCGCACCAACCAGGCACAGCTTCGCGAGATGATCGGAAAACTCAGAAAGGCAATCCCGGATATGGCACTTCGCACCACGATGATCGCAGGTTTCCCGGGTGAGACCGAAGAAGATCATGAAGAGGTCATGCGTTTTGTGGATGAGATGGAATTTGAGCGCCTCGGCGTTTTTGCTTATTCTGCAGAGGAAGATACCCCGGCTGCATCCTTCCCGGATCAGATTGATGAGGAAGTAAAAGAGGAACGCCGCGATGCAATCATGGAGCTTCAGCAGGAGATTGCCTTTGAAAAATCCGAATCCATGGTGGGACGCGTGCTGGATGTCATGATCGAAGGCAAGGTAGCAGATGAGGCTGCCTATGTGGGAAGAACCTACATGGATGCTCCGAATGTAGACGGATATATCTTTGTGAATAGCGGAGAGCTCTTTATGTCCGGAGATTTTGTTAGGGTAAAGGTAACCGGTTCGAATGATTACGACCTGATCGGGGAGGTATATGATGAATCTGCCGAATAAGCTGACGGTACTTCGGGTGATCCTGATCCCGTTCTTTGTGTTAAGCCTTTTGGCTTTCCACGGGGAGGTACGGCTGATGCGCAACCTGGCTTGTGCTATTTTTATTGTGGCAAGCCTCACAGATATGCTGGACGGAAAAATCGCCCGCAAATATAACCTGGTAACAAATTTTGGAAAATTCATGGACCCGCTGGCAGATAAACTTCTGGTCTGCGCTGCCCTGATCTGCCTGATCGAGCTTTCTCAGATTCCGGCCTGGATGGTCATCATCATCGTCAGCCGAGAATTTATCATCAGCGGCTTCCGTCTCATTGCGGCGGAACAGGGGATCGTGATCGCGGCAAGCTACTGGGGAAAGTTTAAGACAACCTTCCAGATGATCGCGGTGATCCTCATGATCGTGAATCTTCCGGTTCTTCACCTTGCGACTGTGGCATGTACCTGGATCGCCCTGGTGCTGACTGTGGTTTCTCTGGTGGACTATATTGCAAAAAATCATAAAGTGATTACAGAGGGGGCAATTTAAAATGGTAGTAGAACTGATCAGCGTCGGAACCGAACTTTTGCTTGGCAATATCGTAAATACCAACACCCAGTTCCTTGCAGAAAAATGTGCACTTTTGGGTCTTACCATGTATCATCAGGTTACCGTGGGAGATAATCATGACCGCCTTGCAGAGGTGATCCGTACCGCACTCAAACGCTCCGATATCATCATCCTGACCGGTGGTCTTGGACCTACCGAGGATGACCTGACCAAGGAAGTCTGCGCGGAGGTGATGGGATTTCCGTTAGAAGAGGATGCGCATACCAGACAGAGAATCGAGGAATACTTTAAAAATAATATTTATAAAGTGATCCCGGACAATAACTGGAAGCAGGCGGTTATTCCGGTCGGATGTAAGGTGCTCGACAATGATAATGGAACGGCACCGGGTCTGATCCTGGAGAAATACGGAAAGTCCGCAATCCTTCTTCCGGGACCGCCGAACGAGCTCTATCCGCTGTTTATGAACCAGGTATATCCGTATCTTCAGGCTTTGCAGCCAGAGGTGATCCGTTCCCAGATGGTAAAGGTCTGCGGAATCGGCGAAAGTCAGGTGGAAGACAGACTCCTTGACCTGATCGACAAACAGAAGAATCCGACCATCGCCACCTATGCAAAGACCGGAGAGGTTCATATCCGCGTGACGGCAAAGGCTGCCAGCGAGGAAGAAGCCAAAAAACTTGTGAAACCGGTAGTCAAAGAGATCAAAAACCGGTTTGGTGACTGTGTTTATTCGACCAAAGAAGACGAGACCCTCGAACAGGCAGTTGTGAAACTGTTAAAGAAATATGAGCTGACTGTCACAACAGCTGAATCCTGCACCGGCGGACTTCTGGCAGGGCGGATCATCAATGTGCCGGGCGCATCGGAAGTTTATAACGAAGGATTTATTACCTATTCTAATAAGGCAAAGCGCAAATATCTGGACGTAAGCAAGAGCACCTTAAAAAAATTCGGTGCGGTCAGCGAACAGACAGCAAAGGAGATGGCTACCGGCGGTGTATTTGCCACAGATTCCGATGCCTGTGTGGCTGTTACCGGACTGGCAGGCCCGGATGGAGGAAGCGAAGAGAAACCGGTAGGACTGGTTTATATCGCTACCTATATGAAAGACAAGGTCAGTGTGGAAAAGTATCAGTTTAAGGGCAACCGCGATAAGATCCGGGAGCAGGCCGTAGTAAAGGGATTGGATCTTTTGCGTCGTTCTATTCTGGACAACTATCGTTAGTGCATCGTTTACGAAAAAGGAGAGGATGCGATGCAGTGGTACAGCAAACTGTATGTGGGAAACAGGGCAAGACACTGCCAGAAAGACATTGTTTTTGGAATCCAAAAAGAAAAGCTGCAGCCAGAGGTTTATGTGATTGCCTCCCCTCAGAATAGAGCGAATTTCTGCGACATTTATCCTTCTGCCATGCTCCTGCTCCCATCAGAAAAGGACAAAGAACGCATGATCCTTGGCATCGCAGTTACATACTGGGAAGCCTTAGAGGTTGTGCGGATGATAGCAGATGAGCTGTATCAGAAAACAGGAGAGGTATCAGCGGAGTCCCTTGCCCGCTTTACGGGAATGTATTTATGATGGCGATCATATTCGGAATCTTAAAAATAATTGGCATTATGCTCCTGGTTGTTCTGGGACTTGTTCTTTTTGTGGTTCTGTCTGTTCTCTTTGTGCCGGTTCGCTATCAGGCAGAAGGAAGCCTGTATACAAAAGCCAAGGGAAGCGCATCCGTCAGCTGGTTTTTACAGCTTGTCTCCTTAAAGGTTTCCAGTGAGACAGAGCAAAAGTTGGATCTTCGGATCCTCTGGTTTCATCCCGGGCGGGGAGATGATGCGGAAGAATCCGAAGATCAACCGGAAGAATTTGAGACAGAACGGGAAGAAGAGCTGCAGGAAAAATTGCCACAGGAAGCAAAAAAATGTGCAGATCAAAAAGAACCTGCACATTCCGCAGAAAATCCGGATCAGAAAACAGCAGAAGCAGTTTACAAACCGGATATCGCAAGAAATCAAGGATCTGACACTGCTGTGCCGAAACAGAAACCGGGATTGAAAGCGAAGATCGTCGGCATCACGGATCTTCTGCGAAAAAAAATGCACAGACTGAAAAAGAAGTGCAAAACCTGTATCAAAAAGATAAAAAAGGGAAGGGTTCGTTGGGAAAGGATCTGTGCCTTCCTCCAAAATGAAGAAAACCAGAAAACCTTTCGTCTTTTCAAGAAACAGATCTTTGCACTGATGCGGCATATTTTGCCAAGAAAGGCAAAAGGAAAGGTTCATTTTGGACTGGGGGATCCCTACCTGACCGGTCAGGTTCTGACCTGGATCAGTCCATTTTACGGACTGTATGCAAGAAGCATTCAGGTCAGCCCGGATTTTATGGAAGCCTGTCTGGAAGGGGAGTTGAAACTGAAGGGACATATCCGTCTTGCAACGATCCTGCTTTATTTGCTGCCGTTGCTTTTGGATAAGCACATTCGCAGATGGATCCGAATGGTAAGAAACCGCAAATAAGAAGATTGGAGGTTTTATATGGCAGAAAATCAATTTGTTTCAACGGTAGAAGCCCTGTTCAAGGGCATGGATCAGTTTGTAACAACGAAAACCGTGGTAGGAGATGCCGTGAAAGTGGATGATGCCATCATTCTTCCGCTGGTCGATGTGACCTGTGGTATGGCAGCCGGTTCCTTTGCAGACAATGCAAAGCACAATGGCGGAGGCGGCATGAGCGCTAAAATGAGTCCGAGCGCTGTGCTTGTGATCCAGAACGGAGTGACTAAGCTGGTCAACATCAAGCAGCAGGATGCCATGACCAAGGTCCTTGACATGGTTCCGGATTTTGTAAATAAGTTTACCGGCAAAAAGGCGGAGGATGTTTCCGAAAAAGCCATGGAGACTGCAAAGGAGCTTGCAGCGTCTGAAGAAGGAAAAGAGAATGATTAGCGAAAAACCGGAATATGCTTTGGCATATTCCGGTTTTTCGTCTGTCATATAAGAAAAAGAGGACATGTCCTTTGACATGTCCTCAGCATCCATTTCCAATTATGCTCTTTCAACTAAGCCAGAACGTAAGCAAGAAGTACATACATACATCTTCTTAGCTCCTCCATTAACTTTAACCTTAACGGATTTAACGTTTGCTTTCCAGATCGCGTTGGATCTTCTATGGGAGTGGCTCACGTTATTTCCGAAGTGAGCAGCCTTTTCACAGATTGCACATTTAGCCATGATTGCACCTCCTTAACCGGTACTTGGTCCCGTAAGGAACCACAACATAAAGTATGATATCAGAAACTCCCGATTTTGGCAAGCACAATTTTGCTTTTTTTCAAAAAAAGGCAAAAAAAGTTTCCGAGAAAACTCGTCATGGACAGAAGTATGGATGTATGATATGATTAAATGTGGATTATGTATTTTAAAGTGGCATAAAACGCAATCATGCAGCATCATTTGCTGTAAATAAGTAGATAGAGTATGGAGGAGTTTCTATGAAGGGACGCATCAACAATAAACTCGGCGAGATTCAGATCAGCTCCGAAGTCATTGCCATGTATGCCGGCATGACTGCAGTAGAGTGTTTTGGTATTGTTGGTATGGCTGCTGTCAGCATGAAAGACGGTCTGGTCAAGCTCTTAAAGCGTGAGAGCCTGACACACGGAATCACCGTGCAGGTGCAGGACAATCACATCTGTCTGGATTTTCATGTGATCGTGGCATATGGAGTCAGCATCTGTGCAGTATCAGACAATCTGATTGCAAGCGTAAAATACAAAGTAGAAGAGTTCACCGGCATGGAAGTTGACAAGATCAATGTCTATGTAGAAGGTGTACGAGTGATCGATTAAGGAGGTTTGGACGGTGAGTGTAAAGCTGATAGACGCCCGCCTGATGCAGAAGGCATTTCTTGCCGGAGCAAAAGCATTAGAAGCAAAAAAAGAGTGGATCAATGAATTAAACGTATTCCCGGTGCCGGATGGAGATACCGGAACCAACATGACTATGACGATCATGTCAGCAGCAAGAGAGGTAGCTGCCATTGAAGACCCGACTATGGACTCCCTTGCAAAGGCTATTTCTTCCGGTTCCTTAAGGGGTGCACGCGGAAACTCCGGTGTTATCCTGTCCCAGCTGTTTCGTGGATTCACAAAGGAGATCAAAGGAAAGAATACCGTGGATGTCAAGACCCTTGCACAGGCCTTTGTCCATGCAACCGAGACTGCATACAAGGCAGTTATGAAACCGAAAGAGGGAACCATCCTCACGGTTGCAAAGGGTATGGCAGACAAGGCACTTGAAACGGCAGAGTCCACCGATGATGTTCTGGAATTCGGTGAGAAAGTCATTGCGCAGGGAGATTATGTGCTCAGTCAGACCCCGGAGATGCTTCCGGTATTAAAGCAGGCAGGTGTTGTGGATTCCGGCGGCCAGGGTCTTATGCAGGTCTTAAAGGGTGCGTTTGACGGATTAAACGGCAAGGAAGTAGACATCACGGTTCCGGATGCGAAAAAGACTCAAGGCACGGCTCAGGCTGCAGCGGGTGCCGCAGCAGAGAATATTGATACGGCAGATATTAAATTCGGCTACTGTACGGAATTCATCATCAAGTTGGAGAATCATTACGATGAAGACAGCGAGCATGCGTTCAAGGCTTACTTAGAGTCCATCGGTGACTCCATTGTGGTAGTTTCCGATGATGATATCGTAAAAGTCCATGTCCATACGAACGATCCGGGTCTTGCTATCCAGAAGGCTTTAACCTACGGCTCCCTGTCCCGCATGAAGATCGACAATATGCGCGAAGAACATCAGGAGCGTGTCATCCAGGAGGCAGACCGCAAGGCAGCCAAAGAAAAGGAAGAAAAAGAAAAGACTGAGCCGAGAAAGCCTTATGGCTTTATTGCTGTATCCGTAGGTAACGGTCTTGGCGAGATCTTTAAAGGCATCGGTGCAGATTATCTGATCGAAGGCGGTCAGACCATGAACCCGAGTACCGAGGATATGTTAAATGCGATCGGTCATGTCAATGCAGATACCGTTTATATTTTTCCGAACAACAAAAATATCATCCTTGCAGCAGAGCAGGCAAAATATCTGGTAGAGGATAAGCAGATCATTGTGGTCCCGTCAAAGACCGTTCCGCAGGGAATCACTGCGCTTATCAACTTTATTCCGGATCAGACACCAGAAGAAAACCTGGAGACCATGGTGGCGGAAATGGGACGCGTAAAGACCGGACAGATCACCTATGCAGTCCGCAATACCGTCATTGACGACATGGAGATCCACGAGGGTGACATCATGGGCATTGGCGACCAGGGCATGCTTGCCGTCAGCACCAGCCTGGAACAGACAGTCACGGATACCTTAAAGGCTATGCTGGATGAGGACTCTGAATTGGTTACCGTTTATTACGGAAGTGACGTCACATCAGAAGATGCCGAGGCACTGACAGAAAAACTTCAGGCGCTGTATCCGGAGGTGGAGATAGAGCTTCAGGATGGCGGACAGCCAATCTACTATTACCTGATCTCTGTAGAGTAGAGAGGAAAAGTACATGAATCAGCAGCCGATCACGAGCCTGAAGGGTATCGGTGAGAAGACCGCAAGCCTGTTTCAAAAGCTTGGCGTGGAAACCGTGGAGGAACTCCTCCACGATTATCCGCGCGCTTATGATGCGTATGAGGAGCCGGTCTCCATTGGCAGTCTGCGTGAAAAGACCACCGCTGCCGTATCCGGTCAGTTGATGCGAACCCCGTCTGTTCGTGGCTTTAAAAACGTCCGGGTTATTCTGGCAGACCTGCGTGATATGACAGGAGTTTTGCAGCTCACCTGGTATAACATGACCTATCTGAAAAATGTCTTGCAGATGGGGCAGATTCTGGTAGTCCGGGGACAGGTGGTAAAGAAGAACGGGCGGCTTGTCATGGAACAGCCGGAGGTTTTTACGCCAGACCAGTACAAAAAGATCATGCATTCCATGCAGCCGGTATACGGACAGACAAAAGGACTGGGAAACAAAGCCATCACCAGGGCAGTAAAGCAGGCTTTAGAGGAGCGGCAGATGGAACGGGAATATCTTCCGGAAGATCTGCGCAGCCGTTTTGAGCTTGCAGAATACAATTATGCGATCGAGCATATTCATTTTCCGAAAGACAAGCAGGAACTGCTCTTTGCCAGAAAGCGTCTGGTATTCGATGAGTTCCTGTTTTTTTTGCTTTCTGTCCGCAGACTGAAGGAAAAGAGGCAGGATTTAAAAAGCAGTTACATCATACCCCGTTCAGAAACAACAAACCGGCTTTTAAAAGCTCTGCCTTATGAGCTGACCAAAGCTCAGAAAAAAGTCCTAAATGAGGTGAGGAATGACCTGCAAAGCGGTCTTGTCATGAATCGCTTGGTACAGGGAGATGTAGGATCCGGAAAAACGATTGTGGCGGTGCTCGCTCTCCTGGACACAGCGGAACATGGCTGCCAGGGTGCTTTGATGGCTCCGACAGAGGTACTGGCAAAACAGCACTACGAATCCATCACGGGGCTTTTTAAAACCTATGACATAACAAAACAGGTGGTTTTGGTGACCGGATCCATGACTGCGAAGGAAAAGCGCATGGCCTATCAAAAGATCGCCTCCCATGAGGCAGACATCATTGTCGGAACCCATGCCCTGATCCAGGAAAAGGTGCATTATGACCGCCTTGCTCTGGTCATTACTGACGAACAGCACAGATTTGGCGTGGGACAGCGTGAGGCTCTTGGAAATAAGGGCAGTGAAGCAGATCCTAAGCAGACTCCTCATGTGCTGGTCATGAGTGCAACCCCGATCCCAAGAACCCTTGCCATCATCCTCTATGGAGATCTGGACATTTCTATCATCGATGAGATGCCGGCAGAACGCCTGCCCATCAAAAACTGCGTGGTTAATACCACTTACCGGGATAAGGCTTACCAGTTTATTGCAAAAGAGGTATCGGCAGGGCGTCAGGCCTATGTGATCTGTCCCATGGTAGAAGAAAGCGAGATGATCGAGGCAGAAAACGTCCTGGATTATACCAAGATCCTGCGGGAAAAACTGTCCGGCATCGCCGTGGAATATCTTCATGGAAAAATGAAAGGCAAGGAGAAAAATCAGATCATGGAACGCTTTGCTGCGGGAAAGATCCAGGTGCTGGTTTCTACAACAGTAGTGGAAGTCGGTGTCAATGTTCCCAATGCCACGGTTATGATGATCGAAAATGCCGAGCGGTTTGGCCTGGCACAGCTCCACCAGCTTCGCGGCCGGGTAGGGCGGGGTGCGCACCAGTCCTACTGCATCATGGTCAACTGCTCCGACCAGGACGGCACCCAGGAACGTCTTGACATCCTAAATCGCTCTAATGACGGATTTTATATCGCCTCCGAAGACCTGAAGCTGCGCGGACCCGGTGATTTTTTTGGCATTCGCCAGAGTGGTGACATGGAGTTCAAGATTGCTGATATCTATACCGATGCCAAACTCCTAAAATCCGTCTCCGAGGAAGTCAACCGTATCCTGGATCAAGATCCGAACCTGGAAAATGAGGAGTATTGTCTATTGAGAGGACGGTTGGATCGCTATCTTGGTCAACGTTATGATAAGCTAAATCTATGATAAAATGAGTGAAAAAATGTGTTGACAAATCCGATCCTCCGCATTATGATAAGTGACAACAACGAAAAACCGATGAGAAAGAGGAGTAAGCACTTCACAGAGATCACAGAGAGCTGCAGGCGGTGGGATTGCAGTATGGATGGAATTGCTGAATGGACTTTCGAGGGCAGGTCTGAACCTCAGGCAGGAAATTTGCATGAGAAGTAGGAGCTGACGGAAACCGCAACCGTTATCTGGCGGCGTATATGTTTGTATACGGCAGAGTGGGTGCAAACCAATTTGAGTGGTACCGCGGATCAAGTGAATTCGTCTCAAATACAGATATGTCTGTTGCAGATATGTTTGTATTTGAGACTTTTTTATTTTATAATTTCAAGGAGGAAGAATTATGAAAAAAAGTGTGAAGGTTATGGCAGTGGCAGCTGCAGCAGTGATGGCTCTGGCAGGATGTTCTTCGAAGTCCGCTGAGACTACCACAGCAGGTACAACAGCGGCCGCTACAGAGGCAGCAGCTGAGACAGAAACAGAGGCAGAAACTACAGAGAATGCAGGTGTTGAGCTTGCAGATGGAGAGTATACCGTAGGCATTGGTCAGTTTGCAGAGCATGGTTCCTTAGATAACTGCCGTACCGGATTTTTACAGGGTCTGGCAGATGAGGGTATTGTGGAGGGCGAGAATCTGACTGTTCTTTATGAGAATGCCCAGGCAGACGGCGGTACCGCAAGCCAGATCATGAACAACTTCCTGTCAAAGAAGGCAGATCTGATCTGCGCCATTGCAACTCCGATTGCGCAGAGCGCTTACAGTGCAGCAAAGGATTCCGGCATTCCGGTCATCTATACAGCAGTAACCGATCCGGTTCTGGCAGAACTTGCAAATGAAGACGGAACCCCGGTCGGAGAGATCACCGGTACCAGTGACAAACTTCCGGTAGAGAGCCAGTTAAAGATGATCCGCACCATGCTTCCGGAGGCAAAGACCATCGGTATCATGTACAGCACTAGCGAGATCAACTCTGTTTCCGCTATCGAAGAATATAAGAAAGCAGCACCGGAGTATGGTTTTGAGATTGTAGAGAGCGGTATTTCTTCCACCGCAGATATTCCGCTGGCAGCAGACGCTCTGGTAGAGAAGGTTGACTGTATCAACAACCTGACCGACAATACGGTAGTAAGCTCCCTTCCGGTTATCTTAGATAAGGCAACAAAGAAAAATATTCCGGTATTCGGAAGTGAGATTGAGCAGGTTAAGATCGGCTGCCTTGCAGCAGTAGGCCTTGACTATGTAAGCCTTGGCGAGCAGACCGGTAAGATGGCAGCGAAGGTATTAAAGGGCGAGAAGAAAGCAAGCGAGATGAACTTTGAGGTCATCGAGGAGGCAGCTTTCTATGGCAACAACAAAGTAGCAGAAAATCTTGGCATCACGATCCCGGCAGAGCTTGCTGATAATGCGGCAGCCCTGTTTGACGAGATCACAGCGAACTAGAATATCGGAGGAAATACATGTCTATCATCATTGGCGTTATGGAAGAGGGTCTGATCTATGCGATCATGGCACTGGGGCTCTATATTACTTACAAAATCCTGGACTTCCCGGATCTGTCCGTGGACGGTACCTTCCCTATGGGAGCGGCAGTCACGGCCATGCTGATCTTAAAGGGTGTTCATCCGGTGCTTACGCTGTTTCTTAGTTTTGCGGCAGGCATCTTAGCCGGCTGCATCACGGGTCTGATCCATGTTAAGCTGAAGGTGAGAGACATGATTTCCGGAATCATCGTGATGACGGCGCTCTATTCCGTGAACCTTCGGATTGCTGGAAAGGCAAATCTGCCGATCTTTAGTCAGGAAACTATTTTTGAAAATGCATTTTGGGATTCTCTGATTCCTGAGGCATTGGAGCCGTACCTGGTTACCATCATCCTGCTTGTCATTGCTCTGGTATGCAAGGTGCTGTTGGATCTGTTTTTGAAAACCCGGGCAGGATATCTTTTACGGGCAGTGGGAGATAATGAAGTGCTGGTAACCTCCCTTGCAAAGGATAAGGGCATGGTAAAGATCGTAGGCCTTGCTCTGGCAAACGGCTTTGTTGCTTTGGCCGGATGCGTATACTGTCAACAAAAGGGATTCTTTGAGGTGACAACAGGAACCGGTGCCATGGTCATTGGTCTGGCAAGCGTCATCATTGGCACAAAGCTGCTTGGAAGATTTCGCGCTGTCAAGCCGACAACAGCTGTTATTTTCGGATCCATTGTATACAAGGCCTGCGTATCTCTGGCAATTTCCCTTGGTATGGCAGCCTCCGATTTGAAACTCATCACATCGGTTCTGTTTTTGATCATTCTGGTGGCAAGCAATCGGAAAGAAAGGAAGGTAAAGGCACATGCTTGAATTAAACCACGTTTATAAATATTACAGAGCGGGTACAGTTAACGAGACGTGTCTGTTCCGCGACTTTTCCCTTTCCATTGAAGACGGACAGTTTGTGTCGGTTGTCGGTTCGAATGGTTCCGGCAAGACTTCCATGCTGAATCTGATCTGCGGAAGCATCCAGCTGGATGACGGACAGATCAAGATTGGCGGGGAAGACATCACCAATATGCCGGAGTTCAAACGTCAGAGACGCATTGGCCGTGTTTATCAGAATCCGGCTATGGGAACCTGTCCCTCCATGACCATCCTTGAAAATATGTCTCTTGCAGACAATAAGGGAAAACCATTTAACCTTCGTCTGGGAACCAATAAGCAGCGGGTTGAGTTTTACCGGGAACAGCTCCATACGCTGGGACTGGGATTGGAAGACAAGATGGATGTGAAGGTCGGCGTGCTCTCCGGCGGACAGCGCCAGGCCATGGCGCTTCTCATGTCCACCATGACACCGATCGAGTTTCTGATCCTGGATGAGCATACCGCAGCGCTCGACCCGAAGACCGCGGACGTCATCATGGAACTGACAGACAAGGTGGTCAGGGAAAAACATCTGACTACTATCATGGTCACCCATAACCTGCGTTATGCGGTGGAATATGGAAACCGTCTTTTGATGATGCATCGGGGAGAAGCCATCATCGACAAGGCCGGTGAGGAAAAAAGACAGATCGAAATCGAGCATATCCTGGATAAATTCAATGAGATCAGCATTGAGTGCGGAAACTAAAAACAGGAAAGTTTAGAATTGTTTTATACACGAAATACACCTCTTGTGCTATACTGTTATTAGTGCATCGTTTACAAAATAACTAGCCTACTCGCTTGCCTGCAAATCCGATTG
>CAVIHW010000021.1:0-18642 GCA_963642615.1 Oscillospiraceae bacterium | reverse complement strand
AACTGCACACTCGAATCTGCATTCTGCGTGATTCGGCCAGTTATTTATGAAACGCTACACTAACAGAGAGAGGTGTATTTTTTTATGAAGCTGAAAACACGTTTGGCGATCGCATTTCTGACCTTCAGTGTTCTTCCGATCCTGTTTGTGAGCCTGATGCTTTCTGTGGGGCGCCTGTTCATGCTCTACCGGGTGGATGAATTCGGGCCGGAAGTCAAGACGATGGTCTTCCAGCTGCTTATGACGGCGGTGCTCATGCTGATGTTTATCTGTGGATCTTTAACGATTTGGGTATATCGTTCCATCCTTCGCCCTTTAAGCAAACTCCAGGAAGCAACCAGAAAGATCCGCGACGGCGATCTGGATTTCACCCTGGATGTCGAGGAGGATGATGAGATCGGGGAACTGTGCCAGGATTTTGAACAGATGCGCATCCGTTTAAAAGAAAGCGCGGAGCAAAAAATCCAGTATGATAATGAAAACAAAGAGCTGATCAGCAACATTTCCCATGACCTGAAAACGCCAATCACCGCTATTAAAGGCTATGTGGAGGGGATTTTAGATGGTGTGGCATCATCCCCCGAAAAGCTGGACAAATATATCCGCACCATCTATAACAAGGCCAATGACATGGATCGACTGATCGATGAGCTGACCTTTTATTCCAAGATCGATACGAACAAGATTCCCTATGTTTTTAATAAGATCAACGTGGACAGTTATTTTCGGGACTGTGCTGAGGAGGTTGGTCTGGACATGGACTCCAGAGGCATTGAGCTTGGATACTTTAACTATGTTAATGAGGATGTGGAGGTCATTGCAGACGCAGAGCAGATGAAACGTGTCATCAACAATATCATCAGCAATTCCGTCAAATATCTCGATAAGCCAAAAGGCATCATCAACATCCGTATCAAGGATGTGGGCGATTTTATCCAGGTTGAGATCGAAGATAACGGAAAAGGCATTGCAGCCAAGGATCTGCCCTATATTTTTGACCGGTTCTTCCGGACGGATTCATCCAGAAATTCGTCCCGCGGGGGAAGCGGCATTGGCCTTTCTATTGTAAAGAAGATCGTGGAAGACCACGGAGGCCGCATCTGGGCCACCAGTAAAGAAGGAATCGGAACGGAGATGCACTTTGTGCTGAGAAAATACCAGGAGGTTGTGCAGGAATGAGCAGCAGGATTCTGATCATTGAAGATGAAACCAGTATTGCGGAACTTGAGAAGGATTATCTGGAGTTAAGCGGGTTTGAAGTAGAATTAGAGGAACAGGGTGATGTGGGTCTTACACGGGCACTGAATGAAGATTTCGATCTTCTGATCCTGGATCTCATGCTTCCGGGCATGGATGGCTTTGAGATCTGCAAACGATTCCGGGAGGTCAAAAACACGCCGATCATCATGATCTCCGCAAAGAAGGATGACATTGACAAGATCCGCGGACTTGGATTGGGTGCCGATGACTATATGACAAAGCCCTTTAGTCCCAGTGAGATGGTAGCCAGAGTCAAGGCACATCTTGCCCGTTATGAACGCCTGATCGGAAGCGGAACGCCCGGAAACGAGATCATAGAGATTCGGGGACTCAAGATCGACAAGACCGCCCGCAGGGTCTGGGTCAATGGCGAGGAGAAGAACTTTACTACCAAGGAGTTTGACCTTTTAACCTTTCTTGCCCAGAACCCGAATCACGTTTATACCAAGGAAGAATTGTTCCGGGAAATCTGGGACATGGATTCCATCGGAGACATTGCCACGGTAACTGTACATATCAAGAAGATCCGCGAAAAGATCGAATTTAATACGGCAAAGCCCCAGTATATCGAGACCATCTGGGGAGTCGGATACCGGTTTAAGGTTTAAATACAGGAGGATGTAAGATGGGAATCCATGCAGGGATCTTTATGGCAGCTGCCATTCTTTCCGCCCCGATCCTGACAGCCGGAAAAGGGCAGGTGCAGGCACAGTCGGTAAGCTTTGAGGCACCGCAGGGGGCAAATACAAAAATAGAGACAGGTGCTCAGTATGCAGGAAAAAACACAGTCATGGCAGGAAGTGCCAATGTAACACGTTTTGTTCTCCCGGATGAGGCGAGAGTTCTTGTGATCGTGGAAGGAACCGGAGGATCGGAGTGTAATGTCTATGCCTTTGAGCGTGCAAGCGCTTCGGCAGCCTGGGAAAAGCGCTTAGAAACCACAGGGACTCTCGGCATGAACGGCATGAGCAATCACCGTCACTCGGGAGATAAGACCACGCCCATCGGCGTCTTCCGGATGAATACGCCCTTTGGCCAGGCCAAAGCCCTTTTAGGCTTTCCTTCCGATTATATCCAGGTGGACGATACCTACGTCTGGACAGATGATACCAACAAACTGAGCCGCGATCTTACAAAGAGCGGAGAGCGGGTCGGAAGCAGCGGCTATGCCGGATATTATGATTATGCCATCGATTCCGGATTCAATCCAAATGGAATCGAAAACCAGGGTTCTGCACTGTTTTTACACTGCTCCGGAGATTTTAAGGATTATACCTCCGGCTGCGTTGCCATCGAAAAAGACGCCATGATCCAGATCATGAGACTTTACGGAGCCCATGGAAGCGGAGCTTCCTTTATCGCCCAGGCACCGAAAGGAACCTTTGATCAGATCTATCAGACTTACGGAACGAACGGGGGGCTCTCACCGGATGGGGAGTTTTAAATTGACATTCCAATTTCTGTATGATAGAATGTAAAATTGTGCTGAAGAAGATTCAGGATTTATGCTGAATCTTCTTTTGCTTTATGTAACTGTTCAAATTTATTTGGCGGATACGCCGCACCGATGAATGTACAGCATTTTGGAGGTTGGATCTGAACGGTTATTACTTAATATAGAATGAGGAAAATAAATGGAAACAGTAAAGTTTGAAGAATTACAGTTAGATGACCGCATCCTGCGTGCGGTAACCGATATGGGATTTGAGGAGGCTTCCCCAATCCAGGCAAAGGCCATCCCGGTGGAGTTGGAAGGTCATGATATCATTGGTCAGGCTCAGACCGGAACCGGAAAGACCGCTGCCTTTGGCATCCCGCTGCTCCAGAAGATTGACCCGAAAAAGAAAAAACTTCAGGCGATTGCCCTTTGCCCGACCCGCGAACTTGCAATCCAGGTGGCAGATGAGATCCGTAACCTGGCAAAATACATGCACGGCATCAAGATCCTGCCGATCTACGGAGGACAGGACATTGTGCGCCAGATCCGTGGCTTGAAGGACGGCACCCAGATCATTATCGGTACGCCGGGACGTGTGATGGATCACATGCGCCGCAAAACCGTTAAATTTGATCAGGTGCATACCGTGGTGCTTGATGAGGCTGACGAGATGTTAAACATGGGCTTTTTGGAAGATATGGAGACAATCTTAAGCCAGCTTCCAGAAGAGCGTCAAACCGTGATGTTTTCTGCCACCATGCCGGCAGCCATCCAGAAGATTGCGGAAAACTTCCAGAAAGATCCACAGATCGTAAAAGTTGTAAAGAAAGAGTTGACCGTTCCGAAGGTTACCCAGTATTATTATGAAGTAAAGCCGAAGACAAAGGTCGAGGTAATGTGCCGTCTGCTTGACATGTATGCACCGAAGCTTTCTGTGGCATTCTGCAATACCAAAAAGCAGGTGGATGAGCTTGTGACAGAGTTACAGGGACGCGGCTATTTTGCAGAAGGACTGCATGGTGACTTAAAGCAGGTACAGCGTGACCGCGTTATGAACAGCTTCCGCAATGGCCGTACCGAGATTTTGGTGGCAACCGATGTGGCTGCCCGTGGTATCGATGTGGACGATGTGGAGGCAGTCTTTAACTACGACATCCCACAGGATGACGAGTACTACGTACACCGCATCGGACGTACCGGACGCGCAGGCCGCGAGGGCATTGCCTTTAACTTTGTGGTAGGCCGTGAGGTTTATAAGCTGCGCGACATCCAGCGCTATTGCAAGACCAAGATCATTCCGCAGGCCATCCCGTCTTTAGATGACATTACCGAGATCAAGGCAGAAAAGATCCTCGATCAGGCCAAGGAGATTCTGGCAGACATGGATTTAAGCCGCATCACCCATATTCTGGAAAAGAAACTTCTGGAGGAGGATTATACATCTCTGGAGCTTGCAGCAGCCCTTCTTCGCATGAACATGGGTGAAGAAAATGAGGACATCATCTTTGACAACCGTCCGGCAAGATCCTTAGATGATTTAGATTCCAGACGTGATCGTTCTGACCGCGGAAACGGACGTGGAAGAAAGGATGCAAGAGGCGGCAAGGATGCCAGAAATGGCCGCGGCAGCAGAAAGAACCAGGATGAGGATATGACCCGTCTCTTTATCAATATAGGAAAAGACCAGAAGGTAAAACCGGGCGATATTCTCGGAGCCATTGCAGGCGAATCCGGCATTTCCGGACGTCTGGTTGGAAGCATTGACATGTATGACAAGTATACCTTCGTGGAAGTTCCTACGGACTGCGCCCAGGAAGTGCTTGAATGCATGAAGAACGCAAGAATCAAAGGAAAGTCTATTCACATGGAACCGGCAAACGGCCGCTAAGTACAGGAGGACACGGACATGAAACAGTTTGGATTCATTGGTATGGGAAACATGGGTTATGCGATCTTAAAAGGTCTTTTAAAGACCGTCTCACCGGATCAGCTGATCTTTTCTGCGAGAAACCGGGCGCATATGGAGCAGGTTTCAGAAGAGACAGGAGTCACTTTTGCAGCAGACAATCAAAGCTGTGCAAAAGAGAGTACCTGTCTGATCCTGGCGGTCAAACCCCAGCAGTTTGATGCTGTGATCGGAGAAATCCGTGACATGATCACAGAAGATCAGATCATCATCTCCATTGCACCGGGCATTACCATCAAAAATCTTCAGGAGCGTTTCCAGAAAAACTGTCGTATTGTCCGTGCCATGCCAAATACCCCGGCTCTTGTCGGAGAGGGTATGACGGGCGTATGCTATGACAAAGCCTTGTTTTCCCAGGAAGAACAAAAGACCATCGAATTGCTCTTTTGCTCCTTTGGCCGCATGAGTCTTGTAGATGAAAAGCTGATGGATGCCGTGGTCTGCGCCAGCGGAAGCTCACCGGCCTACGTTTATATGTTCATCGAGGCATTGGCAGACAGTGCTGTAAAATATGGCATTCCGCGTGCAGAAGCCTACAAGCTGGTGGCTCAGACTGTGCTCGGCAGTGCCAAAATGGTGCTTGAGACCGGAGAACATCCGGGACTCTTAAAAGACAAGGTCTGCTCCCCGGGAGGCACCACCATTGCCGGTGTGGCTGCCTTAGAAGAATATGGTCTTCGGAATGCTCTTTTGAAAGCCACCGATGCCTGCTACGCAAAGTGTAAGGGAATCCAGTAAAAGGTTTAAAATGGAGGGAAAACAAATGGCAAATATCAATGAATCCGAAAAGAAAACCGTGATCGAGCCTGTGATCCGCAAAGACCGCACACTCAAATATACCGGCAATATTTTAAAAATCTATGAGGATACCGTGATCGCCAATGGTCATGAGGCACACTGGGATTACATCCATCATGACGGGGCAGCAGCGGTAGTAGCTGTGGCAGATGACGGAAATCTCCTTATGGTACGTCAGTACCGTAACGCTTTAGACCGTGAAACCTTAGAGATCCCGGCCGGAAAGCTTGACGCACCGGATGAGCCAAAGATCGAGTGCGCTTACCGCGAACTTGAAGAGGAGACCGGATACCGCTGCGAAAAACTGGAATATCTCATGAGCCTGAATACGACCGTGGCCTTCTGCGACGAGGCCATCGACATCTTTGTGGCAAGAAACCTGATCCCGTCCCACCAGCACTTAGATGAGGATGAGGTCATTAACGTGGAAAGCTGGAGCGTAAAAGACCTTCAGGAGCTGATCTACAGCGGAAAACTGACGGATGCCAAGACCGTGGCAGCGATCATGGCCTACGCACAAAAATATCAGAAAACAGTGTAAAAGGATGTAGGGGGGAGCTTAGGTTTTAGGATATGACAACAGAAATCGAATCATTCACGCATTATCTTGAGGATGTAAAGCAGGCATCCAGAAATACCGTGGTATCATACCAGAGAGATTTAAGGCAGCTTACGGAATATCTGAAAAAAAGGCATATCGAAACACCAGGTCAGGTGACAAAGGATGCCTTGAATTCCTATATTTTTTATCTGGAGCAGACCGGAAAGGCCACAACAACCATTTCCCGGATCCTCGCATCGATCAAAGCTTTTTTTCATTATGAGCAGATGCAGGGATTGATCGGGAAGGATCCGGCTGAACTGTTAAAGGCGCCAAAGGTTAAAAAAAAGATTCCGGTCATTTTAAGTGTGGAGGAAGTGAAAAACCTGCTTCGCCAGCCTCAGGGAAAGGGAGCCAAGGAGATCCGAGACAAAGCCATGCTGGAGCTTGCTTATGCTACCGGTCTTCGGGTCTCTGAGCTTTCTGCGTTGAAGCTTTCGGATGTCAACCTGACTGTGGGTTTTGTGACCTGCAAGGATGAAGAGAAGGAGCGGGTGGTTCCCTTTAACAGACAGGTGATCCAGTACTTAAAACAGTACTTGGAAAATTCCAGAGACGAACTCTTAAAGGGAGCAGAATCTTCCTGGTTTTTCATCAACTGCAACGGCAGCCAGCTTTCACGTCAGGGTTTCTGGAAGATTGTAAAGCACTATGGGGATAAGGCCGGTATCCGCTCGGACATCACGCCCCATACGCTGCGTCATTCCTTTGCTGCCCATTTGATCAGCAGCGGTGCTGACATGTCGGCGGTACAGAATCTTTTAGGTCATGCCGATCTGGCGTCCACCTTGATCTATCAGGCATATATCCAGAAACAGCATTGAGGAAAGGAATCCTGATCTTATGGGGAAATCATTATATATTGCAGAGAAACCCAGTGTTGCCAAACAGTTTGCGGACGCATTGAAGATCTCTGCACGGCGGTCGGACGGCTATATCGAGTCTGACACCGCAGTCATCACCTGGTGTGTCGGACATCTCATCACTATGAGTTATCCGGAAGCTTATGACCCGGCTCTTCGCCGCTGGAGTCTTCAGACTCTGCCATTTCTCCCGAAAGAATTCAAATACCAGGTGATCGAAGGCGTATCCAAGCAGTTTGATACGGTAAGCCGTCTGTTAAACCGCAAGGATATCGATACCATCTACATCTGCACCGACTCGGGACGGGAAGGAGAATACATTTACCGTCTGGTAGACCAGATGGCCGGGGTGAAGGACAAGGTTCGGAAACGTGTCTGGATCGATTCTCAGACGGAAGAAGAGATCTTGCGCGGCATAAGAGAGGCCAAGGACTGGAGCGAGTACGACAACCTGGCTTCCTCTGCTTACCTTCGTGCTAAAGAAGATTATCTGATGGGCATTAATTTTTCCCGCCTTTTGACCTTAAAATACGGTTCCGCTATTTCTTCCTTTCTAAAGTCAGACCGAAACACGGTCATTTCGGTCGGGCGCGTTATGACCTGTGTCCTTGGCATGGTGGTGCGAAGGGAGCGGGAGATCCGTAATTTCGTCAAGACCCCATTTTACCGCGTCATCGCAACCATTCTTTCCCAGGACATGAAATTTGATGCCGAATGGCGGAGCGTGGCAGGCTCGCTTTATTTCCAGTCCCCGAAATTATATAAAGAAAATGGGTTCAAGGAACGGGAAGATGCGGAAGGTTTAATCAGCCAGCTGAAACAAATGGATCCGCTTGTAGGCGTTTTGAGTAAGGTGGAGCGCAAAAAAGAGACCAAAAATCCGCCGCTTCTTTATAATCTGGCAGAGCTTCAGAATGACTGCTCTAAGATGTTTAAGATCAGCCCGGATGAGACCTTAAAGGTCGTGCAGGAGCTTTATGAGAAAAAACTTGTGACCTATCCGCGAACCGATGCCCGGGTACTTTCCACAGCGGTGGCAAAGGAGATCACGAAAAATATCGGAGGACTGTGTAACTTTGAACCGGTCAAAGCCTTCGCACAGGAAATTATGGATCAGGGATCTTACCGGAATCTGGCAAAGACCCGTTATGTCAACGACAAGCAGATCACGGATCATTATGCTATCGTGCCAACCGGGCAGGGATTTGGTGCTATGCGAAGCCTCTCACCCTTGTGCATGAAGATCTATGAGGTAATTGCAAGAAGATTTTTAAGTATTTTTTATCCGGCAGCGATCTACCAGAAATATGCCTTGGAACTCACCTGCAGACAGGAGCATTTCTTTACCAATTTCCGTGTCCTTGCAGAACCGGGTTATCTAAAGGTAGCAGCTGTGCCAAAACGCACAAAATCGGATGATATGAGATCAGCCCGAAATCAGGGATCGGACAAAGACGGGGATGATGCCGAAGAGTCCGAGACCAACAAAAAGGATCTGGAAAATCCGGCCTTTATCGCTATGCTGGCCTCCTTAAAAAAGGGTATGCAGCTTTCCATCGAGGATTTTGCCATCAGGGAAGGCGAGACCTCTCCGCCCAAGCGCTATTCCTCCGGTTCTATGATCCTTGCCATGGAAAATGCCGGACAGCTCATTGAAGATGAGGATCTTCGTGCCCAGATCAAGGGAAGTGGGATCGGTACCAGTGCTACCCGTGCCGAGATCTTAAAAAAACTGGTCAATATCAAATATCTGGCCTTAAATGAAAAGACCCAGATCATCACGCCGACACTCCTTGGAGAGCTGATCTTTGATGTGGTAAATGCCTCCATCCGCCAGCTCTTAAATCCGGAACTGACTGCCAGCTGGGAAAAGGGTCTTACCTACGTGGCGGAGGGAAGCATTACCTCCGAGGAATATATGGAAAAACTGGAAAAATTTGTGGCAGGACGGACATACTATGTCCTGCGTTTAAACAACCAGTATCAGCTGCGCGAGTATTTTGCAGAAGCTGGTACAAACTACAAGAGGTAGGAGGATGTTATCATGAAAAAAGAAGAAATGAAGATCACAGATCTGTACAGTCTGGAACACACCATGGCGAAGGAACTGTTAGAGCAGTATGCTTATCCGTGGGAGGCACTTGCCCACATCGGGGAGTTTGTAGAGCATCTTGGTGAAACACTGCCAAAAGATGAATATGCAAATCCGGCCAAAGGAATCTGGATCCACAAGACTGCTCATGTTGCACCGACTGCCGGCATCATGGCACCGACCATCATTGGGCCGGAGGCAGAAGTGCGCCATTGTGCCTTCATCCGCGGAAAAGCTCTGGTTGGAAAGGGTACCGTTGTAGGAAACTCCACCGAGTTAAAGAATGTCATCCTCTTTGACGGTGTCCAGGTACCACATTACAACTATGTCGGCGATTCCATTCTGGGTTACAAGGCACATATGGGCGCAGGTTCCATCACCTCCAATGTCCGTTCCGACAAGGCACTCGTAAAGGTACATGCCAAGGATGGTGACATCGAGACCGGCTTAAAGAAATTCGGTGCCATGATCGGCGACAACGTGGAGGTTGGATGCGGTTCCGTCTTAAATCCGGGCACCGTCATCGGAAAGGAAACCATCGTCTACCCGCTCTCTAGTGTGCGCTCTGCAGTGGATGCCAGATCCATTTACAAGAAGCAGGGAGAAGTGGCAGACAGAGATTAAAAGGTTAAGTGGTTAATTCACAAAGTACATCGGGGAACAGTTCTATCGATCTTTTTAAGATCCCATGAACCTGCGCAATGCAGATCCCGTAATTGGTGATCGGCACGCCTGCTGCAGTGGCACGCGCAATGCGTGCCTTCATTTCCCGTTCGTTCAACATGCAGCCGCCGCAGTGCACCACTAACGCATAGGGCGAGAGATCTTCCGGAAACTCTCCGCCGGAGGTGAACTGAAAGTGCAAATTTTTTCCGGTATAACGTCGGATCCAGTTTGGAAGCTTCACGGTTCCGATATCACCACACTGGCGGTGGTGGGTGCAGCCCTCAGAAATCAACACGGTATCTCCGTCGTGCAGCCTGTCAAGCTGTGCGGCACCATGAACGGCCTCTTTTAAATCCCCCTTGTAGCGCGCAAAGAGGATGGAAAATGAGGTGAGCGGTACATCTTTTGGAGTATCAGCATTCACCTTTTGAAAGGCCTGGGAATCGGTGATGACCAGGGCAGGCTTCTCTTTCAGAGATAACAGGGTTTTAGGCAGTTCACTTTCTCTTGTGACCACCGAGATCGCACCAGCTTCGAGCACATCGCGGATGGTCTGCTGCTGAGGCAGGATCAGCCGCCCCTTTGGTGCTGCAGAGTCGATGGGAACCACAAGCACCACCACATCCTCCGGACGGATCAGATCTGCAACGATGCGCTTTTGATCCGCTTCTGCGGATACAGTCTTTGCAAGTGCTCCGATCCGTTCTTTCAGTTCATGGATCTGATGGCCGTCCTTTGCACTGACGCAGATCTCATCCTCCTTTAATGGGATGGGAGCAGAGAGCAGGTCGGATTTGTTATAGACGGTAAGGTGCAAGATCTCTTTTTCCTCAAAAAGCTGTAAAAGTTCCCTGTCGGCAGGCTGCAGCTTTTTTGTGCCATCTGCCACTAAAATGGCAATGTCGGTTTTTTCAAGAACCTGCATGGCGCGTTTTACACGCATTTCTCCCAGGGTTCCCACATCGTCAATACCGGGGGTATCGATGATGACAACAGGTCCGATGGGCAGAAGCTCCATGGCTTTCTGCACCGGGTCAGTGGTGGTTCCTTTGGTCTCGGAAACCAGGGACAGATTCTGTCCGGTCACGGCATTCACCACGCTTGATTTTCCGGCATTTCGAAGACCGAAAAAGCCAATGTGTACCCTTTCTGCACTAACCTTATCATTCAATCCCATTTTTAAGCACCATCCTTTCTTTAGAACCGGAAGTCACGCCGGTTGGAAGCCTTGATCTCCTCAATGTTTTTCCGTGCGATCTCGCGTACCTTTTCCTTCGGAATCTTTTCCAATTCCTTTTCAATCAGCATAAAACCGTGTTTTTTTGTCTCCTCACTGGCATAATCCACCAGGTATTCCGTCAGGGTCATCAAAGCATTCGGATGGCAGCAGTTTAAGATCTGGCCATTCTTGCACAGGCTCATAAAGCGGTCACCGGTGCGGCCTTCGCGGTAGCAGGCGGTACAGAAGGAAGGAATAAAGCCAAGCTTCATCAGCCAGTCCACCACCTCATCTAAGGAACGCTGGTCGGATACATCAAACTGTTCAGAATCATGCGGGCGTTCCTCCTCGCAGTAGCCGCCTACAGAGGTTCTTGAAGCACCGCTGATCTGGGAAACTCCAAGCTGCAGCATCTTTTCACGCACATTTTGGCTTTCCCTGGTGGAGATGATCATGCCGGTATAGGGAACGGCAATGCGGATGCAGGCCGCGATCTTCTCAAAAATATCATCAGCCAGGCTATTGTCAAAGGCATTCGGGTCAATGTCATCGGCACGCTTTACACGCGGAACGCTGATGGTATGCGGGCCGACACCGTGGACCGCTTCGAGATGCTCCGCGTGCATCATCAGTCCGGCAAACTCATACTGGTAACCTTCCAGGCCGAATAAAACGCCAAGACCAACATCATCAATGCCGCCCTCCATCGCACGATCCATGGCTTCGGTATGGTAGTCGTAATCATGCTTCGGACCGGTCGGATGCAGGTTCAGATAGCTTTCTTTGTTGTAAGTCTCCTGGAAGAGGATATAGGTGCCGATTCCGGCTTCCTTTAATTTGCGGTAATTCTCCACGGTCGTTGCAGCAATATTGACATTCACGCGGCGGATATCTCCATTTTTGTGATGGATGGAGTAGATGGTCTTGATGGATTCCAGGATATATTCGATCGGGTTGTTTACTGGATCCTCTCCGGCCTCAATGGCCAGACGCTTGTGTCCCATATCCTGCAAGGCAATGACCTCGCGCCGGATTTCCTCCTGACTCAGCTTGATGCGGGCAATATGCCTGTTCTTGCTGTGATACGGGCAGTACACACAGCCATTGATACAGTAGTTGGAGAGGTAGAGCGGGGCAAACATGACAATGCGGTTGCCGTAGAAGGCCTGCTTGATCTCCTCGGCAAGCGCATACATTTCCGTGATTTTTTCCGGAATGTCGCAGGCCAAAAGAACCGATGCCTCCCGGTGTGAGAGTCCGGCGCAGTGCGTCTGTTTGCCGTCGGCACTTTTGACCGGTCTTGCTTTTTTTAAGATCGCGTCGATCAGGGACAGGTTGTGCTTGTTTTCTTCCGCATAGCGGATGGTCTCAAGGATTTCCTCGTGGTTGATGAATTCCTCTGCTTTTAAGGATTTGGGATTGTAGATAGACATAGAATTGTTTTTCCTTTCTTTGCGGTTGGAAGCAGGATGCAACCTTCCGTCAGATTGTTAAAATAGTTATTTTTTGATATCTCCCCGTGCGGTGACGATGGAGTAGCCGATGGATTCCATGCGGCGGTTTAAGCAGGAACGGCACTGGGCGGACTCGTCACCGGTGCAGATCTTGTTGTCGTAGAGCGCATATTTTTTGCGTTCGGAAACCGGCGAAAGATTCGGCATGAGTACATTGGCACCTGCCAGAATTCCTTTTTCCCTGCCAAGCGGATCTATGGTGCCAAGTGCTGTGGTGGCAGGAAGCAGGATGTTGGGCCGGATGAGCCGGATGAGAGAGAGCAGGTAAAGTGTCTGCGCGGCGCTTCCGGCCGGATGATTGCCAAAGGGCGTATCCTTCTGTGGAATGAACGGGCCGATGCCGCACATTTCCGGATGAAAGGTTTCAATAAATTTCAGATCTGTGGCGAGGCAGTCCGGAGTCTGGTAAGGCGAGCCTACCATAAAGCCGCAGCCAACCTGATAACCGATTTCCTTTAGATCCTGAAGGCAGCGCATCCGGTTGTCGAAGGACATGCAAGCAGGATGAAGCTTCTCGTAATGGGATTTGTCAGCAGTCTCGTGGCGGAGAAGATAGCGGTCAGCTCCGGCATCAAACATAGCCTGATAATCCGCTCTGGAGTATTCTCCCAGAGACAGGGTAACGGCACATTCCGGATAGCGCAACTTGATCTCATAAACCAGCTCACAAACCTCTTTGATGGGTACAATACCTTCCCCACCCTGAAGCACAAAGGTATGAAAGCCTAAATCTTTGCCCTCTTTGCAGCATGCAAGGATCTGCTCCCTGGTCAGCTGGTAGCGGTCACAATGCACATTGGATTTTCGGATACCGCAGTAGATACAGTCATTCCTGCAGTAATTTCCAATCTCAATAAGTCCGCGGACATAGACATCCGTGCCATAGATTTTACGTCGCAGAGCATCGGCCTTTTTGGCTGCATGGGCCGCAAGTTCTTCTGTCTGACCTTCCACCAGCGCACGGTATGCTTCGTGCGGCAGGGTATGACGCTTTTCAAGAAGGTCAATGAGGGAAAGAAGCTTCGTCATCCGATGACATTGGAGTAAGCGGTTTTGACACTGACTCCATCCAGATTTCCCAGTTTTCCGGCCAGGGCAGAGATCGTATCCTGCGGTGCGTCCATGGCAATGGATACGATATTGATGTGCTTCTGGCGGTAGGGGATCCCCATTCTTCCGATGATATACCGGCCATTCTCATGCAGCATGGCATTCAGCTTTTCTACGGAATCCGGATTTTCCACGATGATACTCATAACAGCAACACGTGTTTCCATAAGTCCTCCTTTAATGATAAAATGATGAACAAGAAAAAGCCGCACCCCGAAAGGTACGGCTGAACAGACTGCGGCTGTAAAAAGGGACAGTAAACCAGGCGAACCTTTCACGCAGGAGATCACTCCCCTTAGTGTCGGGATGCAAATGATTCTCATTTGTGACAGGATAGCACAGAATGAGATGGATGTCCAGAATTTTATCATTTATTTTCCGGTGTATAGGCCACCAGGATCGAATCTCCGATCGCATGCGGTAGCGGCAGGGAGAAATAGATCGTCCCCTCATATTCATAGCTGAAGCATTCCGGAAAGATTTCCTGGTATGGGAAATCTGCATTTGTGAAAAGCTTCATAAAATAGTCTTTATTTTCTTCCTTCAGGAAGTTCTTCGCTGCGGTCGCGATCTCGGCATCTGCCTCCGGGAAGATACAGTTGTCTGACAGAACATAGGAAGCTAAGGTAGCAGGATCTGCCAGGGACGAAAGACCGATATCGGCTCCGGAACCAAGATTTACAGTGTTGGTATAGAAAACCGAGGACGGATGTGCACCGCCGGATGGCATATAACTGCCCTCATAGCGCACCGTGATCCGATTTTTGGTCGCAGAGAGGATCGTGCAGTTTACTTCCAGTGAATCTTTTTCTTCATCCACTTCCCATCCCTTAAGGATCGAAAGTGCGTTCTCCTTCAAATGATCATTGACCGATGCTTTTATGGAATTGTCGGAAACAACCGGATACTGGATGGAAATGCTGTTGTTTTTGTAAGTATCGGTTTTTACCGACAAAGAAAACGCGTCCGCAGATCCCCCGGCGGAAGTTCCCGTAGCTCCGGCATTTTCAATACCCGGTTCAATGCTGATATCGGTTTCTGCTTTTTCTGCTTTCGTGGCAGCAGGAGCGGTCTGCACAATGCTCTCAGAAGCATCACTGCCGGAAAGATCGATCTTATCATGTTTCTTTTTGCACCCGGAGATCAGACAGGCACTTGCAAGCGCCAGCATGGTCAGTGTCAGGGTATATTTAAATTTCTTAGGTATCATAAACTTTCCTTTCTTCCGTTTGGATCCGTCCTTCAAACAGGAACGGTGCTGAACGAATCCATTATATCTCAAAAGGGGAAAGAAAGATAGGGGTGGGGAAAGAAATAAGAATCTTGTAAGAGTTGGGAAAGGATAAAAAACAATTGTTAACTATAAAAGCACAATAGGTTGACAATTTAACAACTCTATGATATGCTCCTACAAGCTTATCTTTTTGGGAGGAAATAATTATGAAACGTATGAAAACACAAGAGCTTGTGCTGTGTGCAATGTTTGTTGCGTTAATTGCGGCGGGGGCATTTATCAAGGTTCCGGTTCCGGTAGTTCCGTTTACCCTTCAGTTTCTGTTTACTATGCTGGCGGGACTGCTTCTCGGCTCTGTGAATGGGGCACTGGCAGTCATGGTCTATATTGTACTGGGGCTTGTGGGTCTTCCGATCTTTGCTCAGGGTGGTGGACCAGGTTATGTTTTTCAGCCGAGTTTTGGTTATATCATCGGATTCGCGGTAGCAGCCTATGTGACCGGTCGGATTGCAAATGAGAAGAGCCGTCCGGGGTACAGACGTCTTCTGACAGCAAATTTCATTGGGCTTTTTATCGTGTACGCATTCGGAATGATCTACTACTATGTGATCAGCAACTTCGTCATAAACGCGCCGATCGGACTCTGGCCGCTGTTTTTATACTGCTTTTTGCTGGCGGTTCCGGGAGACATCGCATTGTGTATTCTGGCAGCAGTCATCGGAAAACGCTTGATTCCAATGATCAAAGAAGGGAGACTTGGATAGAAAATGAGTAGAAATATTTTTATTACAGGAACAGGAACCGATGTCGGAAAGACATATGTGACCGGACTGATCGTAAAAAAATTGCGTGAGAGCGGTGCAGACGCGGCCTATTATAAGGCAGCGATGAGTGGAAATGAAAGACGTGCGGACGGTAGTTTGATTCCCGGGGACGCGCTGCAGGTTAAAAGCATGTCCGGGATCCGCCAACCTCTGGAAGAAATGTGCCCATATGTTTATGAGGCGGCTGTGTCACCGCATCTGGCATCTCGGATCGAGGGAAATCCGGTTCGGATGGAAACGGTAATGGAAGGATTTTACAAAGTATGTGAAGAGTACGAGTATGTGACTATGGAGGGAAGCGGGGGGATTTTCTGTCCGCTCTGCTTCGATGAGGCAGATATCCGGCTGCCAGAGGTGATCAAGAACTGTGGGCTTGGCTGCCTGATGATTGCGGATGCAGGACTCGGAACGATCAACAGTGTGGTGTTGACTGCGTATTACCTCAAAGGACATAAAATCCCGTTAAAAGGGATCATTTTGAACCATTACAGACAGGGAGATATGCTCCATGAGGATAACAGGAAACTGTGCGAATATTATACGGGAGTCCCGGTCGTTGCCTGTGTGGCGGACGGTGACACGGAGCTTTTCATGGATGCGGAAATTTTAAAGGCATTCTATGAGGAATCTGTGAAAAAATAAGGGGAAAAGAGAAGAAAAATATGATCTGGTATCCATATGAACAACTAAAAACAATGAAGGCACCCTATGAGATCGTGGACGCGAACGGGGTGTATATTTATACAAAGGATCAGAAGATGATCGATTCTGTCTCGTCCTGGTGGAGTGTGATCCATGGGTATAAGCACCCGTTCATCAATCAGGCCATCATTTCACAGGTGGAAAAGTTTTCCCATGTCATGTTAGGAGGGCTGACCCATGAGCCGGTAAGAAAATTGGCAGAGAAATTGGCATCCTGGCTGCCTGGGGATCTGGATTACTGTTTCTTTTCCGATTCAGGTAGTGTTGCGGTCGAGGTTGCGTTAAAAATGGCATTGCAGTATTATATGAATCGTGGAGAAGAGAAACGGACGATGATCCTGGCGCTGGAACATGCCTACCACGGCGACACATTTAAGACGATGGAAGCAGGTGATGATGAAGATTATCACTTTGTACTGAAGGCTTATGGGGCAAGCTCGTATGTGGTGCATATACCAACAAAGATCGAGGCACTGGAGGAGGCATTTGAGAAATATCATGACAGACTGAACTGTGTGTTAGTGGAGCCACTTTTACAGGGAGCCGGTGGTATGCGGATGTATGATGTTTCATTTTTAAAGAAAGCGAGAGAACTCTGCGATCAGCATGATGTCCTTCTGATCTTTGATGAGGTGGCAACGGGATTCGGTCGAACAGGTAATCGGTTTGTGGCGGATCTGGTTCTCCCGGATATCCTGGTTCTCGGAAAAGCACTGACAGGCGGGTATATTGGCCATGCGGCTACCGTGGCGAATCGTAAAGTGTTCGAAGGGTTCTACGATGATGTCCCGGAACATGCTCTGATGCATGGGCCGACCTTTATGGGAAACGCACTCGCATGCAGTGCTGCACTGGCATCGATCGAATTATTTGAGTCTCAGAATTATATGGAAAAGATTAAAAAGATCGAGGACGTAACCCGCCGCGAGATGGAAAATTTTACAGACCCGAGGATCCGTGAAGTCCGGATCATGGGAGGCTGCGTTTGCGTAGAGGTCTACGATCCGGTGGTGCTGAAAGGATACCAGGAGTACGCCTGCAAAAAAGGTGTGTTTAGCCGTCCGTTTTTAAACTATCTCTACGCGATGGTGCCGTATGTAATCCAGGAGGAGGAACTGATGCAGGTACTGAGGTGTATGAAGGAGTGGTTTGTGAAGTAAGAAGGCAGTTGTGATATTTACGATGGTATACGAGTCCATGGTAAGGAGTATATGAAAATGAATGTATTAAAGAAAATTACGAATTTTGTAAGCCGTTATATGGCATTCATCGTTATTTTTATGGCACTGGTTGCGTTGTTTGCACCATCTTTGGTCAGCTTTATTAAGACAAGCTATGTCAATACCTTGCTTGGTATTGTTATGTTTGGCATGGGACTTACTTTGAAACCGGATGATTTCAAAGTGGTCTTTAGCCGTCCGAAGGATGTTATGATCGGCTGCATTGCCCAATTTACGATTATGCCGCTTTTGGCATTCGGTTTGACCAAACTGTTTCATTTAAGTCCGGAACTGGCTGTGGGCGTTATCCTGGTAGGCACCTGCCCGGGAGGAACCTCCTCGAATGTCATGACTTACCTTTCCAAAGGGGATGTGGCATTGTCTGTTGGTATGACTGCCGTATCTACGATCCTTGCACCGTTTTTGACTCCGCTGCTGACCAGATTGTATGCAGGACAGACCGTGGATGTGAATGTAGTGAGCATGTTTGTATCCATTATCAAAGTGGTGATCGTGCCGATTTTGTTGGGATTTGTGATCAATCACTGCTTCAGAAAATTTACCGAGACAGTCGTAGAGATCCTTCCGCTGATCTCAACCACTGCGATCGTAACCATTGTAGCAGCGGTTGTGTCTGCAAACTCCTCAAAGATTCTGGGTTCAGGCTTTCTGATCATCGGTGTTGTTATCCTTCATAATGTACTTGGTTATATCCTTGGCTACATCGTCGGAAAAGTTCTGGATCTGGATGAAAGCAAATGCCGTGCCATTTCAATCGAAGTTGGAATGCAGAATTCCGGTCTTGCAGCTTCTCTTGCAACAGTACATTTTGCACAGTATCCTCTGGCTACTATTCCGGGAGCAGTCTTTAGTGTATGGCACAATGTATCCGGTGCAATTCTGGCAAACCTTTTTGCAAGAACTACGGACAGATAAAATGCAGGGAAACTCATGATCCATGGGTTCCCCTGCATTTTTTGCATGGTTCTGAATAGTTAGGATATATCGTAACTATTCAGAACCCCATTCGCAAAATCGCCTCTGCGAGGCTTTCCTTTTGCTCATGTGGTTACTTCGCCATATAAAACTGCGTATCTGCCTGAATGCAAGCATTCGCAGAACGCAGTTTTGCATG
>CAVIHW010000020.1:0-44343 GCA_963642615.1 Oscillospiraceae bacterium | reverse complement strand
TTTTATTGGCTGAAATATTGAATTTTCAAGGTTCAACACACCTTATTGGTGTGGAAAGTTTTAGTAATGAAGTGGAAAGACTCCGCCGAAACTGGATCGCCAAAGCGGCCCATTGATTTAAAGCCGTTAGCTGATCAACTACCTTGATAATCAGCGATACATGATTTTGAAAAAGTTCCATAAAGCCAGTAAAATCAAGGCTTGAGACGATATGAGAGGATATAAGAGATTATGATAAAGGTACTTTTCATCTGCCACGGCAATATCTGCCGTTCGACTATGTGCCAGAGTGTATTTACTTACCTCGCAGCACAGGCTGGTCTGGCAGACCATTTTGAAATCGATTCTGCTGCCACCAGCAGAGAGGAGATCGGGAATCCGCCGCATTACGGTACGGTGGAGAAGCTTCGGCAGAAACACATTCCTTTAGTCATGCACCATGCAAGACAGATGACAAAACAGGATTATCAGGATTATGATTACCTCATTGGCATGGATACCGCCAATATACGGAATATGACCCGCATTGCGGGCGGAAATGACCGGGATCAGAAAATTGATAAGCTTTTAAGCTTTACGGGAAACGGAAGAGATGTGGCAGATCCCTGGTACACAGGGGACTTTGAAGCAACATTTCAGGACGCATGGGCTGGCTGCAGTGCACTTCTGGAAAAAATCCGCAGGGAGGAACATTTATAATGGAAAGCAAACGTATTGTTCTTTTTAATGATCTTCCGGGTTATGGAAAAGTTGCGCTGGCAGCCATGGTTCCTCTGTTTTCCAGGATGGGACATTTTCCCTATCAGGTTCCGACCGCAGTGGTATCCAACACGCTGGATTTTGGAAAATTCCGGATCCAGGATATGACGGAATATATGCAAGATACGCTCAAGATATGGGATGAGCTCGGATTTGATCCGGATTGTATCTGTACGGGTTTTGTCCTTTCTGAAAAACAGGCAGAACTGATCCTTTCCTATATCCGCAGCAGGAAAAAAGAAAAAGACAAAAAACGTCTGGTCATGGTAGATCCGATCATGGCAGATGGAGGAAAGCTGTACAATGGGATTGGTCAGGAACGCGTGGAGGCCATGAAAAAACTGGTTGCCAGTTCGGATGTGATGGTTCCGAATATGACGGAGGCAGGATTTCTAACCGGGATCTGTCCGGGACGGGAACAGGCTTCCGGGGACGAATTGCAGCAATTGGTCATGAAGTTGCATCAGCTGTCCGGAAAGTCTGTGGTGGTTACAAGCGCACAGGATTCGGAAACCGGGGAGCATCTGGTACTGGGATATGATCATCAAAAGCAGGCGTATTTTCGAGTGCCATTTACCTTTCTTCCGGTGCGAGTGGCAGGAAGCGGCGATATTTTTTCAACTGTCATGACCGGAAAACTCTTAAACGGAGAAAATCTGGAGACGGCAGTGCAGGAAGCGGTGCGTGTGCTTACAAAGCTGATCCGCAAAAACCAGGATCATTTGGATGAGTATAAAGGAATCCTGGTAGAGCGTTACTGGGAGATATTGGAGGAGGAAGAGCGTTGATCAGAAATGTCAGTCTGGAAGAAATTTCCGATGGAAAACTCTATGGATTAAATGATATGGCAAAATTAGGATGCAATGACTGTGACGGCTGTTCTTCCTGCTGCAGCGGTATGGGAAGCAGTATCGTATTGGATCCTTATGATGTCTGGAGACTCGCAGGAGGCTTAAAACAGCCTTTTTCGCAGCTGCTGGCAGGCCATCTGGAGCTGAATGTGGTGGATGGCATCATCCTTCCCAATCTGAAACTAACAGGAGAAGAGGAGAAGTGTACCTTCCTAAATGAAGCTGGGCGGTGCAGCATTCATCCGTATCGTCCGGGAATCTGCAGGTTGTTTCCGCTTGGACGGTATTATGAGGAAGATGGATTTCATTATATTTTGCAGGTTCAGGAGTGCAAAAAACAAAATCGCAGCAAGGTAAAGATCCGCAAATGGATGGATACGCCGGATATGGAGCGGTATGATGCCTATGTTACAGAGTGGCATGCCTTCTTACAGAAGCTGCGGTCAGTGCTGTCTGTACAAGGTGCAGCACCGGATACGGCAAAGGCGATCAGCATGTATGTATTACAGCAGTTTTATCTGCTTCCTTATGACAGCAGACGGGATTTTTACAGCCAGTATGAGTCTCGCATGGCAGCGGCACAAGAATGGAGTGAGAATTTATGATGAGTGGGAAAAGCAGCGAGAAAATAGGACTTGTGTTGGAAGGTGGCGGAATGCGCGGTATTTATACGGCCGGCATTCTGGATGTCTTTCTGGATCAGAATCTTTTCTTTGACGGCGTCATTGGCGTTTCGGCAGGAGCCGTTCACGGGGCAAGCTTTGTTTCCGGACAAGAGGGGCGGAGCATTCGTTATTATAAGAAATATATCCGGGATGACCGTTTTATCAGTATCAAAAACCTCCTAAAAACGGGGGATATCGCGGATGTGAAATTTTGCTATCATGATCTTCCGGAAAAGCTTGACCGATACGATTACGAGGCCTTTGATCAGGCTAAAACCGAGTTTTATGCAGTCGCAAGCAATGTCGAAACAGGAAAAGCGGAATACATCCGCATTACAGACATGAAAAAACAGATCGATGTGATCAGGGCTTCTGCCTCGCTTCCTCATGTTTCCAGACTGGTTAAAACGGAATATGGCATGCTGCTGGATGGCGGCTGCACAGACAGCATCCCGGTCATGAAGTTCCGGGAACTGGGATTTTTAAAAAATGTAGTGATTCTGACGCGGCAGAAGGGATATCGGAAAAAGCCGGAGCAGCTTGCTATGGCAAAGATCCGCTATCGCAGATATCCGGCTTTTGTAGATGCCCTTGCCCACCGCCATGAGCGCTACAATGATACGTTAAAGCAGATCGATGAGCTGGAAAAGAAGAAAGAGATCTTTGTATTTCGCCCGGACAAAGCGCTTGAGATCGGTCGCCTTGAGCGGGATCCTGAAAAATTGCAGCAGGTTTACGATCTCGGAAGACGGGATGCACTGATCCGGATGCGTGATCTGAAGCAGTGGATGATGCGGTAGCCTAATCATTTTCCCGCAGCCTTACTGCATTTCTCGCACTGCGTCTTCGTTCATCTTCTAACGCTGCATAGTGTTTCTTTGTGGTATTGACATCGGAATGCCCGAGCACGTCGGCAACAAGATAGATATCTCCGGTTTCGCGGTACAAATTGGTGCCATAGGTGCTGCGGAGCTTGTGGGGGGTGATCTTTTTGAGCGGTGTCACGATTTTGGCGTATTTCTTTACCATATTTTCCACACTGCGCACGTTCATACGTTTGCGCTGGAGGGAGAGAAAGAGCGCATGTTCGCTCCCTTCCTCCGCTGCAATGCCAAACCGTTCGTCCAGATAATCCTGGAGAGCCTGTTCCACCTCAGCTCCAAAGTAGACGGTTACTTCCTTTCCTCCTTTTCTGTGGATGTGGATGCCGCCGTTTTTAAAGTCTACATCATCGATATCCAGCCCCACGCACTCGGAAACACGGATACCGGTTCCGAGCAACAGGGTCAGCATGGCAAGGTCGCGCAGACGGGTACGCCGGTGAAAGGCTTTTTGTTTTTCTGTCAATCCTTCGCCTTCTTCTACGGCATCCAAAAGCAGGGCAACCTCATCTACATCCAGACGGATGATCTCTTTTTCATGGATTTTTGGGAGCTGCACGAGGGCAGCCGGGTTAACGGTGATCTTTTCTGTGCGGAAAAAATAATTATAAAAGCTTTTCAGGGATGACAGCTTCCGCATGATCCCGCGCTCCTTGTTGATGACTTCCTGGTCATGATCATTGAACCGATATTTTAAATATTCCATATATTCTTCCAGATCGCTTAAGGTGATCTGTTCGAGATGCTCCAGACGAAAATCTGTGCGGCTCATCTTAGAAAATACCGGGTTTTCCTTGCGCAGAAAATCAAAAAAAACGGAGAGATCATAGGCATAGGCAATGCGGGTACGGGTAGATGTGCGTGGCTCGATACCCCGGAAAAAATCCGTGCAGAAGGCTGGGAGCTCTTTTGTCATTTCCCGCAGCTTCTTGATGTTTTCAATGTCTTTCTGTTCATAATAAGGCAGATTTGCCATGTGGGTCGTTCCTCTTTAATTCCAGTTTTCCTTTAAGAATTCCACGATGTCTGCAGCTTTCGGAGGGCACCCGCCAAGGCTCTTTTGACAGCACTTGGTACAGCGGCCGACACCGATCTTAGAACTGCCTTCCGGTTGGTTCTGATATCCCTGTCCGATTGCGACAGACGGCAGTCCGCGGCGCAGGTATCCGGCATCGTTTAAGCGATCAAGCGCATAGATCAGGGATCCATAGCAGGCACTGCAGGCATCCTTCGGCTCTGTGTAGGCTGCCAGCTTCTGGACACGGTGCGTCATGCGGAATTTTACTCCGGCCTGATCGGGCTGGTTTAAGTAGATCATGTTGGCATGGGCAGTGTCTGTGCTTCCCACACCCAGTTTCTCGGCGAGTGGAATATAGGGAACATCCTCGATGGAATATCCCATGCTGTCGCAGACAAAGGAATCACACAGAACAGGATCCTTAAAGCCCAGGACACGGTTCATGACAACCGGGTTTCCGCCTTCCTCAAAATCCAAGTCACCGCAGATATTGTCTACCAGGATAAAGTCATTGCGTGCGATGGTGTTTAAGTGGGCGATCGGTTTGTGAAGACCCATGGTATGGAAATGACGTTTTTCCTGGTTTGGGATCACGCCTTTGTTGTTTTTTAAGGCACAGGTTACGGTAGTCTGGCAATGCCCTTTTAACACTGGCATGTTGATCATGTAATCTACGGCTGCAGCCTTATCGCAGAGGCGGATCTTCATTCCTGCGGCATCATATTCCTTCCAGGTGTCGCGCTGCAGATCCACGAAGGGCACATGATAGCGGCTGCAGACGGTGTCATAACCGGCTGCTCGGAAGGCCTCTGCTGTACGGTCTCCAACCCAGGACCCTTCCATGATGGAAATATCTTCAAAGCCATGCTCCTGCAGGTATTCAATGACGCCGGCCAGCAGTTCACTGTGGGTAGTGGCACCGCTTGACGGAGCCTTGGCCGTGACCAGGTTCGGCTTTAAAGCAATCTTCTTTTTCTTGTCTCCAATGTCTTCTGCTACATTGGCAGCTTCCATGACCTTTTTGGCCATGACCTTATAGTTGGTTCCGTGTATCAGGATAATATCATTCTTTTCCATAAAGGATCCTCACTTTTCATGAATGTGTTTCTCAATAAGTCATACGTATTATAACGCGTTTCTTAATTTTTGAAAAGCGATTCGGTGTGGATTGATTGACAAAATATGGGGGAAGGCATTACTGTAGACGGATAGGAGTTTTGATAAATGCAGGAGAGGAGTATCATCATGAAAATGAAAACAGCATTAACGATCGCTGGAAGTGATTCCAGCGGAGGAGCCGGGATCCAGGCCGACTTAAAGACCATGATGGCCAATGGGGTTTATGCCATGAGTGCGGTTACTGCGCTGACAGCCCAGAATACAACCGGAGTCCAGGGGATTTTTGAAGTGCCACCGGAGTTTTTAAAGCAGCAGATCGACAGTGTCTTTACCGATATCCGGCCGGATGCGGTCAAGATTGGCATGGTTTCTTCTGCGAGTCTGATCAAGGTGATCGCAGAAAAATTAAAAGAGTACAAGGCAGAAAACATTGTAGTGGATCCGGTGATGGTGGCAACCAGTGGGGCGAGACTCATAAGCGAGGATGCCATCGGAATCTTAAAAGAATGCCTGTTTCCGCTTGCGACCCTCCTGACTCCGAATATCCCGGAGGCAGAGGTTCTTTCTGACATGGAGATCACAACGGCAGAAGAGATGGTAAAAGCGGCACAGAAGATCAGCGAGGCTTATCACTGCGCTGTCCTGTTAAAGGGCGGACATCAGCTAAACGATGCCAACGATCTGCTATATCACGATGACGGATATCGCTGGTTTCAGGGAAAACGTATTGACAATCCGAATACCCATGGAACCGGCTGCACCTTGTCGAGTGCCATTGCCTCTAACCTGGCAAAAGGCTATGAGCTGGATTTTGCAGTAGAACAGGCAAAAGCATATATTTCCGGAGCACTGGAAGCCATGCTGGATCTGGGATCCGGTTCCGGACCGATGAATCATGCCTTCGAGTTTTGCGGACACGGGTTTGCAAAGGAGCGCGATGCATAAACCGCAACACTTCCGTATGTCGATAGACAAATGGGGGATCATGTCTATTGTTTTTTGAAAAAAATTGATTTATAATTTTTTTATGCGAATAAGAGGCCGGCGCCTCTGCTTTGGCAATGGCCTTGCAGGTACACCGGTGTGTCTCGCGGATAAAGGAGAAATTTGATGAGAACAACAGGAATCGTGACGGACAGTCACAGCGGCATTTCCCAGGAGGAGGCAAAAAGGCTGGGAATTTATGTACTTCCCATGCCGTTTTATATGAATGGAGACTGCTTCTATGAAGGGATCAACATTACTCGGGAAGAGTTTTTGGAAAGGCTTTGCAGGCTGGAAGATATCAGCACGTCGCAGCCGTCTCCGGAATCGGTCATGCAGCTGTGGGATGAGGCACTTTTGGAATATACGGACATCCTGTATGTTCCGATCAGCAGCGGTCTTAGCGGTTCCTGCCAGACAGCCATGATGCTGGCGCAGGAAGAAAAGTATGCAGGACGAGTCTATGTGGTGGATAACGGCAGTGTGTCAACTCCTCTTCATCAGAGCATTTTAGATGCTTATGAATTACTGGAAGCCGGATGCAGTGCAGCCGAGGTGAAAAGTCGTATGGAACAGGCAAAAACCAAAGCCGGGATCTACATTGCCGTAGATGATCTGAAATATCTAAAGCATGGAGGCCGTATCTCGGCCGGAGTTGCTCTGGTGGGAGGTCTTTTGAATGTGAAGCCGGTACTTCATTTTGATATTGGTATCCTTGAACTGCATAAAAACTGCAGGGGCTTAAAGAAGGCAAAACAGACCATGATCGAGGATGTCAAAAAAGTGATCGCCACGTCCTACCAGCAGGAATATGATGCCGGAAATGTCCATATTGTGGCAGCTTCCAGTGCTGGAAAGGAAGAAACAAAAAGCTGGGTGCAGGAGATCGAGGCAGCATTTCCGGGGCGGAAGATTTTATGCGATGATCTTTCGTTTGGTGTCACCTGTCATATCGGTCCGGGAGGTCTTGGGATCGGTTATTCCTGTAAACCGTGATGTTTTGGAAACGGTTGTCCAGACTATTTGGGTGTGATGAAAAGGGAGTCTTAGAGACTTCCTTTTTTTATTTTCTTAACTTGACAAAACGATAACATGAAAATTATGCAAAATAGAAAAGGAACTGAAAAATATTTTCAAAAAGACTTGCAAAATATACAAAAAGTGATATAGTTAAAACAAAGTTGCTGTTAATAAATTAACGGTTTTGACGCAGACGCAAGTCGGCAGAATGGAGGAACAGTTATGGCTAGATTCACATTACCAAGAGATTTATATCACGGAAAAGGTGCTTTAGAGGCATTAAAGACATTCGAGGGCAAGAAAGCAATCATCTGTGTTGGCGGCGGTTCCATGAAACGTTTCGGTTTCCTGGACAAGGCAAAACAGTACCTGGAAGAAGCAGGAATGGAGGTTCGGCTTTATGAAGGCATTGAACCGGATCCATCTGTAGAGACCGTTATGAAGGGCGCAGCGGTTATGCAGGAGTTTGAACCGGACTGGATCATTGCAATGGGCGGCGGTTCTCCGATCGACGCAGCCAAGGCCATGTGGATTAAATATGAATATCCGGATGTTACCTTTGAGGATATGTGCAAGGTATTCGGACTTCCAAAACTGAGAAGAAAAGCGCATTTCTGTGCAATTTCTTCCACTTCCGGAACTGCTACCGAGGTTACGGCATTTTCTATCATCACCGATTATCAGAAGGGCATCAAGTATCCGATCGCAGATTTTGAGATCACTCCGGATGTAGCCATCGTAGATCCGGATCTGGCAGAGACCATGCCGCAGAAACTGGTTGCTCATACCGGTATGGATGCTATGACGCATGCAATTGAGGCATATGTTTCCACTGCCAACTGTGATTTTACTGATCCGCTGGCTTTGCATGCGATCAAGATGATTCAGGCTGACCTGGTAGAATCCTACAACGGTGATATGGCAAAACGTGATTCCATGCACAATGCACAGTGTCTGGCTGGTATGGCTTTCTCCAATGCATTGCTTGGTATCGTTCATTCCATGGCGCACAAGACCGGTGCCGCATTTGCAGACTATGGCGCACATATCATTCATGGTGCAGCAAATGCCATGTATTTGCCGAAGGTTATCGCATATAATGCAAAAGATGAGACTGCAAAAGAGCGTTACGGTGAGATCGCAGACTTCATGAAGCTGGGCGGTGAGACTCTGGATGAGAAGGTTGCCCTGCTGATTGCTTATTTAAGGAAGATGAACGACGACTTAAAGATCCCGCACTGCATTAAGAATTACGGTGCAGACAGCTATCCGACGGAACAGGGCTTTGTACCGGAAGAAGTATTCTTAGAGAGACTTCCGGAGATCGCAAAGAATGCCATTGCCGATGCATGTACCGGTTCCAACCCGCGTCAGCCTAGCCAGGAAGAGATGGAAAAACTGCTGAAATGCTGCTATTATGATACAGAAGTAGATTTCTGATCATTCCGGTAACGATTTTGGATGAAAGAAGGAAAGCCCCGAGGGGAGAAATCCCTAAGGGGCTTTTTCGAGGTATTGACAGAAATGAGGAATTAAAGTATTATTTGCATTAACTGCCCCGGAAGAAATCCGGGAGCAACATGAGGAGAGACAGCGATATGAAGAAGGTTGTGAAATTTGGCGGCAGTTCTCTGGCGAGTGCCCGTCAGTTCAAGAAGGTTGGAGACATCATCCGTGCAGACAAAACAAGACGATATGTGATTCCGTCCGCACCGGGAAAGAGAAATGGAAAAGACACCAAGGTAACGGATATGCTGTATGAGTGCTATGGTGCAGCATCTACCGGTGCATCTTACAAAAAACTTCTGGAGGCAATTCGTGCCCGCTATCAGGAGATCATTGACGGACTGGATCTGAACTTAAACCTGGATCACGAGTTTGCCACCATCGAGGAAAATTTCGTAAAGGGAATCGGTCGGGATTATGCGGCATCCCGTGGTGAGTACTTAAACGGTATCGTGATGGCCAATTACCTTGGCTATGAATTTATTGATGCAGCTGAGGTGATCTTCTTTGACGAACATGGTAATTTCGAAGCAGAACTTACCAACAAGGAGCTGTCTGAGCGCCTGGAACATGTGGAGCGCGCAGTCATCCCGGGATTCTACGGTTCCAAGCATGACGGCAGCATCAAAACCTTTTCTCGAGGCGGTTCTGATGTGACCGGTTCCATCGTAGCCCGTGCGATCCATGCAGATCTGTATGAAAACTGGACGGATGTATCCGGTTTCCTGGTAACGGATCCGCGCATCGTGGAGAACCCGGAAGTGATCGAGACCATCACCTACAAAGAACTGCGTGAACTGGCTTACATGGGTGCAGGTGTGCTCCATGAGGATGCAATCTTCCCGGTTCGCAAGGAGGGGATTCCGATCAATATCCGCAATACCAACCGTCCGGAAGACAAGGGTACTCTGATCGTAGAGAGTACATGCAGAAAACCGCGTTATACGATCACCGGTATTGCCGGAAGAAAAGGCTTTTGCTCAATCAATATTGAAAAAGCTATGATGAATTCGGAAGTCGGTTTTGGGAGGAAGGTTCTCGGCGTATTTGAAAAGTATGGCATTTCCTTTGAACATATGCCGTCTGGTATTGATACCATGACCATCATGGTACATCAGGATGAGTTTGAGGAGTATGAGCAGTCCGTGATTGCAGGCATCCATCGTGCGGTAGAGCCGGATCAGGTGGATCTGGAGTCAGACCTTGCCCTGATCGCTGTTGTTGGTCGTGGCATGAAGGGAACAAGAGGTACGGTTGGCCGTATTTTCTCTGCACTGGCACATGCCCGCATCAATGTTAAGATGATCGACCAGGGTTCAAGTGAACTCAATATCATCATTGGCGTGAAAAATTCAGATTTCGAGACGGCTATCAAGGCAATCTACGATATCTTCATCACAGCAGCTATCTGATCTTACAAAAACCAATCCCGTTGCTGTTCATGCAGAGCATGACCGGCAGCGGGATTTCTTGTACCCTTACAGTTACCTTTATTCTTTCACAGTCAGCGAAACTGTGCTATACTATCGCTATCCTTAATGCAACGAGGTGGTATCGGATGAAGAAAGAAAACAGCAGGCCTGCGGTCGAAGCGTATCTGGTGCGCAAGGCGGCAGCAAAAGGTATTGCCGTACTGACTGCGGCCATGATGCTGTGTGGGTGTGCCGGACCGTCGACCAGGGTGCTCCCAAAACGGCAGGGAGGCACGATGCAGGATGTGCCGGATGAGATTCCGGTGGTTGAGGAAGTGAATTCCTTTTATCTGCAGGAATCCTTACAGATCCTGTCTGAGTCTCCGCGCCCTTTGGGAAGCCGCAGCGAAGATGCCGCAGCCCGTTATATCCAGAAGCTGTTAAAAGATTATGGTTATACCGTAAACCGCAAGCGCTTCCGTGAAAAGACCGAACATGAAGAACTGATCGGAACCAATGTGACGGCGGTGCGCGAGGCCGAGGATCCGGATGCGGATATCTTATTGATCTGTACCTGGCATGATTCTCTGCCGGAAAGTCCCGGAGCCGGGAAGAATGCATCCGGGGTTTCTGTATTTTTGGAGACAGCCAGGATCCTTTCCGGACTTCCCACAGATACGGAGCTGCGTTTTGTCAGTTTTTCTGCCCATGAAAAGGGTGCGCTGGGAGCCTCCGTGTATGCAAAGACACTGTCAAGAAGGGAACGGGAGAGGCTGATCGGATGCATCATCATCGGTCCTGGCGGGGCAGTCGATACGGAAGGAACCGTGCTTGCCACACAGGATGGCAAACCGACTATGCTGGGAGAACTGGTGCAGGAATCTGCTGCAGCAGTAACCGGAAATACATGGGAATATGTAAAAAAAGCAGGGGCGGAAAATGGTATTTTGGCCTCTTACGGGATCCCTTCCGTGCAGATTGGCCAGCGTTACGACAGCTTTGATTTCGGAACTCCGCTCGATACCGTAGAAACGGTGGATGCAGAGTGTCTGTCGGAAATGGTGGATACGCTGTGTCAGGCTGTTTCCGGAATCATGAGCCTGGATACACCGTCTATGCGCGCGAAGGCGCATTTTGAAAATAACTGGAAGAATTTTACCTATGAGCAGAAAAAGGAACAGAAGATCCCGTTTGGAATATCTCCGGGTAAACTTCAGGCATTCCTTGGCATTCCGGGTAAGCTTGCTGTGGTAAACCGTGATAAAGAAAACCGCTCCATCGAGAAATATCAGTTTACCATGAAATGGTTTGATATGACAGAACCGTTTCAAACCAGCTTTTATTTTACGGATGAACAGCTCGATCTGGTCAGCCTCACCTTGCAGGATCCTGTATGGACGGCAGAAGAAATGCAAAAGCAGCTTACCACACTGTATGGAGAGCCCCAAAAGAAAACTACAGGGCCTTACGGCACGGACTGCATCTGGTTTGACGCACAGACAGAAACCAGGGTGGAGCTGATCCCCGGAAGAGAAGATTTTGAGATCGAGCTTAACAGTTATGTACCGGAAATACAGCTGATCGCCCGGTTTGACGCACAGGGAAACCGGCTGGATGAAGGTGAGGCTCTCACACCGGATCAGGAATCTTTCAAAGATCTTTGCAGGACACTGCTTTGCCCGCAGTCGGAATCTGACTGGAATGCCGAACTGGTTTTTGAAACAGACGGAACAGGTACAGAGGTGTCCACAGTAAGAAAAAAGATGGTTTCGGACGATAACAAAACAAGGAAGGATCACGACAGAGACCATGCTCAGGAAATGACAGAAACCTGGGAGATCCACATCGACCCGAACGACTTTTTGCCGGAAAATGAAGACCAAAATGACCGGACGTGGATATTCAAAACCCTGGTGCGCACCTACGGGCAGCTCCTTTCTGAGGCAGAGCCAATGCTCTATGCAGATGGCTACGAACAGCTTTTGCAGACCTTAAAGAACCGGGATTTGACGGCTGTAAAAACAGAACCGGAGGGGGACATGCCTGAAATACAGTCAAACACTCTGCCGGATTTTGCAGAGGCCTTTTCCATGTATGTTCTTGCAGAAACGTCTTTCAATGGTGCGGGTGATTATCAGGAATGTGTGCGTTATTTTGACCGGTTTGACGAACTGAAAATATATCGCAGTACCGTGAGGAAAGCTCTGGGACTGCAGACGGAGGAAACACGATGAGTCAGGTGATCATCATCGGCGGTGGTGCCGCGGGCATGATGGCGGCGATCGCCGCAGCGCGAACCGGGCATAAGGTTCGCATTTATGAGAAAAATGAAAAACTTGGAAAGAAGATCTATATCACGGGAAAGGGTCGCTGCAACGTGACGAATGCGTGTGATACAGAGGAACTGTTTGGCAGCGTGGTTCACAATGCCAAGTTTCTATACAGCAGTTTTTATGGCTTTACCAATATCGATGTCATGGATCTGGTCGAACAGTACGGATGCCCGTTAAAAACTGAACGGGGAAACCGGGTTTTTCCGGTCTCGGATAAATCCTCAGACGTCATCCATGCTTTGACGGTGGCGCTGCGGGATCTTGGTGTGGAGACAGAACTTCACGAGGAAGTATCCGATGTCCTTGCAGAGAACGGGCAGGTGACAGGCGTGCGATTAAAACGCACCCGGAAGGAGATCGCAGCTGACGCTGTCATTGTGACGACCGGAGGACTTTCCTATCCATCTACCGGTTCCACCGGAGATGGATACCGTTTTGCAAAAGAACTTGGTCATACCATCACGGAGCTTTCTCCTGCCCTGGTGCCCTTTGAGGCCAAAGAGAATGTATGCAAAGAGCTTCAGGGGCTGTCACTGCGCAATATCCGGGTGGAGATCCGCCAGGAAAAGAAGGTACTGTATGAGGAATTCGGAGAGATGCTTTTTACCCATTTTGGTGTGAGCGGACCGGTACTTCTTTCGGCCAGCAGTTATGTGGCAGCAAAAATAAAAAAAGAACCATTGACGTTATCCATCGATCTGAAACCGGCACTTTCCGAGGAACAGCTGGATGCCCGGATCCTGCGGGATTTTGAAGAAGCGAAGAATAAACAATATAAAAATTCTTTAAACCAGCTGCTTCCTGCAAAGCTGGTTCCTGTGATCATAGAACGAAGCGGCATTTCTCCGGAAAAGAAGGTCAATGAGATTACCAGGGAGGAACGTCATAAGCTGGTTCAGACGGTGAAGGATTTTTGCATCACCCTGACAGGATTGCGTGATTATAAAGAGGCGATCATCACCCAGGGAGGCGTGTCGGTTCGGGAGGTCAACCCGTCCACCATGGAATCCAAAAAGGTAAAGGGACTTTATTTTGCAGGTGAGGTGCTGGATCTTGATGCCGTGACCGGCGGATTCAACCTGCAGATCGCCTGGTCTACCGGATATCTTGCCGGAAGTTCCATTCCACAGTAAAAGGAGAAGAAAAGACAATGGGAAAACATGCATTTAATATAGCGATCGATGGTCCGGCAGGTGCCGGAAAGAGCACAATTGCAAAAATGGTGGCAAAACAACTGAATTTCATCTATGTGGATACCGGCGCTATGTACCGTGCGATCGCACTGTATCTTTTAAGAACCGGCGTGGATACGGCCAACGAGGCAGCGGTCAGCGATGCGGTAAAGCAGGCCGATATCACCATCCGCTACCAGGATGGTGCACAGCAGGTTGTTTTAAACGGAGAGGATGTATCCGGACAGATCCGCACGGAAGAAGTGGGAAATACCGCATCTGCCACGAGCGTCTATCCGGCGGTGCGCACACATCTTCTGGAACTTCAAAGAAGTCTGGCGGCAAGCCAGAATGTCATCATGGACGGACGGGATATTGGTACCTGCATCCTGCCGGATGCCGAGGCAAAGATCTATCTGACTGCCAGCAGCCGCGTACGCGCCCTGCGCCGGTTTAAGGAACTGACAGAGAAAGGAACCGTCTGTGATTTGGACGAAATTGAGCAGGATATCATCGAGCGGGATCACCGGGATATGACAAGAACGATCGCGCCGCTTAAAAAAGCAGAGGATGCAGTACTGATCGACAGTTCCGAGATGAGCATAGATCAGGTTGTTTTGGCCATCATCGATACTGCAAAGGCGCATGGTCTTAGGGAGGAAGCCTGATGGAGGTTATCGTTGCAAAGACTGCAGGCTTCTGCTTTGGTGTGAAACGTGCGGTGGAACAGGTTTATGAGCAGATCGAAAAAGCTGAGAAACCGGTCTATACCTACGGCCCTATCATCCACAATGAATATGTGGTGCAGGATCTGGAAGCAAAGGGTGTGCAGGTTTTAAATACAGAGGAAGAGTTGAACGCCCTCACAGACGGGATCGTGGTGATCCGCTCCCATGGGGTAGGAAAACACATCTATGACCTGTTAAAAGACCATCAGATCACAGTAGTGGATGCCACCTGCCCGTTTGTAAAAAAGATCCACAAGATCGTTAAAGAGCAAAATGAGGCAGGACGCCGCGTGATCATTGTCGGAAACCCGGATCATCCGGAAGTGCAGGGAATCCGCGGCTGGGGCAATGAAACGACTCTGGTGCTGGAAGATGCCGAAGAAATCGAAAATCTGCCGGTAGAAAAAACAGAAAAACTATGTATCGTGGCTCAGACAACATTTAATTACAAGAAATTTCAAGATTTAGTTGAAATATTTGAGAAAAAGGGTTATGATATACTTGTTTTAAATACGATTTGCAATGCAACACAGGAGAGACAAGTGGAAGCTAGACGTATTGCTTCTGAAGTGGAAGCTATGATTGTCATTGGCGGCAGGCATAGCTCCAACACACAGAAACTCTACGAGATATGCCAAAAGGAATGTAAGAATACTTACTTTATCCAGTCACTCGGCGATTTCAATCCTGAATGTGTGAATTCTGTGCGCAGCGTAGGTATTACAGCAGGGGCATCCACCCCGAATCAAATTATTGAGGAGGTTCATACTAATGTCAGAATTAAGTTTTGAACAAATGTTAGAGGAATCATTAAAAACAATACGTACGGGAGAGATCGTCACTGGTAAAGTCATCGATGTGAAAGAGGACGAGATCGTCCTGAACATTGGATATAAGTCCGATGGTATCATCCCGAGAAATGAGTACACAAACGAAGCAAACGTTGACCTCAGAACCCAGGTTCAGGTTGGCGACGAGATGGAAGCAAAGGTTGTCAAAGTAAATGACGGTGAAGGTCAGGTTGCTCTGTCTTACAAGAGACTGGCAGCAGACAAAGGAAACAAGAGACTGGAAGAGGCTTTTGAGAACCATGAGGTTCTGACTGCAAAGGTTGCACAGGTATTAGACGGCGGATTAAGCGTTGTTGTGGATGAGGCAAGAGTATTTATTCCGGCAAGCCTGGTATCTGATACTTATGAGAAAGACCTGACCAAGTATGCAGGTCAGGATATTGAATTCGTGATCACCGAGTTCAATCCGAAGAGAAGAAGAGTCATCGGCGACAGAAAACAGCTGATGGTTGCAAAGAAGGCAGAGCTGCAGAAAGAGCTGTTTGAGCGCATCCATGCAGGAGATACTGTAGAGGGTACCGTTAAGAACGTTACCGATTTCGGTGCATTCGTAGATCTGGGCGGTGCAGACGGTCTGCTTCATATTTCCGAGATGTCCTGGGGCCGCGTTGAGAACCCGAAGAAGGTATTCAAGAGCGGTGACCACGTAAAGGCTCTCATCAAAGAGATCAACGGTGAGAAGATCGCCCTGAGCTTAAAGTTCCCAGATCAGAATCCGTGGGAGAATGCAGCTGAAAAATATGCAGTAGGAAACGTTGTAACCGGACGCGTTGCACGTATGACTGACTTCGGTGCATTCGTTGAGTTAGAGCCGGGCGTAGATGCTCTGCTTCACGTATCCCAGATCTCCAGAGATCACGTTGACAAACCGGCAGATGCTCTTTCCATCGGTCAGCAGATCGAGGCAAAGGTTGTTGATTTCAACGGCGAGGACAGAAAGATCAGCTTAAGCATGAAAGTTTTACAGGCTCCGGCTGAGCAGGACGAGGCAGATGCTGAGTAATAGATAAGATAAACAAGTTGTTATGTCTAAGCGCATTGTGATATGGAATGTATGATTCTGTATTGCAATGCGCTTTTTTGTTCTATGTTGTACAATAAAAGGAGGGATATGATCATGTTTGCAGACCTGGTACTGAAAAACCGCAGTTATCGCGGATATAACAAAAATCGCAAGGTGACAAAGGAAGAACTTTTAACATTAGTGGATATGGCAAGGCATTGCCCGTCTACCGCTAATATCCAGCCACTTTGTTATTATCTTGCATGGGAAGCTGATGAAGTGGAAAAGATCCAGCATCAGACCCGCTGGGCAGGCGCACTCAAAGACAGAACACTACCGCATCCGGGAATGGAACCACCTGCTTTTATCGTGATCTTACAGGATACAGGAGTAAGCGATTCCATGACACGCTTCCAAAAGGATGTCGGAATCGTTGCTCAGACGATGCTCCTTGCCGCTTCTGAGATGGGACTTGGAGGCTGCATGATCGGAAGCTTCCATGCTCAGAATATCAAAGACCTTCTGAATCTGGGCGAACAATATGTACCGATGCTGGTTCTGGCCATTGGAGAACCGGCCGAACGGATCGTGTTAAAAGACATGGAATCCGATGAGAGCACAAATTATTACCGTGATGAGGATGATGTTCATTATGTGCCGAAGCGGAAGCTTGAAGATATTGTCATTACAGCCGATTAGAACCCGGTTTCTGGCTCCTTTTGTTTTGCAGAAAAACCGGAAATGTGGTATGATATTGCTCAAAGGCAACTGTAACCATTTCGTCGTCAGAAATGAAAAAATGAGCAGGAGGATAGAACGATGGAATTTGAAAAACTGATAGAAGAGCGCAGAAGTGTCCGCAAGTATGACAGCAGCAGACGTGCAACAAAAGAACAGATGGAAGCTATGGTTCAGGCAGCAATTCAGGCTCCCTCCTGGAAAAACTCCCAGACGGCACGCTATTATGGTATTTTGGAAGAGAATAAGTGTGAAGAATTTTCGGCAAACTGCCTGCCGCAGTTTAACCAGAACAATTCCAAGGGTGCTTCTTATCTTGTAACGACCTTTGTAAAGAATCGGTCGGGGTTTAACCGTGAGACCGGAGAGCCGGATAATGAATGTGGAAATGGCTGGGGGTATTATGACCTGGGTCTGCAAAATGAAAATCTGATCTTAAAGGCAAAAGAACTTGGCTTGGATACCCTGGTCATGGGAATCCGTGATGCAGCGAAGATCCATGAGCTGTTACAGATTCCGGAGACAGAGCAGGTGGTATCCGTCATTGCGGTTGGCTATCGTGACATTGATCCGGAAAAACCGAAGCGCAAGACTCCGGAAGATATTTTGACCTTTATCGAGGACTGATGGGTTAACTCCTTCGGTTTTAAGGCGGCCAACAATAAAACGAAAGGAACGATTGCCCATGAATATTGCGGAAATCCTCGATGAGATCAAGCATAAAGCCGGAAAGGATCCGGCACTGAAAGAGCAAATCCTGCAGACCAGGACAAAAGACAATCCGCTTTCGGCTTTCTGCAATCTTTGCAGGGAATTGGGATATCCGGTCTATGAGATGGACCTGGCCTGTGCCGGGGAAAGCTTTTACGCGGAAATCAAGCGCAGCACCAATGGAGGCGGAGAAAATTCGCCGCTTCTAAAAGGGGAAGACGATTTTTACGAAATGTTTTTTGCGGAGCTGGAACGGGAAGGATGATGGAAATCCATCTGGGACGGAGCAGATAAGTGACAGAGAAAAGACTTAGGAATGGATATACAACCGGAACCTGTGCGGCAGCGGCAGCGAAGGCGGCCGCTGCCTTTTTGTTATCTGGAAAATCGGAATCTGGCTATTCGGAACTTACGCTTCCGGGTGGAACGACATGCAGGATTCCGGTAACACAGAGTGAAAATGGATTTTTTGTACAGAAGGATGCGGGAGATGATCCGGATGTGACGAACGGGACAAAGGTATTTGCCGGCGTGCGTCAAATAGACAGAAACGAATTTGAAGACTTGTGCCAGTCTGGATGCGGATACTATCTGGAAGCATATCCGCATTTGTACTTAAATGGAGGAGTCGGCATTGGCATGGTGACAAAGCCGGGACTTGGCTGCCCGGTCGGTCACTATGCCATCAATCCGGTGCCGCGCGATATGATCCTTGCTGCGGTGGAGGAAGTAGTGCAGATGGCGGCTTTTGAGGAATACCTGATCATTTGCATCTGGATACCGGAAGGGGAGCAGCTGGCACTTAAGACCTTTAATCCCAAACTAGGGATCGTAGGAGGCATTTCTGTTCTTGGAACGACCGGGATCGTAAAGCCCATGAGTGAGGAAGCACTTTTGGAGACCATACAGTTGGAAATCCATATGAAGGCAGTGAACGGCGCAAAGGTGCTCCTGATGGCACCAGGAAATTACGGAGAGGAATTTTTAAAAGAAGAACTGGGCGTTCCGATGGGAAGTGCGGTTCTTTGCAGCAATTTTGTGAAGGATGCCGTTCTTATGGCAGAGAAAGAGGGCTTTCAAAAGCTGCTGTTTGTGGGGCACATTGGAAAGCTTATTAAGGTATCTGCCGGTGTGGAGAACACCCATTCCAAATATGGGGATGGCCGTATGGAACAGATAGCAGTTCTGGCAGAAGAACTGGGACACCCGGAACTGCAGGAGGAGGTCCGTGCCTGCAACACAACGGACGATGCGCTGGCTCTTTTAAAGGAGCAGGGGCTGGCAAAGCCACTTCTCAGTTTGATTGCAGCCTATGTCAAACACTGGATTGAAACCTGGAGCAGCGGACGGATTACCGCGGAAGCCGTTACCTTTTCCACGGCACATCAGCTGCTTGGAGCGACAAAAAACTGGCAGAGTGCCTTTGACGCCTGGAAAGAAACATCCGGGCAGGATGATATCTGAACGATGAAAGGACTGGTTATGAAACTTGCAGTGATCAGTTTTACCAGAAGAGGCGAGAACGTCTGCGAAAAACTGGCAAAAGCAATGAAATCCGCCGGAGTGGAATGCTGTGGCTATACGGGAAGAAAAACAGGAAATACGAATTTGGCGTTACAGACTGTATTAGGTTCGCTCTCTGAATGGACCGGTCAGCAGTTTGCTGCATGTGACGGCCTGATCTTTATCGGCGCAGCTGGAATTGCAGTGCGTCTGATCGCACCATATTTGAAAGACAAACTTACTGATCCTGCGGTTGTGGTGGTGGATGAAACCGGAAAATTTTCCATTTCCCTTCTTTCCGGTCATGTGGGAGGAGCAAACCGTTTGGCAGAATGGACCGCGGAAATTCTAAATGCAGTTCCAGTGGTAACGACTGCTTCCGATGTACGGGGACGGACGGGCATTGATGTCTGGGCAGCGGATCACGGTTTTGTGATTACCGACCGGACGCTGGCAAAGGAGATCGCAGCGGCTCTTCTGGATGGAGAGAAGATTGGATTTTTTAGTGATTATCCGATCACACCACCAGATGAGACCGGTTATGCGATTTCTATGATGTGCAGATTGAATATCTGGGTGACCTGTTGCATACGGGGAGTGCCGGATATACAGACTTTGCAGCAAAAGCCAGAGCCAAACGGTCAGACTTCGAGCTTTTTGCGACTGATTCCCAAAGTCCTGGTACTCGGCATTGGCTGCCGCAGGGGTATGCAAATGGAGCATATAGAAACAGCGATCAGAAAAATCTTTGAGGAGTATGATCTGGATATTCAGGCAGTCTTCTCCATGGCAAGCATCGATTTAAAAAAAGAGGAGACAGGACTGCTTCAAACAGCAGCCGGACTTGGCATCCCTTTTATTACGTACAGCAGTGAAGAACTGGCGGCCGTGCAGGGTGATTTTACGGAGTCAGGGTTTGTACGTCAGGTGACCGGAGTCGGGAATGTCTGTGAGCGGGCAGCACTTTGCAGCGCAGGAACAGGCGGGCGGCTCATCGTAAAGAAACAGGTGTATCATGGGGTAACCGTGGCTGTGGCAGAGAAATGTCTTATGGATGAAAAAGGAGGAGCATGACCATGCAAGGAAAGACATCCGTTGTGATCTTTGGCGGAACGTCAGAGGGACGGGAATTGGCAGAATATGCAGAAAAACAGCAGATTCCGGTTATGGTCAGCGTGGTATCCGGTTATGGGGAGAATCTTCTTAAGGAAAGTGACATGGTTCAGATTCATACCGGGGCGCTGGATGAATCTGCCATGCGGCAGTTTTTGCAGGAAACAGAGCCAAAACTGGTGCTGGATGCGACCCATCCTTATGCCAGAGTGGTGACAAAACAGGTAGCGGATCTGTGCCGGGATCTGGAGGTCCCTTACAGACGTGTTCTAAGGGGCTCGGAAGAGACGAATCTTGCACAAACGGATGCAGCTAAAAAAAAGACTTTGGTGTTTGTGGTGGATTCTTTAGCGGATGCTGTACAATATCTGAAACAGGACGACCGGCCGGTTCTTCTGACCACGGGAAGCAAAGAACTGGAAGCCTTTGCGGCAGATCCGAATTTGCGGGAACGCATCTACGCGAGGGTATTGCCGGACAGCCAGGTTTTAAAAAAATGTGAGGATCTTGGCCTTTGCGGAGCCCATGTTATTGCCATGCAGGGGCCATTTTCCACAGAGTTAAACAGTGCCATTTTGCGTACGGTGAAGGCTGGATGGCTTGTCACAAAAGAAGCAGGAAAACGCGGCGGCTTTGTGGAAAAAATGGAAGCTGCCAGGCAGTGCGGCGCATCGGTTGTCGTAATCCGACGCCCGGTGGTGGAAGAAGGTATTTCGCTTGAGGAGGCGAAACTACAGATGGATGTGTATCGCGTAAATTCTTCCGATGACAGCAAAATACCGGATACGTCTCAAAACCTGCAACAGCGTACAACGATCTCAGAACCGGATGAGAACCGGCAACCGGATTTTGTCCGGGAACTGCCGTCCGATCGCATCATAAGCATGATCGGCATGGGGATGGGCGGAGGAAAACAGCTTACCCTGGAAGCACTGGAAGTTCTCAAACACAGTGACATTGTGTTTGGCGCATCGCGGATGTTAAGTGACCTTGCACCGTTTATCTGTGAGAAACCTCAAAAAAATTATTACCAGCCAGGACAGATCCTGGACTGGCTGAATGAACATAAAACTTATCGGCATGCGGTGGTGATCTGTTCCGGAGATACCGGATTTTACAGCGGAAGCGGCAGCATGATGCGTGAGCTGGAAGCACGTTTTGGCAAGAAACAGACAATTCCTTATGTGGTGAAGGTTTATCCGGGCATTTCTTCTGTATCAGCGCTTGCAGCAAGGTTTAAAATCTCCTGGGAGGATGCCTGCCTTGCAAGTGCCCATGGACGGGAGTGCGATGTAACAGCACTTTTAAAAGCGCATGATAAAGTTTTTCTTCTGTTAGATGGCAGCATGAATGTAAGACAGATCTGCCGGATCCTTGTGGATGCCGGTATGGGAGATACCACGGTTTATGCGGGTGTCCGTATGGGATATGAAGACGAATGTGCGATTTGTGGCAGAGCAGAAGAATTGATAAATGTAGAGACAAACAGTCTTGCGGCTGTATTTCTGGAGCGGAAACATGAGAGATGAATGGTTTATCCGGGGAGACATCCCTATGACAAAAAGTGAAGTTCGGGCGGTATCCATTTCCAAGCTGGAAGTGCACTCGGACAGTGTGGTATACGATATCGGTGCAGGTACCGGCTCTGTGTCTGTGGAGGTGGCCATGCAGGTGCCGGGTGGGCATGTATATGCCTTTGAACAGAAGGAAGAGGGCTGTGCGCTGATTCTGGCAAACGCAAAGAAGGCAGGTGTAAAAAACCTGACGGTAGTTTCCGGAAAGGCACCAGAGTCCTTATCAGGCTATCCGGTTCCGGACAGAGTCTTCCTTGGCGGCAGTGGCGGTAAGATGGAAGAAATCCTTGATCTGGTAACAAAATTAAATCCGGCAGTTCAGATCGTGGTCAATGTGATCGCGCTCGAGAGTCTTTCTAAGGCTATGGCGTGGTTTCAAAAAAAAGGATGGGAGCCGGACGTTGTCTGTATGCAGGTATCTTGCACGGCAAAACGCGGACCGTACCATATGATGCAGGCACAAAATCCGATTTATATTCTTACGGCGCAGGGACCGGAAACGCGAGAATTCGTGTCGCGTGAACACGAAAGCAGTGTACAGACTTCGGCAGATCCAGCACAGAATTTTTCAAATCAACAGGTTCAGGCCTCTCAGAATCTGCCTCGTATTCTCCTTGCTGCCCCGGGCAGCGGGAGTGGAAAGACACTCATTACCACCGGCCTTCTGACTCTGTTTCAAAATCGTGGAATCCGTTGCCATTCCTTTAAATGTGGTCCGGATTACATTGATCCAATGTTTCACAAATATGTTCTTGGCATTGACAGCTGCAACTTAGACAGCTTCTTTCTTTCTGAAAATGAACTGAATAACCTGTTTCAGAGAAGGGCAGAGGGGGCAGAGCTTTCTGTTTTGGAAGGCGTGATGGGATATTATGACGGGATCGGCGGTAATTCCACTGCGGCCAGCACCTATGAGATTGCAAAGATCACAGATACGCCGGTCATCCTGGTTGTGGACGGCAAGGGCAGCAGCTTGTCTCTTGCCGCACAGATCAAGGGCTTTCTGGAGTATCAGAAGGACAGCCATATCTGCGGTGTGATCTTAAATAAAACGAATCAAATGGTAGGTGAACGTCTGCGTCCGGAGATCGAAAAGCTGGGAGTGAAGTACCTGGGTGCGGTGCCGGTCTGCGAGGCTATGGATATCAAGAGCCGCCATCTGGGTCTTACCATGCCTAAAGAACAGAACAAACTGCGCCAGAACCTGGATGCTTTTTCAGAACAGCTGGCAAAGTTCCTGGATGTAGATGGGATTCTGGAACTTGCCGGTTACTTGAAAGAAAACCTGCCAAACGAAAAAAAATCCGGTCAGGAAATTCCGACGCAGAAAGGGATAGAATCCAGACGTAATCTTCCTGCACATCGTATGGCTGTAGCCATGGATGAGGCATTCTGCTTTTATTACCAGGAGAATCTGGACTTTTTAAGACAGAACGGATGGGAGCTGATCCCGTTTTCCCCGCTGCATGATGCAGCACTGCCAAAGCAGATCCAGGCTGTTTTGCTTGGTGGTGGATATCCGGAACTTTATGCAAAGGAGCTGTCTGCGAATCATAAGATGCGAAAGGAAATTCAAAACGCTCACACAGATGGGATCAAGATCCTTGCGGAATGCGGCGGATTTCTTTATCTTCAGGAAGACCTAGAAGATGAGGCAGGAAAACGCTGGCCCATGGCCGGACTGATCCATGCAGATGGATTTCGTACCGGAAAACTTGGACGTTTCGGCTACATTTCCCTGGAACAAAATGGAGTATGCCAGATTAAGGGGCATGAGTTTCACTACTGGGATAGCACAGCGCCCGGAACGGCTTTTCATGCAGCAAAACCGCAGTCAAACCGTGGATGGGACTGCATGTATCAGACTGATCGTCTGCTTGCAGGATTTCCCCATCTGTATTATTTATCCGGACCGGATCTGATCTTAAACTTTTTATCCGATCCTGCGAAAGAGAGAGAGAAACCATCATGATGCATCTAGTGACCGGTGCCTCGGCAAGCGGAAAATCTGCTTATGCGGAGAAGCTGCTTACGAAGGCATGGGGTACCGAAAAATATTATATTGCGACCATGCGTCCCTGGGGGAAAGAAGGAGAGGCTCGGGTAAACAGGCACCGAGCCATGCGAAGGGGCAAAGGATTTTTTACCATTGAGGCGTTTCATACACTGGAAGCACTGCGCTTGCCGAAAAAAGGAAGTCTGATGTTAGAGTGCATGTCAAACCTTCTCGCGAATGAACAGTTTGAATGTGGGGGGACAGATGAAGAAATCCTTGGCCGGATCAAGCGAGGAATCGAACATTTAAAAGAACAGGCGAAGGATCTTGTCATTGTGACCAATGAGGTTTTTTCGGACGGCGGTCCTTATGATGCAGATACAGTCCGCTACATCAGGCTTCTTGGAAGCTTAAATATCTGGCTTGCAAAGGAGGCAGATACTGTGACGGAGGTGGTATATGCAATTCCCATCCGGCAGAAAGGAGAGGGGCAAAATGAGCGAACCTAAGAACACAGAAACGCAGAAAACTCGGACCATTCCATCGATCCTGGAAAGCTTTGTTATTGCCTTTTCCATGTATTCCAGGATCCCAATGCCCTTTGTGGAGTGGAGTGAGAGGGGCATGAAATATGCCTTCTGCTTTTTTCCCTTGATCGGTGTGATGATCGGCATCTGTGTTACTGCTTTTTCCTGGGCAGCAGCAAGGGCAGGACTGGGAAATCTTTCTTTTGCCCTTCTTGGAACAGCAATTCCGCTTCTGATCACCGGAGGCATCCATATGGATGGATTTTTGGATGTGACAGATGCCAGAAGCTCCTTCCAGAGCAGGGAGAGAAAGCTGGAGATCTTAAAAGACCCTCATGCCGGAGCATTTGCCATTGCAGGCTGTGGTGTTTATCTGCTGCTTTATGCGGCCGCTTTTTCTGAACTGCGAAACAAGGCATTCCCTGCCATTGCTGGAATCTATGTGATGACACGGGCGCTCAGCGGTCTTTCTGTCCTTTGTTTTCCGAAAGCAAGAAAGGATGGTCTTGCAGCCACGTTTGCAAAAGGAACCGGAAATGGTGCACCGTCAGTCAAAGCAGTGCTTGTTATCTGGCTGGCTGCCGGCATCTTGTTTGTGTTCCTGACCTCTGGTGCGGTCACGGCAGCGGTGTTAAGTGCAGCTGCGATAGCCGTATTTTTATGGTATCACCATATGGCTCTGAAGGAATTTGGCGGAACCACAGGAGATCTCGCCGGATATTTTTTACAGACAGCAGAGCTTGTCATGATCGCAGCATTGGCAGTCTGTGGACGGATATAAAGATGATCCGGAGTTCGTGCAGGCATATCATATTCGATATAGGGAGGAGTTTTTGTAGATGATTCTTATCATTGGAGGAAGTTTTCAGGGAAAAAAAGCATATGCCGCAAAAATCTGCGATGGAGGAACCATTCTTGCTGATTTTCAAAACCGCATTCGTGCAGTCCTGGAAGCCGGAGAGGATCCGGAAGCATTTACGCGACAGATCCTTGCAGATTTGCCGGCAGTGATCACGCTGGATGAGGTGGGCTGCGGCATTGTCCCACTTGAAAAAAGAGAACGTGAATACCGGGAGGCTGTTGGACACGCAGGACAGATATTAGCGGCAGCGGCCACAAAGGTATACCGGGTGCAGTGCGGGCTTGCATCCAGGATCAAATAAAAAGGAACAAAGATATCATGATATTTACAAAACTTTGGATGGAATTTGCGGCAGCAGCATGGATCGGGTTTCTGATCGATTGGATCGTAGGAGATCCCCAGGGACTCTGGCACCCGGTCTGCGGGATCGGAAGCCTGATTTCGCATATGGAAGCATGGCTTCGAAAACGGACATCGGGAAATTCCAGGGTTCAGCTTCTTGCCGGCATGGCACTTGCAATTACCATTCCCAGCATTACCGTGCTGTTCACAGCGGTTTTACTGCTTTTCGCCGGCTTTCTTCATCCGTACCTTCGTTTTGCACTCATGTGTGTGCTGGATGGATGGATCCTTGCCGCACATTCTCTAAAAACAGAAAGCATGAAGGTATACCATGCATTAAAAACAGATGATTTAGAGGGTGCACGCTATGCAGTTTCCATGATCGTTGGACGCGACACACAGAATCTGACAGCTGAAGGTGTTACAAAGGCGGCTGTGGAGACGGTGGCAGAGAATGCATCAGACGGTGTGATCGCCCCGCTTCTTTTTTTGTTTTTGCTAGGTCCTGTTGGAGGCTTTTTTTACAAAGCTGTCAATACCATGGATTCCATGGTTGGCTATAAAAATGAAAAGTATCTCTACTTTGGCCGTGCAGCGGCAAAAATGGATGACCTGGTGAACTGGATCCCGTCAAGGCTTACAGGACTGGCCTTTGTAGCGGCAGCTTTTCTCCTTCCGGGATTTTGCGGAAAAAATGCTTTTTTCATCTGGAGACGGGACAGGCGCAATCACAAAAGCCCAAACTCAGCGCAGAGTGAGTCAGCCTGTGCCGGTGCACTTGGCGTGCAGCTTGCAGGAGATGCCTGGTATTTTGGAGAACTGTATCATAAGCCTACGATTGGAGATTCCTTAAGGCCGGTAGAGCCGGAAGACATTGCCCGGGCAAACCGACTGATGTATGCCGCATCGCTTCTGGCACTGATCGTTTTCACAGCAGTAGTTTTTCTTGTGATATTTTTTTGGCGTAGCCAATTGTTTGGGGGAGGAGTTTTATGAGCGGTGTGCACAAGTCAATGCAGCCATCCGGCAGAAAAAATTGCCATGGCGGAGATGTTTACCGTTATGAGATTTCTCATGATTTTTCCATCAACTTAAATCCGCTTGGTATGCCAGATGGGGTGAAGAAACGTCTGGTGGAAACCATAGATGACTGGGGACATTATCCGGACACACGGTGCGAAGCGCTCAGAAATAAACTAGCAGCCTTTCATCAGATCCCGCCAGAGTATATTCTTTGCTCAAACGGGGCTGCTGACCTGATCTATCAGCTGGTGCAGATGATAAGACCCCGACAGGCACTGTTGCTTTCACCGGGATTTTCAGAGTATGAACAGGCACTGTGTGATTCGGGCTGTGAGATCCGCTATGTCCGTCTGTGCAGAGAACAGGATTTTGTTTTAGATATGGATCTATTTTGTAAGCAGGTCACGAAAGAAACAGATCTGGTATTTTTTTGCAATCCCAACAACCCTACCGGCAAAGCAGTGCCAAAAGAAGAAATTCTTAAGCTTGTAAGATGCTGCCAAAAGACTCGTACGCGGCTGATACTAGACGAATGCTTTTGTGATCTTTTGCAAAAGCCGCAGGAATATAGTCTGGTGCCGGAAGCAAAAAGTTTCCCGGAACTGTTTATCCTGCGTGCATTTACAAAAACCTATGCTCTTGCCGGACTGCGTCTCGGTTATGGAATCTGTGCAGATCAGAAGCTTCTCGTCCGTCTTATGGCCGGACGGCAGCCCTGGAGTATCTCGATTCCGGCGCAGGAGGCGGGCTGTGCAGCTCTAAATGAGACAGCCTATTTGGAGGAGGCACGGGCGCTTCTTGAAACGGAAACAGCGTATCTGATCTGCGAACTGCGCCGCCTTGGGTTTACGGCCTACGATTCCGATATCAACTTTATACTGTTTTATTATGAGGGGGAGCCAAGACCGCTTTTCTTATATGAGGCCTGTCTGAAACGGGGGGTATTGCTTCGGGACTGCAGCAATTTTACCGGTCTTTCCCATGGCTATTACCGTGTCTGTGTCAGAAAGAGAGAAGAAAACCAGATTCTTCTCCAGACACTGGAACAAATTCTTGAAAGTGCGAAGGGGGATACAAGAACATGAGCTTATATCGCATCATTCTTGTGGACGATGAGGAGGAAGTGCGCAAGGGGATCATAAGAAAGATCGACTGGAACCGCCTTGGTTTTGAGGTGGTGGGAGATGCAGAAAACGGAGCAGAGGCGCTTGAAAAGATCGAGCAGCAGGAGCCGGAGGTTGTCATGACGGATATCCGCATGCCTTTTATGGATGGCCTGACGCTGACGGAAAAGATCCGGCAGAAATATCCATCTATGAAGGTGCTGATCTTTTCCGGGTTTGATGATTTCGAATACGCCCAGCAGGCAATCAAACTGAACGTGACTGAGTATATCCTAAAGCCGGTCAATGTAGAGGAGCTGTCCGAGATCCTGACCCGTGTAAAAAAGAATCTGGATGAGGAGATCTGCCAGCGTCGTGATGCTGCGCTGCTTCGGGAAAGCTACAAAAAAAGTCTTCCGATCCTTCGTACAGTCTTTTTAAATGATCTGGTGCATGGATCCTGCATAAGTGAAACTACGGAAGAAAATCTGAAAGAATACGGTGTTGATATCCTTCATGCAAAAAAATGGCTGACGGCGCTCATTCATGTTGAAGCAGAAAACCTTGACCGGCCGGATGCCCTGCAAAAAGAGCTGATCCCGATCTCAGTGCATCAGATTGCAGAGGATCATTTAAAGACCTACTGCAGGTTTGTCATTTTTAAGTCGACGGAAGGGCTTGCCTTGATTGCGGCCATCGATGAAAATCAGTCTCAGACTGAGCTTTTAGACCGCCTTGGCGATATCTGCAAGGAATGCCGGAGAGTTCTTGATGTGACTGTGACGATCGCGGTCGGACACAGCTGTCAGGATCTTTCGGAGCTTGGACGTGTCTATCAATCTTCTGTGGATGCCCTTGGATACAAAACCATTGTCGGGGTTGGCCAGACGATCTACATCAACGATGTAGAACCGGTAAGCCGCGGTCAGCTAAACTTTGACAATGCGGATGAGAATGATTACATGACATCGGTCAAATTCGGTCCGGAAGAAAAAATCCGGGATACCGTAAAGAAACTGATGGATCGGATGGATGATGCAAAGGTGCATGCAAGGCAGCAGCAGCTTTATATGCTGTCCTTATTTAACTGCGTAACTAGGCTGCTGCAGCAATATGAGCTTTCTGCCCGGGAAATCTTTGATACAGAGGAAACCTATCTGGATCTTCCGGCAGCGATCGGTAAACCGGAAGAGTTCGGATCCTGGATCCTGGATGTTTCTTTGCGGATCCATGAGGCCTTAAAACGGGTGCGTGACAACACAACGAAAAAGGTGATCCTGGAAGCCAAGCAGTATATTGAATGCCACTACCAGGACCCGTCTCTGTCTGTGGAGATGATCTGCAGAAAGCTCCATATGAGCCCGGCTTATTTTTCCACGATGTTTCGCAAGGAGACCGGACAGACCTATATCACATATCTGACCGAGGTGCGACTGAAGAAGGCTGTGGAACTTTTAAATGAGACAGATGATAAAACCTATGTGATCGCCCAGAAGGTGGGATATCAGGAACAAAACTATTTCAGTTACGTATTCAAGAAACGTTTCGGCATCTCTCCGACAAAATATCGTGGTTCCCAAAATGCCTGAAGGGAGGCAGTATGGCAAAGAAAAAACTGACGGAATTTCTTGGCCGTGTCAGTATCCGGTCTACGATCTATCTGTACTTTACGGTCAGCGCCCTGACAGCCCTGATCCTGATGGGGATTTCTTTCTATGGGAGACTGGTCGGCCAGATGACAGCGGCGATCCAGGAAGAGAATCAGACCATGTTAGCCCAGGTAGACCGCTATGTAGATTCTTATCTTCGCAATGTCATGAAGATGTCCGACACCATCTTTTATGATGTGATCAAGAATACAGATCTGTCTACCACGAGCATTCAAGATCCGATGAACCTGCTCTATGACAGCAACCGAGACTGTGTGACCAATATCGCCCTGTTTACAAAAACAGGGGAACTGTTGTCGGTGGTTCCGGCAGCACGCTTAAAAACCGATCTGGATGTCACGGCGGAAACTTGGTTTCAGGATACGCTAAACCGGGCGGAAAATCTGCATTTTACCATGCCGCATGTGCAATACATTTTCGATAATGATGAAAATCAGTACACCTGGGTCATCACAATGACACGTGCTGTGGAACTGACCTACGGAGGATCCACAGAACAAGGGATCCTCTTGGTTGATATTACCTATGGCAGTTTAAAACAGCTCCTTGACAGTATTGCCATGGGAAACAATGGTTATCTGTATCTGGTAAGCTCCGCAGGACAGCTTGTGTATCATCCGCAGATGCAGTTGATCGATACCGGGCAGATGACGGAAAACTTTCAGAATGTTGCAGCATACCGGGACGGCAATTACCGGGAATCCTATCAGGGTGAAATGCGCGACATCACGGTGAAATCCGTGGGTTATATCGGCTGGAAGCTTGTGGGAGTGACGCCGGAAAAGGGCAATTATTTAAATACGCTTAAGACCAAGCTTTTTATGGTATTTCTGATCGCCTTTTTCCTGTATATGCTGATGATCATCAATGCATCTATTTCTTCCCGCATCACCATACCGATCCGGGAGCTGGAAAAATCCGTCAATGCCCTAGAGGAGGGAAATCTCGACGTGGAGGTCTACCAGGGCGGTTCTTATGAAATCCGCCACCTGGGTCGCTCCATCGGTGATATGGCACGCCGCATCCGCGGGCTGATGCAGGATATCGTGGCAGAACATGAGTCAAAGCGAAAAAGTGAGTTCGATACGCTTCAGTCTCAGATCAATCCCCATTTTCTTTATAATACCCTGGACATCATCGTATGGATGATCGAAAACGAACAGAAGTCCGAGGCTGTCCGTGTGGTGACTGCACTGGCCAGATTTTTCCGGATCAGCTTGAGTAAGGGCAAGAGCATCATCCCTGTGCGGGATGAGCTTGAGCACGTGCGCAGCTATCTGATGATCCAGCAGATGCGGTTTAAAAACAAGTTTACCTATACCATAGATGCCCGGCCGGAAACCTTAAACTGCGCCAGCCTGAAGCTGATGCTGCAGCCGCTGGTGGAAAATGCGATCTACCATGGCATGGAATTTAAGGATGGTGACGGGCTTATCAGGATCTCTGTGGAAAAGAGAGATGACGGACTGTGGTTTATGGTACAGGATAACGGACTTGGGATGACACAGGAGCAGCTGGATACGCTGCTTACGGATCATGCCCATGTTTCTTCCAGGCGCGGCTCCGGGATTGGGGTGAAAAATGTAAATGAACGGATCCGACTATACTTTGGAAATGAGTACGGACTCATCATCGAATCCGAACCGGATGAAGGAACAGCCATTCACATCCATCTTCCGGCCACAGATTACCAGGAAATCCAGGAAAAGGAGAAAACGGTATGAGAAAGAGCAAAAACTGGGTCTGGATCATCTATGCAGTCGTGCTGGTATTTTTATATCTTTTATCCTCCACCAATCTCTTCATCAAAGAGAAAAAGAATGAGATCTACCCAATCTCTCTGATCCTGGATGATGCAACAGATGAGTATTATCAAAATTTCAAAAAGGGGGTCGATCGTGCTGCAATCGAACTGAATGCGGATGTCAGCCTGATCACCTTGTATGAGGGGGAAGATGCGGCCAGTCAGATCGAACGGATGGCAAGGGAACAGCAGGATGGAGCAAGGGCACTGATCGTAATGCCGTCAGATGAATCTGCTCTGGAAGATGCCCTTGCAGACAAGCGGATCCAGATCCCGCTTGTGCTTGTAAATTCCGAGCTGCCCCGCGACAAGGTGGCGTCGGTTGTAACCACAGATCCGGATGCCCTGGGCAGAAAACTGGGTGAGAGGATGATCGAGGAAAATGGCAGCCAGGTGCCCTATTATCTGTTCTATACCCGCAGACAGTCCGCGGCAAATGCACATTTAAAAAAGGGACTGGAGTCCGTCCTTCGGGAACAGGGCTGTGTGATCAAGGAGTTTGGGCGCCACGGAGACGGAAGCTTTCGAAAGGCCATTGAGGAACTGGTCTATCCGGAATCTGGTCAGGCTGTGATCGTGGCTTTAGATCCGTCGGCGCTTTTGGAAACAGCCCAGATCCTTGCAGACAGCAGTGTGTACCGGGAACATGTGAGGGGATTATATGGCAGCGGGACGAATACCGCGATCCTGAATTTTTTAGACCGCGGTGTGATAAACGGTCTTTGCGTGACGGATGATTATAATCTTGGATATTTAAGTGTCCGACATGCTGTGGAACTCTTATCCAACCAGAATCCACAGGCAGAAACCGTACTGGATGGCTATTATATTCAGAGGGAAGACTTGCGCAGACCGGAATTTGAAAAGATGCTTTATCCCATCGAATAGGAGGCTTGTCAGGAAAATGAGAAGGAATATTGTCATGGCGGTACTCGTGCTTTTGGCCTGCACACAGCTTTGCAGCTGCAGTGACAGAAAGACGGCAGATCAGAAGACTGCGATTCGAATCGGAGTCAGTCTGTATCGGTCGGATGATACCTTTATCAGCAATATCCGTTCGGAACTGGAGAAAAAGGCGAAAGCCTACGAACAGCTTACAGGCATCAAGGTGACGCTGGATATTCAGGATGCAAAGGGCAACCAGTATACCCAGAATAAGCAGGTGGAACGGTTTATCTCCCTGGGATGCGATGCACTCTGCATCAATCCGGTGGATCGCACCACGTCTTCTGCTGTGATCGATGCAGCTATGACTGCCAATGTGCCGGTGGTATTCTTTAACCGCCAGCCCATAGAGGAAGATTTAAACCGCTGGGATCAGCTCTACTATGTGGGTGTGGATGCAAAGGAGTCCGCCGTACTTGAGGCGGAGATCGTGGCAGATCAGTATAAAAAAGATCCGTCTTCCTTAGATAAAAACGGAGACGGAGTCATAAGCTACGTAATCCTGGAGGGAGAGAGCAATCATCAGGACTCGCTGATCCGCACGGAGTGGTCTGTACAGACCTTAAAGGACCGCAAAGTGCCGGTCAAAAAGATCACAAGCGGAATCGCAAACTGGGAGCGTTCCCAGGCATCTGCCATGATGGAACAGTGGCTTTTGGATTATCCGGATCAGATTGAGTTGGTCATCAGCAACAATGATGATATGGCTCTCGGAGCAATCGATGCACAGGAACGTGCCGGCGTTGGAAAACTTGGCGTGGTAGGGATTGACGGCACCACCCAAGGGCAGACAGCTGTACGAAACGGCAGGATGCTTGGCACGGTTTCTTCGGATAAAAGCGGATATGCGGATGCCATTTTTACCATTGCAGCCTCTGCCGGAATAGGTGAGTCGGTTTCGGACAAAATCACAATGGAAAATGGGAAATATCATTGGGTGAAGCAGAATATTGTCGTAAAAGAGAAGATAATTCCATGAAAATTTGTACAATCAAAGAAAATTCATAATCCAGAAAAGAAAATCCTATGGAAAAATGTACAATCCAAACTTATAATAAGCTTGTCAGATGGAGAAAGTAGACAAAAACAAGAACTATCACAATTTTTATTTAAGGGAGGATTTACGTTATGAGATTAACAAAGAAAGTAACCGCTATGGCAATGGCATCCTGCATGATCCTGTCCATGACAGCATGTGGCGGCAGCAAACCTGCAGAGACCACCGCAGCAGCAACCGAGGCAGCTACGGAAGCAGCAACTGAGGCAGCAAAGGAAGCAGAAAGCACCGCAGAGGAAGTAAAAGAGGCAGCCGGTGGTGACTATTCCGACAAGAAAGTCGGCATTTCCATTTATAAATTTGATGATAACTTCATGACTCTGTATCGTACCGAGTTAGAGAGATACCTGGTAGAGGATCTTGGATTCAAGAAAGAGAACATCACTGTTCAGGATGGTAAGGGTGATCAGGCAGAGCAGACCAACCAGATCCAGAACTTCATCGCTTCCGGCGTTGACGTTATGATCTTAAACCTGGTTCAGTCTTCTTCCGCACCGCAGGTAACTGATATGTGCAAGGACGCAGGTATCCCGGTTGTTTACATCAACCGTGAGCCGGATTCTGCAGAGGAAGAGAGATGGGCTTCTGACGGTATCAACGCAACCTATGTTGGTGCAGATGCAAGACAGTCCGGTACTTACCAGGGCGAAGAGATCCTTGAGACTGAGACCAAGGGCGATATCAACGGTGATGGAAAAGTAAGCTACATCATGGTTCAGGGTGATCCGGAGAACGTAGATGCACAGTACAGAACCGAGTATTCCGTAAAGGCACTGACTGATGACGGCATGGAAGTAGAAGAACTCCTGCTCCAGAGAGGTGACTGGGATCAGGCTAAGGGACAGCAGATCGTTCAGGATGCTTTAACCCAGTTTGGTGATAAGATCGAGGTTGTTTTCTGTAACAACGATGCAATGGCTCTTGGTGCCCTGCAGGCAATCGAGGCAGCAGGCAGAACTGTAAACGAGGATATCTACCTGGTAGGTGTAGATGCCCTGACTGAGGCTGTTCAGAACATCACCGAGAACAAGATGACCGGTACCGTATTTAACGACTACATTGGACAGGCTAAGGCTGCAGCAGACATGGCTGTAAACTTCTTAGACGGCAAGGAAGTAGATCCGGTTAACATGGTTGACTACGTAAAAGTTACCCCGGACAACGCAGCAGAAATCCTTGACATCATCAAATAGTCAGATTCTGGCCTGTAGTTAACAGTGATTCATCTTTCGGGTGTGTCGTCTGACACACCCGATTTTTAAAGGAACCGGCATTCGATCTGGCAGCCGGTCCGGAACCAGAAAGGAGAGAATGGGATGGCAGAGTACAGGTTGGAAATGAAGGGAGTCTCCAAAAGCTTCCCGGGCGTAAAAGCCCTTGACGGCATCAACTTAAGAGTCCGTCCCGGTACCGTCCATGCGTTGATGGGCGAGAACGGAGCTGGCAAATCCACCTTGATGAAATGTTTGTTCGGAATTTACAAGATGGATGAGGGCGAGATCTATCTGGACGGCGAAAAGATGACGATCTTAAATCCGGATGATGCATTACATAAAGGACTGGCCATGGTTCATCAGGAGCTGCAGCCGATCCCGGAGCGGACGATCGCGGAAAATATGTATCTTGGCCGTTACCCGCTCAAAAACTATGGTCCGTTAAAGGTCATTGACCATAAGACCATGAATGAAGAAGCAGCCAAATGGCTGGACAATGTAAAGATGCCTTATGATCCAAAGGCAAAGCTGGGATCTCTTTCCATTGCACAGATGCAGTCGGTAGAGATCGCAAAAGCAGTATCCATGAGTGCGAAAGTTGTGATCCTTGATGAGCCGACATCCTCCCTTACCGACAATGAGGTAGAGGCACTGTTCCGTATCGTCCGGGATCTTAAATCCAGAGGCGTATCCATGATCTACATCTCCCACAAGATGGCTGAGATCCGTGAGATCGCCGATGATATCACCATCATGCGTGATGGTACTTATGTGGGAACCTGGGAAGTGAAAGACATCAGCGACGATGAGATCGTACGTCAGATGGTAGGACGTGAGCTGACCAATGTTTATCCTCCGATGGAAGATACCATTCAGGATGAGGTGGTACTGGAGGTTAAAGATCTTTGCAGCATCCATGAGCGTTCCTTCCAGCATGTCAGCTTCCAGCTGAAGAAAGGCGAGATCCTTGGCTTTGGCGGCCTGGTAGGTGCCCAGAGAACGGAGCTGATGGAGGCCATCTTCGGTATGCGCCATGTAAAGAGCGGTGAAGTGCTGATCCACGGAAAATCGATCCATGTGACAAGACCACGGGATGCCATCCTGGATGGTATCGGAATGATCACGGAGGATCGCCGCGGAACCGGTATCCTTGGATGTCTCTCCATTGCGGACAATGTATCGATTTCCTCCCTGAACAATTATCTGAAGGTCGGTCCGATGCTTGACACCGGAAAGATCGAGGATCTTGTAAAGGATAATGTAGCAAAACTGAGTATCAAGACTCCGAGCAGCAAAACGCTGATCCAGTCTCTGTCGGGCGGTAACCAGCAGAAGGTGATCATTGCCAGATGGCTGGCTAACAACCCGGATGTGCTGATCATGGATGAACCGACAAGAGGTATCGACGTCGGTGCAAAATATGAGATCTACCAGATCATGATCGAGCTGACCAGACAGGGAAAATCCATCATCATGATCTCCTCTGAGATGCCGGAACTGATCGGCATGTCTCACCGCATCCTGGTTATGTGTGCAGGCAGGCTGACCGGTGAGGTCTCCGGAGAGGAAGCAACTCAGGAAAATATCATGAGTATGGCTACCAAGTTCAATTAAGGAGGATACGAGCATGAATAAAAAGAATATCGATATTAAGAAAACACTGCTGGACAATGGCATTATCATTGTTCTGCTCCTGCTGGTATTAATCACCGGCATTACAAAGGATAATTTCTTCTCCTGGAACAACTTATCCAATATTTCTGTTAATACTGCGGCACGTGTTATCATTGCATTCGGTGTCAGCGGCTGTCTGATCACCAAGGGTACTGACCTTTCCGCAGGACGTATGGTCGGTCTTGCATCCTGTATCGCAGGTACACTTTTGCAGACGGCAGACTACAGCGGCAAGTTCTTCCCGAACCTGGGCGATATGCCGGTATTTGGAGTCCTTGTTTTATGTATCCTGATCTGCTGCGTATTTGGCCTGATCAACGGTATCGTCATTGCTTATTTAAATGTACCGGCCTTCATCGGCACCCTGGGCATGCAGCTGGCTGTATATGGTATCTGCCTGGTTTATACCAATGCAACTCCTCTTGGTGGCTACCGCAAAGCATATACCGCGATTGCAACCGGAAAACTGTTTGGCCAGATCCCGTATATGTTCATCATTGCTTTCGTGATCGGCCTTGTGATGTGGTTCATTTTTAACTACACCCGTCACGGAAAATACATGTACGCTATCGGCGGCAACGAGGCTGCTGCTGAGGTTTCCGGCGTAAATGTTAAGAAAACCAAAATCATCATCTACGTAACTGCTGCAGCTCTGTATGCGATCGCAGGTTTTCTGTTAGGCGCAAAGGCCGGCGGTGCCAGCGTTAACATGGGTCAGGGTTACGAGCTGGAGGCAATTGCCGCATGTACCATCGGTGGTGTGTCTGTAAACGGTGGTATCGGACGTATCTCCGGTGTTGTCATCGGTGTTCTTGTGTTCGAGCTGTTAAAGTCTTCCATGCAGTTCCTTGGTATCCAGACCAACTACCAGTACATTGTACAGGGTATTGTCATCATCGTTGCGATTGCCCTGGATATCCGCAAGTACATTGCAAAAAAATAATGTTAAGTCAACAGCAAAAACCGGCATTCCCGAGAGGGGGCCGGTTTTTTGCTGTTGACTTAATTTTTTTTCTGGCTTAAGCGGCTGTTCTGGTATTCGCCGGAAAATGTGACATCCTTCCCAAACCAGGACGGCGGAGTGAAGTGTTCGGCTTCGTCTACCGTGGGAAATTCCACCTCGGCAAGCATCAGCCCTTCATATGCTCCAAAAAATTCATCCAGTTCGATCGTAAGAGTACTTCCTTCGATCTGCTTTTTGTAACGGATCTTTGTGAGAATAATGCCGTCTGCTTTTGTAAGCAGGTGTTCGTAGGCTTCTTTTGTGAGCGGAAGGTTATATTCTTCCCGGGAAAGAAGTCCCTTAGACTTGTATGTGAGGACATAGTCTTCGTTTTCCTTTCGAACGCGCACCACCGGTTCGGTGCAAAGATAGGCCTGTTCCATCTGGACAGACGGCCAGGTGCGGTAATCGGCTGGCGGTGTCGTGATAAGGTATTTTCGTTCGATCTCCATAACGCCTCCTAAATTATAAGTTTCTTTTATTATAACGGAAAAGATTGGAAAGATAAAGGGTTTGTGGTATGATGAGAGTCATGGACTGAGATACGAAATCCATATAATCGTCCAAAATCAATAGGAATGAGGGGATAGCAGGATGTGTATGAAGAAAAAACTGATTTATCCGATGTTGCTTACCGGTACCTTCTTATTGGGTGCATGTGCCCGTGCAGATGTGCCGGATGACAGACCGGCGAACCTTACCATGTGGACTTATTATAACGGTGCGCAAAAGGAAGAGATGGATTTTCTTGTACAAGAGTTTAATGATACGGTTGGCGTAGAAGAAAAGATTATTGTGGAGGCAGTCAGCAAAGGAAGTGTCACAGATCTCGAAGACAGTATTTCGGCCAGCGCAGATGGAAAAACAGGAAGTACGCCTCTGCCGAATCTGGCTGCCGCTTATTCTGACACGGCGTTTGGATATTATCAAAAGGGTCTGCTTGCAGATTTTCGCCCATATCTGACGAATGAGGAATATGAACGTTATATCCCTGGCTATGCAGAGGAGGGAAACTTTGGAAAAGATGCCACCATGATGATCTTTCCGATCGCAAAATCCACAGAGGTGCTGACGCTCAACGAGACGGCCTGGAAACCGTTTGCCAAGGACTTGGGGATTACCACAGACCAGCTTTCCACCTGGGAGGGGCTTGCAAAGACGGCCAAAGCCTATTATGAATGGACGGATGCAATGACAGAAGAGCCAAATGACGGGAAAGCTTTCTTTGGTCGGGATTCTTTTGCCAATTATATGCTCATCGGCAGCTATCAGCTGGGGCATGAACTCTATAGCAATCAGAATGGCAGCTTCAGCATCGATGCAGATCGTGATATCATGCGCAGGCTCTGGGACAATTATTATGTTCCCTACATCAGTGGTTATTACCTGGAAGATGGAAAATTCCGCAGTGATGACCTCATGACTGGCCGGATCATTGCCTATGTGGGTTCCTCCAGCGGGGGCGCCTATACACCGGATCAGGTGGTTTATGATGACGGCCATACCGAAGATATTGCATGCAGAATCCTTGCCCTTCCGAATTTTGAGGATACAACCCCCTGTGCGGTACAGCAGGGCGCCGGAATGATTATGTTTTCTTCGGATGAGAGGACCAAAGAGGCCTGTGCGACCTTCTTAAAATGGCTGACAGCAAAAGAACAGAATATCCGCTTTTCCTCGGCTTCCGGCTATCTTCCGGTGACCAAAGAAGCAAATGACATGGATGTGATCCGCGGTTATTTTCAAGACAAGGGGGAGAGTCTGAATCCAAAGCTGGAAGATGTGCTGGATACAGCGATTCCTCAGGTGCAGACCTATACGCTTCATACCGCTGCTCCGGCAAACGGTGCTTATCAGGCGCGCAAAATCATAGCAGCTACGATGCCAGCGGTGGCGATGGAAAACCGCAGCCATGTGAAGGAACTTCTGGCAGAAGGCATGTCGCTTGAGGACGCCGTGGCACAGTATAACACGGATGAAATCTTTGATGCGTGGTATAGTGATACAAAAAATCAGTTAGAAAGCCTTATGGATTGAGGGGCAAATTCATGAAACATGCAAAATCTATGAAATCCAGGCTCGTGATTCCTTTTTGTATGATCCTTGTATTTCAGACTGTCTTTATGATGGTATTTTTATCAACCGGAACCGTGGCAAAGAGCCTGTATGTAAATGAGATAAACGCAATTGAGAAGGATGTTCAGAACTGCGAACTTCTTTTAGATCGCGAGATGGTGCAGCACTGGATGACCGACATCCGAAAATCATCCACCATCCAGAAGCAGATTGCTGACTTTCTGGAGGAATCCGGCAAAACGGGAGAAGACATTCATTCGGACTGGCAGTTAAACAGTGAGCTTCTATACCGGATCACACCGTCTTTGGTGGAGCTTCTCCACCGAAGCTATGGAAACGGGGTTTTCCTGATCCTGGATGGACCTGCAGCCAGTCAAAGTCCGGATGGACATTTAGCAGGTGTATCGATCATGGATACCGACAGCAGCAGTTTTGCCGCAGACAATTCGGATCTGCAGCTTGAGCGGGGGATCGCCTTAATATCCAGTGAACAGGGAATTCCACTTGCCAGAAAGTGGCAGATGGATTTTGATATGACAGGTGAAAACCAGGACGATTACCGTTTTTTTGATCCTTATGTTCAGGCCGACAACAATGCGGTGTCTGCAGCAGATTCAGGTTCCTATGCCTACCTTGGTGAGATTTCCCCGGTGATCCAAAATGATACGGACGGGATCAGCTATTCCATTCCGCTGGTCTTAAATGACGGCTCGGTCATCGGTGTGCTTGGCGGCACCATGTTAAAGACTCAGATCAATGCTCTGTTGAGAACGGAGCTGAACAATAGCGATATGGATACCATACAGATCCTTGCAAAAAGAGAAGCAGGACAGCCCAGGATCGCACCGGTTCTTACTTACGGATCATCCTTTAACCGGTGTTTTGGAAGTGCTCATTCGCTCAGCCTGACAGAAACAGGCTGGGACAATATAAACAAAGTTACAGATCAACAGAACAAGAACTGGTATGCCGCCCCGCTTCGCCTGTCTGTCTATGGATCGGATTCTCCCTATAACCAGACGGAGTGGATGATCGTTATCTTAAAACGGCAGAGCGCAATGGAATCCTTTTATAAGAAGCTCATAAACGGACTTTTACTTGGATGTGCCTGTGGCATGATACCGGGAATCCTGATCGCCCTGTTATATGGAGAATATTTCACATATCCGCTCCGGAGACTGATCAAGCAGCTGCGCGCTTCCAGTAAGGGTGAGCGCATCAGCCTGCAGAAAACCTATATCAGCGAGCTGGATGAACTCATCCATGTAATTGAACATCTGAGTGATGATGTGGCGGAAGCTGCGCTGCGTATTTCCAGGATCCTGGATGCATCCGGCGTTCCCATCGGTGTATTCGAATATCTTCCGGGGAATGACGAGGTGTTTTGCAGCCGGAGCCTGTTTGAACTTTTGGGACTTCGGGAGCCGGATACCGATTATGTATATCTGGAACCGGATCGGTTTGATACGATGCTTCATGTGCTGGGAAAGGGAAGCTCAGAGGGCAACGGCGTGACGCTTTACCAGAGAGACTGCAAAGATAAAAAGAAGTATCTTCGTCTGAAAATCGTAAAAACCGAGAAAGGAAACCAGACCGGTGTACTTCTGGATGTGACCGAAGAGATTGAAAAGCGGCATAGTCTGGAATTGGAGCGTGATTACGACCAGCTGACAGGACTTTTCAACCGTGGTGCATTTGGCAGGACAACAGAAGCATTGCTGCAGAATGGAAAACTTGCCTGTGCAGGACTTGTCATGTGGGATCTTGACAATTTAAAGTATGTCAATGATACCTACGGACATGAGATGGGAGACCGCTATATCCGCCTGTTTGCAGATCAGCTAAAGCGGCTGTCTTTGGAAGGGGCGATCGTGGAGCGACATTCCGGTGATGAATTTATGTGCTTTGTATGCGGAGACGATGAAAGCCACATTCTCGCACAGATCCATCAGTTTTTTGCCAGCGTGCGGGAGACTGCCTTGCAGGTGGAAGATGATTATGAGCTGCCGCTTCGTGTTTCTGCCGGAATTGCCTGGTATCCACGCCAGGCCAGGGATCTTCAAACGCTGGCTCAGTATGCAGATTTTGCCATGTATATGGCAAAACACAGTACCAAGGGTGTGCTGCAGGAATTTGATCTGGCAATTTACGAGAAGAACTCCTATCTGCTTTCCGGCCGTGAAGAGTTAAACCAGCTTTTGGAACGCGAGGATGTGCCGTTTGCATTTCAGCCGATCCTTGGCCGGGATGGCAGTGTGTTTGGCTATGAAGCCCTGATGCGTCCAAACGGAAGGATCCTGAAAACGATCCTGGAGGTACTGACACTTGCAAAGCATCAGGCAAAACTGCCCCAGTTTGAGCGCCTGACCTGGGTAGCGGCCATGAAGTGGTTTCGTGCGCATGAAGCAGAGATGCCGGCGAAAAGCCGCCTGTTTATTAATTCCATTGCCAATACCTCCCTCCAGCCGGAGTGCCTGGATGGGTTGGTTGGAACATATCCGGATCTTTTTTCACGTATCGTACTGGAAGTGACAGAGGGAGAGGAAATAAGCGGCACCGATATGGAATCCAAGACCCAGTCGGTAAGACGTACCGGCGGACTGCTGGCACTGGATGATTTTGGATCCGGCTACAGCAGCGAGGGAAGTCTCTTAAACCTGGATGTCGATATCGTAAAGCTCGATATGGAGCTTGTGAAAAATATTCACGAGGATACCGATAAGCAGGAGCTTGCGGCTAACCTGATCCATTACTGCAAAGAACGCAATATCCTGGTTCTTGCAGAGGGCGTAGAAAAGGCTGAAGAACTGCAGACCATGCTGATGCTGGGGGCAGACCTGTTTCAGGGCTATTACCTGGGACGCCCTGAGATGGAGATCCGCCCGATCAATCCCTATGTCATAAAAAAGATGCTGACCATTCAGACTCAGGAGAAGGAAGCTTGCAAGACTGGATTGTCGCAGAAAATCTAACAATTAGGTCTGGTAATTATAAAAAGACTATGCTATAATGGTGAATTGAAGTGTGGCGCCCTGCCGGGACGACCATACATAGTTTAAGGAGGAACCCATAAAATGAGTTTACAGGTAGAAAAATTAGAAAAGAACATGGCGAAATTAACCGTAGAAGTACCGGCAGAGCAGTTTGAGGCAGCTCTTAAAACTTCCTATAACAAAAATAAAAACAGATTCAGCGTTCCTGGCTTCCGTAAAGGCAAAGCACCGCAGGCACTGATCGAGAAGATGTATGGTGTTGGCGTTCTCTATGAGGATGCTGTTGACGAGGCAATCAATGCTTCTTATCCGGACGCTGCAAAGGAGAGCGGTCTTGAGATCGTTTCCAGACCGGAAATCTCCATCGAGCAGGTAGAGAAAGGAAAATCCTTCATCTATGTTGCATCCGTAGCTACGAAGCCGGAAGTTACCCTGGGCGAGTACAAGGGTGTTGAAGTAGAAAAGACAGAAGCAGAAGTAACCGATGCTGATGTAGAGGCTGAGTTAAAGAAGGTTCAGGAGCAGAACTCCAGACTGGTAACCGTTGAGGATCGTGCAGTGGCAGACGGAGACCAGACCGTGATCGATTTCGAGGGCTTTGTAGATGGTCAGGCATTTGATGGCGGCAAGGCAGAGGATTATACCCTTGTGATCGGATCCCATTCCTTCATCGATACCTTTGAAGATCAGCTCATCGGCAAGAACATCGGCGATGACGTGGAAGTAAACGTAACCTTCCCGGCTGAGTATCATGCAGCAGACCTGGCTGGCAAGCCGGCAACCTTCAAGGTTAAGATCAAGGAGATCAAGATGAAAGAGCTTCCGGAGCTGAACGATGAGTTCGCCGGCGAGGTTTCCGAGTTCGAGACTCTTGACGCATACAAAGAGGATATCAAGAACAAGCTTGCTGAGACCAAACAGTCTCAGGCAAAAGCAGAGAACGAGAACAATGTGGTACAGAAGGTTGTTGAGAATGCGCAGTTAGATATCCCGGCACCGATGGTAGACGAGCAGGTTCGCAACATGATCGAGGATTATGCACGCAGACTGCAGAGCCAGGGCATCACCTTCGAGCAGTATCTGCAGTTCACCGGCAGCACCGTTGAGCAGCTGCAGGATCAGATGCGTCCGCAGGCTGAGCTGAGACTTCGCACCCGCCTGGTGCTTGAGGCTGTTGCAGAGGCAGAGAAGATCGAGCCGTCTGAGGAGTTGGTTGATGCAGAGATCAAGAAGATGTCTGAGAACTACAAGATGGATGCTGAGCAGATCAAGACCATCATGGGTGAGGCAGGAATGGCTCAGATGAAGGCTGACATGGCTGTTCAGGAGACCGTTGACTTCCTGGTAGCTGAAGCAAAATTAGTATAATTACTTCCTAAAAGGAATACGACCACTATGACTAGGTGCAGATTTCAGGCAAGCCCTGGAGCCTGCACCTATCCTTGCAGAAGACAGTAATGTAAAACAGGAGGATTTGACTATGGCTTTGGTACCTTATGTCATTGAACAGACCAGCAGAGGAGAACGCTCCTATGATATTTATTCCCGTTTATTAAAAGAGAGAATTATTTTCCTTGGGGAAGAGGTGACCGATGTTTCAGCAAGCCTGATCGTGGCACAGCTTCTGTTCCTGGAATCTGAGGATCCGGGAAAGGATATTAACTTATATATTAACAGCCCGGGTGGTTCCGTGACCGCAGGCATGGCGATCTATGATACGATGAACTACATCAAATGTGATGTTTCCACCGTATGTATCGGCATGGCTGCAAGCATGGGGGCATTTCTGCTGGCAGGAGGCGCAAAGGGAAAACGTTTTGCACTTCCAAACGCAGAAGTCATGATCCATCAGCCGTCCGGCGGCGCACAGGGTCAGGCAACGGAGATCCAGATCGTTGCAGAGAAGATCCTGCAGACCAAAAAGAAATTAAATGAGATTCTTGCAGCCAACACCGGTCAGCCATATGAGGTGATCTGCCGCGATACCGAGCGTGACAATTATATGACTGCCGAGGAGGCTTTAAAATATGGCCTGATCGACCAGGTGATCGCAAAACACTAGTGTATCGTTTCATAAATAACTGGCCGAATCACGCAGGATGCAGATTCGAGT
>CAVIHW010000019.1:29730-45748 GCA_963642615.1 Oscillospiraceae bacterium | reverse complement strand
GAACCTTGAAATGACGGAGTCAGAGTCCGTTGCCTTACCATTTGGCGATAGCCCATCGCTGCAACGAGGATTATTATATACGAATGCAGCAAATAGGTCAAGCACTTTTTTCAAAAAGTTTTAAAAAGTTTTTTCTTCCTGCTGATAACTGTTTTCCACCGTTACAATGCACACGCAGCGGCTGTCCCGTTCCCGCACCCGTTCGCAGACCTGACGGGTCAGTTCCTCTCGCATCTGTTTTGTATAATCGCGTGGTACAACCAGATCAAAGATCAGGTTGATCCGCGCTGCACTCTGCACGGTGCGAAAATCATGAAGCGTCAAACGTGCATCCAGATGAAGGATCACATCGATCGTCATCTCCTTTAAGACAGCTGTCAGTTCGTTGTCCGTCTCAACCGGATCCATATGGATGACAAGAAAAATGCCCAGCTTTTCCAGGGCATCCCGCTCGATCTGATCCACCACCGCATGAGAAACCTCGATATCCACCTTGCTCGGTACCTCCGCATGAATGGAAGCCATGCTGCGGCTCGGACCATAATTGTGGACGATCAGGTCGTGACTTCCGATGATGCCCTCGTAGCTCTCCACAAAATCCGTGATCCGGTGATAAACCTCCGGTTCAATGGCCTGCCCAAGAAGCGGCGCCAGCGTATCCTTAGCGATATTGATGCCAGCGATCAAAACAAGCACAGAAACGACCAGACCAATGATCCCATCTACATTGATCTGGAAGAAACGAAAGACCAGCAAAGAAATCAGGGTAGCAGACGTTGCCGTCACATCCCCCAGAGAATCTGCCGCAGTAGCCATCATGACGGTGGAATGGATCCGTTTTCCGAGTCTGCGATTATAAGAGGCCATCCACAGTTTCACCAGCACAGAAAACAGCAGGATTCCAACCGAAAGCAGACTAAAGCTCAAGCTTTCCGGATGCAGGATCTTTCCGGCCGCTGTTTTTAAGAGGGAAAATCCGACCTGAATGACCAAAAAGGCAACCACAAAGGCAGAAATATACTCCATCCGTCCATGGCCAAATGGATGCTCCTCATCCGCCGGTTTCTCCGCCATGCGGACACCCACAAACCCAATGATGGAAGACGCTGCATCAGACAGGTTATTAAAGGCATCTGCCATCACGGAAATACTGTTGACCAAAAGTCCTGCAAACAGTTTTACCGCAAACAAAAGAAGGTTACAAAAAATGCCGGTCATGCTGGTCAGCATGCCATAAGAAGTCCGCACCTGTGCATTTTCCACATTTTCATAATCTTTTACAAACCGCCTTACCAAGAAATCCATCACCATTGTTTACATGCCATACCTTTCTGAATAAAGAATGTGCTATTCCTTATAAAACACCTGCTGTAAGCAAAGGCCTTCCGCCGGTGCTGTATATCCGGCTGCCTGCCGGTCTTTCTCTTGCAGAATGTCTGTCATGGTGTCGGCTTTCCGTTTTCCAAGCCCCACCTCGATCAGGGTTCCGGTCAGGATGCGCACCATATTCTGCAAAAATCCGTTTCCTTCAAATTCCAGGCTCACCATACTGCTTTCCGGCTCCCGGTTCACGCAAATACGGTAAATTGTCCGCACCGTTGATTTTTTCATTTTTTTATTTCCGCAAAAGCTCTTATAATCATGGGTTCCGCAAAGAAGCTCTGCTGCCTTTTTCATAGCCTCTACATTTAAAGGCTGCATAAGTCCGTAGCAGGTTCTGCGGGTAAAGACATCACGCTTTGCCCCGGTCTCGATCCGGTAGGTATAGATCTTTTTTACCGCGCTTAACCGGCTGTGGAAACGCTCCGGTGCCATGCTTAACTCGGTTACAGCAATGTCATCCGGAAGATACTGGTTTAAATATGTTAAGATCCACTCAGAAACCGTTTTATCTTTACTGGTCAGGGCAACATGTTCTTTCGGTTTCCAGCCATACGGCAGATAAAAATTTGCCACCTGGCCTTTTGCATGCACACCTGCATCCGTACGGCCGGATCCATGTACTTCCACATAAAAACCGGTCATGCGCTCCAGGATCTTTTCCAGTTTCCCCTGGATCGTATTGTCGGTATTGCCCTGCTTCTGCCAGCCATCATACCGGGTGCCCTCATATTGCAGGATCATCTTATAATTCTGATTCATGGCTTATTCCTTTGCTCTCAGGATGCCGCATGCATCAATCGCTGCGATCCCCTGTTTTAATTCCGGTTCATCCTGCACCAGTGCCATACGCACATACCCCTCTCCCGACGGACCAAACGCACTTCCAGGCGTGACTAAGACACCACTTCGTCTTACCAGCTCTACCGCAAATTCCTCTGAATTTGTAAACGGCTCCGGGATCGGTGCCCATACAAACATGGTTGCCTCCGGTTTTGGGATCTTCCAGCCAATGGCATTTAAGCCGTCACAGAGTACATCCCTTCTCTTCTCATAAGCTGCCCGGGTAACCTCCACGCAGGACTGATCCCCCGTGATAGCTGCAATGGCAGCCTTCTGAAGCGGCAGGAACATACCATAATCCATATTGGATTTTAAGAGCTTCAAATGTCTTACCACTTCCGGATTTCCCACACAGAAACCAATCCGCGCGCCGGCCAGTCCATAGGTCTTGGACAGAGAATTGAACTCCACGCCAACCTCTTTTGCACCCGGAAACTTTAAAAAGCTTCCGCAGTGTTTCCCGTCAAATACCAACTCGCTGTAGGCATTGTCATGAAGGACAATTATGTCGTACTTCTTTGCAAAGGCAACCAGTTCTTCGTAGAAGGAATCCGGAGCCATGACAGCCGTCGGATTGTTCGGATACGAAACAATCATAAATTTTGCACGTTTCGCCACGTCCTCCGGAATATCCGAAAGGCGGATCACATAGCCGTTTTCCTTCTTCTGCGGCATATAATAAAGCTCTGCACCGGCCAGTCTCGGGCCGTCTGCAAAAACCGGATAACAAGGATCCGGCACCAGAACCAGCTCTCCCTCATCCACAATAGACATGGCAATATGCGCCAGACCTTCCTGAGAACCAAGAAGGGAACAGATTTCCGTATCCGGATCTAACTTTACCCCGTAGCGTCGCTCATACCATAAAGAAACTGCCTGCAGCAGATCCTTCTGGTCATTGATCGCATAGATATAATTATTTTTATCGGCCGCCTCCTTACAGAGCACATCCAAAATATGCTGCGCAGGCGGAATATTCGGTGCGCCGATGCTTAAATCCACCACCGGCTCCCCCGTCTCCAGCTTCTGACGTTTGATCTCTGCAAGTCTGGAAAAGACCCCCTCTCCAAACCGGTTCATTCTCTCTGCAAATTCCATAATTCTCTCCCATGATCCTGGTACACTCTTTTCGTGCCAGTTTTTCTATAACCACTCCGGTTTATTGTATCATGGTTTTCTAAAAAAGTCTTGACTAACTTTTCTGATACTCTTTCTCAATAATCGTATTTTTCTTGCTTACGAAAAACGGCTGTGCTATGATTATGTGCGTTGTTTTGTTAAAAAATTAGCATACTGATGATACCAGGGTCAAAAGATCGAAAATCCGACGCAAGCTTGCTTGCAGGAGGATTTTTGAACTTGGGACCCGCCAAAAACATGAGTAAGTAGCCATTTTTTGAAGAAAAATGAGCGGATTACGAATGTTTTTAGAATTGCGAGAGTGCAAAGCACGTAGCAATTCGGTATCAGAGGGGTCAAAATACCTTTTGACCCCAACATCATACGGATTCAGGAACGGCAAGTTGAGGAGGTGAGGAAATGGATCTGGAAGCACAAAAACGGGCGCCGATCTATGAGGCGCTGGAACGTTTTCGAAAAAAACGGGTCGTGCCCTTTGATGTACCGGGGCACAAAAGAGGACGAGGAAATCCGGAGCTGGCAGCTTTGTTAGGAGAAAAATGTGTGGGATTGGATGTGAATTCCATGAAACCCCTGGATAATTTGTGCCATCCGGTATCGGTGATCCGAGAGGCAGAGGAGCTGGTGGCAGAGGCTTTTGGCGCCAGTCATGCATTTCTTATGGTAGGCGGCACCACATCAGCAGTCCAGGGAATGATCCTTTCGGTATGCAAGGCAGGAGATAAGATCATTCTGCCAAGAAATGTACATAAGAGCGCTATAAATGCGCTGGTGCTTTGCGGGGCAGTTCCGGTTTATGTAAATCCGGAAGTAAATGGAGACTTGGGGATTTCTCTTGGAATGGACATCAAAAAAGTGGAAAAAGCCATCGAGGAAAATCCGGATGCAGTGGCGGTTCTGGTAAATAATCCAACCTACTACGGCATCTGCTCAGATCTGCGCGGGATCGTAAAACTGGCTCACGAAAAAGGCATGAAGGTGTTAGCAGATGAAGCCCATGGAACCCATTTATATTTTGGAAAAGGGCTTCCGGTCAATGCAATGGCAGCAGGCGCAGATATGGCAGCTGTTTCCATGCATAAATCGGGAGGAAGCCTGACACAAAGCTCCGTGCTCCTTTTAAACAAGGGCATGAACCAGGACTATGTGCGTCAGATCATTAACCTGACACAGACGACCAGCGCATCCTATCTTTTGCTGTCAAGCCTGGATATTTCCAGAAGAAACCTTGCCCTGAGGGGGGAAGAGTCCTTCGGAAAGGTGATCCAGATGGCGGAATATGCCAGAAATGAGATCAATTCCATTGGTGGGTATTATGCTTATGGAAAAGACCTTGTCAACGGCACTAGCGTTTATGACTTTGATGTGACCAAGCTTTCTGTGTATACACTGGGGATCGGACTGGCCGGCATTGAGGTTTATGATCTGTTAAGAGATGAGTATGACATCCAGATCGAATTTGGAGATATCTGCAATATCCTGGCGTATATTTCCATTGGCGACCGCATTCAGGATATTGAGCGACTGGTGGGAGCTTTGGCAGATGTGGAGCGTCTTTACCGGAAAGATAAGACGGGTATGCTCACCGGAGAATACATTTCGCCAAAGGTAGAATGTTCTCCACAGAAAGCGTTTTATGCCAAGAAGGTTTCCCTGCCGATCACGCAGACGGCAGGAAAGATCAGCGGTGAGTTCGTGATGTGTTATCCGCCAGGTATCCCGATTTTGGCGCCGGGTGAGGTGATCACGCAGGAGATCGTGGAATACATTCTGTACGCAAAGGAAAAAGGATGTTCCATGCAGGGAACAGAAGATCCGAAGATTGAAAATCTGATGATACTAGTGTGAAAACATGAGTAAGTAGCCATTTTTTGAAGAAAAATGAGCGGATTACGCAGGAGAATATCAGGAGGAAGAAGATGGAACTTTGGTATTCGGAGTTTCATACGGAAAATGTAAAGCTTTCTGTCCGTGTGGATCGTCAGCTGTTTTCCGGTGAAAGTGAGTATCAGCGGATCGATGTATTCGAGTCTGCTGAGTTTGGAAAATTTGTAGCCCTGGATGGAGAGATCGTTTTCTCCGAAAAAGATGAATTTATCTATGATGAAATGGTGACCCATGTGCCTATGGCTGTCCACCCGAATGTGAAAAATGTACTGATCATCGGCGGCGGAGACGGCGGTGTGGCAAAGGAATTGATCCAGTATCCGGGGATTGAATCCATTGATGTGGTAGAAACGGACAAAATGTTTGTCGATGTGTGCAGGGAGATCTTTCCGGAGGTGGCCTGTGGATTGGATGAGGAGCGGGTTCATGTATATTATGACGATGGACTGCGCTTCCTTCGCGGGAAAAAGGGCTGTTATGATCTGATCATCAATGACTCCACAGACCCGTTTGGACATACCGAGGGACTGTTTACAAAGGAGTTTTACGGCAGCTGCTACAATGCGCTGCGGGAAGACGGGATCATGGTATATCAGCACGGAAGCCCCTTTTATGATGAGGATGAAGCTGCCTGCCGCAGCATGCACAGGAAAGTATATCGTTCTTTCCCGGTCAGCCGTGTGTATCAGGCGCATATCCCAACCTGCCCGTCCGGCTACTGGCTGTTCGGCTTTGCATCAAAGAAGTATCATCCGTTAAATGACCTTCAGGCGGAAAAATGGAATGAACTTCATATACCAACATGGTACTATACAACCAATCTCCACACCGGAGCGTTCATGCTGCCAAAATATGTGGAGGACCTGTTAGAAGAGGAGGAAAATAACAAATGAGCAGATTAATGGTGATCGGATGTGGCGGTGTAGCTTCTGTAGCAATCCATAAGTGCTGTCAGAACAGCGGTGTATTTACAGAGCTTATGATCGCAAGCCGCACAAAATCAAAATGTGATGCTTTAAAGGCACAGTTAGAAGGAAAAACAGATACCGTGATCACAACCGCCCAGGTGGATGCAGACAAGGTAGAAGAGCTTGAGAGCCTGATCCGTTCTTATCAGCCGGATGCAGTGTTAAATGTGGCTCTTCCGTATCAGGATCTTACCATTATGGAGGCATGCCTGCGCACAGGCGTAAACTACATTGATACTGCCAATTATGAGGCGGAAAATACCGATGATCCGCAGTGGAGAGCGATCTACGAAAAACGCTGCAAGGAAAAAGGCTTTACCGCATACTTTGATTATTCCTGGCAGTGGGATCTGAATGACCGTTTTAAAGAGGCTGGTCTTACCGCTCTGTTAGGAAGCGGCTTTGATCCGGGCGTTACCAGTGTATTTTCTGCTTATGCATTGAAACATTATTTCGATGAGATCCATACCATTGACATTTTAGACTGCAATGGCGGAGATCACGGATATCCGTTTGCCACCAACTTTAACCCGGAGATCAACCTGCGCGAGGTGTCAGCAAACGGCTCCTACTGGGAGAATGGCCACTGGGTGGAAACAAAGCCGATGGAGATCAAGAGAGAGTATGATTTTCCGGAAGTAGGAAAGAAGGACATGTATCTTCTTCATCACGAAGAGATCGAGTCCCTTGCAAAAAATATCCCGGGAGTCAAAAGGATCCGTTTCTTTATGACCTTTGGACAGAGCTATTTAACCCATATGAAATGCCTGGAAAATGTTGGTATGCTCTCCACCTCTCCGATTGAATTCCAGGGACAGGAAATCGTGCCGATCCAGTTTTTAAAGGCATTGCTTCCGGATCCGGCTTCCTTAGGCCCGAAAACCGTAGGAAAGACCAATATCGGCTGTATCTTTCACGGTGTAAAAGACGGAAAAGAGAAGACCATTTATATTTACAATGTATGTGATCACCAGGAGTGCTACAAAGAGGTTGGTTCTCAGGCAATCTCCTATACAACGGGTGTCCCGGCTATGATCGGAGCAATGATGGTAGTTACCGGTGCGTGGAAGAAGGATGGTGTATTTAACGTAGAAGAATTTGATCCGGATCCATTTATGGATGCATTAAACAAGTGGGGTCTTCCGTGGCAGGTATGCGAAGATCCGCAGATCGTAGAATAGGGAGCAGGAATATATGAGAATGGATCAGCTTCCGACTCCGTGTTATGTGATCGATGAGAAAAAACTGAAAGAAAATTTGCGGATCTTAAAAGAGGTGCGGGAAAAAGCAGGCTGCAAGATCCTGCTGGCTCAGAAAGCCTTTTCCTGCTTTTACGAATATCCGCTGATCGGGCAGTATTTAGATGGAACCACAGCCAGCGGTCTGTATGAGGCAAGACTTGGAAAAGAAGAAATGAACAAGGAAAATCATGTGTTTGCCCCGGCTTATAAAGACGCAGATATCAAAGAGCTGGGAGAACTCTGTGACCACATCATCTTTAATTCGTTTGCCCAGCTTCGCCGCCACAAAGATGCAGTCTCAGGAAAAAGCCTGGGACTGCGCATCAATCCGGAATGTTCCACGCAAGGCGATCATGCTATTTATGACCCTTGTGCTCCCGGTTCAAGACTGGGTGTCACAAAAGAGGTCTTTGTCCGGGAGCTTGAAGCAGAACCACAGCTTTTTGATGTCATAGACGGTCTTCATTTTCACACGCTCTGTGAGCAGAATGCAGATGATCTGGCAAAGACACTGGAAGCTGTGGAAAAGAACTTCGGTCCATGGCTTTCTAAGATCAAATGGCTGAATATGGGCGGCGGTCATCACATTACAAGGGATGATTATGACAGAAACCTGCTGATACAATGTGTCCGCCATATAAAGAATACCTATGGAGTGGAAGTGTATCTGGAGCCGGGAGAAGCCATTGCCTTAAATGCCGGTTATCTGGTGACGGAAGTTATGGATATTGTGGAAAATGGGCTGTCTGTGCTGATTCTGGACGCATCTGCGGCTTGTCATATGCCGGATGTGCTGGAAATGCCATACCGTCCGCCGTTAAAGGACAGCGGAGCTTCGGGGGAAAAAGAATTTACCTACCGCCTTTCTTCCTGCACCTGTCTGGCTGGGGATGTGATCGGAGATTATTCATTTGATCACAAGCTCCGGGTGGGAGATAAGCTGTATTTTCAGGATATGGCTATTTATTCCATGGTGAAAAATAATACATTTAACGGAATCCCTCTTCCGGGGATCGCTGTGATGAAAGAGGATGGGGACTGTGAGATGATCCGCACCTTTGGATACGAAGATTTTAAGGGGAGACTGGCATAATGGAGAGGAAAGAACGATTAAAAACCAATCCCGCATCAGACGGATTTTACATGCCCGGAGAATTTGAACCCCATAAAGGCACCATCATGATCTGGCCGGAACGCCCGGGTTCCTGGGCTTATGGGGCAAGAGATGCAAGGAAAGCTTTTGCACAGATCGCAGAAATCATAGCAGAAGGCGAGGACGTTTATATGCTTGCCGGTTCTTCTTCGATCGCATCTGCCAGAGAGGCCTTGGCCGGAACGTCAGAAAACATCCACATTCTTCCCATAGAAACCGACGATGCCTGGGCCAGGGACGTAGGACCTACCTTTGTAAAAAATGGCCGGGCGGAAGTACGTGGCATAAACTGGCGCTTTAATGCCTGGGGCGGAGAAGTAGACGGCCTTTATGCAAGCTGGGAAAAGGATGATGCGGCAGCAGAGGCAATCTGTGATGCTTTGGGATATCCGGTGTATGATGCCGGTGAGTTTGTCCTGGAAGGCGGTTCTGTCCACAGTGACGGAGAAGGAACGCTGCTCGTCACAGAAGCATGTCTGTTAAGCCCAGGAAGAAATCCTCATCTTACAAAAGAAGAGATCGAAAAGAAACTCTGTGTGTATCTGGGAGCCAAAAAGGTCATCTGGTTGAAAAACGGCATCTGGCAGGATGAGACAAATGAGCATGTAGACAATGTATGTGCCTTTGTAAAGCCGGGAGAAGTGGTTTTGGCATGGACGGATGATGAAAAGGATCCCCAGTATGCCCTTTCCATGGAAGACCTTAAGATCTTGGAGCATGAGACAGATGCAAAGGGAAGAAGGTTTGTGGTACATAAGCTGCCAATCCCTGAAAAGCCGGTGTGCATTCAGGAAAAAGACTTAAAAGGTCTTGCTTTTGAACCGGGAGAGGATACCAGAGAAGCGGGAGAACGTCTGGCAGCCAGCTATGTCAATTTCTATATTGCAAACCAGGCAGTTTTGGTGCCGCAGTTTCAGGATCCACATGATAAGCTGGCCTGTGATATGTTAGGAAAGCTGTTTTCGGAGCGTAAGATCTGTCCTGTGGATGCGCGGGCGATCATCATCGGAGGTGGAAATATCCATTGCATCACCCAGCAGATACCATCCGGCAGTGGAAAATGGTGATGGACCTAGGATAAGAAGGAGGCTCAAAAAAGTGAGAAATGTAAGATGTGCTGCCATTCAGATGCGCTGCAGCAGAATTGTGGCAGAAAATATAAAAAAAGCAGAGGTTCTGGTACGTCAGGCTGCAGAACAGGGAGCTCAGGTGATCCTTCTTCCGGAGCTGTTTGAACGCCAGTACTTCTGTCAGGAGCGCAGGTATGATTACTATCAGTTTGCCACACCGGTGCTGGAAAACCCGGCAGTAAACTATTTTAGGAGCGTGTGCGCAAATCTGGGCGTGGTGATCCCGGTAAGCTTTTATGAAAGAGATGTGAACCGGCTGTTTAATTCTGTTGCCATGATCGATGCAGACGGCTCCATTCTTGGAGTTTACCGGAAAACTCATATCCCGGATGATCATTTCTATCAGGAAAAATTTTATTTCACACCGGGAGATACTGGTTTTAAGGTGTTTGATACCGCTTATGGAAAGATCGGCGTTGGGATCTGCTGGGATCAGTGGTTTCCTGAGGCTGCCAGAGCCATGGCAGTAGAAGGTGCAGAACTCCTTTTGTATCCGACCGCGATCGGAAGTGAACCCATTCTTTCCACCAACAGCATGCCGCACTGGAGAAGATGCATGCAGGGACACAGCGCAGCAAACCTCGTACCTGTAGTTGCAGCCAATCGTGTAGGGGAAGAATACGTAGAGCCGTGTGCAGAAAATGCAGGTCAGAGCTCTTCTCTGGTCTTTTATGGCTCCTCGTTCATCACAGATGGCTGTGGTGAGATCCAGGTGGCCATGGGACAGCAGGAGGAAGGCTTTATCGCGGCTACCTTTGACCTGGATCAGCTGATGGAAGATCGTCTTGCCTGGGGACTTTTCCGGGACAGAAGGCCGGAAATGTACGGAAAGCTTCTGTAAAACAGTACATCATTTTACAGTCTATGGGAGAAAAGAACAATGAATTGGAAAAATCTCGATAGAAAAAGCAGAGTTCTTGTTTTACTGATTATTCCCGTATGTTTCCTTATTTCTGTCTGGTCTTATGAACCGGCAAAAGAAGCACTCATGGAACGATTTTCGTTTGCTGAGGAGACATCCGGTTATACGGATCTAAATGGAAATCCCATTACGATCTATGACCTTTCCCCGCTCGATGAGGAAGGAACAAGAAGAGTAGAACAGGAAGAACCCATCAAGGAAAGCGATACCTGGACGATCTGTTATTACATGATCGGTTCGGATCTGGAAGATCAGGCGGAAAATAATCTTTCTGAGATAACCAGACTGATAACAGAAAAAGCTGCAGCGGAAAATAAGATACTCGCAGAAAACAAGACCATGGAACGGCTTTTGCAATATGCCGACCAGCTGCAGGAACAGGGACTTGATTTCCCGGAATATCTTTATGCACCGGTGCATCCGCTTCCTTCCAGTGAAGCCGTCACAAAAGATGTGGTTGTTGCAGATATGGCAGGTGTTGCCACGGAGGATATCAGTGAAATCTGCCAGGGCCTTGATTCAGACAAGATCCATGTGGTCATCCAAACCGGCGGCGCGACAAGATGGGGAAATTCCCGGATCAATCCGAATAAGACGCAGCGCTTCACGGTAGAAAATGGACATCTGAAAGAGTTGGCAAATATGCCGCTGCAGGACAGCTGCAATCCGGATACCCTTGCAGATTTTTTGAATTATTGTGAGGAACAGTATCCGGCAGACCACAGGATGGTTGTTTTGTGGGATCACGGAAGCGGAGCCTTTGGCTATGGGAGAGATGATATTTATCAGACGTCTATGTCATTAAAAGATATCCGTAAGGCTCTTGAGTCAGTCTGTGAGCCGGATCCGGAGAATCCTCATTATGATCTGATCGGTTTTGATGCCTGTCTGATGGCATCCGTGGAAAATGCGCACATGCTTTATGGCTATGGAAAATATCTGGTGGGCTGTGAGCAAACAGAGCCAGGAGGCGGATGGAGCCATGATGTTTATCTGCAGGCCATGTCAGAGGATCCCACGATGAGCCCGGCAGCGATCGGAAAGACAATTGCAGATTCCTTTGTAGATTTCTATATGGACAAAAACTGTGGAATAAGCAATCCCCCTTTTTATTCCATTACGACTTCCTTTTCTCTGATGGATCTGAATGCCGCAGAAGAAACTTATAAGGCATATTGTGAGCTGAACGAAACGCTGTTAAAAGATGCTGTGGCAGATAACCATGTCCTCACGAAAATCAGCAGTGCTGCCCAGAATTCCACGCGCTTGAGCGGTGAGTCATATGAAATTTACAACCTGATCGATCTTGGAAACTATATGGATGCCTTATCCGTATACTATCCAAAGGAATGCGGGAACGTGTTGCAGAAGCTGGAGGAAGCGGTACTTTACCACCGGGCAAACGGATACCTGTCAGATTCCACTGGCATGAACATTTACATGCCGGTCATCATCAACAGTACCTATGGATTGGACTTTTTCTTGACTTATCTTAACGAAGTGTCCGATGATATGGCAACCAGAGCGCTGTATTATTACAAAATCTCAGGCTGCTTAAATGACGAATATCAGGACTACGCGAGCAGCCAGGGATATGGGATGGCAAAGACCATTGAAACGGATGCACTAAAGAAACTTGCAGACAATGAGATTGTGCTAAAGGACAAAGGCTTTCAGATTTCCCTAAATGAGGAACAAAAAAACAACTATCAATATGCTGCGATCGAGGTTGCAGCCTACGATGCAAAACAGGGACTGCTTACTGCTTACGGAAAAAACAATGGAGTTACCGAAAACAATGGCGTGCTCAGCACAGATTTTGACGGAACATGGATCTGCCTGGATGGATGTCCGCTTTATACGGAAGTAGTCAGTGAATCCGATCAGGCAATTGTTTACCGGAGTCCGGTAAAGATCAATGATGAAAATTATTATCTGATCCTTTCGTACGACAAAGAAGAAAACAAGGTGTTTCTAACGGGAGCTTCCATCTACAATGCGGATGCACTGGCAGATGCTTCTGCGGCACATGTCATTGGAAAAACAACGATTTCCTTACAGGAGGGAGATATCATCCGGCCGGTATATACGGTATATGATCTGAATAAAAATGTGGAAAGCAGACAGGAGAGTGAAGAAAAAATCGTATTTTCAGCCTCTTCCAAAGCAGTCATGACAAGTCTGCCGGACGGAACCTATTTGAACGCGCTTGTTCTGACCGATATCCGCGGAGATGAGTATTATTCTGCAGTAGTAGAGCAGACGATCGAACATGCGAAGATATCAAAACAGCAAATAAGTGATGATTTTGTAGGCAGTACCTATTAAGAACCTCGTACCAGCCACCTGCTTTCAATTTTTGAAAGGCTGACAAGACAATGTCCTAAAAAAAGAACAGAAATCCTACTTGTCAAACGGTAGCATACCTTTATAATAAAAGAAATATGTGTATACAGCACACAACCGCTACAATGACGAGACAGAGGTAGGACAGATGTACAAGGGCATAAAAAAATTAGCAGAATTGATTTTGGAATCCGAAGAAAAATTTCTCACAGGTCAGGACGAACAGGAAATCTGCCTGGGAAGCATCCTGAATACAAAAACCCAGGATGAGATCTGGGTTGGTGAAGATGGTGCATATCATACGGTGATGATCGGCAATAAGGCAGAAGTCGACAGCAGCATGCAGGTATGTCATGAGGCAGAGCATCCGGTCTGCCTGCCGAAATTATTATGGATTGCAAATGCGCTCCAGAAGCTTTTGGATCAGGCAAACGGCAATCTGCCGATCGAGGAGGATGAGAATCCGGAGCTGATTCATTATGCAGCAACGATCATCCGCAAATATGCAGACGGACTTTCTCATGACGAGCGTTCAGCCAGAGAAATCTGTGAGACCATGAAGATCACTGCATAAAATACAGGTAACGATTCAAAAAAACAAGTGAATACGGAGGTGCAGGCTTATGATCACATGCAGGGATGTCTATAACCTGAAGATGGACGGAGTGGAGCTTCTGACGGGCGAGGAGGGACTGGATCGTGTGGTATCCTGGACTTACTTTGTGCAGACAAAGCCCTACCATGAACACATGAATCCGGGAAACTTTGCCCTGATCGTTGTAGATTATCTCCGGTTCGACATGGACGAGGCATACTGCGCCATGGTTGAGCTGAATAAGCTTGGAATTTCGGGTCTTGCAATCTCGATCACAGATGACAAAGAGGCAGTTCCGGTTTCGATGATCAAAAAGGCATCGGAGCTGAAGCTGCCTCTGTTCTATGTGCGCTGGAAGGGTGCCACCTTTGTCGATATTGCACAGAGTATCGGAGAGCTGATCTTAGAGACCAATGTAAATAACAAACGAACGGGAGATTATCTTTACAACCTGCTGTTTGGCTATGAGGTCAATGACCAGTATATTGAAAAGATCTCGGCGCAGTTTGGTCTGGTCTTTGACCGCCCGTACCGTGTCGGGGTGATCGTGATCGACCGGAAATATGGCGTAAACCTGGAGCAGGATGAGCATACCTACTGTTACTATGTGGACTGTTTAAACCGCGAGGTCATCCATATGAAGAAGCGGCCGATGTATATGCGGTTTTTAAACAAATTTGTGCTGCTCTTTGAAGCGACCAAGGAAAAGGAAACCGAGCACCAGATCGAAGAAATTTTAAGAAAGTTAGACAGCCGCAAGCCTTTTGCAGGCTTTATCAGCAGTACCTGCATTTTGGGGGCAGCCTATACCAGGCCTACAGACTTTGGAAAGAGCTACCAGGAGGCCAAAAACCTGATCCCCAAAAAGGACCTTTTGCCGAATCCGACCGGGAAAAAGGTATTAAGCGCCAGCTCCATGGGCATCTATAAATACCTGTTTAACAGCGGAAACCAGCAGGAGATCATGAATTACTGCAATGAAAAACTCGAAAAGCTGGAAATGTATGACAATGAGAACGGCTCCTTCCTGATCGATACCCTGGTCAATTATTACATGAACGGCTTCAATGTCGGAAAGACCGCCCAGGCTATGTTTGTGCACCGGAATTCTCTTCAGTACCGCCTGAAAAAGATCGAGGAGATCCTTGGGATCAGCCTGGATGATGCGATGGCCTATCTGGATCTGGTCAACTGCATTCTGGTAAAACGCCTGATGTTTTCGTAAGGACAAAACGCTTTTTTTGCCCCATACGAAAACACCACTGTTCAAAATGCACAGACGAATTGTTCAAAATTAACATTGAAAAAACGCTTTGAAACGATTATCATACTGACTATCAGCAAGGGCGCTGGAGAATACATCTCCGGCGCCTTTCCTGTTTGGCAATGATGGAAGGCACAAAACGTGCATACATGAAAAATCGGCAAAGGCGCCAGAGAGAAATCTTTGGCGCCTTTTTCGATGCTTTAAGAGGAGGATACAATTATGAAGATGAAAAAATTCGCAGCAATGACTTTAACCGGAATGATGGCAATTTCTGCACTGACTGCATGCGGCTCATCCAAGAGCAGCGATTCTGCAGCAACCACCGGTGCAGCAGCTGATACCACAGAGGCAGGCACCACAGCAGGAGCAGAAGAGAAAAAGGTGCTGAAGGTTGGTATGGAATGTGCGTATGCTCCGTTTAACTGGACACAGGATACCGATACCACACCGGATGGCAGCAAGGCCGTAAAGATTTATGATTCCGATTATTATGCATATGGTTATGACGTGGCAGTAGCCCAGAAGCTCGCAGATGAGATGGGAATGGAGCTGGAGGTTCACAAAGTAGAATGGTCTTCCATCGGTATTTCTCTGGATGCAGGTGATTACGATGCGATCATCGCCGGTATGGGTAAAACCGCAGAGCGCGAAGCTTCCTACGCATTCACCACTCCGTACTATTACAGAGATAACTGCATCGTAGTGAAAAAGGGCGGTGATTATGAAAACGTAAAAGGACTTTCCGATCTGGCAGGTACCGGATGCAAGGTAACCACCCAGCTTGGAACCGGCTGGATCCCGTTACTGGATCAGGTAGAGGGTGCAACCCAGTCCGGAAACTTCGAGACCACTTCCGAGTGCTTCATGGCAATCTCCAACGGCAGCGCAGATGTCTGCATCGTAGATCTGCCGACCGCACAGTCCGCAGCACTTACAAACGATGATCTGGTGATCATCAAATTAGATGAGAATGATACCTTCACCGGTGATGATGACATGGTCAATGTATGTATCGCAACCAGAAAGAACGACACCGCTTTCCGTGATCAGATCCAGGAAGCAATGGATTCCCTTGGCTGGAATGACAAGGCTGAGATGGATGAGTTAATGTCTCAGGTTCTGACCCAGCAGCCGGCAGCAAACTAG
>CAVIHW010000019.1:0-29723 GCA_963642615.1 Oscillospiraceae bacterium | reverse complement strand
ACTAGGGAAGCATTACAGAATCGCAACAAAAGGTTAAGTGAGGTGACACTATGATATTTGAAGATCCGAGCAATTCATTTGAATGGATGGTCTTTCTGGCACAGAAATATTCCAGCATGTTCATCAAAGGCACCTGGCTCACGTTGTACATTGCAGTGCTTGGAACGATATTTGGATTTGTTCTTGGTTATGTGGTTGGAATCATCGATGACATCAAGATCAGCGAGGGCGACAACCTGTTAAAGAAACTGGTTCTTCGCCTGGTCAAGATCATTTTCACGATCTATGTGGAAGTATTTCGTGACACACCGATGATCGTTCAGGCCATGATCGTATATTTTGGTATCCGTCAGATGGGATTTTCAGATCTGACCCCTGTATTTGCAGGCATTATCGTAACGGTTCTGAATACGGGCGCTTATATGGGTGAAACCGTTCGTGCCGGCATCAGCTCCATTGATATGGGACAGAGGGAAGGTGCCTGGGCAATGGGCATGTCTCCCTTCAAGACCATGATGTACATCGTGCTCCCGCAGGCATTTAAAAACATCATCCCTGAGATGGCAAATACGTTTCTGAGCAACTTAAAGATGACATCCGTCTTAAATGTTATCGCCGTACAGGAGCTGTTCATGGCAGCAAAGACCGTAGGCGGAAACTATTATAAGTATTTTGAGTCCTATCTCGTGATCGCTGCGATCTACTTTGTACTTTGCTTCGTATTCGACAAGCTCTTTAAGCTGATCGAGAAGAAGATGAAGGGCAAAACCGATTACGTGCTTGCAGTGGAATACATGGATAACCCGTAAGGAGGAACTGTTATGAGCGATACCGTTATTTCCATTCGTGATCTGAGCAAATCCTTTGGTGATCACGAGGTTTTAAAAAAGATTGATATCGATGTCAAAGCGGGGGAGATCATCTGTATTGTAGGATCCTCCGGATCCGGAAAATCCACCCTGCTGCGCTGCATCAACAAGCTGGAAAAGCAGACGGCAGGCAAGATCCTCTACCATGATAAAGAAGTGCGGGATGTCCAGAAGGATATCAACGAATACCGTTCCCGTGTCGGCATGGTGTTTCAGTCCTTTAACCTCTTTAACAATATGACGGTTCTGGAAAACTGCATGCTCTGTACCAGAAAGGTTCTGCATCTGCCAAAGGAAGAGGCGTTTAAGCGTGCGATCGAGCACTTGAAACATGTAGGTATGGCACCGTATATCAACGCAAAACCGGCACAGCTCTCCGGTGGACAGAAACAGCGCGTGGCTATTGCCAGATCCCTCTGCATGAATCCGGAGGTTCTGCTCTTTGACGAGCCGACCTCCGCACTGGACCCGGAGATGGTCGGTGAGGTATTAAATGTCATGAAGGAGCTTGCAAAGACCGGACTGACCATGATCATCGTGACTCATGAGATGGCATTTGCAAGAGATGTATCCACCCGGACGATCTTCATGGACAGTGGTTATGTAGCTGAGGATGCAGCGCCTTCCGAATTGTTCACGAATCCGAAAAATCCGAGAACCAGGGAATTTCTTAAGCGTTATCTGGCTGGCTAAGGCAGATAACAGATTGGAGACAATATGGATAAATTTGTGGTTACATTTGCCAGAGGCTTTGGAACCGGCGGAAAAGTGATCGCGGCCAAGCTGGCAGAAGATTTAGGTATTCACTGCTATGAGAACCGGATTTTGACACTGGCAAGCCAGATGAGCGGCCTGGATGAGGACGTGTTCCAGCAGGTCAATGAAAAGATGCGTGAGACCGGAGGCTTTACCAATTTCTTGCGCGGCCTTCCGCGTGCAAAAGGCTATATCTCAAGAAATGAGACCTTTGCTTCCGATGATAAGCTCTTTGAATATCAAAGCCAGATCATCCGGGAGCTTGCAGAAAAGGAATCCTGCGTCATTGTCGGAAAATGTGCCGACTATGTCTTAAAGGGATATCCGAATGTGGTGAGTATTTATATTGAAGCTCCCAGAGCATTTTGCGTAGAACGAACCATCAAAAACATGGGTGTGACAGCGGATGTGGCCAATGCCACGATCGAAAAAACCGATAAGTTCCGCGCGGATTATTACAAATATTATACCCACGGAAATTACTGGACCAACCCGGTCAACTACGATCTCACCTTAAACAGTGAGCGGGTCGGTGTAGATAACTGTGTCAAGGTCATTGAGCAGTATCTGGTCCTGAAGGGGCTCATCACACCGGATATGATCCATTCGACTGGAATTTTGGAGTGATCTTTTGATTTAATGATAATAGATATAAGAAGCGGATCGAGAAGTGCGACCGCGAAGGAGGAGAACATGAAATTAGCAGATACCGGATTAACAGCACAGGACATTAAGGACAAAGTAAGCAAGTACATGATCGAGACCTATGAGAGAATGGATTTCATCTGTGAGACTGCAAAGGATCAGTACATGTACGATGAGAATGGCGAGAAATACTTAGATTTCTATGCAGGCATCGCCGTAAACTCCGCAGGAAACTGCAATGAAAAGGTTGTTGCAGCCGTGATCGATCAGGTACAGGATGTTATGCATACCTTCAACTATCCATATACCATTCCGCAGGCTCTGCTGGCAGAAAAGATCTGTACCACCATCGGCATGGACAAGATCTTCTTCCAGAACTCCGGAACCGAGGCCAACGAGGCTATGATCAAGATGGCTCGTAAGTACGGCATTGAGAAATACGGCCCGAACAAATATCATATCGTTACCGCAAAGATGGGCTTCCATGGACGTACCTTTGGTGCCATGTCCGCTACCGGTCAGCCGGGCAATGGCTGTCAGGTTGGCTTCGGACCGATGACCTACGGCTTTTCCTATGCTCCGTACAATGACTTACAGGCATTCAAGGATGCATGTACCGAAAATACCATCGCGATCATGATCGAGCCGGTACAGGGCGAGGGTGGTGTGCATCCGGCAACCCAGGAATTTATGACCGGACTGAGAGAGTTCTGTGATGAGAAGGGAATGCTGCTTCTGATCGATGAGGTACAGACCGGATGGTGCCGTACCGGTAAGGTCATGAGCTACATGCACTATGGCATCAAACCGGATATCGTATCCATGGCAAAGGCACTCGGCGGCGGCATGCCGATCGGCGCAATCTGCGCAACGGCTGAGGTAGCAAAGGCCTTCAATCCGGGTTCTCACGGAACCACCTTCGGCGGACATCCGGTTTCCTGTGCAGCTGCTCTGGCAGAGGTAAACGAGCTGCTTGACAGAAACCTTGCAGACAACGCTGCAAAGATGGGCGAGTATTTCAAGGCAAAACTGGCAGCACTTCCGCATGTAAAGGAAGTAAGAGGACAGGGACTTTTAGTCGGCGTAGAGTTTGATGATTCCGTTGTAGCAGTAGAAGTGAAGCATGAATGTCTCCACAGACATCTCCTGATCACGGCCATCGGCGGTCACACCATCCGCATGATCCCGCCGTTAATCATCACCGAGAAAGATTGTGATGAAGCATTTGAGATCATCAAGGAGTCTGTAGAAGCTCTTACAAAATAAGGACAATAAAAAATGCCGCCTTTTGGCGGCATTTCCTGAAAGGAAAGGTATTGTGATTATGAATAGTTTCTCCTTCTCGATCCCGCAGAATATCACCGTTGGTGTGGGATCCCTGGCAAAACTTCCGGAGCTGGCAAAAAAACTGGGAAAAAGCAAGGCGTATATCATCTCCGGACCTCATTTAAATAAGATCGGAATGGTTGGAAAATGCCAGGAGGCATTAAAGGCAGCCGGAATGGAAAGCGAAAGCTTTACCGAGACCGAAGGAAATCCGAGCACCGATACCGTAGCAAAGGCTGCCAAAGGGTTTGCAGACAGCAAGGCAGACTTCATCGTGGCATTTGGTGGCGGCTCCCCTCTGGATGTGGCAAAGGCAGTGGCTGTCATTGCAACCTACGGTGGCAATATCGTAGATTATGAGGGCGGCGGAAAGGTTCCGGGACCGGTGGTTCCCATGATCGCCATTCCGACCACGGCAGGAACCGGTTCCGAGGTTACCGCATTTTCCGTGATCACCGACCACTCCCGCAACTATAAGCTGACGGTGGTGAGCAATGACATCCTGCCGGCTTACGCGATCCTTGATCCGGAGCTGATCACAACGGTACCTGCAGGCACAGCAGCAGCCTGCGGCATTGATGCCATGGTTCATGCGCTGGAAGCCTTTATCTCCAAAGCAGCATCTCCGTTCTCTGACATGTTTGCAAAAGAAGCGCTCCGCCTGATTGGCGGAAGCATCCGTGACTATGTGGCAGACCGGAGCAATATCGAAGCCTGTGAGGCTATGTTGACCGGCTCTTTATTTGCAGGAATTGCCTTCTCCCATGCAAGACTTGGAAATGTCCATGCCATGAGCCATCCGGTGAGCGCTTACTTTGATGTGCCGCACGGTGTGGCCAATGCGATCCTGCTTCCGACGGTTGTGGAATACAACATGACGGATGCCGCAGCAAAATACCAGTATATTTACGATTGCATCTGCGAAAAACCGGTATCCGATGAGGACTTCACTCCGGAAATGCTGGCAGCAGAGATCCGTGTCTTAAATGACGAGCTTGGCATTCCGGCTTCCTTAAGCGAGGTTGGTGTTGACAGCAGTCTCTTTGATAAGATGGCAGATGATGCCATGAAGAGTGGAAACATTCAGGTAAACCCGCGTGTGACCGCAAAGAAAGATATCTTAAAACTGTATATGCAGGCATTTTAGATTATAATGAAAAAACGCCGCACAGCCCTGTTATCTGGCTGTGCGGCGTTTTTTTTCATTATAACTGCAGGGTCTGTCCTAAGTAAACCTCGTAATACCGCACGATCAGGCAGGACATGATCATCCGGTGCCGGTTAAAGCCGTCTTCGAGGGGAATCTCCGTGAGTTCGTTGATCTTATTTAACTTGTTCATGACGGTGTTGCGGTGCATGTAGGCAGCAGCGGCAGTTTTATTTAAGCTGCAGCCGCTGAGCAGATAGTAATACAGGACATCTCTTAAGTTGGAGTGATGCTCGGCATCATACCTGCAGATCTTGATGATGGAAGGATGGATCAGGTAGATCAGGTCTTTGGTGTGATGGACGTCAATATACTGGGCAGCGCATAGGTCAATGATGTAATATAAGCTGTAATCTTCGTAAAAAAAGAGCCGCTCTGCATCGGAAAAACGTTTTAGCTTCGATCCAAGCCGGATGGTGGCGGAAGCAATGTCATGCAGGATATGCAGGCGGGAAAGCCTTCGGGAGGCATTGCTGATCCCGGCATAGGCGTGACACTGCTCTAGAAGCTGCTGCAGGCGTGCATGATCAAGGACCAGCTTTCCCTGCGGGCGTTCTTCCTGAGAAAAGAGGATCACGATATCCTGGTCACAGATTGCCATATTGGTTTCCGGAAAAAGCTCATGAAGCTGCTGGAACATATAGCTGAGCTGCTCGTTTTGTTCCGATGGCTTTTCCGGGCGTATCAGGATAAAGGCACAGAATGCCTTTACGGGATAGGCAAGAAGCGATAGGCGCTGTCGGATCTCGGTCTCATCCGTGAACTTATTTCTGGCCAGATCCTTGAAAAATTCGGCACAGACTGCATCCTGATTCAAGAGAAGCTCCAGATTTTCGCATAAGGTATGGGTGACGATATCACAAAGATCAGCCAGCAGATGCTTAAAATCAATCTGTGATTTTTCCGAATTGGCCGCCAGCAGAGCAGTGATGGTATGCTGTTTGTCTGTCTGGATGCGGCAGGCAAAATAGATATGGTGGGGCTCTAACGTGAATTGACAGCAATTTTCCTTAGGATGCTTAGAAAAGGCATCCTGCAGCCGTTTGGCCTGAGAAAGACTCAGGGTCTGATGCTTGGAAAGCTCCTGCCCTACAGGCTCGTCAAAATAAGTCCTGGAATTTCTTGCGATCAGCTTAAAGCCGGAATTAAAAAAGTAAATCTGAGAGTCGATCATCTCTGCAGCAGTATTTAAAAGCTGTGAGAGCGTCAGTCCGTCGCAGAGCGCCTCGCGCAGAGTCCGGCTCCAGTGCCGGTAGTTACAGAGAATGATATTGATGCGGTTGTATAACTCAAAAAGATCCAGGGCAGAGACAATCACATTGTGATCGCCGCAGTTCGGAAGCTTTGTGTGGTTTACATCGTCTGCAGACAGAAACATGGTGATGGAACAATCTGCCGGACAGTTTTTCAAGAGCCGAATCCCATCGGAATATTGCCCGATATAGAGATATTCCTCCAGCAGCTTTGCCTGATTCTTAAGCAGGATGATCCCCTGAAACTCTCGGTTCGTCCGGGTGCCGATCTGCTGCTCTAACAACGTCTTTTCCATGGTCTGCAGAATGTACATGATGTCCATAGGAGTGTCCTTTCTTGGTGGAACCTAGTCGCATATTTTATATCTGCATTGTACCACAGGTTGGGGGAAAAATCATGGGAAGCATTTCTATGTACAGTCCAAAATCTGTTGTTGAGGCTATGCTCCGACATAAATTCGGGACTTACTGGAATCAGACAGAAACATATGAGGCGTTAAAAATCTATATCCAGATGGATATGGATGGATTACAAGATTCCGTAGTCAGAATGCTTGCAGGAGAAACAGTGCAGATCAATATAGGGACATTCAGCAATGATATGACTACATTTGCCACAAAGGATGATGTCCTGACCCTGCTGATACACCTCGGTTATTTGACCTACAGCAGCCAGGATGGAACAGTTTCGATTCCGAACAAAGAAGTTTCTCAGGAATATGTGAATGCAATCAGTACCATGAACTGGAAGGGCGTAGAATCCATAAAAAAATGAAAATAATATTGTAAAAAAGATATCCGCTATACAACGGATATCTTTTTTTGCCTTTCAAAGTGGGCGATTAGGCAAAAAAATGAGAAATAACTGAAAAAAGTTGTGAAAACTGCACAGGATGGAATGGAGGAAATGTGCGCGGTTCACACATTGCCAGAAACACCGGTGAGATTTCTGTTTCTGCAGGAGAGAATATGTTAAGATATTGGCAAACAAAAAAGGAGAGGGGAACATATGGCTACTGAGAGAATCAAACGGATGCAGGAAGCGTTGAAGGTTGACAAATTTCCGTTCTGCGCGGAAAAGGCAAAATATGTGATCGAGTCCTGGAAGCAGAATGAGGGGCTGCCTTCCATACTCAGACGTGCAAAGGCAACTGCAAATTATCTGGATAAGAGAACGATCTATATTGATGATGATGAACTGATCTGCGGAAACTGTGCAGCAAAACCAATGGGACTTGAGGCCTCTTGCTGGGGACCGTTCTGGGATGATAAAGATTTAGACAGTATTCTGGAAGGAAATTATACGATTTCCGAGGAAGATAGAAAAACGTTAAGGAGTCTGGATTCTTTTTGGGATGGACAGAGTCGCCAGATGTATGAATGGCAGGGAAGATTTTATGAGGACTTTCATTTATGGCCGTTCATTCGTTCTGGAATCTTATGTCCGCCATGGACAAGCAAGGTGAAAGGACGTGGTTCAGGTGGAGCTGGTTTTGGTTGGGGGCTTGGAATCGGCTTAAGCTTTTTTGTCCCAGATTATGAGAAGGTGATAAAAGAGGGTATTGCAGCAAGAGTAGAGGAAGCGCAGGAAGAACTGGAAAAACTTCGTTATACAGATAACGATTCGTTTGATAAAGGCGATTATTTGAGAGCCTGCATCATTGCCTTGACTTCCATGCAGCGCATGTATCATCGATATGGAGATGCATGTACCAAGAAGTCAGAAGAAACTTCAGATCCGGTAAGAAAAAAAGAGCTCGAGCGTATGGCAGATACCTGCCATAACCTGGCAGAGCACGGGGCGCGTGATTTTCGAGATGCGATTCAGGCATTCTGGTTCTACTGGATGATGATTACCCATGGTACGGTACCGGGAGGCCGTTTTGATCAGTTTATGTATCCATATTATAAACAGGATATTGAGGCTGGAACGCTGACATGGGATGAGGCATTGGAGCTGATTGAATGCCTGCGAATCAAGATCATGCAGTTTAACTTTGTATCTGGCAATGCAAAGCAGCGTGATAAATGGGCTGGTATGGCTAGATGGCATAACTTTGTGATTGGTGGTTGTGATCAGGACGGAAAGGAAAGCTCCAATGAGTTGAGCTATTTGCTTTTGGAGGCAGCAGACGAGGTGCGCACCCCACAGTTTACCATTACTCTCCGGGTCAATGAAAATACACCGGATGAGTTGATGATGAAATCTTTAAAGCTGGTTCGAACCGGTATTGGTATGCCTGCCTTTGTATCAGATAAAAGCTATATTCAGGGTCTGTTAGACCAGGGGGTTCCGATTGAGGATGCAAGAAACTATGCACTTGCCGGATGTCTGGATTTAAACATTCCAGGAAAATCTAGGATGAATGCGGTGGGCATGTTCATTGTTCCGAAGGTTTTGGAGATCATGATGAACAATGGCGTGATGCGAGAGACCGGAGAACAGCTTGGACCGAAAACCGGTGAAATGAAGGACTTTACCTCTTACGAGGCCTTTGAAAAGGCATTTAAGGAACAGCTGTACTACTTTATGGGGCTATACAATGAGGAACACAACATCTTATGCCGCGTGACAAGGGAAATCAACAATGATGTAGTTCATTCGGCCTTTGCCTATGACGGAATTAAATGTGGACGTGATATCGCAAATCGCAAGATGCCTTATGAGAACGGTTCCATGATGAATCCGGTAGGTATCATCGGGGCGGTCAATTCTCTGGCTGCTGTGAAATATGTGGTATTTGAAAAGAAGTACTGCACCATGGAAGAACTGCACGATGCATTGGAAGCCAACTGGGAAGGTTACGAGGAACTTCGCAAGCTTTGCAAGGATGCACCGAAGTATGGCAATAATGATGACTTTGTTGACAGTATTGCTACGGATCTATTCGATTTCTGGGCAGAGAGCACAAAAACGTTTACCGGAATTTATGGGGAGCCACCGAGACCGACCGGAATTTCTATCACAGCTTATGCTCCGGGCGGCGCTTATACAGGGGCAACTCCAGATGGAAGAAAGTTTGGGGAAACACTTCCGGACGGAACCGCATCACCGGCACAGGGAACGGATACCCATGGACCGACTGCATCATTAGCCAGCGCCATGAAGATTAACCAGGATCCGTTCAATGCAATGCTTTTAAATATGAAGATTCATCCGTCTGCGTTAAAGACAGACGAAGATTTGAGAAAACTTGGTGCATTAATTAAAACGTATCTTTTAAATGGAGGCAAACATATTCAGTTTAACGTTGTGGATAACGAGACATTACATAAGGCGCAGGAAAAACCGGAAGATTACCGAGATCTTGTGGTACGTGTGGCAGGCTACAGTGCGTACTTTACCTTGCTGACACCAGCGGTACAACAGGATGTTATATCCAGAACCGAGAATATGCTGTAAAAATTGTGTGAACTGATAGAATGGAAGGGGGATCCATGATGTCATTAGTATTTATTTTTTTTCTGGGTTTCGTTTTAGCGGTTGTGATTGGTCAGAAACTGAAGATTAACTGTGGTTTTGTTGCAATTGCTTTAGGATTTGTGATCACATGGTTGTTTGGAGGAGAAAACAGCACATCTAACGCGTTTATCAAGGCATTTCCGGTAACTTTGTTCTGGAATTATACGATACCGGTTATCTTTTATGCATTTGCAAGTGCAAATGGCACTATGCAGCTTTTGGGAAGAAAGATCGCATATAAGTTTCGTAAGACACGCTGGGCATTACCATTTGCCATTGCCATTGTAGCAGCAGTGGTTGCAGCGGCAGGAGCAGGCACCATGAATACCGCAATCGTTGGACCATTGGCTTGGGGCATGAGCGTAGCAGCAGGTGTTAGCCCGTTTGTGGTACCGTTTGCGTTATGGAGCGGATCCTTTATGGGATCCTTCCTTCCATGGACGTCTAACGGATCTTTGCATGTTGGTATGTATGGCCAGTATCTGGAGGGAATCGACCCGATGGCTATGTGCATGCGTTCGGCCATGTTCAATCTGGTGATGGGTGTGATCGTTTTGGCGGTTGTTTACTTCCTGAACCGTGCGTGGAAGTTACAGGAAAATGGTGCAGAAGATTTTATGCATGAGCCAGAGCCGTTTACAAAGGAGCAGAAAAATACCATGCTTATCATTTGCTGCTGTATCGGTCTTTTGCTGGTTCCGTCAGTCATCAATCAGTTTATGCCAAATGCAGTATGCAAATGGATGAGTAAAAACTTAAGCATGCCGGTTACCGCTACCGTAGGCATCAGCCTGGTAGCCGTTCTTGGAGGAAATGACATCAAGAAAGTATTCTCTAAAGATGTAAACTGGAACATGATCTTTATGATCGCTGGCATGGGTATGTACTGCACCCTGGCTAATACGCTTGGTGTAGTTGATACCCTTGGGCAGGCAATGCAGACACTTCCGGCCTTTCTGATCGCACCTTGCTTTGCTCTGCTTGGATCTGCACTGAGTTTCGTGACATCAGCCGCAACGGTTCAGCCTCTTATGATGTCCATGATCCCAGCGCTTGCACCAGTAGCAGGAGTTCCGTTTGGAGCTTTGGTGATTCCGTTGATGCTTGGAACCGGATGCACTTCCATGAGTCCGATCTCTACCGGTGGAGCACTCTGCCTGGTAGGATGTCCGAATGAAGTGGCTCCAAAGGTATTTAATCGTCTGCTGTATACAGCAATTGTAGCCATGATTGTCGTAACACTGGCTTGTGCAACTCCGATCATTCTGATTGGCGCATAGCCGATAGAGCGGGCGCATGTATGACCGATATGAGGTTCTGCATGCGCCCTTAAAAAAGGGGGTGAGATTATGGCTGCAGACCGCAGCGTCACAACAACAGTATTCAATATTCAAACCTATTGCATCCATGACGGTCCCGGAATCCGGGTTACGGTATTTGTGAAAGGATGTCCGCTTCGCTGTACTTGGTGTGCGAATCCGGAATCGAACTTAAAGAAGCCTCAACTGATGTTTTACAAGGAAAAGTGCACCGGATGCGGCCGTTGCACTGCCGCTTGTCCGAAACGCGCAATCACGATTAAAAAGGAAGCAGATGATTTTCGGGCATATACAGACCGGAGTTTATGTGAGGATTGCGGAGCTTGTGTAAAGGAGTGTCCGGCAGAGGCGAGAGAAATTGCTGGAGAGATTATGGATGTGCAGACAGTCCTAAACCGCGTGTTGGCAGATAAGCTGTTTTTAGATACATCCGGTGGTGGAATGACCATCAGCGGTGGCGAGTGTCTGACCTGCCCGGATTTTACGAAAAATCTTCTGATGGCAGCGCATGAGGAAGGAATCTCCACCGCGGTGGAAAGTAGTGTATTTGCACGTTCGGACATCATTGACCAGATATATACTCACGTGGATCTGGCTCTCTGTGACATCAAACATATGGATCCGGAAAAGCACAAAGAATATACCGGCGTGGGAAATGAACAGATTTTAAGAAATATTGTTCATATCAATCAAGAGCTGCATGTACCGGTTTGGATCAGGGTACCTGTGATACCAGAGCATAATGACAGTGACGAAAATATCCATGCTATGGCAAGATTTGTTTTAGAAAATCTTACCAATGACACCAGAGTCTGCCTTCTTCCGTATCATAGACTGGGTGAGTCAAAAAATGAAAGTTTAGGGCATGAGATGGACTGGTCGATCGAAATTCCATCGGATGAGCATATGAACCATTTGAAGGAAATCGTGGAATCTTATGGGATTATGACACAGATCGGAGGTTGAAAAAGGAGAAATGCAAACTATGTATGAACGGATTGAACGAATCAAAAAGCGTGTGATCGTGGATCATTACCCGATCTGCATTGAAAAATACCGCATTACGGCAGATGTGCTGGAGCATTCTAAGCACGATCCGGCCATGGTTCAGCGTGGAAAAATGTTAAAAGCTTACGCAGAGAGGATGCCCATCGCCATAGCGGACGATGAACTGATTGTAGGCCTTGGGGCTTCCAAACCCATGGGACTGGAGATTGATCCCAACTATGGGATTTGGACACAGGATGAGATTGACAGCCTGATCGAGGATGGCTATCTCATGGATGAGCAGGATCAGAAGGATCTTCAGGAACTGAACAAGCATCATGATCCGGCTACCCAGATCGGTATGCAGGGTGATATTTTCTATGAGCAGGAAGATGAGCGGATTTTAAAACTGTTAAAGGCCGGGTTGGTACTGCCACCGTGGAAGGATAAATCGGAGGGGCGCGGAGTCGGCGGTGGTTATGCGCAGAGTGGTTTAGGACTTGGACCGAGTCTGGTGCTTTTGTTGGTCGACTATACAAAAATTTTAAATCATGGCACTTTAGCTCTGATTGAGCAGGCAAAGAAATGTCAGGAAGAACTGCGATTTACAGATGCAGAATCCATCGATAAATTCCGTTATTATCGTGCTGTTGTCATGGCATTTGAGGCAATCAATACGCTGGCAGACCGTTACTCAGCATTGGCCTTTGAGATGGCAAAAGCAGAGACAGATCCGGTGCGAAGGGAAGAGTTAAAGACCATCGGGGAGACCTGTGCATGGATTCCGCGCCATAAACCGCGTACTTTCCGTGAGGCGATCCAGTGCTTCTGGTTCCAGTTCTTAATGCTGAGCCCAAGCACTACACTTCCGGGCGGACGTTTCGACCAGTTTATGTATCCGTACTATAAGGCTGATCTGGACGCAGGACGTATTACGAAAGAAGAGGCTATCGAGCTTTTATGCTGCATGCGCCTGAAAGATATGGAGTTAAACCGCACTTCTGGAAAGAATAATCGTAAGAAAAATGCCGGTTTTGCAAAGTGGCATAACTTCATCATTGGCGGAGTCAAGCCGGATGGAAGTGATGCGACCAATGATTTAAGCTATATGCTTCTGGATGCGGCGCTGATTACGAAGACTCCGCATCATACCATTACCCTGCGGGTGGCACCATCCACTCCGAAAGAGCTGCTCTTAAAAGGTGTGGAGTGCATCAAGGCAGGACTAAGCATGCCAGCTTTTGTCAGCGATGAAAGCTATACAGAATTTTTTACGATGCATGGTGTTTCCTTAGAAGATGCAAGAGACTTTGCCATTACCGGTTGTCTGGATGCAAACCTTCCGGGCAAGAGCCGTACCGGCCCAGTTCCGATGACGATCATGACAGTGATTTTTGATCTGTTCCGTCATAATGGTGTAAATGCGAAAAATGGTGAGCTTGCCGGAATTCAGACAGGTGATTTCACTCAATTTAAAGATTTTGAGGAGCTCTTTACTGCCTGGGAAAAACAGTTTCAGTACTGCCTTGGTATTGTAGGGGAGCGAAACAATGTAGAGTTAAAGGTAACCCAGGAGGTGCTTTCGGATCCGCTCAGAAGTGCGCTGATGTATGAGGGCATCGAGAGTGGAAAAGACATCTGGTGCCGTCATAATATTCCGTTTGACAACACCGCATCCATCTGTACCATTGGCATGGTCAATGTGGGGGATTCCCTGGCAGCCATTAAGAAGCTTTGTTTTGATGAAAAGAAATATACCTTAAAAGAACTCTATGATGCGCTGGAAGCAGACTGGGTTGGATATGAGGAGATGAGGAAGGATTTCCTGAATGCACCAAAATTTGGCAACAATGATCCGTACGTTGATGAAATCGTGGCACGCTGTTACAAACTCTTTACTGATTTCGTGCCGACGCTTCCAACCATCACTGGCGGCACTACAGTACCGTGCGGCATTTCCATCACCAGCCATCAGCCGGGAGGACTCTTAACCGGAGCAACACCGGATGGAAGAAAAGCCGGAACTCTGCTGGCAGACGGCACCATGAGTCCAATGCAGGGCATGGATACCCATGGACCGTTAGCAGTCATGCAGTCCGCCATGAAAGTGGATCAGGATCCGTTCCAGGCAACTCTGCTGAATATGAAATTCCATCCGTCGGCATTAAAAACAGAGAGTGATATGGAGAAGTTAGCGTCACTGATTCGCACCTATCTGACCAATGGTGGAAAGCATGTACAGTTTAATGTGGTGGATCGTGAGACCTTAATCGATGCCCGGGAAAATCCGGATAGACATCGTGATCTTGTAGTTCGCATTGCGGGATACAGTGCATACTTTGTCCAGCTGAATGATTCCATGCAGGAAGAGGTTATTAACCGAACGGAGCATACGCTGTAAAAGGTTTGCTGCATTATTCACACCGCTTCATACAGTCCTTAATCCAGTCAATATAAGACTGCTCGCGCATGATGGCACCCTCTAAGACCATAAAATCACCGAATTCCTTTGTTCCGACAGCCGGAGCGGTGTTGTTGTGGTTTGTGAGCATGATCTCATCCAGGTATTTCTTTTTCTGGATATGTTTCTGAAGCTGGTTTGTAAGATGGGTCTTTAGCTGCTCGGGTGTCATGAAATCGGAAAAATACATGCGAAGGCGGAAGACATCTTTCGGGGTTGGCTCTAAGGGTTCATCCTTCATGAGCCACTCCTGAAGCTGATGTTTGCCGCTTTCTGTAATAGAATAGATCTTTTTTTCCAGCTTCTCTCCCTGGATGACGATCTCGCAGGTGACGAGTCCTTCTTCCATAAGACGCGCAAGCTCTGGATAAACCTGACTGTGCTTGGCATACCAGAAGTTTGCCAGGTTGTTGCTGTTGAATTCGCGGGTAATATCGTAGCCGGACATGGGTTCCCGGTTGATCAGACCCAGAATGGCATATTTTAATGTTCGCATAGAGTGAACCTCCTGATTCCTGTAAGGATAGATATGTCAATTCTAACATAAAAAAATAATTTGTCCCATATATTTCTTGCAAAATTGTTGGGCAGACTGCATATTTTTTAGAAAAAAACATAGGCCATGTTTCTATATTTTTTCTATGTGGATCTGGATAAAATAGGATATAACGTTCTTTGATATGTTCATATTTACATGTATCCATATACATGTTATAATGCGTTAGGAAATTAACACAATAATGCAGCTTTTAAGAGGAGGTATTGTTATGGCAAAGTTTATCACGGCCGATGAGGCAGCAGGGCTGATCCCAGATCATGCTACCATTGGTGTTGCCGGTATGGGGCTTTCCGGCTGGGCAGAGGAGATTGCCTGTGCCATTCGGGATCGTTTTGCAGCGACCGGGCATCCCTGTGATCTGAATTTAAAACAGGCAAGTGCATTGGGGGACTGGGGATTTGGAAATAAATTTAACGGATGGGACAGAAATCCGCTTCCGGAAGCAGATACGGCGCATGGAAACCGTGGTGTTACCCGTTTTGGCGAGGCCGGTCCGGGTCTCATCACCAAATGGACCAGTGCTCATATCGGCAGTGCATTTACCCTTTGTGAACAGGCACGTCAGAATCAGATTGAGACGCACTGCCTGCCGCAGGGCGTTGTGATCAATCTCTGGAGGGAGTGCGCCGCAGGCCGTCCGGGTCTCATTACCAAGACGGGACTTGGAACCTTTGTAGATCCGCGTGTGGAAGGCGGACGCATGAATGACGGAGAGACTACCGAAGAGGTAGTAAAACTGGTAGAATTTAATGGGGAAGAGTATCTGTTTTATCCGTCATTTAAGTGTGATGTGGCTTTGCTTCGCGGAACCATTGCTGATGAAAACGGAAATATTTCCTTTGCGCATGAAAGTGTTATGAATGAGGGATTTGAAGTGGCAACAGCCGTAAAAAATAATGGCGGCATTGTCATTGTCCAGGTGGAATACCTGGCAAAGAAGGATACCTTAAATCCGAAAGAAGTAAAAATTCCGGGCAAGCTTGTCGATTATGTGGTGCAGGCAAGAGATCCGAAATCCTGCTGGCAGGCAGAAGGCACCTATTGGGAGCCGTCTTACTCCGGACAGATCAAGATCCCGTTAGACAGCATAAAGCCGCTTCCCTTTGATGAGAGAAAGGTTGTATGCAGACGCTGCGCTATGGAATTGAGAAAAGGCGATCTTATCAACCTTGGTGTCGGCATGCCGGCGGATATTGCAAAGGTTGTGGCAGAGGAAGGTCTCATTGACGATGTGACCATGAGTACCGAGAGTGGTATGGTTGGCGGAGTTCCGTCCGCACTGCCGAGTTTCGGAAGCGCCTACAATCCGGAAGCTATCCTGACCCCTCATGAAATGTTTGACCTGATCAGCGGCGGTGGCTTGAACATGACCTGCCTTGGAATTGGCGAGGTCGATGGCGACGGAAACAATAACGTAAGCCGCATGGGAAAGAGGCTGACAGGACCGGGCGGATTTATCGATATCACTGCTGCAACTCCGAAGGTTATCTTTGCAGGCACCCTGATGGGAAAGGCGAGGGTGAAAGTCGGTGACGGCAAGCTAGAAATCGTAGAAGAAGGTACCATCCAGAAATTTGTGGAGAAAGTGGGACAGATCACCTTCTCCGGACAGTATGCACCGGCAAGTCAGGAAGTTTTGTATGTGACCGAGCGTGCAGTATTCCAGCTGATCGACCATAAGATGACACTCATTGAGGTTGCACCTGGCATTGATCTTCAGAAGGATGTTTTAGATCGGATTGGTTTTACTCCGGTAATTTCTCCAAATCTGAAAGAGATGGATCCAGGCATTTTTAAAGAACAGTGGGGCGGACTTAAGGAATACTTGAAATAAAATGGAAAAACAGGATCGGATCAGACCGGTCCTGTTTTTCTGTGAAAATGACCGAGCAGAGGATTGAAGCTATTCGAAAAACGTATTATAGTAGAGACAGAATTGTGTTGTTTTATTAAGGAGGGGAAATTATATGTGGGCATTATTTGCTGTTTTATCCGCAGTTTTTGCTGCACTTACATCTATTCTGGCGAAGGTTGGTATTGAAAATGTAAATTCCAATCTGGGAACTGCGATTCGCACCACGGTTGTGATTTTCATGGCGTGGGGGATGGTTTTTGTCACACATAACTGGGGCGGTATTACGGAAATCAATAAGAAAAGCTGGCTCTTTCTGATCCTTTCCGGGATAGCAACAGGAGCATCCTGGCTTTGCTACTATAAGGCATTGCAGATAGGAGAGGCTTCAAAAGTGGTTCCGATCGATAAGCTTAGCGTCGTGATCACATTGGTTCTGGCTTTTGTATTCCTTCATGAGCAGTTTACGGTAAAATCCCTGATTGGATGTATCCTGATCACCGCCGGCACCTTGGTTATGGTGCTTTCATAACGCGATATAAGGGAAAGTCCGAAATGAGTGTGTTTAAGGGATATACAGCAGAAACAGAGGTAGTTCTACTCAATTTGAACTGATATTGAAGTGATATTGAAGTTTATATTGAAGTGATATAGAACTTGACATTGAAGTCGCCTGGAAGTAAACTAGAAGTAGTGGAAGTTGCTTGATATAGGAGGATGGTCGATGTATCTTGAAGAACTAATCCCTGGCGTCTGCCTGGAAAATGATAAATTGGAATGTAAGAGCAAACTAAATCGAGAAGATGTAGTAGGATGGTTGAAAAGTATTGCTGGATTTGCGAATGCATCTGGCGGAACTTTTTATATAGGAGTAGAAGACAAAACAAATAAACTGATCGGATTTGATAAAAAGAGTGCTGACAATGAGCGCAACTATTTTAATAATCAGGTCAACGAGCATTTGACCCCGAGACCTCAGATGTATATTTCATTTCTTCGTTATGAGATCAATGAGTCGGAACGTTTTATCATTCGGGTAGAGATACCGGAGTCTGCGGTAAAACCGGTTATTTTAAAATACAAAAACATTCCATCCATTTTTATGAGAAGAGATGGATTTACCAATGGGGCTACCTATGAAGAAATCATAGAAATGAGTGTAAAAAGTAAGAATGCTCAATATGACATTCTTATTTCAGATGAAAAATATGATGCGGATGAAATTTCTATGCTTCGATCCTTTTATGCCGAACACAATAATGGTAGAGAATTAAAGGAGAAAGCGCTTCGTTCATTGGGGTTTTACAATGAAGATGGATACCTGGCGAATGGAGCGGTTCTATTTACCGATCATTATGATGGTCGGAAAACAGAAGTGCAGTGCTCTGTTTACTCCGGATTCAATAAGGGAAGCGAACGGATCATCACCATCAACCGGTTTCAGGGCAATATCACATCAACGATCCAGTACATTATGGATTTTGTAAACCAGAGAATGAATCATTCTCTGATCAAGTTGGAGAACACCAGAAAAAATATAGATGCGTATCCCCCGCGTGCACTGTTTGAAGGAGTTGTAAATGCGATTGCACACCGGGATTATTTTTTAGACGGAACCCAGATTCAAATCGATATGTTTAAGGATCGTCTGGAAATTTCCTCTCCGGGAGGTTTTTACAGGGGAGAAAAACTGGGAAAAACTTATGATTTATCTCATATTATATCCAAGCGGAGAAACGAATTGATCTCCGGTGTTTTAGTGACCTGTAATGTTATGGAAGCTGCTGGAACCGGATTTGATAAAATCACAGAAGATTATGCAGATGCAGATGAAAAACACAAACCGTATGTTTACTCCTCATCTGATCATTTTACACTGGTTCTGCCGGATCTGACTTATCTGAATGGAGTAGAAGATAATGGAATCCCTGTAATTGATTATATCCCAATCAAAAATGGTACAGAGATGGACGAAAAGGTTCTGGCCTTCTGCTATTACCAGGCTCATAAAGCATCAGAAATTGCAGAATATCTTGGAATCAGTAATTCTACCTATTTGAGAAAGAAAATCCTCGGAAACTTGGAAAGTGCAGGATACCTGATTCCAGGGAAAATCTCCAGGGCAACTTATTATAGGACAAATCGGGAAATGGTAGCAATAAAATAAAACCAACAGGAGGCTTGTATGGGTATTTATCTGGATCCGGGCAATGAACCGTTTGCAAGAATGATAACATCAGAAATTTATGTGGATAAAACCAGTCTGATCACTTACACCAACCGTGTGATCAATACTATGCAGGCATATGTGTGTGTCAGCCGCCCACGTCGGTTCGGAAAATCCATGGCAGCTGCCATGCTGGCTGCCTATTATAGCAGAGGCTGTAGCTCTGCGGAATTATTTCAGCCATACCGGATTTCTGAGTCATCTGATTTCCAGAAACATTTAAACCAGTATCATACCATCTTTCTAAATATCCAGGAATTTCTAAGTAGAAGCAGAAACGTAGGAGAACTGATTGAACGGATCAAAAAGATGGTTCTGCGTGAGCTTTTGGAATGTTATCCGGATGTGAATTATTTTGACCGCTCTGATCTGGTAGAGTCCCTGAAAGATATTTATGCGGCATATCACGAGCCATTTGTATTTATTATTGATGAATGGGACGGCATCTTTCGGGAATATAAACAGGATAAGGAAGCGCAGGCGCAATATCTGGATTTTTTGCGGGATCTGCTCAAGGATAAGATTTATGTGGCTCTGGCTTACATGACAGGAATTTTGCCGATCAAGAAATATGAGACACATTCAGCCTTAAATATGTTTGACCAGTTTGCCATGATCGATCCAGACTCATTGGCAGAGTATGTTGGTTTTACGGAAGAGGAAGTCTCGAACCTGTGTCAAAACTATGGAATGGATCTGAAAGAAGTCGAAAGCTGAAAGGAGATTATCATGACAGAATGGGAAAGGTTGCAAAAAGGTTTGATCTATAACGACTTTGACGATGATTTGTTTCATCGCAGGATTGCAGCTAAGAAATTATTCAGAGCTTACAACAAGACAGAAGATGAAGAAATTGAATTGCGAAATCAGCTTATGCAGCAGCTATTTAAGAAAGTCGGCAAAAATGTCTGGATTGAACCGGATTTCAAGTGCGAATTTGGAAAAAACATTACGATTGAAGACGATGTATATATCAACTTTGGCTGTGTGATTTTAGATTGTGCTGAGGTGACGATCGGTTCTCACACATTGCTTGGTCCGAATATTGGATTATATGCGGCAAACCATGCCACAGACGCAGAAGAAAGGATCAACGGTGGCTGTTACAGCAAGCCGATCCATATCGGTAAGAATGTGTGGCTTGGTGGGGATGTAAAGGTGCTCCCGGGTGTTTCAATCGGTGATAATACGATCATCGGAACCGGCAGTATCGTTACAAAAAATATTCCGTCAAATGTAATTGCAGTCGGCAATCCGTGCAGGGTAATTCGGGAGATAACCGATCAGGATAAAACGGATTATTTCTCTTATCGTCAGATTATGCAATGAAATATGGACAGAGATAAAAACAGGGCGCTAAAATAAAAGTGATTTCAATGACCTTATGGTTGTGCAAAAACCCCGGGATCGGATCAGATCGATCCTGGGGTTTCTTTTTCCAGATTCCGCTTTAGTACCAGGATATCCTCGTGACAGTAGCAGGTGATATATTCAACAACACGGCAGCTGAACAGGAGACGTTCTCTGAGCATCGGATTATCAAGGCTGCTGTCAATGATTTCTTCAATCTTATGGATTTTATTTAACAGGGTATTGCGATGAATGAACAGTGCCTTGGCTGCTTCAGTGGTATTTCGTTCGTGCATGAGGTAGACATGAAGGATCTTTACGAGGTCTGTTCTATGTTTTTTGTCGTAGAGGACAAGCGCGATCAGTTCATTATTACAGAGATGCACCAGGTTTCGGCTGCCCATTTTCTGTCTGGAAGATTCTGCAGCGAGCTCGATGATATGGTAGATGCTGTAATCTTCATAATAATAAATGCGACTTTCCGGATGCATTTTCTGTCCAAGCCGGAGGGCTTCATGGGTCTGATGATAGACCGGAGGCAGGGACATCAAAAATTCCGAGGCGTTTCCGACGCAGGCATAGCCGTTATAACTTTCCAGGATTTTTATGAGGGCATCCTGACTGAAAGTAAGCCGGCTGCGGCGCTTCATTTTTCGGATGATAAGCAGGATTTCCCCTTTGTAGGTTGTAATGTTGCTGAAGGGAAAAATATATTCCAGCTGATTGATGATATAGTTCCAGGGGATCGTCTGGCGATGACCTTCCTCTGTCGGAAAGGCAATCAGCATCACATGGTAATAACGCCTGGTTGCCAGTTTGATCTGTTTTAAACGTTGTTCAAGTTCTTCTTCATTGGCAATGCGGCATTCAATCAGGTCTGCAGCAAGTGCACCAAATTCGGCATTTCCGCCATAATCAGAATGGTGATTGCTGAACATATATTCCGCAACATAATGGGCAAGCAATTCGTTTAAGTCCGAATAGCACTGGTTCGGTTTTGAACCGTTTAAGATGACGCAGAGCCGGGCAACCAGTTCCCCACGGTAATGAATAAGGCGGACAATCGTATAGTTTCCGCTGACTGTAGAGATATATTCCGCAAATTCACGATCCTTCCCCCATTTCACTGCAGGCTGGTGATGGATTGCCTGAATAGTATCAAAGGATTGATAGCCATTTTCGCGAAGCTCATCCGCAGTGGGATCATGCGTATCCGGATCATAAACTGCAGCAATGTGTTTGTATCCGGCATTTAAAAGAAGGATGGTGGCATGCAGTTCTTTGTAGGCCTGCTCTAAAAATGCCTGGAGTCCGCTGTTTGTGTAGATGATCTTTTCCAGTGCTGCATCCCATATGCGGAACCGGTGCAGATGTCCATGTACACAGTTGTAGAGTTCCAGAACCGGAAGTCTGGCTTCTATTAAAGTTATGTAGTCCGGTATGACAAGATCTGAAGGAAGGTAACAGAGATCTGCAGAAATCAGGCAGATGGCAGTGGAGCCTGTTGGATCTTTTGCCAGCTTTATGAGGGTTTCACGGACAACGGCACTGCTTCCGATATAAAGATAATCCGGAGAGAGTGCTGTGTCTGGGCTGGTAAGCAGCACAATGCCGCCGTCCGATTCAAGTTCATAGGTTCCGGAATGGAATGACAGGATAATGTCCTTGAGCCAGCAGGTTAACATGGCTCGGGTGTATCTGCTCATAGTGGTTTCCTTTCGTCTGCAATGTCAGTTAATCTCAACGTCATATTAGAATGTACCGTGCGGAATGTCAAGAAAATAGTGCAGTCTGACGCATTTCTTTGAATGAAAATCAGAAAAATGTGCAGTATGCACATGATGAAGGAGATAAACGTGGGCATTGTTATACTGTTGCAGAGTATACGCTCGTGATAAAATTAACATAACAAGAAGGCAAGTTTGAATAGAAAAAGGGGGATGTATTCTATGTTGACTGCTGTAGGTTTTTTGATGTTATTGATCATTGTGGTATTGCTTCTGACCGGTAAGGTATCATTACCGCCGATCTTCGTTGTGGTTCCGGTGGTGGCCTGTCTGATCTGCGGATTTGGTCTTGCCGAGATCAACGATTTTATCGGTACCGGTTTAAAGAGCGTACTGAACACCGTTGCATTGTTCACCTTTGCAGTGCTGTACTTCAGTATCTTAAATGATGTCGGAATGTTTGATGTCATTGTAAGCAAGCTGATGCGCTATCTGGGCAACAAGGTTGAGGTTGTCATGTGGATCACCTGTCTGGTGGCTACCATTTCACATCTGGATGGTTCCGGTGCTACAACGATGCTGGTTACCATTCCGATGATGCTTCCGATCTACAAGAAAATGAAGATCCGTCCGCAGGCACTGCTTCTTCTGGCAGCACTGTGTTCCGGTTCCATGAACATGACTCCGTGGTGTTCTTCGGTGCTTCGTCTTACCTCAGCAACCGGCGGCGATGCCATGGAATTATGGCGCTACGTGCTTCCGTTACAGGCACTTTGTCTGGTATTAAGCTACCTGATCGTGATCCCGTTAGCAAAGCTGGAACGCAAAAACGGTGCCGGAATGACCGCTGAGGAGTTTCAGGCTTTAAAGGCAACCTTGAATCAGCCGGTAGAGACAAAGGTTTCCAAAAATGTGATCTGCTTTGATATCATCCTTACGGTTGTGGTACTCATTGCGATGTTATCCGGTGTTGTAAAATCAAATCTTGGATTTATGGCGGCTCTTGCCATTGCCCTGGTTGTAAACTTCCCGAATCCGAAGGATCAGACCAAGAAGGTAAAAGAGTTCGGAGGCACTGCCCTGAACATGATCATGATCATCTTCTCCATTGGCGTGCTGGTAGGCGTATTAAAAGACAGTGGCATGATGGACGGCATGGTAGCTTTGATCCTTGCTATTATTCCGGAAAGTCTCGGAAGCCATATTACCTGGATCATCAGTGCACTCAGTGTTCCGCTTTCCATGTTCCTTGGTTCCGATACCGTATATATGGCTGTGGCTCCGATCATGGCGAACGTGGTTACCGCATATGGTTCCACCATGCTCCAGTTAAATGCTGCATTCCTGATCGGTGCATGTTTGTCTGCAAACCTTTGCCTGGTTGGACCGACTCCGTACCTGGCTTTGGGACTTGCTGATGTGGATATGCCGTCTAACTTAAAATACTGCTTTCCGTGGGTATTTGGCATGAGCCTGATCGTTTCTGTCATTGCAGGAGTGATTGGAGTGATTCCGTTTTAAACGAATAGAAAAAAAGAAAGGAAGTGATGACCACATGTCGATTCGCACATGTGCGTTAGAAAGCAAGGCGTTTACCGCCTTAAAAGACATTTACGACCACCGGGATGCTTCGGCTGCAGCGTGGCGCGCTACAGGGAAAAAGGTTGTTGGAAAGCTTGGATTTGACGTTCCGGACGAGCTTTTGATCGCGGCAGGGATGCTGCCGGTGCAGATTTATGCGGATCCGGATCGACCATTAAAGGAGACCAACAAGTATCTGGAATATGCATTTGAACCGGTGGTGCGTGCGCAGTTTGAGAAGCTGATCGACGGAACCTATGGAGAACAGCTGGATGCGCTTGCCATCTCCAACAGTACCGATGTGGTCATCCGTATTTTCCTGTATTTAAGAGAAATCCATCGTGTGGAACCGGAAAAAAATCTGCCGCCGTTTGCCTTTATCGACTGGCTTTTTACCCGTACCAACCGGCATCAGACGAGAAATGAATTCGTGATCGATCTGTTCCGTGAGCAGGTAGAGGAGTGGGCAGGACATCCGGTGACGGACGAGGAGATCCGAAATGCCGGAAAAATCTGCAATGAAAACCGTGCGGCACTACGTGAAATGGCAAAGCTCCGTCACGGCAAGGAGGTGCATATCTCCGGAAGTGAGGCGGCTGTGATCATCGGAGCCGGTCTTTTCATGGAGCGGGAGGCTCATACGAAGCTGGTGCGCGAGGTGACGGAGGATGCAAAGTCCTGGCCGGTGTTAACAGGACCGAGGGTATTTTATACCGGCGCCGAGCAGGAGGATATCAGCCTGTATGAGAAGATGGAAGCACAGGGCATGGTGATCGTAGGAGAGGATACCAACTGGGGGGATCGTCATTACAACCGGGATTATAATACGAACTATCCGGCAACCCGTGCTCTTGTTGACCGCTATATGCTGCGTGAGTTTTCTGCAAAGAAAGCCTTTGTCTCCCAGCGCGTGGAAGCACTTGACCGCGAGGTGGACGAGGCAGGGGCAGAGGGCGTGATCTTCTATACCAATCTCTACGATGAGGTTGCAACCTGGGATATGCCGAAGCAGCGAAAGAGCCTTTCCGAACGTGGTATCCGATCCTGTGTCTTTGGGAGAATGCTCTGGCCGACAGAAAAAAATGAAGGCCTGGATGAGAAGCTTTTATCCTTTGCAAAGGAGTTAGAAGAAGGAAAAGGAGGAGATCAGTGATGGCAGAAGAAAAGAAAGCAAGCGGATCAAAATCCTCCGTTGTAAAAAAGCTGAAAGCAACCGCCGCCGCAGGTGCCTACCAGAAGCAATGGTTCTTTGACATGAAGGCCAGAGTAGAGCGCGAGGGGTGCGACTTTGCAATTTTAAATGCGGATGTTCCCATGGAGATCTTTCGTGCAATGGATATTCCTTTTGTGGTAAATCAGTGGTGGGCTGCCATCTGCGGGGCAAAACGCATGACCCGCAAATATGCACAGCTGATGACGGACAATGGCTACCGCAATGACTTAAACAGCTATGATGCGCAGGCACTGGCGGAGAGCTTTGACCCGGATGACCACAAGCTGGATGAAGAAGGAAAGCCGCTTGGCCCATGGGGAGGACTTCCAAAGCCAACCATCAGTATCACCCGTCTGACGGGAGACTGTCAGAGCAAGATCTTTGGCCTGCTTGCCGAGAACTACGGGGCAGATCTCTATGTGATCGAAAATACCGTGGCACGGAAAACACCGTTAAACTGGTATGAGCTGGCGGCAGACCGCTGGGAGGAGCTGTATGACTCTGACCGTCTGGATGCAGCAGTGGAGGAGTTAAAGGCGTTGATCGCCTATCTGGAACGGAAAACCGGAAAAATGATGGACATGAACAAGCTGAAATATGTCATGGATCTGATCAATGAACAGGAAAGCTACTATAAGAAAATCCGTGATATGATCGCAGAGAGCCATCCGGTTCCGGTGACGGTGGTAGATACCATCAATGCCGTGATGCAGGCGCAGTGGCAGCGCGGCACCGAGTGGGCGGTAGCGCATGCAAAGAGTCTGTATGAGGAGATCAAGGAGCTGATCGAAAAGGGCGAACCGGCTGTTCCGAATGAAAAATACCGCATGATGTGGCTTGGCCGTGGCATGTGGCAGGATTTCGGATTTTATCAGCGTTTTGAAGAAAAATACGGCGCTGTGTTCATGTGGTCGATGTACCTGGCCATGGGAGCCGATGCCTACATCCGACATAACGATGAGAAGGACCCGCTTCGGGCACTGGCAGCGCGGTTTATCGGCATGGAGGATTTCCTGCATATGCCGCCGTGGAACAGTGAATGGTTCGTGCAGCAGGCAAGGCAGAATGACATTGACGGGGTGGTATACATGATCCCGGAAAATGACATGCAGGCCGTGGAAGGAAGCTATTTTATCAAAAAGCGCCTGGAAGAGGCAGGCTTCCCGGTTCTGGCCTTCCATGCAGATCCGGTCAATCCGCGCAAGTGGAACGCAGAGTCGATGACGGATCTGGTGGACGAATTTATTGAGACGCGCGTGATCCCGAACAAGGAAGCAAAAAATAAAGACGCAAAGTAACAATAAGAAAGCAAAAATAAGAAAGCAAAAATAAGGACGAAGTGGAATAAAGGGAGGATAAAGATTATGGGATGCAAAGGACCGCTTTCCGGTTATCGTGTATTGGATATGACGCAGTTTGAGTCCGGCACAGTTTGTACCGAGACTCTGGCATGGCTGGGTGCCGAGGTTTTAAAGGTAGAACGACCGGGAAAGGGAGAACTGGGACGTTATTCCCAGGCAGAGCCGGGGGTAGACACCTATGGTTTTCTGGTTATGAACATGAACAAAAAATCCATCACCTGCAATGCCAAAACTCCGGAGGGACTGCAGCTGTTGAAGGATCTGGCAGCAAAGAGTGATGTGATCGTAGAAAATATGGGACCGGGTTCCATGGATCATTTAGGACTGACCTATGAGGCATGCAAGGAGATTAACCCGAAGATCATTTATGCAAGCTTAAAGGGCTTTGCTCAGGACGGTCCGTACAAGGATTATCCGGCGTTTGACCCCATTGCAACCCATACCGGCGTGATGGTTTCTGCAACCGGACTTCCGGATCAGCCGATCAAATGCGGCATTTCCGTAGCGGATTCCGGTACCGGCCTGACTCTGGCTATGAGCATCATCGCAGCGCTTCTGCAGCGTGAGCGCGAGGGCATCGGTCAGAGAGTTGATGTGGCAATGCAGGATTTCATGATCGGCCTGTCCCGTTCCCAGTGGGAGCCGTATTACAACAATGGCAAGGTTCCGAACCGCCGTGTCGGCAATGGCATGCCGCTTGAGGATGTAGCTCCGTCCGATACCTATCCGTGCAAGCCGTTCGGAAAGAACGACTACGTGCATATTTACTGCAGCCGTCATCCGGGCAGCAAGCAGTGGGACAATCTCTGTGACGTGATCGGACGGCCGGACTTAAAGCAGGATGTATGCCCGGAGATGGCAACTCCGCGTACCCGTTTTGCAAACCGGGAGATCTGCGACAACGCCATCAAGGACTGGTTAAAGGATTATGACAAGTTTACTGCCATGGACATCCTCTGCAAGGCCGATATCCCGGCAGGTGCCCTGCTTTCCGTGGACGATATCACCAACGATCCGCAGTACTATGAGCGCGGCATGATGGTGGAGATCGATCATCCGCAGCGCGGCAAGGTAAAGCTTCCGGGCTTTGCTCCGAGAATGAGCGAGGTCAAGGTGGAATATGAATGCAGTCCAAAGCTTGGCGGCAGCAATGAGGAAGTTTACGGAGGACTGCTGGGACTTTCTGCAGAAGAGCTTGCTGAGTTAAAGGCAAAGAAAGTCATCTAAAAAACGGTAACCATACAGATCAACTTCGACATATCTATATTTACATATTTCAAAAGGTACGTTATAATGATGTATACTAGTGTACATGATGCGTGCATGTGCACAGATTTATGTAAAAGGAGAACGATAGGATATGAAGATGTTGATGAGAATCTTGCTGTATTGTGTTGGACTGTTGCTGATGGCATTTGGGGTTGCCTTCTCAGTCAATTCCAACCTCGGTGTATCACCGGTCAATTCCCTGCCGTATGTGGTGTCTTTGGTGCTGAAGGTGGATCTTGGACGCTGCGTTATCGGTGTATTTGTCTGCTACATGGCTGTGCAGATTTTGATCAAGCGGAAGAATTATCAGTGGTTTAACTTAACTCAGCTGATCTTTTCTACCATTTTCGGCTACTTTACAAATTTCACCAAGTCTCTGCTGAGCGGATTTGTGATCCCGACCTACTTCGGACAGCTGCTCATGATGGCCATCAGCATTGTACTGGTTGCCCTTGGCGTGGCTATCTACATGGACGTAAAGCTGGTGAACATGCCGATGGAGGGTATGACCCTTGCCATCAGTGACTGCTTCCCGAATGTGGAATTTCACAAGATCAAGATCATTGTGGACTGTTCCTCCGTGGCGATCGGCATTCTCTTGTCTATCATCTGTATGCATGGTCTGTATGGCATCCGGGAAGGCACCGTATTAAGCGCTGTTTTAGTAGGAAAGATCCTTCCGGTATTAAAAAAGCGCGTGAGCCCGATCGTGCAGAAATTGTGTTTTTAACCAAAACTTAACAGTTTGTAAGAAATAAGTCAGAATATATTCAGACAAAACAGCTATCATAAATGTATTCTTAGAAAAAGGGGGATACATTATGGTAGCTGTTGTTGGTTTTGCTATGATCATCTGTATTGTAGCGCTTCTTTTAAAGGGTAAAATGTCACCCATCGTTGTTCTGACTATCATTCCGGCGGTGGCCGCACTGATTTTGGGACACGGTCCTGTGGAAATTGCGGACTTCATCAAGGAAGGCGTCAAGACCACCACGAATAACGGTATTCTGTTCATTTTCTCGGTCATCTATTTCGGTGTTATGTCAGATACCGGAATGTTTGATGTCATTGTAAATTTCCTGGTAAAGAAAGCCGGAAACAATGTCATTGCGGTAACCGTAGCCACCGCCCTGATCGCAACGATCGCGCATTTGGACGGCACAACGGCAACCACGGTGCTGATCACGATCCCGGCATTATATCCGGTATACAAGGCGATGAAGATCGATACCAAGATCCTGCTTTGCCTGACCGGTGCCTGCATGGGTGTTATGAACCTGCTTCCGTGGGGCGGTCCTGTGGCACGTGCGGCAACCGTGCTTTCCATGGATGCCAATGACCTGTGGCATATCCTGATCCCGATCCAGATCGTCGGCCTGATCTTTAACGTTGTTGTGGCAGTCCTTCTTGGCATGCTGGCTGTAAAGCAGGGTGCAGGCGCAGGAAAGGGCGAGAAGGTAGAGCAGGATCAGAAAGAAAAGGACGAAGAGGCAGCTTTAAGAAGACCGAAGCTTCTGATCTTCAACCTGGTTCTGACCATTGCCCTGATCGCAGTATTGTCCGCAGGACTGGTAACCAGCTATGTGGCATTCATGATCGCATTAAGCCTTGCTCTGGCTGTCAACTATCCGAACCTGAAGCTGCAGGATAAGCTGGTGAAAAAACATGCACCGGCAGCTCTGATCATTTCCGCAACCCTCTTCAGTGCAGGTGCTATGGTCGGTATCTTTGACGGCACCGGAATGCTGACTGAGATGGCTAATGCCATCATGAGCATCATCCCGGGCTTCCTGGGACAGTTCATCCACATCATCTTTGGTATCCTGGCACTTCCGCTCGGCCTGTGCATTGGTACCGATGCTTACTTCTACGGCATCATGCCGCTTGTTATGCAGGTAGGTGAAACCTACGGTGTTGCTTCCTTAAGCACGGCACTTACCATGGTCATCGGAAAGAACCTGGCACTGATGGTAAGCCCGCTGGTACCGGCTACCTATCTTGCGATCGGCCTGACAGACGTAGAGCTGAAAGACCATATGAAATTCAGCATTCCGATCTACTGGGGTGTCAGCATCGTGATGCTGGTGATCGGTGTAGTCATTGGGATCATCCCGGTGTAAGCGGATTGTTTCTATCTGTTAATAGTTACAGCAAAAAGCAGCGTTTGAGAGAATGCTGCTTTTTGTGTTAGTTGCCACCTTCTTTTCCACACTTGCACGAACCTGGGAGAACAGGTATAATCATCTTAACATAACACAGTAAGAATTCCCCCATCCTCTTTAGGTGGTGGGATGAATT